>CAMLLU010000004.1 GCA_946480925.1 uncultured Rivibacter sp.
GACCTGTTTTCTTAAACCCTGTCAAGCACTCAGCTTTTGTTTTTTCTCGCTGCCTTTATCCAGGGCTTCACTCGCATGAAGAACGTCTTACTGGCCTGCCCGGAGGGACTCGAACCCCCGACCTGCTGCTTAGAAGGCAGCTGCTCTATCCAGTTGAGCTACGGGCAGATTGGGTGCTCAAGGGGACACCGAGCAGATCAAGCAGATTCTACGCGAGACTGCCCATGCAACCTGATGCGCGCGTTAGCACCTCTCTCACAGTCAACACGGCACGCGCACTCCGCCCAACGCTGGAACCGCGGAACTGACGGCAAGCTATCCAACGCCCAGCGCCGGCCACAAGAACAAGATGGGGCACAGAAGCCAAGCTCAGCGCCTGAACGACCCATCTTCGCTGATGTATGAGAGATCCACATATTCGAGCCCTGAGTGATCCGTCGGGCTGTAGCTCAGCTCAATGCCCCCCACCCCTCCACCGATGTCAACACGATTCATCGATTCAAGGGCTCGCTTGAATGCTGCGCGGGTGATGGGAGTCTTACCGTCTGCCGCGGCGGCCCGCTTCAAGCCAATGACGAGAACTTTCGCAGCGGCAAAACCCTCGATCATTGCGGGTGTGAGTTGCTTGATGTTCTTTGCGGAAGCAAGGCGATCGGCTTCTGCAATCATTGGTGTGGCCAAACGACGTTCTGAAGGGAACACTTGGCTGACGATCACGCCGGCTGCATGGTTGCCCAGTTCCTTCACGAAGCCTGAGGCCGCGTTGTTCGACAAGGTCCCAACAGTCACGGTAGATCCACCCGCAGCGCGGAGCGCCTTGACGCCCGCGGCCACGGAAACAGGTGTGCCGATCATCACGACTCCAAGCTGCTTGTTGCTCAGCACTTTTTGAACACAGGCAGTGTAGTCAGGCTTCGCCTTGTCGATCGCCTCATTGACCAAAGGGGTCTTGCCTGCTTCTTTGAAGACCTTGAGCGCCCCCTGCACTGCGTCGGAGCCAAAAGAGTCGTTGACGTAGCACAAGCCAACCTTGTCGACCCCCGCCATCCCGAGGTGCCGGGTGAGACGTTCTGTTTCGGCCTGATAGGTCGCCCGCACGTTGAATATCCAAGGGCTCACCGGGTTGTGCAACACCATGGCACCCGAAGAAGGAGCGAGCAGAGCAATACGAGCCTCTGCCAGCAACGGCATGATTGCCTGCGTGTGGGGCGTTCCTCGATTCAGGAAGAGTGCAACAACCTTGGGGTCTGAAACGAGCTTTTTGGCGTTCTCAAGAGTCAGCGGAGGCTGGTTCTTGTCGTCGAAGGAGACCAACTCGATCTGCTGCCCTCCCACTCCGCCCTCGGCATTGACGTGATCAAGGTACAGCTTTGCGCCGACGTTGATTTCCTCGACCGAGGCAGCGACTGGTCCGGTAAAGCCGGAAGTCTGGCCGATGCGGATCTGCGCGTAGACCGCGCCGCTTAGGAGGCTCAGCGCAGCGCCGACGATGAAGGCTGTTGTTTTGGCGAAGATCATCTTGCTCATGACTTGTTGGATGAGGTTTCGGCTGGACATGGAAAATCAGCTTGCTCGGCGATGGGCTCTTCACGCACTGATGATTCTCGAATCAAAGCAACGCAGATGATTGAACCCACCAGCGCAGCCGCGCTAACGCAGAACAATGGATGATAGGACTGCAGCCTAGCAGCAGCGAATGCCATCAGTGCTCCGCCGAGCGCCTGCGCGATCGCAAAACTCGATGTGGCCATTCCCCACGCCTTACGGTGGTGCTCCGGCCCCACTCGATCAAGCGCGTAGGCAGACACCAAAGCGACGATACCGGGCGTAAAGATGCCCATCAGCAACGATGACACCAGAAGTGCTGCCGTGCTGTGGCTCAGCACCGGAAGAATGGCACTCGTCGCCTTGATGGCGAAACCGGCAATCAGGCAGCGTCTGAGGCCGAATGCGTCAGCCAGCACCCCGGTGAGCATCGGGCCCACCGCAGCGCCAAGGCCGAACATGGCCCAGAAGAATCCACCAGTGGCCAGCGGCATGTCCAGTTCACGCACCACGAAGTCCACCCAGAACATGGTGTGCGTCAAGTAGCCGATCGCGTTCAGCCCATGTGCAGCCAGGATCAGGGCGACGGTCGTCTTGATCTCGGCCGGTAGCACTGCCGCCTCCTCAGCGACCTGCGGCGCAGCATCAGCATTGACGGGGTCCTTCTTCTCCGTCGGCCAATGCCACCAAGCCAGCAGAGTGAGCGCTGCGCACACGCAGCCCATACCGAGCCATGCACCTGCCGCCCCTTGCAGCGCAAACACATCGGTTGTCGTGCCTCCCACGACGAACGCCACACCCAGCCCTGAGATCAGCAACGGCACCAGCCAGCCAGAAACAGCCGCACCCAAGCCGATGCCCGAGAACACCACGCCACTGGCGCGGCCACGAACGGTCGGGCTGTGTTGAGGGAGCACAGCCGGTGCCGGGAGCACCATGAGGATGGCACCGCAGACCCCTGTCGTCGTTCTCCAGAGGTAGTACCACGGCATGCCCGCGCCCTCGATTGCACAGGCGAAAAAGCTCAGCGTGCACACGAGCATCGAGGCGCGCATCAGCGTGACGCTTGACCACTGGCGCGCAAGAGCATCCGACATCGATGCCCCGATGACGTACCCCACCAGCGTGGCCACGCCGAGATAGGACGCCTCGGCCTTGCTGAACCAACCAGCTTGAATAAGCGCGGGCATCAATGCGATGAAGGCGAAGCGCCCGATGCCGTTTCCGATCATCGTGGCGCATAGACCCGCAAGGCTCAGGCGGTTGAATGCGGTTTCCTGCATGGACCTCAATTCAGCGCGCCGTACAGTGACGCGAAGACCGATGCCTCTTCCTCAGTGGGAAGAACGCTGGGAGGTGCCAACGACCGGCTGCTGCCGCGACCACCGATCATCGACAACATCCGGGCAACGGCCCGCCCAGCATCTACCAGTGCGGTCGAATTGACGCCGGTTCGCGGCACGACGAACGTGCAGAACTTGATGCCCTCGGTCGGGATGCCAAGCGCCCATGCGTTTTCGACAATGCGCCCGTCGTCCGAAATCCAGTTGTGATTGCGGTCGATGTCGATCCCACCAGGGTGGAAGCTGCCGTTGTGGAACAGCCGCACATGCCCGTCGTCGAGCAGCCCCTGCAGGAGCGGAGATGCATCCTGCTTCGGGCTGTGCATGGAGATCCTGGCCCTCACCAGCACATCTACCTCGCCGGAGGAATGCCCTTCCCATCGCGTAGCGCGAACTCGCATCAGTTCACCACGCTGGGAATACGCGCAGCTGGCACCTGGCCCGTAGTCCGCTTCAACCACGCCCGCCTTGATGAGCGCCAGCAATTCGTTGATGCGGCTGAGCGGCGGGCCGACCGCAAGCCGGTTCATGATGGGCATGAACTCCGAAAGCACCCATTGATGGGAGCTTTCCGTGAGGCCACCGAATTCGATCGCCGCGCGAAGGTTGTCACGAAGATCGCGCATCACATCACAGGCGGCCTTGAGCGGGCCATCGACGTTGCCCTTTCGAGCCTCTCGCACATCGCGTTGCAGATAGTCCCACAACCAGTGGTCAAAAGCCTCTCGACCGCTCAAGGCGTGCGCAGGCACCGGAGCAGCGAGCTGGTCCCATGAGAACCTATCTTCTGGCGGTATGTGCTGCGCAACCAATGCCTTGCGCTGCTCAGCGTCATGCGTGGCAGCGAACTGCTTGCAGAACGCCACGGTCGACGCAGGGCCTTCACGTCCACGCAAGTAGGCGTCGTAATAGGCGTACTCCATGTCAGCAACGAGCAGAGGCAACACGTCCTCGACGAAATCGAGCTTGCGTACCGTGCGCAGCTCGCGCAAACCGGCCGCATGAAGGAAACGGGCCTTGTACTGGCCACTGATCCCTTTCTGGTTGATGGCGCGTGCGCTGAGGGGAATGCCTGAACGAGAGAACAAGGCAATGCGCGGTTCGTCGCCTGACGCCGCGTAGTGCATTTCACCCGTGGTCACGTCGGTCATGAACTGCCCGCCCCTGCCCACAGTCAATTCCGCGAGCACGTCGAAAGCCGTCAGCCCCATACCCTCGACTGCCACCGTCATGCCGGAGGTGACCGCAGCGAGTTGCCGCTGAATGGGATACGGATCGTCCACGATCTGCGTCTCTCTGCCGCGCGGAAACGACAGCGATTGCAGCTCGGGGCGTCGAGAGCGCATAGCGGGCTTGGTATGCCCGGTGGTCAGGAAGAGATAGTCGACGCGGACCTTGGCATCGGGTGTCTCCAGGATCCACCCATGCTCATCGTCGCGATGAGCCCTGTCGACGCTCACTTGCTTGAAGATGATCCGCACGTGCGACGGAGCCAATGCAGTGATGTAGCGAAAGGCCCAGTGCAGATAGCGCCCGAACATTCCTCGCGGGTAATACGCGTCAGGCGAGACCCGTGCTTCGATAGGCGGGCGGATCACGCCCATCTGGGTCTGCTGCTGAAGCCACTGGTAGAAGGATGGGCCGTTCATTACGGGCCCGGCGTCGACCACTGAAGCGTCAGAGAACTGGGTCAATTGCCCGGCGACGGTATTGACCAGATGAATGTCCGATTGCTCGGGGTCATGACACCCCGCACCTGGCGGTTTCGGGTCGAAGAGAAGGATCTCAAGATCTGCGGATTTGCGCTGCCTTTCATGCGCGACGATCCGCTCCAGGACAGTCAGGCCACGCGGGCCCACACCAATGATGCCTATCCGAGCTGTAGACAAATTCAGCCTCCCAAAACAAATCTCGAGTCGCCGATTACCAGCAGAGCTGATTGCAATCGACGCTTTTTCTTTGACCCCCATGTTCATGGGAGTGCGTAGCACGGCGCGATGATGCAGTAGAAAGCGTGCCCCACAGTATCAGAATGTAATAAAAGTTCATCTGTGTTCGTAAGCCCATCGACAAACTTCGCTGAACATCAAGAGAGAACAGCCGCCCTAACATCGCCCATCCGACCTCACTCCCATCCGTCATGGAACATTCCCAACACTTGACCAAAAGCTCACGCGATTTCATGGCGCGGCTGGGCTTGTCCGTTCCCATCATCCAGGCGCCAATGGCCGGCTTCCAAACCAGCCCGCTCGCCATTGCGGTCGGTCAGGCAGGTGCGTTGGGGTCGCTGCCAGGTGCCTCACTCACGCCCCAAGCGCTGCGCGATGAGGTGAAGGTGGTGCGAGCGCATGGCGCACGGGCGGTGAATCTCAATTTCTTTTCGCACAGCCAGCCCGACGCCGATCCCGCAAGAGAGCAGGCTTGGCGCGCGGCATTGCAGCCGTATTACGACGAGTTCGGTCTCGACCCCGCCAACATCCCCGGCGGCCCCGGTCGCCTGCCCTTTGGTGACGAGGCTGTGGCCATCGTCGAGGAGTTGCAACCCGAGGTGGTCAGCTTCCATTTCGGCTTGCCCGCTGCGAGCTTGCTGGAGCGAGTCCGCCGGACCGGCGCGCAGATCTGGTCGACTGCGACCACGGTGGGGGAAGCTCGTTGGCTCGAGGCCACCGGCGTCGATGCGGTGATTGCGCAAGGCCTCGAAGCCGGCGGCCACCGTGGCATGTTCCTGACCGACGACCTCACGACGCAAGTCGGCACCATGGCGCTGGTACCTCAGATCACTGCGGCCATACGAAAACCGGTGATCGCGGCTGGCGGCATTGCCAACGCAGCCGGTGTCGAAGCCGCGCTTCGCCTCGGTGCGACCGCCGTGCAGTTGGGAACGGTGTTCCTTTTGTGCCCAGAGGTGACCACCAGCGTGCCGCACCGCGAGGCACTGGTGTCGGAGGCTGCGCGGCACACAGCGCTCACGAACCTCTTCAGCGGCCGGCCGGCACGTGGCATCGTCAACCGGCTCATGAGTGACTTCGGCCCCATCAGCAAGCTGCCGCCAGCATTTCCAACTGCCGTGAATGCACTCGCTCCCTTGCGGGCCGCTGCAGAAAAGCGTGGCAGCGGCGACTTTTCACCCTTGTGGGCAGGCCAGAACGCACAAGGAGCCCGGAACGAGCCGGCGGCGGACATCGTGCGGGCCTTGGCGGCCGGTGTGATGGCCAGTGCAGGGAATGAAGGCTGAGCTTGGATCGAACGGGCCGCTCAGGAAGAACCGGCCTAATGGAAGTTGCCGTTGCGGCAGCTTGATCCGAACACGTTGGATTGGATGGTCGGGGTGAGACGATTCGAACGTCCGACCCACTGCTCCCAAAGCAGTTGCGCTACCAGGCTGCGCTACACCCCGACGGAGAAGGCAGGGATTGTAGCCGCGCAAGCCGAGGCTCTCGAATCTCAAATGCCCGAGACCACGAATTCGATGCGGTGGTAGCGGCCGCGTTCGTCGAGCACCGTGAGGCTGTGTGCGCCGTTGTGCGCCAGCTGCAGAGCCACCGGCTCACCAGTGCGGCTGCGTTGCTGCTGTTCGCCGTCGAGCAGCCAGTACAGCCGCTCGCCTCCGGCTTCCTGCCCCTGTGCGCTGACGACGATCTCCACTGCACGCCGGCCCGGTACGGGCTTGAGCACGGCTCCGTTTTCCAACCCGGCGATGCGCAGTGACGTACCACTGGCCGAGGTGCCGCAGCGGGTCTGCTGCGGCGACCTCACCCACGGCTCCAATGCCACAGGCCAGCGCGCATGCGTGCGCAGTGCGGCGCCTTCGGCGCAGTGTTCGACCTCGGTGACGAGCAACCCTTCGCTGCGGGCGCGGTCGGGCAGCGTGGGCGGTGCGGCGCCTTGCAAGGACCAGCCGGTGCGGCGTTGCACGCAGTGTTCGGGTGCGGTGGTCTCCACGCGCAGCCCCAGGGGCCAGCAGCTGATGAGCGGGCTCACGCTGGGCGGAGCCACGCTTGCCGCGGCCACGTCGCGGCCGGCCGGCAGCGCGGCGACGACGTCCTGCAGCAGCGGCGCTGCAGTGTTGGCGCCGAAGTAGCCGGGGTTGGGCGTGCCGTCGGGCCGCCCAACCCACACACCCACCGTGTGCCGCTCGGTCACGCCCACGGCCCAGGCATCGCGGAAACCGAAGCTGGTACCGGTCTTCCATGCAAGGCGGCGCGAGCCTTCGGTGAATGGGCGGTCCGGGTGGCCCCCGCCTTCGAGGATGTCTCGCACGATGAAGGCGGCGCCCTCGCTCATGAGCCGAGCCTCGACGTGCGGCGCATCAGGCGTGAGCCTCGGTTGCCCTGCAAGGCCGCCGCGTGCGAAGGCCCGATACGCGCCAACAAGCTCCTCGAGCGTGGTGCCGGCGCCGCCAAGGATGAGGCTCAGGTTCGGCTCGGCGCCGCGCGCCATGCGCAGCTTCAAACCGCCCGCACGCAGCGTGGCGGCAAAGCGCGCAGGGCCCAACCGGTCGAGCAGGTCCACGGCCGGTACGTTGAGGGATTTCTGCAGCGCTTCGGCCACGCTCACCGGCCCCGAGAAGCTCGCCTGGAAGTTGCCCGGCTGGTAGCCGGCAAAAGACTGTGGGGCGTCAATGAGCAGGCTTTCCGAATGCACCAGCCCTTCGTCAAGCGCCATCGCATAAAGAAACGGCTTGAGCGTGGAGCCTGGCGAGCGCACGCCACGCACCATGTCCACGTGCGCGGCGCGCTCGCGGTCGGCAAAGTCGGCCGAGCCGGCATAGGCCAGCACGTCGAGCGTGTCGTTGTCCATCACCAGCACAGCCATCGACACCTTGGGCGGCAGCGCGTTCACGCGGTCGAGCAACTGACGCTCAACCGTGGCCTGCAGTTCCACGTCGATGGTGGTGGGCACCGCGGCCCCACGTCGACTGCGCTGCGCAGCCCTCGCCCGCTCGGCGGCCAGCGGGGCCAGCCATTGCGCGCGGATGGCCTGCACGGCCACGCGTTCGATGCGTGCATCGGCCACGGTGGCTTGCTGCCACACGCCGAACGAGACGAGCCGCTCCAGCACCTTGTCGCGTGCCATCTGTGCAGCCTGCGGTGCGCGGTCGGGTCGCAGCCTCGAAGGCGCCTGCGGCAGTGCGGCCAGCAGCGCCGCTTCTGCCTCGCTCAGCGTACTGGAAGACTTGCCGAGGTAGCTGCGGCTGGCCATCTCCACGCCTTCGACGATGCCGCCCATCGGTGCGTGGTCGAGATAGAGCGTGAGGATCTCGCGCTTTGAAAGGCGCAGCTCCAGCTGCAGCGCACGCAGCACCTGCCGCAGCTTGGCCTTGAGCGTGCGCGCCTCGCGAGGCGCCGGCGGGTCGATGATGCGCGCCACCTGCATGGTGAGCGTGGAGCCGCCCGAGACGATGCGCCCGGTGCGCTGCCATTGCAAGGCTGCACGGGCCAGGGCCACGGGGTTCACGCCGGGGTGCCAGTAGAACCAGCGGTCTTCGTAGCCGAGCAGCGCCTGCAGGTACAACGGCGACACCTGCTCCGGCGTGACGGGCTGGCGCCACACGCCGTCGGCACTGGGGTAGGTGCGCAGCGGCGTGCCGTCGCGCGCCACCACCACGGCGCCGCGGTCACTGGGTGGAATGGGGGGCGGGAAGGCAAGGTCGAGCAGCAACACCACGCCTAGCAGCGCGGCGAACACGAGCTCGACGACTCGCCGGTTCATGGGCACCCTCACCACCTCCAGCACGACCAGTCACCGATCTCCGGTCACTGGCCACAACCCAACTATCTCGTCACGCCCGAGGCAGCATCCGCCACCACCGCCGCACCGCGTGGGTCGCTGATCGTGATGGTCGCCTCCTGCACGCCGACGCCGCGCAGCTCGGGCCGGTACATGTCTTCGGCAAACGCCGCCGGCACCACGAAGCGCCCGGGGCTCACCACGCGCACCATGTAGAACACCGTGAGCCAGTGCGACTCGAGCCGCGCAGCGGCCACGTAGCGGTCGTCGCGGTATTCGCGGTGCTTGATGCGCGGGTCGCCCATCGCCTCGGCGACGTTGACGTTGCCGACGTGGAACTCGTCGGCCTTGGGCCCTTGAGAAAGGTTGAGGTTCTCGATCTCGAAGCCGGCGGGCACGCGGTCGATGATGAGTGCGTCTTCGATGCGTGCCTTCGATCGCGCCTGCACACGCACGATCAGCATGTCGCCCACCTTGAGCGGACGGCCGCCCCAGGCGCGGCCGTCCGCTTCGAACCAGTCACGCTTGAGCTCGATCACGTCGGCCCGTGGCGCGGGCGGCTTCACCGGGTAGCCCTGCACTTCGACTTCGAGGAACAGCGATTCCTTGTACTGGCTGTTCAGCGAAACACCCTTGGCCAGCGTGGCCGCGTCGAAGCTGCGCTGTTCGGTGGTCTTGGAGCTGATGGCCTGACCGGCCTCGCCGGTCTTGAGCACCGCGGTCCATTCGGTGCTCGCATCACCACCGGCCGCACGCGCGGCGAGGAAGAGCGACAGGCGCTCCTGCGTCGAGTAGTAGTTGCGCCCGCCCAGGCGATCGGCCAGATCGAACAGCAGGTTCTCGCGGCGCGGGTGCTTCACGTCATGGCGCGACAGCAGCGCATAGCTCATGGCCAGGTCGCGCGAAGCCGAACCGTAGTCGCCCAGCCATTCCTCGCCCCAGCCGTAGCGCTTGCTTTGAATGCCGTAAGGCCGCCGCATCGCCTCGTCGAGCGCCACCTTGGAGCGCGCTTCGTCGCCCATCAGCTTCAGCGCGATGGCGAGGTGCACCAACGGCAGCGGCGAGCGAGCGCGGTCGCGCACCTGGTCGTGCAGGTAGCGCAGCATGGCCAGCGGCGCCTTCTGGTCGCGCGCGAGCATGTAGCCCACGTGTGCCAGTTCGGCAAAGCGCTGGTGGCTGTCACGAATGAGCGTGTAGTCGCGCTCGTTGAAGGCGGGCACCGGAGCGCTCGCCGCATCGGCCTTCACCGGCTTGGGCAGGCTGGGGAAGCGGTTGGGCGCCTGCTGCAACTGTTGCAGCAGCCATTCCTGCGTGTTCTTGTACATGGCCTCGGGCACGGCGAAGCCTTGCGTGCGCGCGTCCTGCAGGAAGCCCACCACGTAGGCCGACAGCCACACTTCGTAAGGCCCATCACCCCACAGCGTGAAGCCGCCGTTGGCCTTTTGCATGCCGGCGAGCCGACCGATCGCGCCTTCGACGAACTGCGCGCGTTCCTCGCGGCTGCGCGGCTTCAAGCCTGCCGCCTTGGCAGCGGCTTCGTCGATGAAGACGTGCGGATAGGCCGCGCTGGTGGTCTGCTCCAGACAGCCGTAGGGGTAGTCGAGCAGGCCCTGCACCAGCCTGTTCACGTTGAGTGGCGGCTTGTTCGAGACGGTGAGGCTCACGCTCGCCGAAGCCTTGAAGTACTTCTCGATCCAGCCGGGCTCCAGCTTGAAGCTGCCGCCGGGTTCGAGCTTCACGCGGCGCACGTCGCGCTCGGCGGGTACGGGCGGCTGCACCTGCAATACGGACTCGCGCACGATCCTCAGGCCGCTGGCGCTGGTGACCTGTAGGCGCAGGCGGCCCAGGCCATAGGCGTCAGTCGCCTCGACAGGAAAGCGCAAGGTGCTGCGCTGCTGGTGCTTGAGCGTGAGGGTCTTTTCACTGCCACCCACGCGTACTGGCTCGGCGCCTTCCAGCACCACCTTCACTTCCTGTGGTGAGCCGCTGAGGTTGGTCACGTCCAGCGCGACGGTGGCCGCATCGCCCGGAGAGATGAAACGCGGCGTGGCCAGCTCGGCCACGATGGGCGCGGCCGACACCATCTCGACCTCGGCCTTGCCGTACTTGTCCGGCGAGGCCACCACGGCCATCAGCCGCAGCGTGCCGTTGAAGTCCGGAATGTCGAGCGGGATCTCGGCCTCGCCCTTCGCATCCAGCCGCACAGGGCCGCTGAAGAGGTCGACCAGCTTCACCTTCTTGGGCAGGCTCTTGCTGTCGCGCATCTTCGAGTCACCGCCGAACTTGAGCTTGCCCTGCGTGCCGTCCATCTTCTCGATGAGCTTGCCGTACATGTCGAGCAGCTCGGTCGCGTAGCGGTGCTTGCCGAAGAAGAAGTCGAAAGCGTCGGGGCTCTTGTAGCGGGTGATGTTGAGGATGCCCACGTCCACGGCGGACAGCGTGACCAGCGAGCCCGCGGCCCCTGCCCCTTCAGCCTTCACCTTCACGACCGAGCGCTTCTCCGGCAGCACCTTGGCCGGGGCAGTGATGGCGAGCTTGAGCTGGCGATCGCCACGCGCCAGCGGCAGGTACGCCAGGCCCACGGCGCGCGCTGGGGTCACGCGGTCGCCCTGGCTGCCGGGGCGGAAGGCGGTCACGCCCACGTAGAGGTCGTGGCGCGCCCAGGCGGCGTCGATGGGAATGCTGAGCGTGGTGCCCGTGGCCTTCACGCTGATGCGGCTGCTCCACAACAGCTTGTCGCCTTCGACCGTGACGAGCGCAGCGCCGTCATGCGGCGGCGTGATGGTGAGTTCGGCCTTTTCACCGGCGACCAGGGGCATCTTCGCGAGCTTGAGCTGCACGCGGTCGGGCCGGTTGCCCATGTCTTCGGCCTCCTGCGCACCCCAGCCGGCGTAGAAGCGGTAGCGCAGCTGCTGGCCGGTTTCCGGGTCGTCGATCTCGAGGCGGTAACGCCCCCAGCGTACCGGCAGGCTGAGCTTGGTGCGCGCGCCGGTCATGGCCACGGCGCCGGATTCGATCATCTCGTCGGTTTCGGTATAGCCGGAATGCCAGCCCTTCTGGTCGTCGAAGCGCCAGTAGTACTGGCGGTCCTCGCGCACCAGTCGCAGCGGCACGCTCGGCAGCTGCGCGGGCTTGCCGTCGATGCCCACGCGGATGAGCTCGAACTCGGCCTTGCCGTCTTCACGTGCCACGTCGCGGTCGAACAGCGGGCGCACCGCAAGCAGCTTGTTGGCAGGCCACACCACCCGCTCGATCGAGCGCGCCACAGGCCGCCCGCCCGACTCGAGCAGACTGAAGCTGCCGCGCACGAGCATCGGGGAGCGCGCGCCTTGCGTGGCCACCGGCAGCTGTACCGTCACCTCGCCGCTGTCATCGAGGGTTTCGTCGCTCACTTCCTCGCGCTTCTTCTTGTCGTCGTCGGCAAAGTCACCGAACACGAAGCTAGGCCACTGCTGGGGCAACGCGAAACGCTGGCGTTCGGTGGCTGCAGAGACCAGCAGGCGATTGCCGGCAGCCGGTGCGCCGAAGAGGTAGTCGCCCTTCGCTTGCACGTCGAAGCTGTCGCCCGCCATCAGCGCCGGCTTGGCTGTCTTGAGCTCGAGCTTCATGCGCTCCGGCAGGAATTCCTCGACCTGGAACTTCCACACCGCATCGGGCTTCCTCGCGCCGGGGTCGGCGCGCAGCTCCATCTGCCAGGTGCCGGTTTGCGCATCGGCCGGCAGCGAAACGGTCTTCTGCAGGTAGCCGGGCAGCTTGTCGTTGGGCCGCCAGGTCTGCGTGCTCACCGTGCGGCCGTCAGGGCGCTTGAGCGTGGCCGTCACGGGCAGCGGTGCGATGGGCTTGCCGTCCGCGTCGCGCACCAGCACCGACAACTCGTACTGCTCGCCCGGGCGATAGAGGTCGCGCCCTGCATAGGCAAACAGCTTGGTGTTGCGCGACGGGTGGCCGCCGATGTCGAACTCCGACAAGTCCAGCCCCGGCTCGCGCAGCACGATCACGCTCATCTCGGCCTTGGCGCCCTCGCCTCGCCGCGCCACCAGCAGCGCAGCCGCGTCTGGCACGTTGGCGAAGCTTGCATGGCCTTCGCCGTCGCCCTGTGCCTTGGCGAGCGAGCGGGCGTCTTCGTCGAGCAGTTCGAAGGTCACGTTGCCCAGCGCCTCGCCGCTCTTGAGCGAGGTGGCGAACGCATCGAGCGACTTGCTGTAGCGCCGCGCCTGCACGCCGATGTCGCTCACGTAGAAGTAGGTGACCTGGTAGTCGTTGGTGAAGCGCCCGGGCTGGCCCATCACCGCCACGTAGACACCGGGCTCCTGCAGCTCCTTGATCGTCTCCACCGGGACGAAGGTCACGCGCCGCTTGTTGGGCGTTTCTTCGGTGGTGTAGCGGCCCAGGTAGACGCTGCGCGTGGACTGGCGCAGCTGGTCGAGCTCCCACCCGTTGACCACGCCCTTGAGCTGGCGGTTCTGCGAATAGCCGTATTCGCCTTCGTAGCCCTCTTCACCCTCTTCTTCGCTCGAAGCTGCAGCCGGCTTGCGCGAACCGGCCACGCGCTCCAGAAAGCGTGCCATCTCGGCGGGCTCCACCTTCAGGAACTGCAGGTCCACCTCGGGCACGTTGACCGTGACGATGGGCAGGCCACCGTTCTGCCCGGCCGGCAGCACCGTGCCGCGGCTGGCGAAATAGAACGACGGCGGCATGGCCTCGCTGGCAAGCTCGCAGCTCCTGGCCGCGGTGAGCTTGCGTCCGTCTGCCGCACGCAGCTCGGCCGTCACGTCAATGCGGAACTTGCGCTGCGGCTGGATGTAGGGGAAGTAGACGATGCGCGGGTTGTCGCCGACGACCCAGGCACCCTGCAGCAGCTTGCCTTCAGGGGCGGAGCTGCCGGCGGCCGGCTTCGGCGCGTTGGCCGAACTGGCCGCGCTTTCGCTGCCTTGCTCCTGCGCCCCTGAAACCGGGCCGAGGTCGGCCACGCGCAGAGCTTCAGCAAGGTTCTGCTTGCGATCGACGGGCTGCGAGAAGATGACCGCCAGCGCAGGGCGGTCGTCGAGCAGGCGGGGCTTGCATTCGAGCGCCGCGAACGGCGCATTCGGGTCTGATGCGAACGTGCTGCTGCCGTCGGCGGCAGGCCGCTCCTGTTGCCACCACCACAGCCCGGCGCCTGCGGCCGCTGCGATCAACGCACCGGCTGCGACTCCGATCCAACGCTTGCGAACGACATTGCTGCTGCCCTCGTCTGCCATGCAGTCCCCCCACGGATTGGTCCGCGGGGATTGTGGCAGAGGGGTGCGTCAACTCGAGCTCTTGCGGACCAGCCCCACCACGAACAGCAGGATCAACGCCCCGACGACGGATGCGATGAAACCCGCCGCCTGGCCCGGCGCATAGAAGCCGAGGGCCTGCCCCAGGAAGCCAGCGATGAAGGAGCCGGCAATGCCCACCAGGCTGGTCAGGATGATGCCCATGCTCTGCGTGCCGGGCATGACGGCACGGGCGATGAGGCCCACGACGAATCCGATGATGGCCATCCACACATAGCTCATGACGCGCGTCCTTTCGCGGCTGTTGAAGAACTGAACGAAGGAGAGCTCAAGGGTTCGCTTCGCCCACCACATCGGCGGGCATGCTGGGCGCGGGCAGAGCCATCAGCACGGTGGCTACTTCCATGCACTGCTTGATGTGCTGCTCGCACACCAGCTTGAGTGCAGAAAACGTGAGGGCGGCCGACACGGCCTGCCCGGCGATGGGCACGTACTTGGCGGCCTGTTGGGTGGTGAGGCGCACGCCCACGGCCTTGAGCAGCGTCATGATCAACTCGCGCGTGACCATGCGGCCCACCACCAGCCCGCCCACCGCACTGATGGCCTTGTAGGCGTACATGCGCTTGTGCGGCGCCAGCCGCTCCACCTGATCTGGCGTGAGGCCGAAGGCTTCGTTGATCTCGGGCAGCAGCTTGGCGAGCACGCCCACGTCGGTGATCCAGTCGATGCCGGGCACCGGCACCGCGGCCACTCCGGCGGCCATCAACGCGCGCTTGGTGACGAGCTTGCGGCAGTGGCGCGCCACGCGCTCGATCTCTTGCGGTGTGTCAGGCACCACGACCCAATGGTTAGCAGTGGCCTTCGCTTTGTTTGCCATGCGGCCATGCTGGCATGCATGCCATGCAAGGTCAACCCGCAGCCCTTCGCAGCTTGCGCCGTTGAGCTCGTGCGTCGTCGCGCAGACAGACCTGCACCAGCGCAGCCACATGCTGCACTGCGGTGTCTCCATCCTTGCGCGCGTGCGACGCCAGGTGCAATGGGAAACCGGGCACGTCCATCGGCGGTTCGAAGGCCGCCAACTGCGCGTTGTTGTCGGCAGACAGGCAGCGTTCGGGCAGCCTGGCGATCAGGTCGGAGGCAAGCAACAAGGGCTCCACCATCAGGAAGCTGGGCACGACCGCTCCGACGCGACGTGCGAGCCCCTGCTCCACAAGCGCTTCGTCGAGCGGACCACGGGTTTCGCCCTGGCCCGACACCAGCACGTGCGGAAACGCCAGCCACTTCTGCAAGCTGAAACGCCGGCTTGCCGGATGCCCGGCGCGCATGGCCACCACGTAACGTTCCTGCAGCAGCTCCGTGCGACGGAACTGCGGTGCCAGCACGGGAAATACCGATATTGCGAGGTCCGCCTCGCCGCTTTCCAGGCGCTGCAAGGCTTCGGCCGCGCCGCGCCAGGGCAGCATCACGATGTCGATGAGGAGCGCCGTTTCTGCCAGCCGCGGCAGCAGTTGCGCCAGCAGCAAGACGCCCGGCTGATCGGCTGTTGCGATGCGCACCGTCTGATTCAGCCGCGCGAGGTCGGCAGGTTGCGCATTGATGACGGCGTGCACCGCTTGCAGCGCCTCGGCCAGTGGCTCGCGCAGGAAGAGCTGCTGCTCGCCGCGCACGCGCGAGGCGACATCGAGGCCACCATGCTGCGGCTGCCTGACTTCTATGGCCCGGGCGTGGACAAGAGCTTCCTGCATTCGGCCTTCTCGGCCGCGGTGAACGGCGGCACGGCCGACATGGTGGGCCCGATCGACCGGCCGCACGAATTCGTGTTCGTGCCCGACGTGGGGCCGGTGGTCGTGCGGCTCGCGCAAAGCGAGCGTGCCTGGGGGCGTGTGTGGCATCTCGCCGGCGCCGGCGTCACCACGCAGCAGCACATCGTCGACGAGATTGCGCGCCAGACCGGTCACCCGCTGCGGCTGCGCGTGGCCGGCAAGAACATGCTGCGCATCGTCGGCCTGTTCAAGCCCTTCGTTCGAGAGATGGTCGAGATGCACTACCTGCTGACCGACCCGGTGTTGATGGACGACACCGCGCTGCACCAGCTGCTCGGCCCCATCCGCAAGCCCCCCCTATGCCGAGGGCGTGCGGCAATGCCTGGCCGCGCTGCAGGCGCTCAATTCGACAACTGAGACCACGCCTTCTCGAGCCGCTTGACGGACACGGGCTGCGGCGTGCGCAGCTCTTGCGCGAAGAAGCTCACCCGCAGCTCTTCGAGCAGCCAGCGGAACTCGTCCAGCCGCGCATCGGCCACGCCCTTGCGTTCAGCCAGGCGACGCACGTAGCGCTGCTCCAGGGGGCGCAATTCAGCGAGGCGCTGCGCGTCGCGTGCGGGGTCCGCGCGCAGCTTGTCGAGGCGCGTGGTGATGGCCTTGAGATAGCGCGGGTAGTGCTGCAATTGCGTATAGGGCACCAGCGCGACGAAGCGCTTGGGCACGAGCCGCTGCAGCTGGGCCGCCACGTCGTCGGCCACGTCCTTGGACGGCTTGCTGTCCTTGAGCTTGCGCGCGGCGGCGGCGTATTCGGTGAGCACCACACCCGCAAGTCGCGCCACTTCCTGCGCGATGAGGTTCAACCGGCTGCGGCCCTCTTCGATGCGGGCCTTGAAGCTGCGCTCATCAGTGGGCAAGGGCTCGGCGAGGAACGCGCGCTCCAGGGCGACTTCGATGACCTGGTCGCGCAGCTCTTCCTGCGTGCCCAGGCTCATGTAGGCCACCGCCATCTTCTGCAGGTCGGGGATGTTCTTCTCGAGGTACTTCAGCGGCTCCTTGAGCTGCAATGCGACCAGGCGGCGCAGGCCGGCAAGGTGCTTCTGTGTGGCGACGTCGGGCTCGTCGAAGACTTCGATCTCGACGTGCGCGCCCTTGTCGATGAGTGCCGGAAAGCCGACCAACGTCTGCGAGCCGCGCTGCACTTCCATCAACTCGGGCAGCTCGCCGAACGTCCACGCGGTGTAAGCCGCCGCCGATGCTGCCTTCGGATCGGGCCCGGCATGCTGGGCAGAACCTGGCTGCTGAGGCTTCTGCTCTTCGGCGGGTGCCTCCTGCCTGGTCACCTTGAGCGAGGCCAACGCCTGGAACGCGCTGCGTGCCTGGCCACCCAGCTCGGCCTTCAACGCTGCGAGGTTGCGCCCCATGCCCAGCTGCCGCCCGTGTTCGTCGACGACGCGAAAGTTCATGAACAGGTGCGGCGACAGCGTTTCGAGCTTGAAGTCGTTGCGTTGCACAGCCAGCTGCGTGCGCTCGCGCACGGCTTTGAGCAACGCGTCCTTCAGGCTGCCTTGCGCGAACGGCGTGAGCTCCACGAACTCGGCCACGTAGTCCGGCAGCGGCACGAGGCGCGCGCGCGGCTTCTGGTGCAGGCTCTTCACGAGCGCGAGCACCTTGTCCTTCAGCATGCCAGGCACCAGCCACTCGCAGCGCTCTTCGTTCACCTGGTTGAGCGCATAGATCGGCACGGTGACCGTCACGCCGTCACGCGGATCGCCCGGCTCGTGCAGGTAGCCCGCGTTGCAGTCCACGCCGCCCAGCCGGATGGTCTTGGGAAAGGCCGAGGTCGTGATGCCCGCGGCCTCGTGGCGCATCAGCTCTTCTCTCGTGAGCCACAGGAGCTTGGGCTGCTGCTTGCTCTCTTCGCGGTACCAGCGCTCGAAGGTGTGACCCGAATACACGTCGGCCGCCGGCAACTGCTGGTCGTAGAAGGCGTAGATCAGCTCGTCGTCCACCAGCACGTCCTGCCGGCGTGACTTGTGTTCCAGCTCTTCGACCTGGCGGATCAGCTTGCGGTTGTGCGCAAGGAAGGGCAGCTTCGTCTCCCATTCCTCGCCGACCAGCGCTTCGCGGATGAAGATCTCACGCGCCGCAGCCGGGTCCACCTTGCCGAAGTTCACGCGGCGGTTGTTGTAGACCACGATGCCGTAGAGCGTGGCGCGCTCCAGTGCGATCACTTCGGCCGCCTTCTTCTCCCAGTGCGGCTCCAGCAGTTGGGTCTTCAGCAGGTGACCGGCGATCCAGGGAATCCACTGGGGCTCGATGGCGGCCAGACCGCGGCCGAACAGCCGCGTCGTCTCCACGAGTTCAGCAGCCACCAGCCAGCGCCCCGGCTTCTTGGAAAGGTGTGCCCCGGGGTGCCGCCAGAACTTGATGCCGCGTGCGCCGAGGTACCAGTCGTCTTCGTCGCTCTTGAGGCCCACGTTGCCCAGCAGGCCCGCGAGCATGGCGAGGTGCACCTGCTCGTAGGTGGCCGGCGACGTGTTGAGCCGCCAGCCATGTTCGGCCACCACGGTGTGCAGCTGCGAGTAAATGTCGCGCCACTCGCGCACGCGCCGCGGCGAAACGAAGTTGTCACGCAGCAGCTGCTCGTGCTTGCGATTGGAGATGCGGTGTTCGCCGTGACCGCCCCGGCTTTCATCGAGCCATTTCCACAGCTTGAGGTAGCCCATGAATTCCGACTTCTCGTCGTCGAACTTCTTGTGCTTTTCGTCGGCGGCCTGTTGGTGTTCGAGCGGGCGGTCGCGCACGTCCTGCACGCTCAGTGCGGACGCGATGACGAGCACTTCGCTCAGCGCTTGGCGCTCGCGCGCTTCGAGGATCATGCGGCCCACGCGCGGGTCCAGAGGCAGCTTCGAGAGCTCGCGGCCGATGGGCGTGAGCTCGTTCTGCTCGTCCACCGCGTTGAGCTCGCCCAGCAGCGCATAGCCGTCGGCAATGGCCTTGCGCGGTGGCGGCTCAAGGAATGGAAAGTCCTCCACCTGCCCCAGGCCCAGCGCCTTCATGCGCAGGATCACGCCGGCCAGCGACGAGCGCAGGATCTCGGGATCGGTGAATTTCGCGCGGCCCTGGTAGTCCTTCTCGTCGTAGAGGCGAATGCAGATGCCGTTGGACACCCGCCCGCAGCGCCCTGCCCGCTGGTTGGCCGCTGCCTGGCTCACCGCCTCGACCTGCAACTGCTCGACCTTGTTGCGGTAGCTGTAGCGCTTCACGCGCGCCAGTCCCGAGTCGATGACGTAGCGGATGCCCGGCACAGTAAGCGAGGTTTCGGCCACGTTGGTGGCCAGCACGATGCGCCGCGCACTGTGCGACTCGAACACGCGGTCCTGCTCCTGCTGGCTCAGCCGCGCGAAGAGCGGCAGGATCTCCACGCCCGGCGGGTGGTGCTTGCGCAGGTGCTCGGCCGCGTCGCGGATCTCGCGCTCACCCGGCAGGAACACCAGCACGTCGCCGGAGCCTTCGCGCCACAGCTCGTCCACCGCGTCGGCGATGGCGTTGTCGAGGTCGTAGTCCTTGTCTTCCTCGAAGGGCCGCCAGCGCTGCTCCACCGGGTAGAGCCGGCCGCTCACCATCAACACCGGTGCGGGCCCACGGATGCTTTCGAAGTGGCGCGCGAAGCGCTCGGCGTCGATGGTGGCCGAGGTGACGATGATCTTGAGGTCGGGCCTGCGCGGCAGCAGCTGCTTCAGGTAGCCCAGCAGGAAGTCGATGTTGAGGCTGCGCTCGTGGGCCTCGTCGATGATGAGCGTGTCGTAGGCCTTGAGCAGCGGATCGGTCTGCGTCTCGGCCAGCAAGATGCCGTCTGTCATCAGCTTGACCGATGCACCGGGCTGCAGGCGGTCTTGGAACCGCACCTTGTAGCCGACGATCTCGCCCAGCGGCGTCTTCAGTTCCTCGGCAATGCGCTTGGCTACGGAGCTGGCCGCAATGCGGCGCGGCTGCGTGTGGCCGATCAGCTTGCCGGTGTTCGCACGGCCACGGCCCATGGCCAGCGCGATCTTCGGCAACTGGGTGGTCTTGCCCGAGCCGGTTTCACCGCACACGATGACCACCTGGTGCTCGGCCAAGGAGCGCTCGATCTCCTCGCGCCGTGCCGACACGGGCAGCGATTCGGGAAAGGTGATGGGCGGCAGCGGATTGGCCTTCGCGGCCGCGGGGCTGCGGCTGCGTTCTTGCTCTGTCATCAGGGGTCGTCGTGCAAAATCGCGGATTATTTCAGCCCCTCGCCATCACCACCGGCGCGCGCATGGACCTTATCTTTCCCCACACCTTCGTTCCCTGGTTCCGCTCGGTCGCGCCGTACATCCACGCCTACCGAGGCAAGACCTTCGTGGTGGCCATCGTGGGCGAAGCCATCGCGGCAGGCAAGCTCAATTCGTTCGTGCAAGACGTCGCCATCCTGCACGCCATGGGCATCAAGCTCGTGCTGGTGCACGGCTTCAGACCCCAGGTGAACGAACAGCTGGCCGCCAAAGGCCAGCAGGCGAAGTTCAGCCACGGCATGCGCATCACCGACGCAGTGGCGCTCGATTGCGCGCAGGAAGCCGCGGGCCAGCTCCGATTTGAGATCGAGGCGGCGTTTTCCCAAGGGCTGCCCAACACACCGATGGCCAACGCCACCGTGCGGGTGGTGTCGGGCAACTTCCTCACCGCGCGGCCCTTGGGCATCATCGACGGCATCGACTTCCAGCAAAGCGGGCTGGTGCGCAAGGTGGATGCCGCCGCCATCGGCCGAGCCATCGACACCGGCGCCATCGTGCTGTTGTCGCCCTTCGGCTTTTCGCCCACCGGCGAAGCCTTCAACCTGATGATGGAAGACGTGGCCACCAGCACGGCCATCGAGCTGCAGGCCGACAAGCTGATCTTCCTCACCGAAGTACCGGGCGTGCGAGAAGACCGCAACGACCCCGAAAGCCCCATCGACACCGAGCTGGCCCTGGCCGATGCCGAGCGCCTGCTGGCCGCCCTGCCGGCTCCTGCACAACCCACCGACGTGGCCTTCTACCTGAAGCACTGCGTCAAGGCCTGCAGCGAAGGGGTGGAGCGCTCGCACATCCTGCCCTTCGCGGTCGACGGCGCGTTGCTGCTGGAGGTCTACACGCACGATGGCATCGGCACCATGGTGGTCGACGAGAAGCTCGAGAGCCTGCGCGAAGCCACGTCCGACGACATCGGCGGCATCCTGCAGCTGATCGAGCCGTTCGAAAAGGACGGCACGCTGGTCAAGCGCGACCGTACCGAGATCGAACGCGACATCGACCACTACACCGTGATCGAACACGACGGCGTGATCTTCGGCTGCGCGGCGCTCTACCCGTACCCCGAAGCCAAGACTGGCGAGATGGCCGCGCTCACGGTGAGCAACAGCGTGCAGGGTCAGGGCGACGGCGAACGCATCCTGAAGCGCATCGAGCAGCGCGCGCGGGCCATGGGACTCACGAGCATCTTCGTGCTCACGACGCGCACGATGCACTGGTTCATCAAGCGCGGCTTCCAGCAGGTGGACCCTGACTGGCTGCCCGAGGCGCGCAAGCGCAAATACAACTGGGACCGGCGCTCGCAAGTGCTGGTCAAGCTTCTCAAGTAGTGACCGGTGACTCGTGACTGGTGACTGGTCACCGGTCACCAATCGTCAGTCATCGGTCATTGATCACCATTCGAAAAGGAGTACCCCACCATGGCCCGCACCGTGCAATGCGTCCTGCTCAAGAAGGAGGCCGAAGGCCTCGACTTTGCGCCCTACCCCGGCGAGCTGGGCAAGCGCATCTACAACGAGGTCAGCAAGGAAGCCTGGGCTCAGTGGATGAAGCACCAGACCATGCTGGTCAATGAAAACCGGCTGAACCTGGCAGACGCCCGCGCAAGGCAATACCTCGCGCGCCAGATGGAACGCTTCTTCTTCGGTGAAGGCGCCGACCAACCGGCCGGCTACGTGCCACCATCGAACTGACCCTCGCGCCTTGCGGTCGGGCGATGCCCCGACCGCAAGGCGGAATTGACGAGAATCATTCTCGTTCACGCTTACACTCCCGCAGCGTATTTACACAGCTGAGGAGTGTTCCCATGTCCCCCAAGAGCTTTGCCCGCGCCGCGTTGGCGGTTGCCGCACTGGGCGCAGTCTTCGCCGCCAGCGCCCAGGAGAAGGTGCTGAACCTCTACTCCGCCCGCCACTACCAGACCGACGAAGCGCTGTACAACAACTTCACCAAAGCCACGGGCATCAAGATCAACCGCGTCGACGCTGACGACGCCGGCATCCTGGCGCGCTTGAAGAGTGAAGGCACGGCCAGCCCGGCCGACGTGATCCTGCTCGTGGACGCCGCCCGTCTGTGGCGCGCCGAGGTGGACGGCCTGTTCCAGCCGGTGAAGTCTTCCGTGCTCGAAAAGCGCATCCCCACCAATCTGCGCGGCAAGGATGACGGCCAGGGCTCACAGTGGTTCGGCTTCTCCACGCGTGCCCGCGTGATCGTCTACAACAAGGCAACCGTCAAGAAGGAAGACGCGGACACCTACGAGGAGTTGGCCGACCCGAAGAACAAGGGCAAGGTCTGCACGCGTTCGGGCTCCCACCCCTACAACCTCTCGCTGTTCGGCTCGGTGCTCGAGCACGCGGGGCCTGAAAAAACCGAGCAGTGGCTCAAGGGCGTGGTCGACAACATGGCCCGTGCCCCCAAGGGCGGCGACACCGACCAGATCAAGGCCGTGGCCAGCGGCGAATGCGCGATCGCGCTGTCCAACAGCTACTACGTCGCTCGCCTGATGCGTTCGGACAAACCAGAAGATCGCGCCGTGATGGAAAAGGTGGCCGTGGTGTTCCCCAACCAGTCGAGCTGGGGTACGCACGTCAATATCGCCGGCGGCGCAGTGGCCAAGAACGCCAAGAACCATGACGCAGCCGTCAAGTTCCTCGAATACCTTTCCAGCGACGAAGCCCAGGGGTATTTCGCCAACGGCAACAACGAATATCCGGCCGTACCGGGCGTGAAACTCGCGAACCCGGCACTCGATACGCTGGGCAAGTTCAAGTCCGAATTGATCCCGATTTCCGTGGTGGGACTGAACACCGTGAAGGTGCAGCAAATGCTCGATCGCGTGGGTTACAAGTAAGCGACACATGTTCTCCAGGAAAGCCCGGCTTTGGCCGGGCTTTTTTTTCGCCGCGTGTCTTGCCAAAATGCGCGAGCCTTTTCATCCCAACGAGGACCATCCATATGGCCACATACCAGGATCTGCTCGCTCAAAAAGCTGCCCTTGAAAAGCAACAGGCTGCGCTGGAAAAGCAGCTCGAAGAAGCACGCAATGCCGAACGCGCCGAAGTGATCGCGCAGATCAGGAACCTCATGACGCAACACGGCCTCACGCTGGCCGACCTCGGCAACACCAAGATTGGCGGCAAGCCAGCCAGGGCGGGCGCCGGAGCGGGCCGCAAGGTGGCCCCGAAATATCGCAACGCCGCCACTGGTGAAACCTGGACCGGCCGCGGCCTGCAACCCAAGTGGATCAAGGAGGCCCTGGCCTCCGGAAGGAAACTCGAAGACATGGCGATCTGAAATCGCCTCGCCTCAACAAAAAAGCCGCCTACGGGCGGCTTTTTTGTTTGAGCACCTGTGCCGATCAGCGTCGCAGGAAGTCGTAAAAAGCCTTGGAGTTGGTCTCCCGGCCCAGAAACTCGCGCAGCAGTTCGTCGGGCCGGCGCTGGCCACCATTGGCGAGCACGATGTCGCGATAACGCCTGCCCGTCTCGGCATCGAGTTTGTCGCCCGCAAAGGCCGTGCGCAGGTCCATTGCGATGACGAGGCTCCAGAGGTACCCGTAGTATCCGGCGGCATATCCGCCCGCCACGTGGCTGAAGCCGGCCGGAAACTTGGTCCCCGGCACATGCCCCAGCGGCGTGGCACCTTCCATGCGTGCCCATAGCGTCAGCGGCTCCGGCGCGTCGGGCCCATGCAGCGCGATGTCGAAGCTGCCATACAGGTGCTGGCGCGCGTAGAAGTTGCCCTTGCCGTAGTCGCGTGCAGCCACCGCCTTGTCGATCATCTCGTCGGGTACCGGTTTGCAGCTTGGGCACACCTCGGCAAACAGTTTGAGCACCTCCTTGTCGTAGACCCAGTCCTCGAGCATCTGCGACGGGGCCTCGACGAAGTCGCGCAACACGCTGGTCCCAGCCTGCGCCGAATAGCGGGTGGACGAGAGGTTGTTGTGCAGTGCGTGGCCCAACTCGTGCAGCAAGGTCTCCAGCTCTTCGAGCGTCAGGCCCTTGCGGTCGAAGTTGACCACCAGCGCCGCCTGCGGCACGCGATGCACGCGCGTCGCGCCATTGCGGAAGCTCCACACCGCGGCGTGGTTGTACTTGTTGTCGCGCGGGTAGAGGTCGACGTACAGCGTGGCGATCGGCTTGCCGGTCTTGGTGTCGGTCGCGGCATAGGACTGCACCTCCGGGTGCCATAGCGGCTGCGGCGGCTGCACACGCGTGTAGGTCACGCCCAGCAGCTTCTCGGCCAGCTTCAGCACGAACTGCAGGCTTTCCTGCGGCGGGAAGTACGGGCGAAACGCTTCCTGGTCTACCGTGTAGCGTTCCTTGCGCACCCGCTCCGTGTAGAACGGCACGTCCCACCGTTCGAGCTTCGTGGCATCGAGCGGCTGGCCAAGGTGCCTGGCCTTGGCGTCGCGCAGTTCGGTCAGGTCGCGGCCTTCGCCTGCGGTGATGGCCTGCTTCACGTCGGCCAGGAAGGTGTCGACCTTCTTCGCGCTGCCTGCCATGCGACGTCGCAAGGTGAAGTCGGCATAGCTCCTGAAGCCGAACAGCTTGGCGTATTCGAGCCGCAGCTTGGCGATCTCGTCGAGCAGCTTCAGGTTGGCATCGCCGCCTTCGTTGGTCTTGGCGCGCCAGATGCGCTCGCGCGCTGCAGCGTTTTCGGCACGCTGCAACACCGGAAGGTACGTCGGGTAGTCCAGCCCCAGCAGGTAGTTGCCGGCGTCATCGCGCTTGGCATCTTTCCAGACGTTTTCGGGCACGCCCTTCAGCTCATCGGCGGTGAAGGCCACGCGCGTGCCGTCTTCGCGGATGTTGCGATCGAACTGTTGGCCGAGCTCGGTGATGCGGTCGACGATCTGCTTGGCGCGGTCGCGTTGCGGTTTGGGCAAGCCGATGCCGGCGTCTTCAAAGCCCTCGCGAATGTCGCGCAGGAACAGCTGGTCCGTGGCGTCGACAGCGCGTACCTTCAAGGCCGTGCGGTAGAGCCTCTCGTTCTGGCCCAGGGTCGAGAAGAAGTCCTGCCAACGCAGCGTGCAGGCCTGGGCCGCGTCGCGCACGGCTTTCTCAGGGTGCACGTGCACGAGCAGATAGAACGGGCCGGCGGCGTCTTCGTTGTAGGCATTGAGGTCGTCGTAGCCAGCGAGCCAGCGCGCCTTTGGCGAACGCCGCTCCAGCTGCGCCAGGCGGCTGCGAGCACCCCTGAGGCCGGCATCGCAGGCGGCGTTGACCTGGGCTTCGTCGTTGTACTGGGGAAAGCGCGGGCCGGGCAGATCGACCGCGCGGGCCGGCAACACAAGCACCAGCGGCAATGCAATGGCCACCATCAGTTGGGTGGCCTGCGAGATGCGTGGGAATCGCATGAACTCTCCAGAGAATGGCGCCGCCCTCGTGAGGCGGCGCGGGTGGCGCTGGATTGTGCCGCGGGCTGCGGCCACTCGAACGCGGGGCATGCCCTAGCACCGGCGCGGCAAGCAGGTCGGCACCGATTAAAGTCGCAGACGCCGATGAACAGCCTCACCCTCGCCCGTAGCGGCAGCAGCCGCGAGCCGAACATCATGCGCTGGGCGCTGCGTGTGTGCATCGTGGTACTGGCCTATTACCTCACGGGCCGCCTGGGGCTGGCCCTGCCTTACATCGGCTCGCACATTTCACTGATCTGGCCACCGGCGGGCATCGCGCTGGCCGCGCTGCTGCGGTGGGGGCCGGGCATGGTGCCTGGCGTCGCGCTGGGGGCGGCCTGTGTGGCATTGCAGGTTGGTTCGCCTCTCGCGTTGGGTCTGGCCATTTCGGCGGGCAACACGCTGGGGCCGCTGGCGGCCGCCCTGGCACTGCAGCGATTCGGCTTCCATTGCTCGCTCGATCGACGCCGCGACATCCTGATGTATGCCCTCGCAGCAGGCGGTGGCTTGGCGCTGACCGCCACCTGGGGCGTGCTGGCCCTGGCCTTGACCGGCACGCTGCCATGGGGCGGTGTGGCGCGGGGCTGGTTGTTCTGGTGGCTGGGCGACGTCGTAGGAGCCCTGGCCACCGGCGTGCCGCTGCTCACGCTCGATTGGGCGGCCCTGCGCCGCCCCCCCCGCCCCGGCAAGGCCCTGGGCACACTGGCCTTGAGTGCGCTCACCGTGGGCACCGGTGCGGCTGCACTGCTGGCGCCCGCCGGGCAACCGGGTGCGGGCCTGTCGCCACTGGTCTTCATGCCGCACCTGCTGCTGTGCTGGCTGGCACTGCGTGCAGGCGTGTGCGCGGCATCCTTCACGGCGCTGGCGGTCACGGCCTGTGCGGCGTGGGGCACGTCGCGCGGGCTCGGGCCCTTCTTCACCGGCGAGGCTCACCAGAGCCTCGCACTCGTATGGGGTTACGCCACGACGTTGAGCATCATCACGATGCTGGTCACGGCGCTGGTTTCCGAGATCGCCGCCAGTGAAGAACGCTGGCAGCTTGCGCTCGACGGCTCCAACACCGGCGTGGGCGACTGGGACATGCGCAGCGGCAGGATGTTCTTTTCACGACGGCTGAAAGCATTGCTCGGCTACCGGCCCGAAGAGATCACCGACACCTATGGGGAGTGGACGACCCGGCTGCACCCCGACGACCGCCCACGGTTGAACGAGGCGCTGCAGCACCATGCCGCCGGCCAGGCACCAGCCGTGCGCACCGAGTACCGCATGCGCTGCAAGGACGGCTCGTGGAAGTGGTTCGAAGTCCAAGGCCGTGTGGTCGAACGCGACGAGCACGGTGCGCCTCTGCGCTTCGTGGGCGCGGCCAGCGACGTGAGCGAGCGCCGTGCCGCCGAGGAACGCTGGCGGCTCGCGGCCAGCCTGTTCGAGCACTTGCATGAAGGCCTGCTGATCACCGACGCCGACCACCGCATCCTGCACGTGAACCCGGCCTATCTGCAGACGAGCGGTTACAGCCGCCACGAGCTGCTGGGCACCGTGCCGGCGCTGCTGCAGCCGCCCAAGCCCGAGCAGATGCCGCTGCGCGCACCGATGTGGGCCAGTCTCAAGACCCAGGGCACGTGGCGCGGCGAAACCACTGACCATCGCAAGAATGGCGAAGCCTATCCGCAGCAAGTGACGATTTCCGCCGTGCACGGCAGCGACGGGCAGATCAGCCACCATGTCCTCGTGGTGTCCGACATCACGCAGGCACGCCAGCACCGGGCGCAACTCGAGCAACAGGCACGCTTCGATACGCTCACCCAGCTGCCCAACCGCGGCTACCTCGCGCAACTTCTGCGCGAAGCCCTCGCAAAGGCCGACCGCGACGGGCATCTGCTTGCGGTGTGCTACCTCGACCTGGACCACTTCAAGCCCGTCAATGACCAGCTCGGCCACCAGGCGGGTGACCGCCTGCTGCAGGAACTGGCTTCGCGGTTGCAGGCAAGCATGCGCGGCGGCGACACGGTGGCCCGTCTCGGAGGTGACGAATTCGTACTGCTGATGCACGCACATTCGGTGGACGAGACCTCGATGGCGCTCGAGCGCGTGCTGGAGGTCATCTCTCGGCCCTACGGGCTGGGGCGTTCAGCCCCCAGGCATCTGACGGCGAGCATCGGCGCCACCGTCTACCCTATCGATCGCGCCGATGCCGACACCCTGCTACGCCATGCCGACCATGCGATGTACGGTGCCAAGCAGGCGGGTCGAGGCCGCGTGCTGTTCTTCGACCCCGAACGCGCGCGTGAGGCCACGGCACAGCGCGAGGCGGCCGAACGCATCGAGGCAGCGCTGGCGGCGGGCGAACTGCTGCTGCACTACCAGCCCAAGGTGGACATGAAACACGGCCGCGTGCTGGGCGTGGAAGCCCTGCTGCGCTGGCGGCACCCGCAGCAGGGGCTGCTGCCGCCCGGCGACTTCATGCCGCTGATCGAACCTCCCGAGTTTGCGGTGCGACTGGGTGACTGGGTGTTGCGCCAAGCCATCGACCAGCTGGCTGCCTGGCATAACCTCGGGCTCCATCTATCGGTGAGCGTGAACATCACGGGCCGGCACCTGCAGGATCCTCGCTTCGCGCAGCGACTGGGCGAACTGCTGAGACCGCACCCGCCAGCGCTCGCACGCCGGCTGACGCTCGAAGTGCTGGAGACCACGGCACTCGCCGACGTGGCATTCACTTCGGGCGTGATGGAGCAATGCCGTGCGCTAGGAGTTCGTTTTGCTCTCGACGACTTCGGCACCGGCTACTCGCCGCTCACGTACCTGAAGCGGCTGCCGGTGGACGTGTTGAAGATCGACCGCTCGTTCATCCACAACATGCTGGGCGATGCCGAGGATCTCGCCATCGTCGAAGGCGTGATCGGACTGTCGCGCACCTTCGGCTGCAGCGTCATCGCCGAAGGCGTGGAATCCACCGAACAGGCTCGTCGGCTGGTGGAAATGGGCTGCGAAATCGGCCAGGGCTATGGCATTGCCGGCCCGATGCCGGCAGAGGCGGTACCGGGCTGGATCAGCGGCTACCAGCAGCGCATGCAAGCACCCGGCAGCTGAACCGCCGGCCCGGCTGGGAGCGAACTCGTCAGCCCGCTGAGACGGCCTCGGCCAAACGCTGCGCGCAGCGCTCAGCCAACGCGGCATCGGACGCCTCGACCATCACGCGCAACAGCGGCTCGGTACCTGACGGGCGGATGAGCACCCGCCCGCGGCCAATCAGCTCCGAAGACACCGCCTGTTGCTCGGCAGCCAGGCGCTGGTTGTTTTTCCAGTCTTGCCCCGGCTGCAGACGCACGTTGATGAGCTTCTGCGGGAACAGGCTCACGCCTTCGAGCAGTTGCGACAACGAACTGCCCGTACGCTGCGCCACCTGCAACACCTGCAGCGCGCTGACGATGCCGTCGCCGGTGGTGTGCTTGTCGAGCGCGAGCAGGTGGCCCGAGCCTTCGCCGCCGAGCTCCCAGCCCCGCGCCACCAGCTCTTCAAGCACGTAACGGTCGCCGACCTTGGCCCGAACGAATTCCACGTCGCGAGCCTTGAGCGCCAGCTCCACCGCCATGTTGGTCATCAGCGTGCCTACGGCACCGGGGACCCGCACGCCTTGCGACAGGCGGTCCATCACCATCAGGTACAGCAGTTCGTCACCGTTGTAGAGGCGCCCCTCACGGTCGATCAGCTGCAGGCGATCGGCGTCGCCATCGAGCGCAACGCCGAAGTCAGCACCTTGCGCCAGCACCTCGCGTTGCAGCGTTTGTGGGTGCGTGGCACCGACACCTTCGTTGATGTTGAAACCGTCGGGGCTGCAGCCGATCGCCACCACTTCAGCACCCAATTCGTGAAAGACACTCGGCGCCACCTGGTAGGCCGCGCCGTTCGCAGCGTCGACCACGATCTTCAAACCCTTGAGCGACAGGTCGCCTGCGAACGTGCTCTTGCAGAACTCCACGTAGCGTCCTTGCGCATCGTCGAGCCGGCGTGCCTTGCCCAGGCCCATGGAGTCGACCCATTGCGGCGGCTCAGTCAGCGCCGCTTCAACGTCGATCTCCCATTGGTCCGGCAGCTTTTCACCCTTGGCGGAAAAGAACTTGATGCCGTTGTCCTGGAAGGGGTTGTGCGACGCGCTGATCACCACGCCCAGATTGAGGCGCAACGCGCGCGTGAGATACGCAACACCTGGCGTCGGTAGCGGCCCGGTCAGCATTACCGCCACGCCAGCGGAGGCGAAACCCGCCTCCAGTGCCGACTCCAGCATGTAGCCGGAGATGCGCGGATCCTTGCCGATCAGCACCGTCGGTTTGGCCTCGCTGCGTTTGAGAACGCGCCCCACTGCATGACCGAGGCGCAGCACGAAGTCGGGGGTGATAGGGCTTTGCCCAACGGTGCCGCGAATGCCGTCGGTGCCGAAATACTGTCTGCTCATGGGGCGCGATTTTGCCTCCGGGCCTTTTGCGACGGGACCCTTGTTCAGGTGGGCAGGCCGGCAGCCTGCCAGACCGACACCGCTTCTCGGGTGGCAGCCACATCGTGCACCCGCAGCACGCGCGCTCCCTGCTGCGCAGCCGCCAGAGCGGCCGCAACGCTGGCCACCAGTCGATCTCCGACTGCTTTGCCGGTCACGGCGCCCAGCGATGACTTGCGCGACCAACCCGCCAACACCGGATATCCAGCGTCCAGCAGTTCACGCTGCCGAGCCAGCAGCAGGAAGTTTTGCGCCACGGTCTTGCCGAAGCCGATGCCCGGATCGAGCGTGATGCGCTCACCGCTCACACCAGCTTCGCGCAGCAACTGCGCTCGGCTCTGAAGAAAGCTCTTCACGTCATCGACGACGTCGGCATACGCCGGCTCCACAGCCTGCATCGATTTGGGTTCGCCCAGCATGTGCATGAGACATACACCGCAGCTGGGATGGCCCGCGACGGTTTCCACTGCACCCGGCGCACGAAGTGCATTGATGTCGTTGACGATGTCCACGCCCAGATCGAGTGCGGCTCGCATCACTTCGGTCTTGTAGGTATCCACCGAAACCGGCGTACCCAAAGTCACGGCAGCCTTGAGCACCGGCAGCACGCGGCGCAGTTCCTCGTCGAGCAGCACCGGTTCAGCGCCGGGACGGCTCGATTCACCACCGATGTCGAGGATGTCGGCCCCTTCGTTCAGCAGTTGCTCGCAGTGGCGAATGGCCCCTTCCGCCCATCCCTCTCGCCCCCCGTCAGAAAACGAGTCAGGCGTCACGTTGACGATGCCCATGATGCGAGGCCGGCTCAGATCGATGCGAAAGCGGGTTGTCTGCCAGAACATTGCGTTACGCCAGAAAAGCAAAACGCGCCAGCGGCGCGTTTTGCAGGTTGTATTTGTCTCTGCCGCGCGTCAAGCAGCAGCCGGTGCGTTGTCGGAATTGACCGGCGGGGTCGCTCCACCACCGCCGCTGCTCTTGCTGGCGGACGGCGCCCAGTCCTTGGGCGGACGCGGCGGCTTGCCGTTCATGATGTCGTCGATCTGCTCGGCGTCGATGGTTTCCCACTCGAGCAGTGCCTGCGCCATCGCGTGCATCTTGTCCTTGTTGTCCTCGATCAGCTTGCGGGCGTTGGCGTACTGTTCGTCGATGATCTTGCGGATCTGCTTGTCGACCTTCTGCATCGTCTCTTCCGAAACGTTGACCTGCTTGGTGATCGAGCGGCCCAGGAACACTTCGCCTTCGTTTTCGGCGTAGACCATAGGACCCAACTCATCGGTCATGCCGTACCGCGTGACCATATCGCGGGCAATGTTGGTCGCACGCTCGAAGTCGTTGCTGGCACCGGTGGTCATCTGGTTCATGAACACTTCTTCGGCGATACGACCACCGAACAGCACTGCGATGGTGTGGAGCATGCGCTCCTTGTCCATGCTGTAGCGATCGCCTTCGGGTAGCTGCATCGTCACGCCCAGCGCACGGCCGCGCGGAATGATGGTGACCTTGTGCACCGGGTCGGTTTTGGGCAGCAGGCGCGCCACGAGGGCGTGGCCGGCTTCGTGGTAGGCCGTGTTGCGGCGTTCCTCTTCGGGCATGACCATGGACTTGCGCTCGGGGCCCATCAGGATCTTGTCCTTGGCCTTCTCGAAGTCTGTCATCTCGACAACGCGGGCATTGCGCCGAGCAGCGAACAGCGCCGCCTCGTTGACGAGGTTGGCAAGGTCAGCACCCGAGAAGCCCGGCGTACCACGCGCCAGGATGTCGGCCCGGATGTCCTGGCCGATCGGCACCTTGCGCATGTGCACGTTGAGGATCTGCTCGCGGCCGCGCACGTCGGGCAGCGTCACGTAGACCTGGCGATCGAAGCGGCCGGGGCGCAGCAGCGCGGGGTCAAGGATGTCGGGCCGGTTGGTCGCCGCCATCACGATGACACCCAGGTTGGTCTCGAAGCCGTCCATCTCGACCAGCATCTGGTTCAGCGTCTGCTCGCGCTCATCGTTGCCGCCGCCCAGGCCGGCGCCGCGATGGCGGCCGACAGCATCGATTTCGTCGACGAAGATGATGCAAGGTGCGTTCTTCTTGGCCTGTTCGAACATGTCGCGCACGCGGGCTGCGCCCACGCCGACGAACATTTCGACGAAATCGGAGCCGGAAATCGAGAAGAACGGAACCTTGGCTTCACCGGCAATGGCTTTGGCCAGCAACGTCTTGCCGGTACCCGGGGGGCCGACCATCAACACACCACGTGGGATGCGGCCACCCAGCTTCTGGAACTTCTGCGGGTCCTTCAGGAACTCGACCAGTTCCTTCACCTCTTCCTTCGCTTCATCGCAACCAGCAACGTCGGCAAAGGTGATGGAGTTGTTGCTTTCATCGAGCATGCGCGCGCGACTTTTGCCGAAGCTGAAGGCGCCACCCTTGCCGCCGCCCTGCATCTGCCGCATGAAGTAGATCCACACGCCGATGAGCAGCAGCATGGGCCCCCAGCTGATGAGGATGCTCATCAGAATCGATGGCTCTTCGCGCGGCTTGACGTCGAACTTGATGCCGTTGTTGATGAGGTCGCCGACCAAGCCTCGGTCGAGGTAGGTGGCGGTCGTGCGGATGACCTTGTCATCCGTCGTGATGGCCTTGATGTCGGTACCGCCGCCGCCTTCTTGCAGCGTGACCTGCTTGATTCGCTTGGCGCGAACCTCTTCAAGGAAGTCGGAATAGCCGATCTGGCTGCCCGCAGTCGAGGTGCGATCGAACTGCTTGAACACGGTGAACAGCACAAGTGCGATCACCAACCAGACAGCGACCTTCGAGAACCATTGATTGTTCACCGCGGCTCCTTCATTCAATCCAAACATCGGGTCTGGCCCTGGCGGTGAGGGCACCCGTACTTCGCGGTAGATGGAGCTCATTCTAGAGCAGTCAACCCCGAGCCTCTGCGCTTCATTGGCAGTCCACGCACTATCGCATTCATTGGCCATGCCGAGGCTCAAACGCGTATCGACCTGATTCACGCCTTCTTGAGTCCGATCCCGACCAAAAAGGTTTCCGAAGATTTGTCGCGCGACGCCTTTGGCTTGATCGGCTTCACCACGCGGAAGCTCCTCTTGAAGAGCTCGACCAGTTGGCTGTATCCACTGCCGTGAAATACCTTGCAAACCAACGCGCCTTCCGGCTTCAGGTGGCCTTGCGCAAACTCCACCGCAAGTTCCACAAGATGTGCCACCCGCGCCGAATCAGCAGATTCGATGCCTGATAAATTGGGCGCCATGTCGGAAATGACAACATCCACCGGCCGCCCAGCCACCACCTCATCCAGATGGGCAAGCACCGCGTCCTCCCGGAAATCGCCCTGAATGAAGGTCACGCCTTCGATCGGCTCGAAATCAAGAATGTCGAGCGCGATGATCGTGCCATCCAGCGCGCCAACGGCCGCGCCGCCCACCCCCGCCTGCTTGGGTGCGAATTTGCGACGCACATATTGGCTCCAGGCCCCCGGAGTCGCGCCGAGATCCACGACCAACTGGCCGGGGTGCAGCAGCTTCAACTCCTCGTCGATTTCCTTCAGCTTGTAGGCCGCGCGGGCGCGATAGCCCTCCTTCTGGGCCAGCCTGACGTAAGGATCGGTCATATGGTCGTGCAGCCACGCCTTGTTGACCTTCTTGCTTTTTGTCTTGATTTTCATGGTGCTTTCGACGCCCCGCGATATCGCAGGGCGGCACAGTTGGCTCTCATGGAGCTGGGTGCGGGAACACATCGCGGCGCCAGAGATAATACGGAGATGCCTGCCATCCAACTGACTCCGGCCGAGCGCAAGGCGCATCGTGCCAACGCCCATCACCTCGACCCGGTGGTGATGATCGGAGGCGACGGCCTGACACCGGCCGTCGTGAAGGAAACTGACGCTGCGTTGAAAGCTCACGGCCTCATCAAGGTCCGCGTGTTCGCGGACGACCGGACGGCCCGTGACGAGATCTTCACAGCGCTGTGCGACCAGCTCGACGCAGCGCCTGTCCAGCACATCGGCAAGCTGCTGGTGCTGTGGCGCCCGCAGCCGGAGAAACCCAAGGTCGAGCGTGAAGATCGCCACCCCGGCCCGAAGGTGGTAAAGGTGCTGAAGTTCTCCAAGAGCGGCAATCACCGCGCACAGGTCAAAAAGCTCGTCGTGCTGGGCAACCAGCGGCTCACTGCCGGCGGCACTGTCAAGCGCGCCAAGAAGCGGGTCACCAGCGTCAAGAAACGCAGCATCGAAAGCTGACCGACCGGGTCATCGGGAGATCGGTGCCGTTACACGCCACGCCAGCACCAAGACCAATGCTCCCTTGAGCACGAAGAAACCGCTCGACACGGCGTGCAGCATGGCAAACGACCAAGGCCCCTGCCCCGCCCGTGCGGCATCCATCATCGGTAGCACGGCGAAATAGCCTGCGACGGTGCAGAAGAGCGCCCCCAGTGCCAGCAACATGTCGGCGCTGGGGCGAACGGCACCGCGCAGGCGCCTTTCGATCAGGACGTACAACACGGCAAATACGAGACTCGTGTAGGCCTCGCCGGCCAGCATGCGTCCCGCGACACGCCCGGCAGCCTCGCGTGCCAGCACCGCAAATGGCGCTGGTGTGGCCAACGCTCCCAGGCACAGCAGCATGCCGGCCCACAAGCCTGGCAGCAGCATCCGGCCGCGTCGCAGCAACACTTCAGAGATAGCGCACCTCGACGATTTCATATCGGCGGGTACCGCCGGGGGCCTTGAATTCGGCCACGTCGCCGGCTTCCTTGCCGATCATTGCGCGAGCAATCGGAGAGCTCACCGAGATCAATCCCTGCTTCAGGTCGGCTTCGTCATCGCCGACGATCTGGTAGGTCACGGCGTCACCGGACTCCTCCTCTTCAAGGTCCACCGTCGCACCGAACACCACTCGCCCACCAGCATCCAGCTGCGCCGGATCGATGATCTGCGCGGCGGCCAACTTGCTTTCAATTTCGAGGATCCGGCCTTCGATGAAGCCTTGCTTGTCCTTGGCTGCTTCGTATTCCGCGTTTTCAGAGAGATCGCCCTGAGCACGCGCCTCTGCGATAGCGGCAATGACCGCATGTCGTTCCACCGTCTTCAGGCGATGCAGTTCTTCCTTGAGCTTTTCGGCGCCACGTTTAGTCAGCGGGATGGTGGCCATGAGCGGAAATCCTTGAGACAAAAAAAATCCAGCCGCCACCAGTGCCCCGGCGGCGGCCGTGTTGTTTGACGGCAAAAGTTTAGTGCAGTTCGGAGTGCAGTTCCTGCAGGGAATACACCACGAGATCTGCCTGGTGCTTCAGGGCCTCGGTGGCCGCCTCGCATCCGGCCATCGTCGTGTAGTAGGTCACACGATTGGCCAGTGCCGCGGTACGGATGTAACGCGAGTCGGCGATCGCGGTGCGCGTTTCGTCCACCGTAGTAAAGACAAGCTGGATCTCACCTGCCTTGACCATGTCGGCGATGTGGGGACGTCCGTCCTTGACCTTGTTCACCACCTTGACCGGCACGCCAGCCTCCGCAATCGCTGCAGCGGTACCCTTGGTCGCCACAACGGCAAAGCCCAGATCATGCAGGTCTGACGCCACCTTGACCGCACGAGCCTTGTCACTGTTCTTCACCGTGATGACTACCGTGCCTTTGCTCGGCAGGCGCGACCCGGCGCCGAGCTGGCTCTTCAGCATGGCTTCGCCGAAGGTCTTGCCGGCGCCCATTACTTCACCGGTGGACCGCATCTCGGGCCCCAGGATGGGATCCACGCCGGGGAACTTGTTGAACGGGAACACCGCTTCCTTGACACTGAAGTAAGGCGGGACCACCTCGGCCGGCGCCTCGCCGTTGCGGCCCTTCTGGTCTTTCAGCTTTTGGCCTGCCATGCAGCGTGCAGCAATCTTTGCCAACGGCTGCCCGGTGGCTTTGGACACGAACGGCACGGTGCGAGAGGCGCGCGGGTTCACCTCGAGCACGTAGACCACCGCGTCGTCACCTTCGCCCTGGATCGCGAACTGGACGTTCATCAGGCCGACAACCTTGAGCGCCTTGGCCATGAGCGCGGTCTGGCGGCGCAATTCGTCCTGCAGCGAAGCAGACAGCGAATACGGCGGGAGCGAACACGCCGAATCGCCCGAGTGGACGCCAGCCTGCTCAATGTGCTCCATGATGCCGCCAATCATCACGTCGACACCATCGCTAATGCAGTCCACGTCGACCTCGATGGCATCGTCGAGGAAGCGATCCAGCAGCACCGGGGATTTCTCGCTCACCTTGACGGCCTCGCGCATGTAGCGCTCGAGGTCCTTGTCGCCGTGCACGATCTCCATCGCGCGGCCGCCCAGCACATAGCTCGGGCGCACCACCAGCGGGTAGCCGATCTCCTGCGCCAGGACGAGCGCCTGGTCCTCGGTGCGCGCGGTGCGGTTGGGCGGCTGCTTGAGCCCCAGTTCGTGCAGCAGCTTCTGGAACCGCTCGCGGTCCTCGGCGATGTCGATGCTGTCGGGCGTGGTGCCGATGATGGGCACGCCGTTGGCCTCGAGGTCGAGCGCGAGCTTCAGCGGCGTCTGGCCGCCGTACTGCACGATCACGCCAGCCGGCTTTTCCTTGGCCACGATCTCCAGCACGTCCTCAAGCGTCACAGGCTCGAAGTAGAGGCGATCGGAGGTGTCGTAGTCGGTGGACACCGTCTCGGGGTTGCAGTTGACCATGATGGTCTCGTAGCCGTCTTCGCGCATGGCGAGCGCGGCATGGACGCAGCAGTAGTCGAACTCGATACCCTGGCCGATGCGGTTGGGCCCGCCGCCCAGCACCATGATCTTCTTCTTGTCGCTCGGCTCGGCCTCGCACTCCTCGTCATACGTCGAGTACATGTAGGCCGTCTGCGTGGCGAACTCCGCTGCGCACGTATCCACCCGCTTGTAGATGGGGCGCACCCCCATCGCATGGCGCGCCTTGCGGACTTCGTGCTGGTTGGTGCCGAGTAGCTTCGCGAGACGCTTGTCGGAGAAGCCCTTGCGCTTGAGGAAACGCAGTTCGTCAACGCTCAGGCTCGCAAGCGAACGCCCGCCCAGCGACTGCTCGACCTGCACGAGCTGCTCGATCTGCGCCAGAAACCACGGGTCGATGGCCGTCTCTTCGAAGACCTCCTGCAGCGTCATGCCGATGCGGAACGCATCTGCCACGAACAGGATGCGCTCGGGGCCGGCTTCGCCGATCTCCTGGACGATCTCTTCCCGGTCGGTGCTGCGCTCGGACAAACCGTCGATGCCCGTCTCCAGGCCGCGCAGCGCCTTCTGGAAGCTCTCCTGGAAGGTGCGGCCCATCGCCATCACCTCGCCCACGGACTTCATCTGCGTCGTGAGGTGCGGATCCGCTTCACGGAATTTCTCGAACGCGAAACGCGGAATCTTGGTGACGACGTAGTCGATGCTGGGCTCGAACGACGCCGGCGTGGCACCACCGGTGATCTCGTTGCGCAGTTCGTCGAGCGTGTAGCCGACGGCAAGCTTCGCCGCCACCTTGGCGATCGGGAACCCGGTGGCCTTGGACGCCAGCGCAGACGAACGCGACACGCGCGGGTTCATCTCGATCACGATCATGCGACCGTTCTGGGGGTTGATCGAGAACTGCACGTTGGAACCGCCGGTATCCACGCCGATCTCGCGCAGGATCGCGATGGAGGCATTGCGCAGCAGCTGGTATTCCTTGTCGGTGAGCGTCTGCGAAGGCGCCACGGTGATCGAGTCGCCGGTGTGGATGCCCATCGGGTCGAGGTTCTCGATGGAGCAGACGATGATGCAGTTGTCGGCGCGGTCGCGCACGACTTCCATCTCGTACTCTTTCCAGCCGATTAGCGATTCCTCGATCAACAACTCCTTCGTCGGCGACAGGTCGAGACCGCGTTTGCAGATCTCTTCGAACTCCTCAGGGTTGTAGGCAATGCCGCCACCTGTACCACCAAGCGTGAAGCTGGGGCGAATCACCACCGGGAAGCCGTTGGTACCGATCTCTGCCGCAATGCGCTTCTGAACGCCCCAGGCTTCTTCCATGGAGTGCGCAATGCTGCTCTTGGCGGAGTCGAGACCGATCTTGGTCATCGCCTCCTTGAACTTGAGGCGGTCCTCTGCCTTCTCGATCGCCTTCTCGTTGGCGCCGATCATCTCGACGCCGTACTTTGCGAGCACGCCGTGCTTGTGCAGGTCAAGTGCACAGTTCAGTGCAGTCTGCCCACCCATCGTGGGCAGGATCGCATCGGGCCGCTCCTTGGCGATGATGCGCTCGACCACTTGCCAGGTGATGGGCTCGATGTAGGTCACATCGGCCATCTCCGGGTCCGTCATGATGGTTGCCGGATTGCTGTTGACCAGGATGACCTTGAAGCCCTCTTGCCGCAACGCCTTGCAGGCCTGCGCACCGGAATAGTCGAACTCGCAGGCTTGGCCAATGATGATCGGCCCAGCGCCGATGATGAGGATGCTCTTGATGTCTGTCCGCTTAGGCATTGCTGTTCTCCGTCATCAACGCCACGAAGCGGTCGAAGAGGTAACCGATGTCATGAGGCCCAGGGGAAGCTTCCGGATGGCCCTGGAAGCAGAAGGCCGGCTTGTCAGTGCGCGCCAAGCCTTGCAGCGTGCCATCGAAGAGAGACACGTGCGTCGGGCGCAGGTTCGACGGCAGCGTCTTTTCGTCCACTGCGAAGCCATGGTTCTGGCTGGTGATGCTGACGCGGCCGTTGTCGAGGTCCTTCACCGGGTGGTTGGCGCCGTGGTGGCCGAACTTCATCTTGAAGGTCTTGGCGCCCGAGGCCAAGGCAAGGATCTGATGACCCAGACAGATACCGAAGGTCGGGATGCCCGTGTCGATGAGCTCGCGCGTCGCGGCAATCGCGTAGTCGCAGGGCTCCGGATCGCCAGGACCGTTGCTCAGGAAAATGCCGTCAGGCTTGTACTTCAGCACCTCGGCTGCACTGGTCTGCGCCGGCACTACCGTCACGCGGCAGCCCCGCTGCGCCAGCATTCGCAGGATGTTGTGCTTGACGCCGAAGTCGTAGGCAACGACATGGAACTTCGGCGACTTCTGCCGGCCATAGCCAGGCAGGCCATCGACATTGATGAGCTTCCATTCGGTCTGGTCCCACAGGTAAGGCTCAGTCGCGCTCACGACCTTGGCCAAGTCGAGCCCTGACATGCTGGGCGCGCCCTTCGCCTTGGCAATCGCCTCCGCTACCAACTCTGCCGTAATGTTCTGCCCGGCCGGCAACGCAAGGATGCAGCCGTTTTGCGCTCCGTGAGTGCGCAGGACACGCGTGAGCCGGCGCGTGTCCACATCGGCGATCGCCACTGTGTTCTCGTCGCTCAAGTACTGCGACAAGGTACGGATTTTTCGGAAATTGGACTCGAGAACCGGAAGGTCCTTGATGATCAATCCAGCGGCATGGACTTTCTTGGCCTCCACATCCTCTTCGTTGACGCCAGTGTTGCCGATATGCGGATACGTCAGCGTGACGATCTGCCGGCAATAGCTGGGGTCGGTGAGGATTTCCTGGTAGCCGGTGAGCGAGGTGTTGAACACCACTTCACCAACCGTATGACCGGCAGCGCCGATCGAGGTGCCTTGAAAGACCGTGCCGTCTGCGAGTGCGAGAAGAGCTTTGGGCAGTACGGGCAGCACGGGGATCTCCGTCGAGAATGCGCGCCCAGCTCTGCTCTTCAAGCGTGAGTCCGGAGGAAACGGCAGGAGTTTCGAGTGGGCGGGGTGATTGCAGGTAAACCGCGGGATTATAGCTTGGACCACCGGCTTACATGCTTCGCCCCACTCGCGATTGCGTATGGCTCTCATGCGCATCCACACCACCGGATGATGGACTTCCAACCAAATCCACAGAGAGGCTTTGGATAATGCCGACACAACAACCACGAGGCCCCAATGAAAGGCGACCCCAAAGTCATCGACTACCTCAACGCTCAGCTAAAGAACGAGCTCACCGCAACCAACCAGTACTTCCTGCATTACCGCATGCTGAAGCACTGGGGCTTCGACAAGCTGGCGAAGAAGGAATACGAAGAGTCCATCGGCGAAATGAAACACGCCGACCGCTTGATGGAACGCATCTTTATGCTTGACGGACTCCCCAACCTTCAAGACCTCGGCAAGCTTTTGATCGGCGAAGACGTTCCCGAACTGCTCGACTGTGACCTCAAGCTGGAGAGCGCCGCACAGCTGACATTGAAAGATGCCATTGCGTATTGCGAGTCTGTCCGTGACTACGTCTCGCGGGATCTGCTGCAGGACATCCTGGATGACACCGAGGAGCACATCGACTTCCTCGAAACGCAGATCGACGTGTTGGGCAAGGTCGGCCTGCAGAACTATCTGCAGTCGCAGATGGGTGAAGCGACTTCCTGACGACGGTATTCATGCGGCGGCATCAAGCCGCCGCTTTCCCATGCGGCCATAGACGGCCCGTGCGCGCCATGTAGGCGCGGTACTCCTCCCCAAAAGTGTCGAGCATCAGACGCTCTTCTTCATTCACGCGAAAGAAGTACAGCAAGGCAAAGCCAGGCACCGCTAACGCTCCCACCATCCAGTTCTGGACCAGCATCGGCTGCGCTAGAGCGAAGAGCCAGATCGAGCTGTACATCGGGTGGCGAATGCGAGCGTAGACCCCCGTCGTCACGAGGCTGTGTTCCTGCCTGATTTCAAGTGACGGCGACCAATTGCGCCCCAGTTGGGCATGCGCCAAATAAAAGAGCCACAGGGACACCCCCATCAGCACCACAGCAACGACTGAAAAAGCTGTAGGCAATGCATAGTCGAAACGGTCAAACCATGGTGCGGCCAAATGCACCATGGGCACGCAGCACAGGGTAAGAAACACGATGAGCATTAGCCACTGCTCGCGGCGGCTAATGCGCTGACCCGCAACCACATTGGCGCGGTTGCGCTGCACATGTGGCCAGCGGATCATCATCTGCAGCACTGCAGCGGCGAACCAGACGAGTTCCGACCAATGCCAGTCTCCTGCCCGACGCCACCAGTAGGCCGCCAACACGAGGCCAAACAGCACTAGCGGAAACCACGCCTTGGCGCGCGCGCCGTAGACGCCGGCGGTGGCGTTGGGCCGCCCTCTGGCTGCGGCCGCTTCGATGACCCTCGTCATAGTCAGCCCCCTCCCGGCCGCCCGCGGCTGGTGCCCGTTCGTTCGCATGACTCCCCCCTTGCTCGCCGCCCCGATCACAGGACGGCGTGACTTTAAGGAGCCGATTCGCCACGCGCGCCCCTCTCAAGAGGGGTCTCGAGCGGTGAATCGTGTGTGGATGCAACGAACCTCGGGCGTTCCAGGCACCTACTTGGCTACGGGCAAGCCCCTGACAGGAGTGGGGCTCAAACCATTGTATTGCGAATCATTCTTATTTATACTGAAGATCAGTTCAGTGCTGCTTCGCCTTACCGCACCATGATCGTCTGTGTTTGCCGTCGCATCTCAACTCGAGACATCGAGCGCACCGCTCAACAGGGGTGCGCCAGCTTCGATGAATTGCAGATGGAGCTTGGCGTTTCTACCTGTTGTGGTCGCTGCACGGACTGCGCGCGTGCCGTGTTTGACTCAGCCCTTGCCCCTGCAGTAACACGACATGCCGCGCCAACCGCCCCGACTTTCGCTTAGCCCGCTCAAGGTTGCCATGGAATGGTTTGCCAGCCTACTGATCGTTCTCTTGGGGACGTGGTGGGCGCTGTCAAAGCGCCGATGACTCAGCATGGCGACTCACACATACCGCAAATGAAAACCATCACCTTGCCCACACATCCGGAACCGGTGCGCATTCAGAGCCAGCCGATTGGCGAGGCGCCTGCAGCGGATATCACACTCGCAAGCGATCTACTCATGCGCGGCCGCAAGGTGATCCAGATCCAGCATAACGGGGCGCTTTATCAGTTGCGCGCCACCAAACTCGGCAAGCTGATCCTGACCAAATAGCCAAAGATCATCGTGGGGGGACCGTACTGCACTGCAGTGAGCGGTCCATTTGCGCAGCCACGCATTTCAGGCAGAACGCCAGAGTGTCCAGCCACGCTTTTTTTGCCCTCAGCCTCCCACTACCGCCGCAATACCGGCCCGGGCGATCTGTGCATCTTCGGATGACTTGACGCCACTGACGCCCACTGCGCCCACACACTGGCCGGCCACGATGATCGGCACACCACCTTCCAACATCCCCTCCAGCGTCGGTGCGCTCAGGAAAGAGGTTCGCCCCTGGTTGATGATGTCTTCGTAGCCCTTGCTTTCGCGCCGCCCCAACGCAGCAGTACGCGCCTTGGCAGGCGCAATATGTGAAGAGACAGGAGCCGCCCCGTCGAGTCGCTGGAGCCACAACAAGTGGCCGCCATCATCGACGATTGCAATGCTCACGTTCCAAGCGTTTTTGAGTGCTGCCTCTTCAGCCGCCGCCGCGATGGCTTTCACATCCGCCAAGCTCAGGTAGGGTTTGGTATTCATGTTTGTTTGACCTCGATTCCTCGACTGTTTGTTCGCTCAGAAGGACCCGCAGCGTCACGCAACCGGGAGGCTGATGCGCTCAAGGTTTGCCAAGATCGCTACGGGGTAGCCCGGCATTTTCGCCTTGAGCGCAGGAACTAGAATCTGTCATGTCGGTCTGATCGGGACCATTCTTCAATGGAGATGCAATGAACGAGACCTTGCAAACCGTTTACGCTGACTCAGGCGCCCTTGCCGAGCAGCGCAATCGGGTGTTGCGCAACACCTACTGGCTGCTGGCTTTGTCCATGGTGCCCACGGTGCTGGGCGCGTGGGTCGGCGTGAGCACCGGCATCATGGCCACGATGGGCAACGGCTTGAGCCTGATCGTCTTCCTGGTCGGCGCCTTCGGCCTAATGTTCGCCATCGAGAAGACCAAGCACTCGTCCACTGGTGTGGTGATGCTGCTGGCCTTCACGTTTTTCATGGGGCTGATGCTGTCGCGCCTGCTGGCTGTCATTCTTGGTTTCAAGAACGGCTCTTCGCTCATCATGACGGCCTTTGGCGGCACCGCCGTCGTGTTTTTCGCAATGGCGTCATTGGCCACCGTCATCAAGCGCGACCTGAGCGGCATGGGCAAGTTCTTGTTCGTTGGCGCCATCATGCTGTTGGTCGCCGGCCTCGTGAATGTGTTCCTCCAGTCGTCGGCGCTGATGCTCACGCTGAGCGTTATTGCGATCGGCCTGTTCTCGGCCTTCATGCTCTACGACTTGAAGCGCGTGATCGACGGCGGTGAGACCAACTACATCTCGGCTACGCTCGCGATTTACCTCGACATCTACAACGTCTTCCAGTCGCTGCTGGCGCTGCTGGGGATCTTCGGCGGCGAACGCGAATAAGCGCATCCTGCGCCAAGCGTGAGAAACGGGGCCCTCGGGCCTCGTTCCTTTTGTTCGTTTCTTTTGTCAGTACTCGCTGCCGCCGCTGTCGTACCCTGGCGCAAGGTTGTCAAACTTGGTGAGCGGCTTCAGGAAGGCCAGCTTCACCGTGCCGACCGGGCCGTTACGCTGCTTGGCAATGATGATCTCCGCCACACCGGGCTCCTTGGTCGGGTTGGGCCCATCCGGGCGGTTGTAGTACTCGTCCCGGTAGATGAACATGATCACGTCGGCATCCTGCTCGATGGCGCCGGACTCCCGCAAGTCACTCATCATCGGCCGCTTGTCGGTTCGTGTCTCGACGCTGCGGTTGAGCTGCGACAGTGCAATCACCGGACACTGCAGCTCCTTGGCCAGCGCCTTCAGGCCTCGCGAAATCTCGCCCAGCACGGTGGCACGGTTTTCTTCGCTGCCGCCACCGGAGCCCGTCATCAGCTGAAGGTAGTCCACCACGATGAGCCCGAGCTTGCCGCACTGGCGAGCCTGCCGCCGCGCGCGGGCGCGCAGTTCGCTGGGGCTGAGGCCTGGCGTCTCGTCGATGAAGAGGCTGACATTGCGCATCTTCTCGACTGCGTCGCTCAGGCGCCCCCACTCGTCGTCGTTGAGCTTGCCGGTGCGCAGGTGCTGCTGGTCGATGCGCCCCATCGAGCCGACCATACGCAAAGCGAGCTGGGCCGCCCCCATTTCCATGGAGAACACGACTGCGGGCAGGCCCTCGTTGGCAGCGACGCTTTCGGCAATGTTCAGAGCGAAGGCCGTCTTGCCCATCGAGGGACGCGCGGCCAGCACGATCAGGTCGCCGGGCTGGAGGCCGGCGGTCATCCGATCGAGGTCGAAGAAGCCCGAGCGCACACCGGTCACCTCTTCCGCGCCGTTTTCATACAGCTCGGTGACGCGGTCGAGCAGGTCCACCACGAGGTTGTCCATCGACTGGAAACCCTGCTTGCTACGCGAGCCCTCCTCACCGATCTTGAAGATCTTGCCTTCGGCCTCGTCCAGGATCTGCGGCACCGGGCGGCCCTGAGGATTGAACGCCGCGGTGGCGATCTCGTCGCTCACCGTCACCAGCTTGCGCAGGATGGCTCGCTCACGAACGATCTCTGCATAGCGGCGCAGGTTCGCCGCGCTCGGAACACTCTGTGCCAGCGAGTTCAGGTACGCCAGCCCGCCGACCTCTTCCGCCTTGCCGAGCGACTGCAACTGCTCGAAGACTGTGATCACGTCAGCCGGCTTGCTCGCATTGATGAGCGCACCAGTGGCAGCAAAGATCAGGCGGTGGTCATGGCGATAGAAATCGCTTTCGGTCACCAAGTCGCCAGCACGGTCCCACGCGCTGTTGTCGAGCAGCAAGCCGCCCAGCACGCTCTGTTCGGCCTCAATCGAGTGCGGCGGGATGCGCAGGCGCGCAACTTCGTCGTCACTGCCGCGACGTGGCGAACCCGGGAAATCGGCACCTGAGAGGATGGCGGACATAAGAGGCTGAAGATAGAGGGCGGCTCACGCGCCGACAAGTGGACAAGCCTGTGTGTATGTGGACAAGGCTGTGCACTAGCCGGGGAAAAGCTGTAAGCAGAATGAAAAAGGCCGGTCTAGACCGGCCTTTCGTCTGGGGCGATACACGCTGCGCTCAGTCGGTCTCGCCCACCACGGTGACGGTGATGTCCACCACCACATCCGTGTGCAGAGCCACGGACACGGCGTGGTCGCCCACGACCTTCAGCGGGCCGTTGGGCAGGCGCACTTGCGACTTCACCACCTCAAAGCCGAGCTTCTTCAGGCCTTCGGCGATGTCGAAGTTGGTGACGGAGCCGAACAGGCGACCATCCACACCAGCCTTCTGGGTAATGGAGACAGTCTTGCCGGCGAGCTTCTCGCCCTGGGTCTGCGCGGCAGACAGCTTGTCGGCCTGAGCCTTCTCGAGTTCGGCACGCTTGGCTTCGAACTCCTTGATGGCGGCTTCAGTGGCGCGGCGGGCCGAGCCGGTGGGGATCAGGAAGTTGCGGGCAAAGCCGTCCTTCACCTTCACCACATCACCCAGGTTGCCCAGGTTGGCGACTTTCTCGAGCAGGATCACTTGCATGTCGTCTTGCTCCTCTTAGACCTTGTGCTGGTCGCTGTACGGCAGCAGCGCCAGATAGCGGGCGCGCTTGATGCACGTGGACAGCTGGCGCTGGTAGATCGCGCGGGTGCCGGTCAGGCGGGCCGGGATGATCTTGCCGTTCTCGGCAATGAAGTCACGCAGGGTGTCGATGTCCTTGTAGTCGATCTCTTCGACACCGGCGACCGTGAAGCGGCAGAAGCGCTTGCGGCGGAACAGCAGCGATTGCTGGTTGCGCTTGGTCTTGCGGTCCTTGTTGAAACGACCTTTTCCACGGGGTGGGGCCATATTGAGCTCCTGAATCCTAGATCCGAATCAAATGGGTTCGAGTTCAGTGACGTGAAACAGCACGCCCTTGCCGTTGCGCTGCGAGCCGAGAAATCCTGCGAAACCTGCCGTCGACCCGACGGTGAGCTTCTGCAACTGCTCGGCCACCGCCCCGATGCCGACTGCGCGGATCTCGACCGAGACCTTGCGCGGGCGCCCGGCTTCGGTGACCTCGGACTCGTGCTTCAGGCTCAAGTCCAGGGCCGGCAAGCCGGAAGGGGTGTAGCGCATGGCACGCTGCTCAACCACTTGCGCCGTCATCACCACGCGATTCATCGCAGGTTCGGGCAGCAGACAGCCAAACAGACGTCCGGGCGCGGCGCCATCAGGCCGCGTTGAACTCCTGCTGTGCCTTCTTGGCTTCTTCCTTCTCGACCTGGCGCATCATCACCGACGGCGAGGTCTCGGCCTTACTCTTTTGGACCGTGAGGTGGCGCAGCACGGCGTCGTTGAAGCGGAAGCCGGTTTCCAGCTCTGCCAGGGTTTCATTGCTGCACTCAATGTTCAAGCACAGGTAGTGGGCCTTCGCGAGCTTGGCGATCATGTAGGCCAGTTGGCGGCGGCCCCAGTCCTCGACGCGGTGCACCTTGCCGCCTGCGGCGGTGATGACACCCTTGTAGCGCTCCAGCATGGCTGGAACCTGCTCGCTTTGATCCGGATGGATCAGCAACACGATTTCGTAATGACGCATGTGAACTCCTTGTGGATTCCGCCGAGGCAAGCCGCGGCGAGGAAGCCGCCCCGTAGCGTCAACTGAACCGGGTGCGGCAAGGGAAAGCTCGCGAGTATAGCAGGCATCCGCTTCGCATCCTCCGTCAATGAGCTGAACCGTTCGGGTACCGAACCCGATCCAGCAATTCAGCCTGTTCCTCGGTAGGCCTGGGTGTGACAAGGCTTACGAGCACTGCGGTCACCAAGCCCGCCGGCACCGCAAACACAGCAGCGGCAACTGGATCAATGCCCCACCAGCGACTTTCCAGCAAAGGGCGTGTCACGCCGAACAAGCTGCGCAGCAGCGGGATGTTGGCCACCATGTAGTAAACACACACAGCCAATCCGACCAGCATGCCCGCAGTGGCACCGGCCCGGTTCGCCCGCCTCCAAAAAAGGCCCAACGCAAGGGCCGGGAAGAAGGCCGCCGCGGCCAGTGAAAACGCCGCCGAGACGAACTGCAGGATGTCGGCGATGCGCAGCGACGCCACGTAGGCCGCTAACAGCGCCACCATCAACACCAGTACTTTCGACAGCATGACCCGCCGGATGGCCGAGGCAGCTGGATTGATGATGCGGTAGTACAGGTCATGCGACAACGCATTGGCCGTTGTGAGCAGCAACCCGTCGGCAGTGGACAGCGCCGCAGCAAGCCCGCCTGCGGCTACCAGGTAGGTCACGACAAAGGGCATGCCACCGATTTCAGGTGCAGCCAGCACGATCACGTCCACGCCCAGGTGCAGTTCACCCAGTTGCAGCACGCCGTCCGCGTTGACATCCTCGGCTGACACGAGCGAAGGATTCAGCTTGGACCAGCGCCTCAGCCACGCCGGCAACTCGCCGTATGGGAGCCCGACAAGGTTGGAAAGGACTTCGTACTTCACCATCACCGCCAGCGCAGGCGCTGCAACATACAGCAAAGCAATGAAGAACAAAGTCCACGCCACTGACTTGCGAGCCTGAGCGACGCTAGGGGTCGTGTAGTACCGCATCAAGATGTGGGGCATGGCGGCAGTACCCACCATGAGGCAGAACACCAGCGCCAGGAAGTTGCGCCGCGACTGCTCGAAGGCCTGGACCTGTGTCTCGGCCCCCGTCGCCTTGCCGGTGGCGTAGGGCTCAGCCTGTGCTGGCATGCCGCCCAGGGGTTGGGCGCGCCGCTGCGAGCTCTGCAGCGCCCTCTCGTAGGCAAGCCTTGCCGCGTCTTCCGTGCGCGGCAACGCGGCCAGCTTGCGTTCAGCCTGCTGTATACGCGCCAGCGGTGCATCGGCTGCCTTGAGATCGGCAACCTGCTTCGCCAACGCTTTCGCATCCTCTGCCATCGCCGCCGGCACGTCGGCCAGCTTGCGCTTGGCCTCATCGGCTTGCCGAGCGAAATGCTCGATCACAGCCTGCTCACCCGGGTCGCTTTTCAGCACCTGCTCGCGCTCACTGACCTTGGCCAGTTGCTGGGCATAGGCCACCACTGCCACTGGGTTGCCGGTCTGCTTGGCCGACAACCACACCACGGGAATCAGATAGGCCACGATGAGGATGATGTACTGGGCTACTTGCGTCCATGTCACCGCCCGCATGCCGCCCAGAAATGAGCACACCAGCACTCCTCCCAACCCGACGAAGATGCCGATCTCGAAATTGAAGCCCGTGAGGTGCGATGTGATCAGCCCGACGCCATAGATCTGCACCACCACATAAACGAACGACACCATCACCGCTGCCGCAGCTCCCACCAGGCGCGGCATCACGCCACCGTAGCGGGCGCCCAGGAATTCCGGCACGGTGAACCGCCCGAAGCGCCGCAGATATGGCGCGAGCAGTAGCGCGACGAGGCAGTAGCCGCCCGTCCAGCCCAGGATGTAGGCCAAGCCGGCAAAGCCCTGCAAATACAGCACGCCGGCCGTGCCGATGAATGAAGCGGCCGACATCCAATCGGCTGCAGTCGCCATGCCGTTGTACATGGCCGGCACCCGCCGGCCAGCGACGTAGTACTCGGTCTCGTCGGTCGTGCGGCTGGCCAGCCCGATGACTGCATAGATGGCCACGGTGGCAATCAGGAAGGTGGTACCGATCCAGCCGCGTGGCCAACCGGTGTTTTCGAGCACCGCTAGGCCGCCGATGAAAAGCACCACGCCCAGCGTGTAGAGCCCGTAGCGGCGATCCAGCTTGCGTTTGAATTCGAGCTGTGTCTCGGCACTGTCGCTCATGCGAGCCATCTGCCTCTTGCGCCCGCCACGCTTACGCTGCCCATCACACCTCCGTAGACCAAGCCACGATTGTGTGAAGGGCAGCAGGCCGCCGCGACTAGAGCGAACCCTGTCACGGCGCCTCGTTCGCTAGGCTCAGCGTCTTGCCAGGCGCTGCCAGGTCTCGACCACCGTGTCGGGATTCAGCGAGATGGAGACGATGCCTTCCTGCGACAGCCAGTCGGCGAAGTCCGGATGGTCGCTGGGGCCCTGGCCGCAGATGCCCACGTATTTGCCAACTGCACGGCAGGCCGCAATGGCGCGCGAGATCATCGCCTTGACCGCCGGATCACGCTCGTCGAAGTCAGCCGCCAGCAGCTCCAGCCCCGAGTCACGATCGAGTCCCAATGTGAGCTGGGTCAGGTCGTTCGAGCCGATGGACATGCCATCGAAGTACTCGAGGAACTGCTCAGCCAGGATGGCATTGCTGGGGATCTCGCACATCATGATGATGCGCAGACCGTCCTGCCCGCGTTTGAGACCACGCTCGGCCAACATGCCAGTCACGCGCTCAGCCTGCTTGATGGTGCGCACGAAGGGCACCATGACCTCCACGTTGTCGAGGCCCATGTCGTTGCGCACACGCCCGAGCGCCTCGCACTCCATCGCGAAGGCTTCTGCGAAGTCCTCGCTGACGTAGCGCGATGCCCCGCGGAAACCGAGCATCGGGTTCTCTTCATCGGGCTCGTAGCGCGAGCCGCCGATCAGCTTGCGGTATTCGTTGGACTTGAAGTCCGACAGCCGCACGATCACCGGCTTCGGCCAGAAGGCCGCGGCAATGGTCGCTACACCTTCGACCAGCTTGTCGACGTAGAAAGCACGCGGTGATGCATGGCCTCGCGCCACCGACTCCACCGCCTTCTTCAGGTCCGCATCGACGTTCGGATAGTCGAGGATGGCCTTGGGGTGCACGCCGATGTTGTTGTTGATGATGAACTCGAGGCGCGCGAGGCCCACGCCGGAGTTCGGCATCTGCGCGAAGTCGAACGCGAGCTGCGGATTGCCCACGTTCATCATGATCTTGACCGGGCAATACGGCAGCTCGCCCCGCTGCACTTCAGTCACTTCGGTTTCCAGCAGACCGTCGTAGATGTAGCCGGTGTCGCCTTCGGAACAAGCCACCGTGACGAGTGCACCGTCCTTCAGCACTTCGGTCGCATCACCGCAGCCGACCACGGCCGGGATGCCAAGCTCGCGGGCGATGATGGCCGCGTGGCAGGTGCGCCCGCCGCGGTTGGTGACGATGGCCGAGGCTCGCTTCATGACCGGCTCCCAGTTCGGGTCGGTCATGTCGGTCACGAGCACGTCGCCCGGCTGCACTCGCTCCATCTCGGCAATGCTGTGCACCAGTCGCACTGGACCGGTGCCGATCTTCTGGCCAATGGCGCGGCCTTCGGCGAGCACGGTGCCCTGCCCCTTGAGCTTGTAGCGATGCTCGGCCTTGCCCTCGGCCTGGCTTTTCACCGTCTCGGGCCGCGCCTGCAGGATGTACAGCTGGCCATCGCCGCCGTCTTTGCCCCACTCAATGTCCATCGGGCGGCCGTAGTGCTGCTCGATGATGAGCGCGTACTTGGCCAGTTCGGTCACGTCGGAGTCGGTCAGCGAATAGCGATTGCGCAGCTCGGGCGCCGTGTCCACCGTCTTCACCAGCTTGCCGGTAGCGGCCTTTTCATCAGCGCTGCTGAACTCCATCTTGATGAGCTTGGAACCCAGGTTGCGGCGAATGATCGCGAGCCTGCCATTCTTGAGCGCCGGCTTGTGGACATAGAACTCGTCGGGGTTCACCGCGCCCTGCACCACCGTTTCGCCCAGGCCGTAGCTGGAGGTGATGAACACCACGTCCTTGAAGCCTGACTCGGTATCGATGGTGAACATCACGCCAGCGGCACCGAGGTCGGAGCGCACCATGCGCTGCACGCCGGCCGACAACGCCACGTCGCTGTGGGCAAAACCCTTGTGCACGCGGTAGCTGATGGCTCGATCGTTGTAGAGGGAGGCGAACACCTCCTTCATCTTGTGCAGCACTTCCTCGATGCCCACCACGTTGAGGAAGGTCTCCTGCTGGCCAGCGAAGCTGGCGTCAGGCAGATCTTCAGCAGTGGCCGACGAGCGCACGGCAAACGATGCGCTGGCGTTGCCTGCGGTCAGCTTGGCGAATTCGGCGCGGATGGCTGCTTCGAGCTCGGGCGGGAACGGCTGTGCTTCCACCCAGCCACGGATCTGTGCGCCGGCCTCAGCCAGCGCACGCACGTCATCGGTGTTGAGCTTGGCCAGCCGCTCATTGATGCGATTGGCCAGGTTGTCGTGCTTCAGGAACTCTCGAAACGCGTGGGCGGTGGTGGCAAACCCGCCGGGTACGCGCACGCCGGATGCGGCAAGCTGCGAGATCATTTCGCCGAGGCTGGCATTCTTGCCACCCACCACCTCGACGTCGGTCATTCTCAGGTTCTCAAACGGTACGACCAGGGCGGTCGCCTCAAAGCGGGAAGACATGGGAAAGCTCCGTGATGATGAAAAACCGGTGCTCCCGCGTCGTCTCTGCCCTCGGCGCGCCGACACAGCGGCAAGCGAACAGCAACCGGCCCACGACGCTTTGTCGATTCTGGTTGTGGGGTGGGCAGGTGCATCAGGGGCTGTAATCGCGAGAAATTGAGGCGGATTCTACGGGTTGGCCGGGTACGATGGTCGCGCGCGCCACCCCTTCATACAAACGTCATGCCCAACCGCACCGTGTTTTTTGTCTCAGACGGCACCGGCATCACCGCCGAAACCTTCGGTAACTCCATCCTCAACCAGTTCTCCGGCAAGCCTCGTCACGTGCGTCGCCCGTTCATCGACACGGTGGACAAGGCGCACCAGGTGGTGCGTGAAATCAACGAAACCGCCGAGCGCGAGGGCCGCAAACCGATCGTCTTCATCACCTTGGTCAACGACGACGTGCTGAACATCGTCACGGGGCACTGCAAAGGCCTGGTGCTGGACATGTTCAAGACGTTCATCGAGCCGCTGGAAGTCGAACTGGGCGTGAAGTCCAACCACCGCGTCGGCCGCTTTTCGGACATCGCCAAGAGTCAGGAGTACGACAACCGCATCGAGGCGATCAACTTCTCGCTGGCCCATGACGATGGCCAGTCGGCGCGCAATCTGGAGCAAGCCGAGGTGATCCTTGTCGGTGTGAGCCGAAGCGGCAAGACGCCGACGTCGCTGTACCTGGCGATGCAGCACGGCATCAAGGCCGCGAACTACCCACTGATTCCGGAGGACTTCGAGCGCGGCCAGTTGCCAACGTCGCTGGCGCCGCACAGGAAAAAGTGCTTCGGCCTCACCATCGATCCGGAGCGGCTGAGCTCCATCCGCAATGAGCGCCGTCCCGGCAGCAAGTACGCCAGCATCGAGAACTGCCGCTACGAGGTGAACGAGGCGGAGCGCATGATGAAACGCGAAGGCATCTCGTGGCTGTCTTCGACGCACAAGTCGATCGAGGAGATCGCCACGACCATCCTGCGCGACATCCGGCCGGATCGGCTGGTCTATTGAACGCTCAAACGAGGCGCTGTCGCAGCGATTCGTACAGGCAGATCGCCGCTGCTGCGCCGACGTTCAGCGATTCCTCACCGCCAGGCTGCGGGATGCGCAGCACCAGCTGGCATTGCGCCATGAGCGACTCATCGACGCCCTGACCTTCGTGGCCGAGCACCCAGCCGCAGGGGTGCGGCAGGCGCGTTGAATGGAGCTCGGCCCTGGCATGTGAGCTGGTTGCGACCAGCGGCACACCCAGGCCACCCAAGTCGGCCGGCTGCGTACCTTCGACAAGGTGCAGCGCGAAATGCGCTCCCATGCCTGCCCGCAGCACCTTGGCTGACCACAGTGCTGCTGTGCCCTTGAGTGCAACCACCTGCGTCACGCCGAGCGCCGCCGCGCTGCGCAAGATGGTGCCAACGTTGCCGGCATCCTGCAGCCGGTCGAGCACGACTGTCGACACACCCACCTCGGCAACGGCTTTGCTGTTCCAGTCCATCAGGAAACCGATGGATGCTGCAGATTCCAGACCGCTCAAGGCCTTGAACACGCTGTCCGTCACCACGGCCACCCGGTCCGCGCGACGCGCCAGTATCTGCAAGGCCGTGTGCTGCTGCCAGGCCGTCTCGGTGATAAGGGCTTGCGTGATGGCGCGGTTGCGGGCGAGCGCTGCCTCGCACAGGTGCTCGCCTTCCAGCCATACCTGGCCCAGCTTGCGATAGGCGCCTGGGTCCTGCGCCAGCTTTCGCACTCGCTGCACCAGCGAGTTGTCGCGCGAGCTGATGAAGGTGACCGGCGCGCCCATCAAGCCGCAGCCAAACCTTCTTGCGGCAGCTGCACGTTTTCGAGTGCCTCGCGCACCGGAGCAAAGCTGCGTCGGTGCACGGCACAAGCACCATGGACCCGCAGAGCCGCCAGATGCTCCCGCGTGCCGTAGCCCTTGTGCTCGTCAAAGCCGTATTGCGGGTGCAGTTCATGCAGCTGCAGGCACAGCCGATCGCGATGGACCTTCGCCAGGATCGACGCCGCCGAGATGGCGGCCACGGTGGCATCGCCTTTGACGATGGCCTCCGCAGTGATCTTGAGCACCGGCAGCCGGTTGCCGTCCACCAGCACCTTGGTCGGCTTGAGCCTCAAGCCTTCAACGGCTCGGCGCATTGCGAGCATCGTGGCTTGCAGGATGTTGATCTGGTCGATTTCTTCCACGCTCGCTTCGGCGATGCTGCAACACAGCGCCTTGGCACGGATCTCGTCGTACAGCCGCTCCCGCGCCTTGGCCGTTAGCACCTTCGAGTCGGCCAGGCCCTTGATGGGTTGCAGGTCGTCGAGGATCACCGCGGCAGCCACCACTGGGCCGGCGAGCGGCCCACGGCCGGCTTCGTCCACCCCTGCCACCAACCCTGGAGCATCAAAGCGCAGCGTGATCTGCTCCGGCCTGCCGGCGCGGCGCTCTGCCCTGCCCGGCTCAAGGTTCGACGATTTGCGCGATCGCATCGGTGGCACAGCGCGCTGTGTCGCGCTTGAGCATGTGGTGGAGTTCTACGAAGCGGGCCTGAGTTTGCTCGTATCGGCTGCGATCGTCCAGCCAGCGCAAGGTCTCGCGCGCCAGCGCTTCGGGTGATGCCTCGCCCTGCAGCAACTCAGGCACCACGAACTCGCGGCACAGGATATTGGGCAGCCCGACCCATGGTTGATAGCCCATGCGCTTCATCAGCTGCCAGCTCAGGAAATGCATGTTGTAGGCGATCACCATAGGGCGCTTGAACAGCGCCGCCTCGAGCGTCGCGGTGCCGCTGGCGATCAGCGTCACGTCGCAGGCGGCCAGCGCCTCGTGCGAGCGCCCTTCCAGCAGTTGCACCGGCACGCCAGGCGCAAATTCGTGCAAGACCGGCTCCACCATGGCCTTGAGCGACGGAATGGCCGGCAGGATGAACTTCACATCCGGCCGCTGGCGATGCATGAGCGCAGCCGCCTGCGCGAATCGCGGCGCGATGTAGTGGACCTCACTGCGGCGGCTGCCGGGCAGCAAGGCAACCACAGGCGCAGAGGCGTCCAGGCCGAGGCTTGCGCGAGCTGCTGCCTTGTCCACGTCCAGGGGAATGGCATCAGCCAGCGGGTGGCCCACATAGGTGGCCGCAATGCCGTGCTGGGCCAGAAGCTGTGGTTCGAATGGAAACAGGCACAGCACGTGATCCACACTGCGCTTGATCTTCTCAACCCGTTTGCCGCGCCAGGCCCAGATCGAGGGACACACGAAATGAATGGCCTTGATGCCCCGCACCCGCAGTTGCGCCTCGAGGTCCAGATTGAAGTCAGGTGCGTCGACGCCGATGAAGGCCCGGGGCGGATCGGCCAGCAGCCGTTGCGCGAGCTGCTTGCGAATGTCGGCGATCTCGCGGTAGTGGCGCAGCACCTCGACATAACCACGCACCGCCAGCTTTTCGTGCGGCCACCACGCGTTGAAGCCCTGTTCGGCCATGCGTGGGCCGCCGATGCCGAACAACTCCCCGCTGCCAAGCTCGGGCCAGCGCTGGCGCATGCCGCCTAGCAGCAAGCCAGCCAACAAGTCGCCCGAGGCTTCGCCAGCCACCATCGCAAAACGAGGTGTGCTCGTCATCTGTGGCGACGGCTCAGCGGGCGATGCCGCGTGTGGAAGCGGCCAGGAAACCGAGCATCAGGGCCACGTCGTCCTTGGACTCCACGTGCTCCTGCGCAAGGGCAGCAATGTCAGCCTTGGCCTCTTCGAGCGTGAGGCCCTTGCGGTACAGCAACCGGTGCATCTGCTTGACCTGCACGATGCGTTCGGCCGAAAAACCGCGGCGGCGCAGCCCCTCGACATTGAAGCCGTGCACAGCCAGAGGATTGCCGGAAACCATCATGAAAGGCGGCACGTCCTGCGACACATGGCTGGCAAAGCCGATCATGGCGTGCGCACCGATCTTGGTGAACTGGTGCACACCGGTAAGACCGCCGACGATGGCCCAATCGCCCACATGCACGTGGCCTGCCAGCGTGGCGTTATTGGCCAGGATAGTGCGGTTGCCCAGCTGCACGTCGTGCGCGATGTGCACATAGGCCATGACCCAGTTGTCGTCACCGATGCGCGTGACACCAGCATCCTGCGTGGTGCCGCGATTGAAGGTACAGAACTCTCGAATGGTGTTGCGGTCGCCGATGTGCAGCTCGGTCGGCTCGCCGCGGTATTTCATGTCCTGCGGGGCGGCCCCCAGCGAGGCGAACTGGTAGATGCGGTTGTCACGCCCGATCGTCGTAGGCCCCTCGATGGTGCAGTGCGCACCAACCGTCGTGCCTTCGCCGATGCGCACCTGCGCGCCGATCACCGCATACGGGCCGATCTCGACAGTAGCCGCAAGCTCGGCCTTGGCATCGACGATCGCGGTGGGGTGAATCTTCACCACGTGCGACCTCACGACACCTTGCGCATCGTGCACATGAGCTCGGCTTCGGCAGCCACTTCTTCGCCCACAAGTGCACGGCCACCGAACTTGAAGATGCCGGCCTTCATGCGGTCGAGCGTCACGTCAAGGATGAGCTGATCGCCCGGCTCTACCGGTCGCTTGAAACGGGCATTGTCGATGCCGGCAAAGTAGTAGACGGAGTCGTCATCGAGCTCCATGTCGAGCGAGGCGAAAGACAACAGCGCAGCGGCCTGCGCCATGGCTTCCAGCATCAGCACGCCGGGCATCACGGGACGGCGCGGGAAATGGCCGGTGAAAAACGGCTCGTTCATCGTGACGTTCTTCAGGGCACGCAGGCGCTTGCCTTTCTCGATCTCGATCACCCGGTCCACCAGCAAAAACGGGTAACGATGCGGAAGTTTCTTGAGGATCTGGTGGATGTCCATCGAGTTCATGATTGTTTCTTCTCGAGCGCGCGGAGACGCTCACGCAGGGTATGCAACTGACGCAGTGTGGCCGCGTTCTTTTCCCAGGTCTTATTGTCGTCGAAGGGAAACGCGCCGCTGTAGTGACCTGGCTGGTGGATCGAGCGACTGATGAGCGTGCACGCCGACACATGCACACCGTCGGCCAACTCGATGTGACCGACGATGCTCGAGGCGCCACCGATGGTGCAACGCGCGCCGATGTGCGTGCTGCCCGCCACCGCCACGCAGCCGGCCATGGCGGTGTGCGCGCCGATGCGCACGTTGTGGCCGATCTGGATGAGGTTGTCCAACTTCACGCCGTCTTCGATGATGGTGTCGTCCAGCGCTCCGCGGTCGATACAGGTGTTCGCGCCGATCTCGACGTCGTCGCCAATGCGCACGGCGCCGAGCTGTTCAATCTTTTCCCAGCCATCCGGCGTGGGCGCAAAGCCGAATCCATCGGCCCCGATCACCACGCCGCTGTGCAGGATGCAGCGCGCACCCAGTACACAGTCGGCACCGAAGCTCACGTTGGCCGCCAGCCGCGACGCGGCACCGATGCGCGCACGGGTGCCGACCACACTGTGAGGGCCGATCACCGCGCTCTCGCCGATGACCGCGTCGGCCTCCACCACGGCTAGAGGACCAATCGAGGCACCTTCACCAATCAGTGCTGTGGGGTCGACCACCGCACTGGGGTGTATACCTCGTGCTGGTGCCGGCCGAGTACGGCGTGCCCACCACCGTGTGGCGCGAGCGAAGTAGAGATAGGGGTCGTCGGCCACGATGGCCGCACCACGCTGCAGCGCCTCGTCGCGCACCGCTGGCGCGACGATCACGCAGCCGGCCAGTGAAGTCCGCAGCTGCGCGCGATATCGAGGATTGGCCAGAAAGGACAGTGTCGAAGGTGTGGCGCTGTCGAGCGGGCCGATACGCGTGATGACGAGATCTGCCGGACCGAGGAGTTCACCGCCCAGGTCTGCAACGATGTCACCGAGCCGGGCTTCGAACACTGACGTTGAGCCGGGGATACCGGGGTTACTTTCCACCCTGGGCGTTGAGCGCCTTGATCACCTTGTCGGTGATGTCTACCCGCGAGCTTACGTGGACCGCCTCTTCAACGATCAGGTCGTACTTTTCCTGATCGGCGATCTGCTTGATGACCCTTTGTGCGCGCTCCACCAAACCGGCGAGCTCTTCGTTTTTGCGCTGATTGGCGTCTTCCTGGAACTCACGGCGCTTGCGCTGGAATTCGCGGTCCTGGTCCACCAAGTCACGCTGGCGGCGGGAACGTTCGCTTTCGGCCAGAGTGGGAGCCTCTTTCTCGAGTTTGTCGGCAGCCGCCTTGATGCGGGCCTGCATGTCCACCAGCTCCTTCTCGCGCTTGCCGAACTCGGCTTCGAGCTTGGCCTGCGCGGCCTTGGCGGGTACCGCGTCGCGAAGCACACGATCGCGGCTCACGTAGCCGATCTTGAATTCCTGCGCATTCGCAACAGGAATGAACGCGGCAAGCATTCCGGCAACCAGCACGGAGATCAACGAGATACTTTTCATCAGAACGCAGTCCCGATCTGGAATTGGAAACGCTGGATTTTATCGCCGGAACATGACTTCACCGGCTCGCCGTAACTGAGCTTCAGCGGGCCGACCGGCGAGATCCAGCTCAGGCCAACGCCAACCGAGGCACGCAACGAATCAATGGTCATCCGATCGCAGGTACGGGTGAGCACATCGGTGTTTTCGCCCCATACGTTGCCGGCGTCGAAATAGCCGAACACACGCAACGTGCGATCGTTGCCGGCGCCCGGGAACGGCACGTACAACTCGCTGTTGATGTTCAGGCGGCGGGTACCACCAATGTAGGCGCCAGTCGTGTCCACAGGACCGAGTGAGCCCTGATCGAACCCGCGCACCGTGCCGAGGCCGCCGCCGTAGAAGTTCTTGAAGATGGGATACGGGCGCCCGCCCAGCCCCTTGCCGTAGCCCAGCTCGGCGTTGACCGCAAACGTGAACTTCTTCGAAAGCGGCCAGTACTGCTGGAACTGGTAGTTGCTGCGCAGGTAACGGGTATCGCCACCGATACCCCATTCGAGGTTCACGCGCTGGTAGCGGCCGGCATTGGGCACCAGTGCGCTGTCCCGGCTGTCACGCGCCCAGCCCAGTGTGAGCGGTACGCTGTTGCTCGACTCGCCGAAGGTGTCCCGATAGATGCGATAGTTCTGCGGCAGCGAGCTGCCTGCCTTGATTTCAGTGCGTTCGACACCGATGCCGAAGAACACGGTATCGCGTTCGCTGAACGGCACCCCGAAACGCACCGACGCACCCGGCGTCACCAGTTCGTACTCTTCGCCCTGGCTGTTGATGGGCTTGCTGGTGCGGTAGAAGACGTCGAAGGCGCGGGAGATACCGTCGATCGTGAAGTAAGGGTCGACGGTGCTCACGACCAGCGTACGGTTGTATTTGCTGGTGTTGAGTTCGATGCCGAGGTAATTGCCGCTGCCGAACACGTTCTCCTGCCGGATCGAACCCGACAGCGACAGCTTTTCCGCACTCGAGAACCCGGCGCCCAGCTGGAGGTTGCCGGTGGGCTTTTCCTCGACGACGATGGTGAGGTCCACCTGATCGAGTGTGTTCGGCACTTCTTCGGTCTCGACGTTGACCGATTTGAAGTACCCCAGCCGGTCGACCCGATCCCGCGAGAGCTTGATGCGCTGCCCGTCGTACCAGGCCGATTCGAACTGACGGAACTCGCGGCGCACCACTTCGTCCCGCGTACGGGTGTTGCCCGACACGTTGACGCGGCGTACATACACGCGCCGCTGCGGATCGGCAATCAGCACCACCGAAACGCGACCAGTGGCGCGGTCGATCTCGGGGCGGAAGTCCATGCGCGCAAACGCATAGCCGAAACTGGCAAAGCGCTCGGTGAATGCGCGGTTAGTCGTCGCCACGTCTTCCGCGCGATAAGGCTCGCCCGGCTGGATGGTGATCAGCGACTTGAACTCTTCTTCCTTGCCGAAGTATTCGCCTTCGAGCTTGACGCTCGTGACGGTGTAGCGCTGGCCTTCGTTGACGTTGATGGTGATCGTGATGTCCTGCTTGTCGGGCGAGATGGCGACCTGCGTGGACTCCACGTTGAACTCGAGGTAGCCGCGGTTCAGGTAGTAGGCGCGCAGCGTTTCAAGATCAGCATTGAGCTTGGCCCGCGAATAGCGGTCGGACTTCGTGTACCAGCTCAGCCAGCCGCCAGTGTCGAGGTCGAACTGCCCGAGCAGCGTGCTCTCAGAAAACGCCTTGTTGCCCGTGATGCGGATTTCCTTGATCTTCGCGATACCGCCTTCGGTGACCGTGAATGTGACGTTGACACGGTTGCGCTCCTGCGGTGTGATGGTCGTCACAACCTCCACACCGTAGAGGCTGCGCGTCAGGTATTCGCGTTTGATCTCTTGCTCGGCACGGTCGGCCATGGCCTTGTCGAAGGGCCTGCCTTCACCGATGCCGACCTCTTTCAGCGCCTTCAGCAGAGCGTCCTTGTCGAATTCCTTCAGCCCCGCAAACTCGACGCTGGCGATGATGGGACGCTCCTCGAGCACGACCACCACCACGTCGTCATCGACTTCGAGCCGAACATCCTTGAACAGCCCAGTCGCGAACAGTGCGCGCAACGCTGCCGCGCCCTTGTCGTCCGAATAGGTGTCACCCACACGAAAGGGCAATGCAGCAAACACGGCACCGGCGTCGGTGCGCTGCAGGCCCTCGATGCGGATGTCCTTCAGCACGAACGGCTCGACAGCCCAAGCATGGCCATGCAGCACCATGGTCAGCGCAGAAGCAATGAGTGTCGGTTGAAGGGAACGAGGCAGACGGGAAAGGAGGCGCATGCGTTGTTAGTGCAGGCCCAGCAGGCGGGCCACGTCGTTGTAGAGGGCGAGTGACATCATGAGCAGCATGATGGCGAGTCCCCCTCGTTGCAGCCGATCCAGCCACACGTCCGAGACCGGCCGGCCTGTCACTCCTTCAAAAAGATAATACATGAGGTGTCCGCCATCGAGCATCGGCAGCGGCAACAGGTTCAGCACGCCGAGCCCCACGCTGACGATCGCCAGGAATGCGAGATAGTAGGCCACGCCCCTTTGCACCGACTGGCCGGCATAGTCGGCAATCGTCAGCGGCCCGCTCAGGTTCTTGAGCGAGGCTTCGCCAATCAACATCTTGCCGAGCATCTTGAGGTTGAGCACGGCCGTATCCCAGGTACGTGTCGCCGCTCGGTCGAGCCCATCGAACACACCGCGGCGCACCAGCATCATCTCGACGGTTCCACCGAGATGGGCCTCGATGCGCCCGATGGTTCGATCCTTGTCTTGCACCACAGCAGGTGTCACGGTGGTTTCGATGACTTGATGCCCGCGCTGTACGCGCCAGTGCATCGTCCGGGACTCGCCGTCCTGGACGGCCCCACGAATGATTTGCAACAACCGTGTGGCGTCCGGCACCGTTTCACCGTCTACAGACAAGATGCGGTCGTTCTTCTGCAAACCAGCCCGTGCCGCGGGGCCGCCAGCCACCACCTCGCGCAGCAATGGCTCGCTATAGGGCTGCAGGATCCCGATGCGGCGCATCAGTTGCGCATCGACGTCTCGCACGGCCAGCTTGTCGAGTTCGAGCACCACGCTTCGGCGTCCGTGCCCTGCTGCGTCGGAGAGTTCGAGATGCAAGCGCTCGGAGTTCAGTACCGCCTGCGTGATGTACCAACTCAGCTCCGGCAACGAAGCCACGTCAGTCCAGTTGCTGCCATCACTTGAAACCGCTCGCACCCAATCACCGGCGCGCACGCCCGCCTGTTCGGCCACGCTGGCCGGCTCGGGTGAACCGAGCACCGCCTTGGGTTCGTTGACACCCCACCATGACGCCGCAGCAAACAGCAGCCAGGCCAGCAGCAGATTGGCAATCGGCCCAGCGGCCACCACGGCCGCCCGTTGCCACAGCGGTCTGCGGTTGAAAGCACGATGCAATTCGTGAGGCGCCACTTCGCCTTCACGTTCGTCGAGCATCTTCACGTAGCCACCCAGCGGGATGGCCGACACAGCGAACTCGGTGTCACCGCGCTGCCGGCGCCAGATGACTCGCCCGAACCCCACCGAAAACCGCAATACCTTCACGCCACAGGCCACGGCCACTCGATAGTGTCCATACTCGTGCACCACGATGAGCACACCGAGTGTGATCAGGAAGGCGATGACAGTGGTCATGCAAGTGTGTTGGTGGCCCGTGCGGCCACTTGGCGCGCGCGGGCATCGAGTGCCAGCAAGCCCTCAAGGCTTTTGGTGCTGCCAGGCTCGATGGCCAACGTTTCCAGTGTCCGCGCGTTGACGCTATGAATCTGGTCGAAGCGGATGGTTCCAGCCAGGAACGCGGCCACCGCCACTTCGTTGGCCGCGTTGAGCACCGCCGTGCTGCCCTCAGGCCCTGAGAGCGTGTCCCAAGCCAGGCGCAGGCCAGGATAGCGCGCATCGTCGGCCGGCTCGAAGGTCAAGGCCGACAGAGCAGCGAAATCGAGGCGGCTCGCGCCCGACTCGATGCGCTCTGGCCAAGCGAGGCCGTAGGCGATGGGCACCCGCATGTCGGGCGTACCCAGCTGCGCCAGCACCGAATTGTCGCGGCACACCACCATTGAATGGATGATGCTCTGAGGATGGAGCACAACGCGGATTCGCCCGGGTTCCAGGTTGAACAGCCAGCGCGCCTCAATGACCTCGAGCGCCTTGTTCATCATCGTGGCCGAATCGACCGAGATCTTGCGGCCCATGACCCAGTTCGGGTGCGCGCAAGCCTCGTCGGGAGTCACATTGCGCAAGCTGGCCGGGTCACGTTGGCGGAAAGGGCCGCCCGAAGCGGTGAGCACGATGTGGTCGATGCGCTGGTGCCATGCGTCGCGGTCTTCCGGAAGGCACTGGAAGATCGCAGAGTGTTCGCTGTCGATCGGCAGCAACGTCGCGCCACCTTCCTGCACGGCCCGCATGAACAGCGCACCGCCGACCACCAGCGCCTCCTTGTTGGCCAGCAACAACCTCTTGCCGGCACGCGCAGCGGCGAGGCACGGCTCCAGTCCGGCAGCCCCCACGATGGCAGCCATCACCACATCGACTTGTGGATGGGCAGCCATGTCGGCCAACGCTCGCGCGCCACTCAAGACCTCAGTCGGCAGATCTTCTTGGCGCAGCCGTTGCTGCAGCAACGCTGCCTGCCCTGCGTCGGGCAGCACGGCAAAACGCGGCCGCCACTTGGCGCATTGCTCGAACAGTGCGTCGATTCGGCTGTGCGCGGTGAGCGCAAACACTTCGTAGCGCTCCGGGTGACGTGAGATCACGTCAAGCGTATTGGCGCCGATGGAACCGGTTGAGCCGAGCACGCAAACGCGCTGGCGGGAAAACTGCATGTCCACCTCAGAAGGAAACCAGCGCCATCGCCAGCGGCAATACCGGCAGCAAGGCATCGATGCGATCGAGCACGCCGCCATGACCTGGCAGCAGGTTGCTGCTGTCCTTTGCACCTGCACTGCGCTTGACCAGCGACTCGAACAAGTCACCGACCACGCTCATCGCCACCAGGAACAGCACTGCCACGCCCATGCCGGGCCAACCGAGCTGCTGACGCAGCCTTGTATAGATGCTCGCGGTGTCCACCACGTTGGTGGTGTCCAGCACCAACCAAAGCGCGGCCAACAGCAGCACACCGAACATACCGCTCCAGACCCCTTCCCAGCTTTTGCCGGGACTGATGGCCAACGCGAGCTTACGGCGGCCGAAAGCGCGGCCGCCAAAGTAGGCGGAAATATCGGCCGCCCAAACCAGACAGAACACCGACAGAAGGAAATTGATGCCCAGCCCCTTGGCCTGCACCAGCGCCAGCCACGCCAGCCACAGCAGCAGCACACCCAACACAACCCTCAGGGCCGCCGGCCATTGCGGCCAGCCAGCGACACCTCTGCTCAGCACCAACGCACCGCCGAGGACCCACACGAACATCGCCAGCCACCAAGGCCATGCAGGCATGTGCTGCACCCAGCCCAAGATCCATGACAGCGCGCCAGCGACCAGCACGGCACCGCCCGGCAACACCGCCGCGGACCCGCGCAGCCCGTTCAGGCGCGCCCATTCCCAGCCGCCTGCGGAGGCAGCCACCAGCCCCAGCAATGCGAAGGCCCACAACGCCTTGGCAAACAGCGCGGGAAGCAGCACCGCCAGCAACACGACCGCGGTGATCACGCGCTGCTTGAGCATGTCAGGATCCTGAAGTGGTCAGCACATCGGCCGCAGGCTGAACGGCCTCGGCAACACCGCCAAAGCGACGCTCACGGCCGGCATAGGTAGCCAACGCCGTGTCCAGTTCCGCTTCGCCGAAATCTGGCCACAGGCAGTCCGTGAAGTGGAGTTCGGAATAGGCGATCTGCCAGAGCAGGAAGTTGGAGATCCGTAGCTCACCTCCGGTGCGGATGAACAGATCGGGATCAGGCGCATGGCTAAGCGCCATGAACTGGGCGAGTCGAGACTCATCAAGCTCGTCAGGCGTGACACCGGCCTCGATGGCACGGCGGGTGGCCTGCACCACGTCCCACCGACCTCCGTAGTTGAACGCTACCGACAGGTTGATGCGGCTGTTGTGCGCCGTGGCAGCCTCGGCCTGCGCAAGGGCCGCCCGCACCTTGTCGGACACGGTCGACAGATCGCCCACGATGCGGATGCGCACGCCTTCGGTGGTCATCTTGGCCAGATGCTTGGCCACCGTGGCGAGCGCCAGCCCCATCAGCCCGGACACTTCTTCCTGCGGTCGCTTCCAGTTCTCGGACGAGAACGCGAAGACCGTGAGGTATTCGACACCCCGGTCCGCACAGGCCTTGACGGTGCGCACCAGCGCATCGACGCCGTGTTTGTGGCCGAAAACACGCGGCATGAAGCGCTTCTTGGCCCAACGCCCATTTCCGTCCATCACGATGGCGATGTGACGTGGAACGGTGGACTCTTGCTTCACGGCGGAACGCAGCTTGAAGAAGGCCATGTGCCGATCGGATCAGGCCGTTCAGACGGCCATGATCTCCGCTTCCTTGCCCTGGATCAGCTTGTCGATCTCGGCAATCGTGCGGTCGGTGAGCTTCTGCACCTCGTCTTGCGAGCGACGCTCTTCGTCTTCGGTGATCGCCTTGTCCTTCAGCAGCTTCTTGGCATGCTCGTTGGCGTCACGGCGAAGGTTGCGAACCGCCACCTTGGCTTCCTCACCGGCATGCTTCACCACTTTCGTGAGCTCCTTGCGGCGCTCTTCGGTCAGCGGCGGCATCGGCACGCGCAGCAGGTCCCCCTGGGCGGCTGGGTTCAGCCCCAGGTCGGATTCGCGGATGGCCTTCTCGATTTTCGGCCCCATGCCCTTTTCCCAGGGCTGGACGCTGATCGTGCGGGCGTCGAGCAGGCTTACATTGGCCACCTGACTCAGCGGCACCATCGAACCGTAGTACTCCACGTGCACCTGGTCCAGCAGGCCAGTGTGGGCTCGGCCGGTGCGGATCTTGGTAAGTTCGTTCTTGAACGCCTCGATCGACCGAGCCATCTTCTGCTCGGCAGTTTTCTTGATCTCTGCAATCGTCATCGTCTGCTCCTCAAACGTGGACGAGCGTGCCTTCGTCCTCGCCCATCACCACGCGTTTTAACGCCCCAGGCTTGAAGATGCTGAACACCTTGATGGGCAGCTTCTGGTCACGGCACAGCGCAAACGCCGTCGCGTCGAGCACCTGCAGGTTCTTGACGATGGCCTCGTCGAAGCTGATCTGGCTGTAGCGCGTGGCGCTCGGGTCTTTCTTGGGGTCGGCGGTATAGACGCCGTCGACCTTGGTGGCCTTGAGCACCACCTCGGCGCCAATCTCGGCACCGCGCAGCGCGGCCGCCGTGTCCGTCGTGAAAAAGGGGTTGCCGGTGCCGGCGGCGAACACGACGACCTTGCCCTCTTCCAGATACTGCAGCGCCTTCGGGCGCACATAGGGCTCAACCACCTGCTCGATGCTGATGGCCGACATCACGCGAGCCGTCATGCCCTCCTGCCGCATGGTGTCGGCCAGCGCCAGCGAGTTCATCACCGTGGCCAGCATGCCCATGTAGTCTGCTGTGGCCCGGTCCATGCCGACCGAGCCGCCTGCGACGCCGCGGAAGATGTTGCCACCACCGATCACCACTGCGACTTCGCAACCCAGCTGGGTCACCTCCTGCACCTCGCGCACCATGCGAACGATCGTGGCGCGGTTGATGCCGTAGGCGTCGTCGCCCATCAGCGCCTCACCGGAGAGTTTGAGCAGGATGCGCTTGTACGCCGGCATGCAGGGCTCCCTTGTCGAGATGGTGGCGAAGTGTAGGTGAAAGGTCGGCGGCAACCGTGCTTACTGCCCCTTGGCGGCAGCAACTTGCGCAGCCACTTCGGCAGCGAAGTCGTCCTGCTTCTTCTCGATGCCCTCGCCTACGACGTAGAGCGTGAAGCCCTTCACCGTGGTGTTGGCCGCCTTGAGCATCTGCTCCACCGTCTGCTTGTCGTTCTTCACGAAAGCCTGATTGAACAGCGAGACTTCCTTCAGATACTTCTGCACCGAGCCTTCGACCATCTTGGCGGCGATGTCAGCCGGCTTGCCGGACTCGGCAGCTTTGGCGGTGGCCACCGAACGCTCCTTCTCGATCAGCTCGGCCGGCACGTCGGCGGCCTGCAGCGCCACCGGCTTCATTGCAGCAACGTGCATCGCCACATCCTTTGCGGCCACGTCGTCGCCGGTGTACTCGACCACCACACCGATGCGGGTGCCGTGCAGGTAGCTCGCCAGCTTGCTGTCGCCAGCAAAGCGCTTGAAGCGGCGGATCGTCATGTTCTCGCCGATCTTGCCGACCAAGCCCTTGCGCACCTCTTCCACGGTGGGACCGAAGTCGCCCAGCGTCAGCGGCAAGGCAGACAGCGCCGCCACATCGGCGGGGTTGTGCTTGGCCACCAGTTCGGCCAGCGCCTTACCCAGCGCCAGGAAGCTGTCGTTCTTGGACACGAAGTCGGTTTCGCAGTTGATCTCGACCAAGGCGCCCGCCGTGCCATCGATGTGGGCTGCAACGATGCCCTCGGCAGTAATGCGCGAAGCGGCCTTGCTGGCCTTGTTGCCAAGCTTGACGCGCAGGATCTCCTCGGCCTTGACCATGTCGCCATCGGCTTCGGTCAGGGCCTTCTTGCACTCCATCATCGGAGCGTCGGTCTTGGCACGCAGGTCTGCGACCATGCTGGCGGTGATTGCAGGCATTGGGTTCTCCGTTCGGTTCGCCAGCAGCGCTTGAGTGCAGCTGGCACACAAAGATTCTTGTTGAAAAAAAGGGGCTGAATCAGCCCCTTCTTGTTGCGCATTGCTGCGCGCGGGCTAGCGGACTTTACGCAGCGTCGCTGACTTCCACGAATTCGTCGCTGCTTTGAGCGGCCTGCACGACCTCGTTGACCGCGTTGGCCTTGCCTTCCAGCACGGCATCAGCGATCGCACGGGCATACAGCGCCACGGCCTTTGCCGAATCGTCGTTGCCAGGGATCACGTAATCGATGCCTTCGGGCGAGTGGTTGGAGTCGACCACGCCGATCACCGGGATGCCGAGCTTCTGTGCTTCGGCCACAGCGATCTTGTGATAGCCCACGTCGATGACGAACAGCGCGTCAGGCAGTGCGTTCATGTCCTGGATGCCGCCGATGTCCTTCTCGAGCTTGGCAATCTCGCGCTGGAACATCAACGCTTCTTTCTTGATGGCAGGCTGCGTGCCGGCCTCGACCTGAGCCTGCATCTCCTTGAGCTTCTTCAGCGAACCCTTGACGGTCTTGAAGTTGGTCAACATGCCGCCGAGCCAGCGCTGGTCGACGTAGGGCATGCCGGCGCGCTGCGCTTCCTGCGCCACCACTTCACGGGCCTGGCGCTTGGTACCGACCATCAGGATGGTGCCGCGCTTGGAGGCAAGCTGGCGGGCGAACTTCATCGCCTCTTCGAAGAGCGGCAGCGTCTTCTCGAGGTTGATGATGTGGATCTTGTTGCGATGGCCAAAGATATAGGGGGCCATCTTGGGGTTCCAGAAGCGGGTCTGGTGTCCGAAATGGACACCCGCTTCCAGCATTTCACGCATAGTGAAGGGCATGGATGCTCCAAAGGTTGTGTCTAAAATCCGGCCTGAATTGCAAACGGCTGCATCAATTGCAACGCCTTCTGCAACACCTTCTGGTGGCCGGGTTTGCGAGTTGTCATCCGTTGCAAACCCGCCCCAGGAAATCCCTGGCTTTGGGCCGCATCCGGATAAACCCAGAGAGTATAGCACCCCGATGGCAGACGATCTGATCGCCGCCCGAGAACGCGTGCGCAACGGCACCCGGAGCGCTGGCGATTTGCTCAATGCCTGCCTTGCGGCGGCGGCGTCGCCCGAAGCTCGTTTCGCCTTCACGCAGCTGCGTGCAGACGACGCCCGCACCGCCACGCGTATCGTCGACGACACGTACGCCGCTGGGTTGCCCCTGCCTGCGCTTGCCGGACTGGCCATCAGCATCAAGGATCTGTTCGACGTGCAAGGCCAGGTAACGACTGCCGGCTCGAAGGTCCTTGACAACGCTGCACCGGCAGTTGCCGATGCGCCGGCCGTAGCGAGACTGCGCAAGGCCGGGGCTACCCTGATCGGGCGCAGCAACATGACGGAGTTCGCCTTTTCCGGTGTGGGCATCAATCCGCACTACGGCACTCCGACGAATGTCGCGATGGCACGCCTGGGGAGTGCTATCCCCCACATCCCTGGCGGCTCCACATCGGGTGGCGCGGTATCGGTGGCCTGTGGCGCCGCCTTTGCTGCATTGGGCTCGGACACCGCCGGCTCGATCCGCATTCCGGCCGCCCTGCAGGGGCTCGTGGGCTTCAAGAACACGGCATCACTCACTCCGACGGCGGGTGCGTTGCCGCTGTCCACCACCCTGGACACGGTATGCGCCATCACCCGCAGTGCGCGCGACGCGGTGCTGCTGCACGAAGTGCTGGCTGAGCGGCAGGTGGCGATCGAAGGCCGGCCCCTGAACGCTACGCGATTCGCGGTCGCGCGGTCAGTGATGCTCGACGGGCTCGATCCGGCTGTGGCGCAAGCCTTCGAAACGGCCCTCGATACGCTCTCGAAAGCGGGCACCCGCATTGAAGACTTGCCGCTCACCGAACTTAAAGAGCTCGACGGGATGCAAGCCAAGGGTAGCTTTTCGGCTGCCGAAGCCTGGGCCTGGCACCGCGATTTGCTGACGCAGCACGAGGCCGACTACGACCATCGCGTTGCGCTCCGCATACGCATCGGCCAGAACATGAGTGCGGCCGATTACATCGACCTGCACCACAAGCGCCGCGACTGGATCGGTCGCATGCATGCGGCGCTGCGCGGCTTCGATGCCGTGCTGTCGCCCACCGTCCCCATCTTGGCGCCGCAGATCGTCCAACTCGAGAACGATGACGACGCCTTCTTTCGCACCAACGCCTTGCTGTTGCGCAACACCATCGTGGTGAACCTGCTCGATGGCTGCGCCATCACACTGCCCTGCCATGCGCCGGGCACGGCGCCGGTCGGTCTGATGCTGTGGGCGCCCGGCCACCGTGACGATCGCCTGCTCGATGTGGCCCTGGCCGTCGAAGCCGCCCTGCTCGCAAGGACCAAGGCCACTACATGAGAGTCGCAGTCATCGGTGCCGGCATCATCGGCACCACCACGGCCCACGAGCTCGCAGCCGATGGGCATGAAGTGACCGTGTTCGAGCGCCGTGGCGGCGTTGCCGCCGAGGCCAGTTTTGCGAACGCCGGCCTCGTCGCGCCCGGCTACGTGACGCCTTGGGCTGCCCCCGGCATGCCCGGCAAGATCGCGCGCTACCTGTTCAGCCGCCATGCGCCGGTGCGTTGGCGCCCGTCGCTCGACACAGCGCAGTGGAACTGGGTCATGCGCTGGCTGCGGGCCTGCAAACCGGAGGTCTTTCAGCGCAACCGCGCTGACCTCTACGCCCTGGCGCAGTACAGCCGGTCTCGCCTGCACGACATCACGCAATCGATGCGGCTCGACTACGAACGCGCCCAGGGCTACTTGGTGCTGTTGCGCGACGAGACCGACCGTGCGCTGGCCGAGCCCGGCCTGGCCATGCTGCGCGAGTTGGGCGTGAACTTCAGCGAGCTCGATGGAGCGCAATGCCGCGGTGTCGAGCCCGCGCTCAATGGTGCGCAGGCGCTGCTGGGCGGCATTCATCTGCCGCAGGACGAGGTGGGCAACTGCCGCCAATTCGCTCACCTGCTGCGCGACGCAGCCGAGCGGCGTGGCGTGGAATTCCGCTTTGCGACCGAAGTCTCGACCATCGGCACGGAACAAGGCCGACCGACGCTGCGCGTGGAGCAGCACGCGCTGACCACCGGGTTTGCGGCCAGCCGCGGTACAGTGCCCACCACGGGCGCAGGCGGCCTTGACGACAAGCACCACCGGCATGAAGCTCTGAAGCGACGCAGCCAGGCCGCGGCCCGCTACCTCGACCCGGTAAGCCATGAGCGCTTCGACGCGGTGGCGGTATGCGCAGGTGTGGCTTCGGCCCGACTGCTCCATCAGTTGGGCTTGCATGTGCCGCTGCTGCCGGTCTACGGCTATTCGCTGACCGTGCCGCTGCGTGCACCGGAACGCGGGCCACGCTCGGCGCTGATGGACGAGCGCTACAAGGTCGCCATCAGCCGCCTCGGACAGCGTGTGCGCGTGGCGGGCAGCGCCGAACTGGGCGGCAGCCCGGAACGCCACAACCAGGCTGCCATCGGCACGCTCTACAAGGTTCTGGACGACTGGTTCCCTGGCGCTGGCCATCTGGCGCGGCCGCAGCTGTGGAAAGGCGCGCGGCCCATGCTGCCCGACGGCCCGCCGCTCATCGGCGCCAGCGGGCAACCGGGCGTATGGCTGAACCTGGGTCACGGCTCCAGTGGTTGGGCCTTGTCGTGCGGCAGCGCCCGGCTGGTGGCCGACCTGATGGCCGGGCGCATACCCGCCGTCGATGCAAGCGGCTTCAGCGTCGACCGCTACAGGCATCGCGCTTGATCCTGGCGGCTTGCGTGCGGCGCAAGGCGCGGCTACTGTCGGCCCATGCACGGCCTGCCCCCCTGCGCGCTGCAGCGCATCCTTCCTTCGCCCATTGACGCCATCGCCCCCGCTGAAGGCTGGGCGCTACACGACACGGCCACCAGCCGCGGCATCGAGACCTCGCTGGCAGCGGCGCTGCCACCACACACACTGATGCAGCGGGCGGGCCTCGCCGTGGCGCGCCTCGCTCTGGCCGTGAGGCCGCATGCACGGCACGTCTGGGCCCTGGCCGGGCCGGGCAACAACGGCGGCGATGCATTGGAAGCGGCCTTCCAGCTTCGTCGCGCCGGGCGCCCGGTCAGCGTGGCGCTGGTGGGCGATGAGTCACGGCTGCCCGCCGATGCCGCTGCCTCCCTCCAGCGCGCCCGCGAAGTCGGCGTGCCGATCACCACATCGTTCACCCCTCCAAGCGCGCTGGGCTCGACCGATCTCGTGCTCGACGGCTTGCTGGGGCTGGGACTGAGCCGCCCCCCTGCCTCAGCCGTGGCCGGTGCCATCGGCACGCTCAACGCCTGCGATGCTCCGGTCCTGGCCATCGACCTGCCGTCCGGACTGGGTGCCGACAACGGCCAGCCGCTCGATCCAGCATGCTGCGTGCGCGCCCACTGGACCTTGAGCCTGCTCACGCTCAAGCCCGGCCTGTTCACGGGCAATGGGCGCGACCTGGCTGGTGAAGTCTGGTTCGACGACCTGGGCTGCGGCACCGCCGGGAACCAGCACGCCGCCACCGCCGGGCTTTCCACTGCCCCCAGCCTTGCCCCTTTGCGCCCCTCGCGGCGGCATGCACATCACAAGGGCAGCTACGGCGATCTCTGGGTGGTTGGCGGCGCGCCGTCGATGACGGGCGCTGCACTGCTCGCGTCGCGTGCAGCGCTGAATGCGGGCGCAGGACGCATCTACGTTCATCTGCTGGGTGACCAGGGCACCACTGCGTGTGACCCGCTGCACCCCGAACTGATGTTCCGCCCTCAAGCGCCCACGGTCGAAACGCTGGGAGCCGCCACTGTGGTGTGCGGTTGCGGTGGCGGCGAAGCGGTGAGCACCGAACTGCCCGCACTGCTGCTGCGCAGCCGGCGCCTGCTGCTCGACGCCGATGCACTCAATACCGTGGCCGCCGACTCGCAACTCGCGCAGCGTGTGGCTGCACGTGCGGCTCATGGGCAGCAGACGATCCTCACACCACACCCCCTGGAAGCCGCGCGGCTGCTGGGCTGCAGCACCGCACAAATACAGGCCGACCGCCTGCTGGCCGCACGCCAGCTGGCTGAACGCAACCAAGCCGTGGTGGTGCTCAAAGGCTCCGGCAGCGTGATCGCCGCGCCGGGGCGAGTGCCGTTCATCAATGCGAGCGGCAATGCAGCGCTGGCCAGCCCCGGCGCCGGCGACGTGCTGGCCGGCTGGATCGGCGGGCTGTGGTCACAGGGGCTGGACGCTTTCGACGCCGCACGGCTGGGCGCGTTCCAGCATGGCGCTGCTGCCGATGCATGGACTCGCGAATGCGGTGACGTGCGCCCCTTGCCCGCGGCGCTGCTGTTGCAACGCTTGCTGTTGCCGAATCGCTGAACCACCAAGAAAACGAAAAGGCCCCGTGGCGAGCAAGCCCCGAGGCCCTTGATGTGGTTGATGTGCGCGAGCGAGTCAGGTCATTGCGTGAAAGTCACGCGCAGGGTCACGCCCGAGTAGGCGCGATAGCCATAGATCCCGATGTAGGTCCAACCGGCTGCCGGGGTTGCAAAGCTGCAGGTCTCGCTGTTGGTCGAGCCTTCCTTTGCGCAGTTGTTGCTCGAAGTCGTGGGTTTTACGCCGAGCTGCGTATACAGGTCCACGTCGCCGGTGCCTCCGCTGGTGCTGATGCTCAGGTTGCGCGCGCCAGACGGCACGTTGACCTTGTAGTAGCGCCAGCTGGCTCTCGCACCCGAGAGGCTGCTCACCACGGCGCCGTTGGCCAGCACCGGCACGCCGTCGTCCGACACGCTCACGGGCTTGCTGATGCTGCCCGTCTTGCCTTCGTTGTCCGTCACGGCAAGCGTCACGTTGTAGGCGCCAGCCGCCGCATAGGTGTGCGTCGGGTTGGCGGCCGTCGATGTGTTGCCGTCGCCGAAGTTCCAGTTGCGCGCCGTGATGCTGCCGTTGTCGGTGCTGCGGTCGGTGAAGCTCACGCTCAAGCCACTGGCTGCGAAGTCGAAGGCGGCCACCGGTGACGTACTGGCGTTCGGATCGATCGAAATGTAGACGGCGCTGAAGGCACCCCAGTTGTTGTTGGCATCGCGGCCGCGCACGAAGACCATGTGCTTGCCCGCTGACCAGCCCGTGGTGTTGATGCTGGCGGTCACGCTTTCGGTCCCCGTATTGAAGGCCCCGTCAGCGGCAGACATCGGCACGGCCACCGCACCAGCCACCCACGGCGGGTTGTCAACGTAGTACTCGGCACCCGCGATGCTCTGCGTGGGCTCGATGCCGTTGCTGTTGTTGTAGCGCGTATCGTCGACTGTGGCAGACAGCGTCACCAGCGTACCGGGCGGCACACCGGTGGCCGCGTTGCCGCTCACCGTCAGGTTGTCGGCATCGGGTCCCGCCGGCGTCACGTAAGCCGTGCGCGCCACCTTGGCTGCGTAGATGAGCGCCGGCATGTTGCCCTGCAGCAGCGTGTTGTTGTAGTAGCTGCACTGCTCGAAGAACGCGGTGCCCAGCTCGAAGGTGAAGGCCGCCACGCCCAGCTCGCCATAGCTCGGGCCGTCGCTGGTGCCGTCGGTTTCATACAGGTCGAGCGAGCGCTGCGGAGTGTGGCCATTCCAGTAGGCGAACTTGCGGCCCAGCGTGGCGAGCTGCGTGTCGTTGCCGGCCACCGAGCCGGCCGTGCCCCATGGCCACAGCACGAGGCGACCGTGGCTGTGGATGTCGAGGTGGATGCCGCTCGTGTCGGCCGGCGCAGGATCGGTGCGGTTCGGGCCGCGGCGATCGGGCCAGAGGCTGCGGATGTAGGCCTCGACCGCGCGCGTTTCAGGTTCGGAGGACGCGTTCGGCCCTCGGTAGGTTTCGTTGCAGGCGTTGCCGCTTGAGCCGGAACCGCCGGTTGAATTCCAACCGAAGCCGAAGTTGCGGTTCAGGTCGGCACCGCGGCTGTTGCTGGTGGCACCGCAGTAATTGCGGTTGGTGTTCTTGCGCCACAACAACCCGGTTTCGGCCTTCTTGCGGCCGTCGGGGTTGGTGACCAGCAGCAGATGCAGCTCATGGTGATCGAGGATCCACGTGAGGTCGGCATCGACGCCATGGCCATTGATAAGCCGGCGCGCGAACTCGAGCACCAGCGGCGTGGTCGTGTATTCACGCGCATGGATGCCGGCATTGACGAACAGCTTGGGTTTGCTGCCGCCCACCGCCGAGTTGGTGAGCTTGAGCACGCGCAAGTCGTAGCCGCCCAGGCCTTGGGTCTTTTCCCAGGAGTCGCCCACGTCGATCCATGAGGCGAGCGTGGGCCGGGCTGCGATCAGCGCGTCGACCTCGGAAAACACCTCCTCCACCATCGGGTAGCAGGTGTAGCCGGGAATGCCCGCAAAGGCTTGCGCAGTGGCCGCCGGTGCCACGCCGGTGGTGGACTTCAACCGCGCCAGCGCCGCACGCTGCTGCTGCAGTTGCTGGGCTTCTTGACGCGCTTGCGCGGCCTGCTGCTGCAGCCACCGGTCGTCAGGCTCCAGGCGGAACCCCATCGCGCGCAGCTCACGCATCTCGTCGGCATTGGCGTTGACGATCAGGTAGCCCAGCTCGTATTTCGATTCGAGAGTCTCGAATCGGCTATGTGCGATGGCACGTGCCTGCTGCACGTCGCGGAAATAAGCGCGCATCACGCTGCGTGCGCCGCTTTCGCGCCCCTGCACCACGGGGTTGTGCGCCTCGGCGGTCTCGGTCAGCCACACCGGTGGGGAAAGTGCCGCGACGGCGATCGCCGCCACTGCGATGCGGCGGGCCAGCCGCTTGCCGAGCGGGGCATGGGTACAACTTCTGTTCAAGGACATCTGGTTCTCTCCTTGGTACTTCGTTGTGGACGGCCCGGGGTAGGGCCGGCTTCGTGCAGGCGCGGGTAAGGCCGCCGGCACGCTCTCGCCGGAGCAGGGAAGGATCACTCTCCCGTGTAGCTCCAGGCAACGAGTTCGAGTTGTTCACCGTGGTGGTTGAAACGCATCGCCAGGCCATCGCGCGTGCCGCGCCAGCGGTACCACAGCCACAGTGCGTCTGGCGCAGGCTGCTGGCGCAGTTCGGCAGGCAGCAGGCGTTGCGCCGGCTCGTCATTGCGCCATTGCGCGTCGGGCGGCCCCAACAGTGAGATCACCTGCTTGCGGGTGGTGTGCTGCCGTTGCGCAATCCCCTGTCGCAGCGCCTCCATCACCTCGTGCTTGCGCCCGCCCCAGCGATCGACCGACGAGTTGGGGGGCGCGCCGTCGAAGTGCCCTCGCAGCGCCTGCAGTTGGCGGTACTCAGCCCCCAGTGCCTGCAAACGCTCATCGAACACAGAGGCATCCGCCGCCAATGCGGCGGCACAACCTGCCAGCACGAGGCCGGCGAGGCAGAGTTCTACGACTGCAACAGCAACGGCAATGAAGGCGCGCATTGCGACTCCCTGGGGGTGCGTCGAGCCCCGTCTGCGGTGGGGTGCCGCAGTGTCCGAAAGGGACTGGTCGCGCGCAAGTGCAAGACCCCACTGGCGCGCTGGAGGCTGCGCCAGTGGGGCTTGGAAGTACTATGCGGCGGAACCGCGCGGTCAGCTACGCCGCGCGCGTTTGCCTTTGCGCTCTGCACGCACTTCCTGCGCGCGCCGCGCCGCAGCCACCTTGTCGGGCTGCACGGCAGAGCTTCTGCTCACTGCGGCAGGCTTGGCCCCGCCCTTCTTGGGCGACCCTTTGCGAGCGCCCTGCTTCACTGCGCGATCGGCCTCCTGCAGGCCTTTGAGCGCCTCGACAGCCGAGGTGGACTTGTCGCCTCCTGCACGGGGCCCCCGCGCCGGCACGCCGTCGCGAACCAGGCGGAAATCGATCTTGCGACCGTCGAGATCCACGCGGCTGACCTGAACACGCACGCGGGTGCCGGTGGAATAGCGCACGCCGGTGCGCTCGCCACGCAGCTCCTGCCGGGCTTCGTCGAATCGGAAGTACTCGCCGCCCAGCTCGGTGATGTGCACCAGCCCTTCCACGTAGAGCTCGTCGAGTTGCACGAACAAGCCAAACGTGGTGACCGCACTCACTGTGCCGCCGTATTCCTCACCCAGGTGCTCGCGCATGTACTTGCACTTGAGCCAGGCCTCCACATCGCGCGAGGCTTCATCGGCGCGCCGCTCGTTGGCGCTGCAATGCGCACCGGCGCCCTCCCAGGCCTCCGCTTCTTCGCGTGACGCCTGAACGGCCTTGCCGCCACGTGCGGGCTTCGCCGTATCGGCCGTTTGCGCCAAGTGCAGGTGATAGCGCTTGCCCGCCAAGATAGCCTTGATGACGCGATGCACCAGCAGGTCCGGGTAGCGCCGGATCGGGCTGGTGAAGTGCGTGTAGGCCTCGTAGGCCAGGCCGAAGTGCCCGCTGTTCGATGGCGAGTAGATCGCCTGTTGCATGGAGCGCAGCAGCATCGTGTGGATCTGCTGGGCATCGGGCCGTTCCTTGGTGGCCGCGGCAATGGCCTGGAACTCTCCTGGCGTAGGCTCATCGCTGATCGACAGGCCCAGGCCCAGCGAGCGCAGATAGTTCTGCAGGATGGTCTTCTTCTCGGGCGTGGGCCCTTCATGCACGCGGTACAGCGCGGCGTGCTTGCCCTGCGCAATGAACTCCGCTGAGCAGACGTTGGCCGCCAGCATGGCCTCTTCGATCAGCCGGTGTGCGTCGTTACGCACGTGCGGCACGATCTTCTCGATGCGACCGTTTTCGTCGCAGACGATCTTCGTCTCGGTCGTCTCGAAGTCCACTGCACCCCGCGCGTTGCGCGCCTTCAGCAGCGCGCGGAACACCTCGTGCAGGTGGAGCAGGTGAGGCACGAGCTCGGCACGCCGCTGCGCCTCCGGGCCCCGCGTGTTGGCCAGAATGGCCGCCACTTCGGTGTAGGTGAAACGCGCATGCGAACAGATCACCGCCGGGTAGAACTGGTAGGCATGGATCTCGCCTCCTTCGGTGATGAGCATGTCGCACACCATCGACAGGCGGTCTTCGTACGGGTTGAGCGAACACAGCCCGTTCGAGAGCTTCTCCGGCAGCATGGGGATCACCCGCCGAGGGAAGTACACCGATGTGGCCCGCTCGTATGCATCGTCGTCGAGCGGCTCGCCGGGCTTCACGTAGTGGCTCACGTCGGCAATGGCCACCACGAGCCGCCAGCCGTTGGGCGTCTTGCCACGGCCCGTCACGCGTGCAGGCTCGCAGTACACCGCATCGTCGAAGTCGCGCGCGTCTTCGCCGTCGATGGTCACCAGGGGCACGTCCGTGAGGTCGATACGCTGCTTGCGATCAACGGGGCGGATCTTGTCGGGCAGCTTGGACGTTTGCGCCATCGTCTCAGGCGAGAAGCGATGCGGCACCTCGTACTTGCGCACCGCGATCTCGATCTCCATGCCGGGATCGTCGATCTCCCCCAACACCTCGGTCACGCGCCCCACCGGCTGTGAATACAGCGACGGCGGCTCGGTCAGCTCTACCGCGACGACCTGGCCCACCTCGGCATCGGCCGTGGCGTTCTTCGGGATGAGGATGTCCTGCCCATAGCGGTTGTCCTCGGGCGCCACCAGCCACACGCCTGCCTCATGCAACAAGCGGCCGATGATGGGCGCCTTGCGACGCTCGAGAATTTCGAGCACACGCCCTTCGGGGCGGCCCTTGCGGTCGTAGCGAATGATGCGAACGCGCACGCGGTCGCGGTGCAGCACCGCACGCATCTCCTGCGGCGAGAGATAGACGTCTGCCTCCCCGTCGTCGCGCAGTACGAAGCCGTGTCCATCGCGGTGGCCTTGCACCGTGCCATCGACTTCGCTCATCAATGCTGCCCCGATCAGCGAGACAGTTGCTTTGTTTTCTTTTTTGATGCTAGAATCTCCGTCTTCAGTACCTGCCCAGGTGGCGGAATTGGTAGACGCACTAGTTTCAGGTACTAGCGGGTAACACCGTGGAGGTTCGAGTCCTCTCCTGGGCACCAAACACAAACATCAAAGGCCTGCACCCGCAGGCCTTTGCTTTTGATCTTAGTCTTTTGGCCTGCCCCTGAAGCAAGGCCGGTTTCACGGGCCCGTGCAATGCACGGGCCCTTTTGTCTTGTTGGGTTGGGAAGCTGCACCGAGGTACGCCCCCTTGAATCGTGGTCTGCGTCAAATCGCAAATTTCTTCGCCAGCCCCTCGGGCCGGAGCGCGTCATACTCCTCGAAAGGCTGATGGATCCACGGGCTCGTGGGCAGCATCTCGACGTAGTAGTCTGGCGTATAGGTCGAGACACCCTTGACCCAGATGACCGCGGAACGCAGCTCCATGATCGACGGCATGCCACGCAGCCGATCCACCACCGCGCGGAGCGTCACGCCCGAATCGGCCAAGTCATCGACCAGCAGCACCCGCCCGGCCAGTTCACCCTTGGGCATGGTGATGTACTTGGCCATATCGAGCCGGCCCTGGATGGTGCCTGCTTCGGCCCGGTAGGAACTCGTCGACATGATGGCCAACGGCTTGTCGAACACGCGCGACAGCACGTCGCCCGGCCGCATGCCACCACGCGCCAGGCACAAGATCTGATCGAACTCCCAACCGGAGTTGTGGACCTTGAGCGCCAAGCGCTCGGTGAGCATGTGGTACTCGTCCCACGACACGTAGAGGTGCTTGCCGTCATCGGTGAGCATGAAATGGCGCTCCTTGGTACTGCGTTCGAAGTGTGATGGTGGCGATTGCGCTGTGCCGCAGGCTCAGGCCTTGTACGGATGGCGCAACAGAATCGTGTGGTCGCGATCGGGTCCGGTAGACACCATGTCGATCGGCGTACCGATGTAGGCCTGCACGCACTCGAGATAGCGCCGCGCATTGAGCGGCAATTGGTCCCATTGCGTGAGGCCGGCGGTTGATTCGCTCCAGCCCGGGAAGCTCTCGTAGATGGGTTCGCACGCCACAATGTCATCGGCATCCAGCGGCAGGATGTCCACGCGTTCGCCGCCCAGCTTGTAGCCGACGCCCACCTTGATTTCCTCGAGCCCATCGAGCACGTCGAGCTTGGTGATGCACAAGCCCGACACGCCATTGATGAGGATGGACCGCTTGAGCGCTGCGGCGTCGAGCCAGCCGCAGCGGCGCGCCCGGCCGGTGACGGTGCCACGCTCCTGGCCCACCGTCGAGAGATGATGTCCCACAGTGCCCGGCTCGTCGATTCCGAGCTCGGTAGGGAACGGCCCGCTGCCCACACGCGTGGTATAGGCCTTGGTAATGCCCAGGATGTAGTGCAGCCGATCCGGCCCCACGCCCGAGCCGGCAGCGGCATTGCCGGCCACGCAGTTGCTCGATGTGACGTACGGATAAGTGCCGTGGTCGATGTCGAGCAGCGTGCCCTGCGCCCCCTCGAACAGCACGTTGCCGCCACGTGCGTTGATGGCGGCGATCCGCACACCGACATCAGCCATCATCGGCTTGAGCTGCTCAGCCACCTTCATGGCGTGATCGAAGATTGGCTGGAATTCCAGCGGCTGCGACTTGAGGTAGCCCTGCAGTGCGAAGTTGTGCAGTTCCAGCAGCTCACGCAGCTTCTTCTCGAAACGCTCGGGGTGCTTCAGATCTTGCACGCGCAGTGCGCGGCGCGCCACCTTGTCTTCATAAGCCGGGCCGATGCCCTTGCCGGTAGTACCGATCTTGCCGGCACCACTGGTCTCACGCACTGCCTCGCGGGCCTTGTCGACTTCCACGTGGAACGGCAGGATCAGCGGGCACGATTCGCTGAGGAAAAGCCGGTCGCGCACCGACAGACCGATCGCTTCGAGCCGCTCGATCTCCGACAGCAGATGTGACGGATCAACCACCACACCGTTGCCGATGAAGCAAGCCACGCCGTCGCGCATGATGCCCGACGGGATGAGTTGCAGCGCGGTCTTCCTGCCCTTGATGACCAGCGTGTGGCCAGCGTTGTGCCCCCCCTGGAAGCGCACCACGCCTTCGGCATGGTCGGTCAGCCAGTCGACCACCTTGCCCTTGCCCTCGTCGCCCCATTGCGTGCCGACGACGACCACGTTGCGCCCGGTGGACGGACGCGCGGCAACATTGCTTGCTTGCATTTGAAGATCCTGATTCGGAAGAACTATGGAGGCTCGCGCCCAGCAGGTCACAGCGGCTTGACGACCCATTGGCCGTTTTCAGCCAGCAGCTCGCGGTCGCAGTCGAATTCCTGCACTTCGTGCTCATGGCCAGGCAGCACGCAGACAACCGTCTCGCCCTGCTCGCGCAAGCGGCGTACGGTGGCCCGGAGCTCCGGCTCCTCGCCCCAGGGTGCGCGTATGGCAGCGTGGCGCCCGTTGAGGCGCACCGACTCGACGATGGCCTTCAGATCGAGGCTGAAACCCACTGCTGGCCGATTGCGGCCGAACACGGCGCCGACCTCGTCATAGCGGCCACCACGCACGAGCGAGTCACTCAAGCCAGCCGCATAGATGGCAAAGCGGGCGCCGCTGTAATAGGCATAACCGCTCAAGTCAGCCAGGTCGAAGCCCACACGCACCTCAGGGTGCGCATGCTGCAGATGGGCAGCGAGCCAAGCCAAGTCATCCAATGCCGCAATGACCAGTGGCCGGTTCGGCAACTGCTCACGGGCCGCTGACAGTACCTCGCTGCCGCCATAAAGCGTGAGCAACGCTTGCAGCCCTCGCCGGACTTCCTCATGCAGCTCCGCGCTCAAGTCATGCAGCGCTGCGGAATCCTTGGCCGCGAGCGCAGCGTAGAGCGCGGCAAGGCACGCCGCATCCAGCGGCATATCGGCCAACAAGCCACGCACGATGCGCGCATCGGCCAGATCGACCGTCAAGCCACCGAGGCCAGCATGCTGCAGGCAGTCCAGCGCCAGGTCCTGCGTTTCGAGGTCGGCTTCCAGGCCACTGTGACCATAAATCTCGGCACCGAACTGCAGCGGCTCGCGCGAGCCCAGCGCACCGGCCGGTCGGGTGTGCAAGACGGGTCCGCAATAGCACAGTCGCGTAACACTCTCGCGGTTGAGAAGGTGGGCATCAATGCGGGCCACTTGCGGCGTGGTGTCTGCGCGCACGCCCAGCATGCGGCCGCTCAGTTGGTCCACCAGCTTGAAGGTGCGCAGATCCAACTCTCGCCCCGTACCCGACAGCAAGGACTCCAGGTGTTCGAGCAGCGGCGGCATCACCAGCTCGTAGCCGTAGCCACGCGCTGTATCGAGCAGGATGCGACGCAGCTCCTCGATGCGCCGAGCCTGAGCGGGCAAGACATCGGCGATGTGCTCGGGCAGCAGCCAAGCAGACGACATAAAAATGCACCGGGGATTAAAGCCGGCATTGTACCGGCCGGGACAGCCGCATCGGCCGCGGCTTATGCACGCTGCGTCACGATCTGAACCAGGCCAGCAGCACCAGCCCGACGACCATGCTGCTGAGCCCGAGGAAGCGGATCTGCCCGTCGCTCATGCGCGTCGCCTGCTCGAACACGCGGCGCCAGCCGCGCGGGCTCAGGAAAGGCAGGAGGCCTTCAATCACCAGCATCAGCGCCACGGCGCTGAACAGCAGGTCCCACATCGCGAGCAGAGCCGTGGTGAATGGCGCTTACTTCTTGGCCGGCCCAGGCGCGCCGGAGCCGCGCATGGCCTTGAAGAAGTCGCTGCTCGGGTCCACGACCATCACGTCGGTCTTGTTGCGGAAGCTTGTGCGATAGGCCTCAAGACTGCGGTAGAACTCGGCGAACTGTGGATCGCGGCCGAAAGCGTCAGCGTAGAGTGCAGAGGCCCTGGCATCACCCTCGCCCTTGACCTTCTGTGCATCACGATAGGCCTCGGCGATGATCACCTCGCGCTGCTTGTCGGCATCGGCGCGAATCTTTTCCCCCTCGGCCATACCGGTGGAACGCAATTCGTTGGCCACGCGTTTGCGCTCGGATTCCATGCGCCGGTACACCGCGTCGGTGATGTTGGCCGAGAAGTCCACGCGCTTGATCCGCACATCGACCACCTCAATGCCGAACGACTTGGCATCGTCGGCCAGCCGACGCATGACGCCCTGCATCACCTTGTCGCGTTCGGTCGAGAGCACGGCTCGCACATCACGCTTGGTGACCTCCTCGTTCAGTGCGGCCTGCACGATGGGGCTCAGGCGGTTTTCGGCATTGCGCACATCCACGCCGTTGTTGCGGATGAACTGCTTCGGATCGGTGATGCGCCACTTCACGAGCCAGTCAATTACGAGGCTCTTCTTCTCGGCCGTGAACATGGGCCGGGTTTCGGGGCTGTCCAAGCTTTGCACCCTACGGTCCAGGAACACGACGTTCTGGAACGGGGGCGGCAGTTTGAACTTGAGTCCGGGAGTGGTGATGACCTCCTTGATCTCACCAAGCGCATAGACGACGGCGAAGTCCTTCTGGTTCACCACGAAAAGGGTCGAGGCGGCGAGCATCAATGCCAACAGTGCGCCCGCGACGATCATGCCGATCTTGTTCATCTTGTTCCTCGCTCAGCGGCCTTCACGTTCGCGGCCGCGCAGTCCATCGCGCGAGCGCACGTCCGTCGCATTGTTCGTCGTCGGGCTCTCCGTACTCGCAGAAGAAGCGCTGGGCGTCGCCGTCACCGAGCCGGTGGCACCAGCCTGCTGCATCAGCTTGTCCAGCGGCAGGTAGAGCAGGTTCGAACCGTTGCGCGAATCGATCAGCACCTTGCTGACGTTGGAATAGACCTGCTGCATCGCGTCGATGTACAGGCGGTCGCGTGTCACCGCGGGAGCCTTCTGGTATTCGGCCAGCACCGAGCGGAAGCGCTGCGCATCGCCCTCGGCCGCGGCAATCACTCGGGCGCGATAGCCCTCAGCCTCTTCGCGCAAGCGCGACGAGGCACCTTGAGCCTTCGGGATCACATCGTTGGCATAGGCCTGGCCATCGTTCTTGAACCGCTCGCGGTCGGCTCCAGCCTTCACTGCATCGTCGAAGGCGGTCTGCACCTGCTCCGGCGGCTGCACGCTCTGCACGTTGACGTTGGAAATCAGGATGCCGGTCTTCAAACGGTCGAGCTGGGCCTGGATCGACTTGACCAGGTCCACCGCGATGGCATCACGCTGCTCGTACAGCACTGAGTCCATGTTGCTGCGACCCACGATCTCGCGCACCGCCGACTCGGCTGCCAACACCACGGCTTCGTCGGGGCTGCGGTTCTCGAACACGTAGTCCTTCACGGCCTTCAGCCGGTACTGCACCGTGAAACGGATATCGACGATGTTCTCGTCCTGCGTCAGCATCGATGAATCACGCAGGCCGGTGGCCTGCACCACCGAATTGCGACCCACCTCCACGGAGCGCAGCTGCGTCACGTTGACCACCTCGTGCGCCTGAAAGGGGTACGGCATGCGCCATTGGAAACCGGCTTCGGCCACGTGGCTGAAGCGGCCGAACGATGTGACGACCGCCTGCTGGCCTTCTTGCACGATGAAGAAGCCGCTGCCCAACCAGATCAGCACCACCACGCCGCCGATCAGGCTCATGCCGATGCCAGCGCTTTTCATGTCGGGCGGGAAGTTCGGACCGCCGTCACCGCCATCACTCGGGCGCTGCGAACCCCGGCCGCCGAACAGTCCGCTCAGCTTCCGGTTGAAATCGCGCCACAGTTCATCAAGGTCGGGTGGACCGTCCTTGCGACCGTTGTTCAGGTGCAGGCCTGGCAATGCGGCATTCGCATCAGCTCCCGTGAACTGGCTTTTGCTACCAGGCTTCAACTGGCGCACTCGCCAGGCAGCACGTGCTGCGCTCCCAGCGATCAGCTGGGCAACGGCAGCGGCCACCGCTTGCCAGCGGCCTGTCGGAATGGCGTTTATCTCAAATGCGCTCTTGTTCATGTCTTCGATTGAAAAGTACCGGTCGCAGGCCACGTCGGCGCGATCATCTCATCGGCATCTGGCAACACGCGATCTTGAGCTGTATCAGCCGAATTCAAGCCATCCGCACCCTGTGCTGCTTGTGCGATGAGCCGACGCAAGCCCGAAAGGCCCGTGCCGTCGCGAGCGCTGATGAAGACCCGTGGCACGCGACGGCCGGGTTCGATCTCGATCTCATCGACGAGTTCACGCGGCTGCTGGTGGACTCCCAAGCGGTCGAGCTTGTTGTAGACGAGCAATTGCGGAATGTCGCCCGCGCCGATTTCGTGCAGCACCTTCTGCACCTCGTGCATCTGCTCCTGCAGCACAGGGCTGGCGGCGTCGACCACATGCAGCAGCAGGTCCGCCTCGGCGGCCTCCTGCAACGTGGCTTCAAATGCTTCAACCAACGTGTGCGGGAGGTCGCGGATGAAACCCACCGTGTCCGAAAGCGACACCGAACGCCCAGCTTCTTCGAGGTAGAGCTGGCGCGTGGTGGTGTCCAACGTGGCAAATAGCTGGTCGGCTGCGTAGGCCCGCGCCTTCACCAGCGTGTTGAACAACGTGGATTTGCCGGCGTTGGTGTAGCCCACCAGCGAAACGCGGAATGTGCCGCTGCGCTCGCGAGAGCGCCGCTGCGTGCCCCGTTGACGCTTCACACGCTCGAGTCGCTCCTTGAGTGACTTGATGCGCTGGCCGATCATGCGCCGGTCGAGCTCGATCTGCGTTTCACCCGGGCCTCCGCGGTGACCGACGCCGCCGCGCTGCCGCTCCAGGTGGCTCCAGCGCCTCACCAGCCGAGTAGACAGGTACTGCAGCCTGGCCAACTCGACCTGCAGCTTGCCTTCATGGCTTTGCGCCCGCGCGCCGAAGATCTCAAGGATCAGCATCGTGCGGTCGAGCACTTCGACGCCAAGGTGGCGTTCGAGATTGCGTTGCTGGGCCGGCGACAAAGCCTGATCGAAGATCACACAGTGACCGCCGTGCTCGGCCACCAGAGCCTTGATCTGGTCGGCCTTGCCTTCGCCGACAAAGAGGGCCGCGTCTGGGGCGCGACGCTTGGCTGTGATGCGGGCCACCGGCGTGTCGCCAGCCGATTCGGCCAGCAGAGCGAGCTCGTCGAGTGTGGCGTCGAAGGGCGAGCCCGGCCCGAGGTCCACACCCACCAGGACCGCCCTTGCTTCGGCTTGAGGGGGGTTGACGACTGTCAAGTTCGTGCCAGCGGCCGGAATGCGAGAGGCCGCGCATTACATGCGCGGCCTGCTTCAGTTGGACTCGGAGGACTCGGTGGCGTGGAAGTTCACCGCGCGGCCCGGCACGACCGTCGAGATGGCGTGCTTGTAGACCATTTGGGTGACCGTGTTGCGCAGCAGGACGACGTATTGGTCGAAAGACTCGATGTGACCTTGCAGCTTGATACCGTTGACCAGGTAGATCGAGACCGGTACGTGCTCCTTACGCAGGAGATTCAGAAAGGGGTCTTGTAGAAGTTGCCCTTTGTTGCTCACGATATGCTCCGTGTTGAAAGTTCTTGGAAGCAGCACGTTAACACACGGTGTGCTGCATTGCGCAAAGTTCAGGAATCCTTGTCCGTGAAGGGGTTGCGCGACGAGCGCAGCTCGATCCGCATGGGCGTTCCGGTGAGCTTGAAGTGCTCGCGGAAGCGCCCCTCCAGGAAGCGCTTGTACGCATCAGTTACGTGGTCCAGTGAATTGCCGTGGACCACGATGACAGGCGGATTCATGCCGCCCTGGTGGGCGTAGCGCAGCTTGGGCCTGAAGGCACCGGCGCGCTTCGGCTGCTGGAACTGCACCGCGTCGAGCAGCACTCGCGTCAGCTGCGGCGTAGGCATCTTGCGGGTCGCCGATGCCCAGGCATCGCCGATCGCCTTCCAGACTGGCCCCAAACCCTGTCGCTTGATGGCGGAGATATGCAGCACCGGTGCGAATTTCAGGAACGCCAGACGCTGCTCGATGGAGCGCTGCAACATCTCGCGCTGGTAGCTGTCCACCGCATCCCATTTGTTGACGGCCACCACGACGGCCCGACCGGCGTCGAGGATGTAGCCGGCGATGTGTGCATCCTGATCGGTCACGCCCTGGGTGGCATCGAGCAGCAGGAGCACGACGTTGGCGTCTGCGATGGCTTGCAGCGTCTTGACCACCGAGAACTTCTCGATGGCCTCGAACACCTTGCCCTTGCGGCGCAGACCGGCCGTGTCGATCAGCTCGAAGCGCTGGCCGTTGCGCTCGAACGGCACGGTGATGGCGTCACGCGTGGTACCAGGCAGGTCGAACGCCACAAGGCGCTCTTCACCCAGCCAGGTGTTGATGAGCGTGGACTTGCCGACGTTGGGCCTGCCGGCCACCGCGAGGCGGATGGGCCGGTCGGGATCTTCGATCGACGCTTCATCGGGCTCGCTGTAGTCGAACCCGTCGAGAGCCTCTTCGAGCAGGCTGCGAATGCCCTGCCCGTGCGCCGCCGACACAGGGTGCGACTCACCCATGCCAAGCTCGAAGAACTCGGCAAGTTGCGCCCCCTCCTGCATGCCTTCGGCCTTGTTGGCCGCCAGCAGCACCTTCTTGTTGGTCTGTCGCAGATAGCGGGCGATGTCGTGGTCCTGCGCGGACAGGCCCGCTCGCGCGTCGACCACGAATACCACCGCATCGGCTTCGGCCACGGCCTGCCGAGTCTGCTTGGCCATCTCCTTGAAGATGCCCGATCCGGCTTCGGGTTCGAAGCCGCCCGTGTCGATCACGATGTACTCGCGATCACCCAGGCGACCGTCACCGTAGTGCCGGTCACGTGTGAGGCCTGCGAAGTCGGCCACGATGGCGTCGCGGCTCTTGGTCAACCGGTTGAAGAGCGTCGATTTGCCGACGTTGGGACGGCCAACGAGGGCCAGCACCGGTTTCATGATCGGCTTCCTAACAACTGCAGCGGCGTCGCGGTCACTCGGGCCGGAACGCGTAGACCGAACCGCCCGCCGTCAATACGACGATGGTGCTGCCCGAGCGTACCGGTGCACCGATGATGGCATCGCCATCCGTGGCGATGCGCAGCAACGGCTGCCCATCCTCACGGGACAGGAAGTGCACATAGCCTTCCGAGTCGCCGAAGACCACGGTGCGGCCCACCGACAGCGGTGTGCTGAGACCGCGGTGCATGAACTTTTCCGAGGCCCACGCCACGTCGCCGTTCACCAGACGCCACGCAGTGATGCGGTCGCTTGCGTCTGCAGCGAAGACATACTGGTCGTCTGCCGCCACGCCCTGATAGCCACCGACCGTCTTGCTCCACACAAGACTGCCGCGCTCGGCGTTCACGCAGCCCACGGAGGCCTGAAAGGCACGCACGCAGACCACGTCACCCACGCGGCCTGCCGGTCCGACGAGATCGGCCAGACGTTCGACTTCGTTGGTGCCGCGCGGTGAAGCCACGGTCACTTCAAAGCGAACGGTGCCGAGCAGCGGATCCAGTCCGGCCAGCTTGGCACCCTGCCCGATCAACAGCGTGTCCTTGAAGGGCGCCAGCACGCTCGGCTGGGCCAGTGTGAGTGGATCACCCTGGCGTTGTTGCACCCACAGCTTGCGGCCGTCAAGCGCGTCGAAGGCCACCGCGGCGCGGTCCACGCCCTGCACGAAGACTCTCTCGCCCGCCACCAGTGGTGGGGTCACGACCTTGGAACCGAGGCGAGCGCGCCAGAGCAGCTTGCCTTGGTCGAAAGTGACGAGTTCGTTGTCCACCGTGACGACGCTCGCGAAACGACCATCGCTGCCCACGCTGGCCGAGAGCTTGGCCCCCGCGTCAGCTCGCCAGCGTTCGCGCCCCGTTTCGGAGTCGAGCGCCACGACGCTGCCGTCCTTCAACGCGACGGTCACGATGTCGGCATTGACGGCCATCACCGATGTCGGATTCACGCTGCCGACGCGCTGATGCCACACCACCCGACCGGCAATCTTGGGCGCGAGTTCCTCCAGCGGCGTGGGCTTGGGTTTTTCGGGGCCGCTCGAGCAGCCCAGCAAGGAAACCGCGCAAGCCAGCGCCACCAACCAGCGTGCCGCTGGCCACCGCCGCAAGGGAATGCCTTGCCGAGACGTCATTTGGCGGCTCCGGCAGCAGCGGCCTCAACCGGCGCCGCACCCAGCGCGGTGAGCTTGGCTTCGACGAGGCGGCGGTATTCGGTTGCCGGATCCATCGCCTTCCACGCTTGCTGATAAGCAGCCTTGGCTTCTTCCTTCTTGCCCTGCGCCTGCAGGACGTCGCCGCGACGATCGGCGACCAGTCCCTCGAATGCCTTGCCGGCATCAGTCGGCAGTTGCTTCAACGCGTCGTCGTACTTCTTCTGGTCGAGCAGCAGGCCGGCCAGTCGCAGCTTGGCGATCACGCGGTACTCGTCTTCGACAGCATTGCCTGCCACCCATTCGAGCGTGGCCCTCGCATCGTCGGACTTGCCCTTGTCGGCCTGCACCTTTGCTGCCAACAGGCCGGCTTGTTCGGCAAACGCCGTGCGGCCGTAGTGGTCCTTCATGTCGTTGAAGACACGCGCCGCCTTGTCGACGTCGCCTCCCTGCACGGCCTTGTCGAGTTCGTCGAACAGCGCGCTCGCCTTCGCCGCCTGACTGCGCTGGTACATGTTCCAGCCGTTGTACGCGGCAAAGCCGCCCAACACGAGCACGAGCACCCAGGTGATGAGGTTGCCGTATTGGCGCCAGAAGTGCTTGAGCTGGTCGAGTTGTTCTTGTTCTTCGAGATCGAGATGGGTGGCCATACGTATCCGTATCGAGATGATCGTTGGGCGAAAAGCGTCGATTATGCGCGGAGCAACTCTGCCGCCCACTCAGCGGGCGCAGCCAGCGGACGCAGCACCTGTTCGCCTTCCCCACGCAGCGGCTTCACCGCCACCATGCCCTGCACGAGCTCGGCGTCGCCGAACACGAGCGCATAGCGGGCACCGCTGGCATCTGCGCGCTTGAACTGCGATTTCATGCTGCCGGGACCGTCCTTGCCTCCGGCATGCTGGAGCACGCTCACGCCGGCCGCACGCAGGGCCTCGAGCGTAGCCACCACCTGAGGCAGCGACGTGCCCGGCGGCACGACGGCATAGGCGACAGGCGCCGCACTGGGCACCGGCAGGCCAAGCTCCTGGATGAGCAACAGCAGGCGTTCGATGCCGAGGCCGAAGCCCACGGCCGGTGCCGGCTTGCCGCCCAGTTGTTCGATCAGCCCGTCGTACCGGCCGCCGCCGCACACCGTGCCTTGCGAGCCGAGCTGATCGGTCACCCACTCGAACACGGTCAGGTTGTAGTAGTCCATGCCGCGCACGAGTCGCGGGTTCACGCGGTATTCCAGGCCCACGGCATCGAGCACGGCGCGCACGGCACCGAAGTGCGCGAGCGACTCGGCGCCCAGGAAGTCCATCAGCCTGGGCGCCGCCTCGATGAGCGTCTGCATCGCCTCGTTCTTGCTATCAAGGATGCGCAGCGGGTTGCTGTGCAGGCGGCGCCTGGAGTCAGCATCGAGCGAATCGGCATGCTGCTCGAAGTAGCGCACCAGCGCCTCGCGGTGCGCGCGGCGTTCTTCGGGCTGGCCCAGGCTGTTGAGTTCGAGCCGCACGTGCTGGCCTTCCACCAGCCCCAGCTCACGCCAGAGCGCCCGCGCCATCAGGATCATCTCGGCATCGACATCCGGCCCCGCAAAGCCCAAGGCTTCGACGTCGAGTTGATGGAACTGGCGATAGCGGCCTTTTTGAGGGCGCTCATGGCGGAACATCGGCCCTAGCGTCCAGATGCGCAATGGCCCGTTGTACAGCGCGTTGTGCTCGACCATCGCACGCACGATGCCCGCAGTGGCCTCGGGGCGCAGCGTCAGCTTGTCGCCATTCATCGAATCGACGAAGGAGTACATCTCCTTCTCGACGATGTCGGTCACCTCGCCCAGCCCGCGTACGAACAGCGCAGTGGGCTCGACGATGGGCGTCAGAAGGTACTGGTAGCCGTAGCGGCCGAGCACCGAACGCACGGTGGCCTCGAACCACTGCCACAGCGCCGAATCCGGCAGCCGATCCGTGCGCGGCACGGATGGCGGCAGGATGTCGTTCATGCCCTTCACGGCCGCCAGCACTGCGGCCTTTGCTTTTTGTTCTGCCATGGAATCTCTTGTCGAAAATCTGGGGCCGGCCGCCGCATCGTGCAGGGCCACCGGCAGCCACGTTGCAGGTGCTCACCCCGCAACGTGACCCAAGGCATCAGCATCAATGCAATGCCGTGGCGGCGCCGAAACGACGCTCGATGTAGTCCTCGACGATCTTCTGGAAGTCGCGCGCAATACCCTCGCCGCGCAGCGTCATCGCCTTCTGGCCGTCGATGAACACCGGCGCAGCCGGTGCTTCGCCGGTACCCGGCAAGCTGATGCCGATGTCGGCGTGTTTGCTTTCACCCGGGCCGTTGACGATACAGCCCATCACAGCCAGCTTCATGCTTTCGACCCCCGGGTACTTGGCACGCCACACCGGCATCTGGGCCCGCAGGAAGTCGTCGATCTGTTTGGCCAGCTCCTGGAAGGTCGTGCTCGTGGTACGACCACACCCCGGGCAGGCCGTGACGCTAGGGTTGAAGGCACGCAGGCCCAGGGCCTGCAGGATCTCCAGAGCCACCACCACCTCTTGAGTGCGCGACTCGCCCGGCTGCGGCGTCAGCGACACACGGATGGTGTCGCCGATGCCCTCCTGGAGCAACAGCGACAGTGCGGCTGTGGAGGCGACCGTACCCTTGGTGCCCATGCCGGCTTCGGTGAGGCCGAGATGCAGCGGGTAATCGCAGCGCCGCGCCAGTTCACGGTAGACGCTCACCAGGTCTTGCACACCACTGACCTTGCAGCTGATGAGGATCTGATTCGGGTCCATGCCGAGTTCACGCGCGTATTCGGCCGATTGAATCGCCGACGACACGAGCGCCTGGTACATCACCTGTTTCGCGTCCCAGGGTGCGGCCCGGCGCGCGTTTTCGTCCATCAGAGCGGCCAGCAGTTCCTGGTCGAGGCTGCCCCAGTTGACGCCGATGCGTACCGGCTTGTCGTAGCGCATGGCCGCCTCGATCATCTGGGCGAACTGGCGGTCGCGCTTGTCGCCCTTGCCGACGTTGCCCGGATTGATGCGGTACTTCGACAGCGCAGCAGCGCACTCGGGAAATTCGGTGAGCAACCGGTGGCCGTTGTAGTGAAAGTCGCCGATCAGCGGCACGTCGATGCCCATGCGATCGAGTTGCTCGCGAATCGCCGGCACCGCCTGGGCCGCCTCGGGGGTGTTGACCGTGATGCGCACCAGTTCCGAGCCGGCAATGGCCAGCTCCTTCACCTGGATCGCGGTTTCGATCACGTCCACCGTGTCGGTGTTGGTCATCGACTGCACGCGCACCGGCGCATCGCCGCCGATGGTGACCACGCGCGAGCCCCAGCTCACGCGTGCCTGGCGGTTGCTCCGCGTGGCAGGTTGGGCTACTTCGATGAGGCCCGCGCTATCGGCTTGAGGATTCTGCATTTCAGGAAGCATCACTTCAGTTCGAGCCGGGCGACGTTGTCGCGCACAAAGGGGGTCAGCTCGACCGGCTTGCCGCGAAAGCTCACCTCGGTGCCTTCGGCGTTGCCGATCTTCAGCCGCAGCGGCATGGCCCCGTCAAGCCCGACGCTTTCACCGGCCAGCAACGAGCGCGACAACAGCACCTGTCCGGCGGCGTCGCGCACCTCGACCCACGACTCAGTGCTGGCGCGCAATACCAATGGCCCCTTCGGCGCTGAATTCGCCGCAGCAGCAGTGGTAGCGGGCGCTGAAGCCTGTTCGCTGGGCGGCGGTGCGGAATGGACCGTCTCGACCACTGCCGAAGCACCGGATGCAGCGCTTTCGGCAACGGCCGCAGCCTCCGACGCCGCGGGAGGAGCAACAGCGTCCGAGGCCGCGGGCGCCACAGGAGGCACTGTCGTGGTGACCACTTCGACCGGCGCGCTGGCCGCCCCGCCTGCCGGCAGCAACTCAGGCAAGCGCCAGGTACCCGGCGGAATGAGATACACGACGAGAGTGGCCAGCACCAAAAGCGCAGGGCCCCACACCACGGGACGCAGCACCACGCTGCGATCGAACCCTTCCGCACCGCCTGTGTGATCGCGGAACGGCTCGTTCAACCCGCGCGTCACATGCTCGAGCCGGCCCATCTGCGGCGGCAATGGCAGTTTGGCAAGCACCGGCTCAGCATCGATCTTGAGCGTGCGGCACACCGTCTGGGCCAGCGCCCGCGCAAAGGTGGCGTCCGGCAACTCATCGAAACGGTCAGCCTCGAGCATTTCGAGCTTGCGCGGGGCGACCTTGATGGCGGCAGCCAGCGCAGCGATGTGCAGGCCCTGCGCCTGGCGCGCCTGGCGCAGCATGCCGCCGGCGGTGAGTTCGGTGGGCGCAGCGCCGCCGGGAACCGCCCCGTCGGTCAATGCTTCACTCATTGAAGCGCCCCTGCTCGAACGCCGCAGCCTCGCGCGAGCGTGGATAGCGGCTGCGCAGCTGGGCGCCCAGGTCACTGGCTCCCTGGCGGTTGCCCAGCCGGTTCTCGATGCGTGCGGCCAACCACAGCGTTTCTGCGTTGGATAGTTCAGGGATGTTGTTGACCCGGCGCACGTAGAAGCGGGCCCGTTCGTACTCACCCTTCTTGTAGAACAGGTCAGCCAGATTCACCGCGGTGGCGGGGTTGCCTGGGTCGAGCTCATAGGAGCGCAGCAGGGTCTTCTCGGCATCGGCAGTGCGCCCTGCCCGAACCTGACAGACACCCTGGGCCAAGAGGGTTACCGTCACCCCACGGTACTGAGGTTGAACGGCTGCCTGCTCGAACATCCGATCGGCTTCGACATAACGGCGGCGCTGGCACAGGAACCAGGCGTAGTTGTGCATCGCGCTGCCATCGCGGCCATTGAGCTGCAGCGACCGGCGGAAGCTTTCTTCGGCCAGCGCTTCGTCGTTCAGCGTGGTGTAGATGAGCCCGCGGAGGTTGTAGGCCTCGGCGGAATTGGGGTCGGCCGCCAGCGCGTGCTTCAGCTCTTCGAGCGCGGTGCTGGTCTGGCCCTGGCTGTAGTAGGCGGAAGCCAGCTCAAGCCTGATGCGCGCGCGCTTCTGTGGATCGCCCTGGTCGGAGGCACCTGCAACGTTCTGCGAGCCAGTGGGCGCACGGGGGGTGGCGTCTGCAGCACTGGGAATGCTGGTCGTCGTTGTGGTGGTGGACACGCAGCCGGCCAATGCGGCGACCGCGACCGCACCCGCGAGGGCCCACTGCACCCTCGCCCATCGTCCCAACGTCATGTTCTCGTCTCCTGCTGTGGCTTGCCGGCCTGTGCTTCTGATTGCTTCACGACCTTGATCGGTGCACGCGTCATGCGGCTGCGGGCATTGGTGCGGTCCTGGACTTCGCCGGCCAGCTGGCCGCAGGCGGCATCGATGTCGTCACCACGCGTCTTGCGCACGGTGGTCACGATACCTGCCTCGATGAGCACTTGAGCAAAGGCCTGCACACGCGCGTTGGACGAACGCTTCAGGCCCGATTGCGGGAAAGGATTGAACGGAATGAGGTTGAGCTTGCAAGACACACGCCCGGACACCAGATTCACCAGCTCGTGTGCGTGCCCGGGCGTGTCGTTGACACCGTCGAGCATGCAGTATTCAAAGGTGATGAAGTCACGCGGCGCGGCTTCGAGATACCGAACGCAGGCGTCGAGCAGCTCGTCAATGGGGTACTTGCGGTTCAGCGGCACGAGTTCGTCGCGCAACGCATCGTTGGTCGCGTGCAGCGAGACCGCCAGAGCCACAGGGCAATCGTCGCGCAAGCGGTCGATCATCGGCACCACGCCGGAGGTGGAAACCGTGACACGGCGGCGCGACAGACCGTAACCGTGGTCATCGAGCATCACGCGCAGCGCCGGCACCAGGGCGGCGTAGTTCTGCAATGGTTCACCCATGCCCATCATCACCACGTTGGTGATGGCTCGGTCGCCCGGCTTGAGCGCAAGACGTGCCCTCAGCGTGTGTTCGGCGTGCCAGAGTTGCGCAAGGATCTCGCCAGTGGTGAGATTGCGGCTGAAGCCTTGATGGCCGGTAGAACAGAAACGGCAACCGACGGCACACCCGGCTTGAGACGACACACACAAGGTGCCACGGTCGTCTTCGGGAATGAACACCGTCTCGACGGCGTTGCCGCCCCCCACGTCGAACAGCCACTTGACGGTGCCGTCGGCCGAGACGTGTTCGCTGATCATCGACAGCGGCCGCACTTCTGCGGCTTCGGCCAGCTTGCCGCGCAGCGACTTGGCGAGATCGGACATCTGCTCGAAATCCGAAGCGCCCTTCTGGTGGATCCAGCGGAACAGTTGGACAGCGCGGAAGCGCTTTTCACCAAGCCGTTCGCAAAACGCGGCCAAGCCGTCGAGATCGAAATCGAGCAGGTTGGCCACGGTCATGGTCGTGTTCGGCAGGTCTCCTGGTGGGGTTGGAGCGCCTGCCGATCTTGTGGTTCAGCGGCTGTAGACGTTCATGCCCGGGAAGAAGAACGCCACTTCCACGGCAGCGGTCTCGGGGGCGTCGGAGCCGTGCACGGCGTTGGCGTCGATGCTGTCGGCGAAGTCGGCGCGAATGGTGCCCTTCTCGGCCTTCTTCGGATCGGTGGCGCCCATCAGCTCACGGTTCTTGGCGATCGCGCCTTCACCCTCGAGCACCTGGATCATCACCGGGCCGGAGATCATGAAATTCACGAGGTCGTTGAAGAACGGGCGGGCCTTGTGCACGGCATAGAAAGCCTCGGCTTCGCCGCGCGACAGGTGCGCCATCTTGGCGGCCACGACCTTGAGGCCGGCGTTTTCAAAGCGGGTGTAGATCTGGCCGATGACGTTCTTGGCCACGGCGTCCGGCTTGATGATCGAAAGAGTGCGTTCCACGCCCATGTTTCTTCTCCAGAATCAATGATTTAGCAAAGTTTTTGATTGTACTGCGCGAAGCGGTTTTGCCGATGACCGCTCCGCCTGATGGACGCTGTCAGCGGCCGCGCCTTCCACCGCCACCGCCACCGCCACCGCCACCGCCACCGCCACCGCCACCGCCACCGCCAGCGCCGCCGCCTCGACGGCCACCGCCGCCTACCTTGCGGAAGAACGCGTCGGCGCCGATGTAGCCGATGGAGGTTTGCATCGGATCCGGCTGACGCGGACCGCCTTTTTTGTTGCCGCCACCTTGTTGCCCACCGTCCTGGCTGGGCCGACCGAAGCCGCTGCTGATGCGCTTGGAACCGGTTGCGAACCGCCGATCGAAGGTTTGCTCCAGCGGGTTGGGAATGAACATCGGATCCTGTGGCTCGCCGGGCTCACCCATCGGCGGCTGATTGCCCCGCCCCGGATTGCCGCCACCGCGACGCTGGTTCTGTTGCCCCTTCTTGCCGGCCGGGCCGCTTTGGCCCTTCGCCTGCTGCCCGCCTTTGCCCTGCTTGTTGCGGCGCCCTCGGTTGTTGCCTCCGCGATCCCCCTCGGGCTGGCCTTCAGTACTGCGCGGCTCCCCGCCGGCCAGCCGACGGATGGCGCGCACGTCGTTTTCGTCGAGTTCGACCCACACGCCGCGCTTCAGACCACGGGGCAGCACCACCGTGCCATAGCGGATGCGGATCAGGCGGCTCACCGCCAACCCGACAGAGTCGAACAGCTTGCGCACCTCGCGGTTGCGCCCTTCGGAAATGACCACGCGATACCAGCGGTTGGCACCGTCGCCCCCACCTTCTTCGATGGACCTGAAGGCCGCCTGTTGGCCGTCGACCTCCACCCCGTCGAGCAGTTTCTGGCGGGCTTCGGCATCCAGCGAACCCAGCACACGCACCGCATACTCGCGCTCCACGCCGAAGCGCGGGTGCATCAGCTGGTTGGCAAGCTCACCGGAGTTGGTGAACAGCAGCAGGCCTTCGGTGTTGATGTCGAGCCGGCCGACGGATTGCCACTTGCCCTGCTGCAGCTTGGGCAAACGGCGGAACACCGTCGGGCGGTTTTCCGGGTCGTTGTGCGTGACCACCTCGCCAACCGGCTTGTGGTAGGCCAGCACCCTTGCCGGCGGGGGCGCGATGCGCACCTTGATCGCCCTGCCGCTCACCTTGACCTGGTCGCCAAACGAGATGCGCTGGCCGATGTGCGCCGGCTCACCGTTGACCGAGATACGGCCTTCCAAGATGAGCTGCTCCATGTCGCGCCGCGAGCCGATGCCGGCCTGGGCCAGCACCTTGTGCAGCTTCGGCGCCTCGGGTTCGGGGCGTAGCACACGCTTGGTCGGCTCAGCCTGCGCCTCTTCAGCCGGCTCTTCGTCGCGGTCGTATTCACCCGACTGCACGTCCGCAAAACGCTCGACGGACAGCGCCTGTACCTGCGCAGATCGACCCGCACCACGCGGCTGGTCGCCGGCACGTTCAGCGCCCCGCTCACCACGATTGCGATCGCGCCGGCGGTTGCGACCACGGCGATCGCGCCCTTCGGAATCCGCGTCTGCCTGCCCCTCGCTCGACTCGCCCTCACCGACTCCAGACGCCAAGGCCGGCGTGCTTTCAGCCGCACCTGACTCGTTATCGCTGGCGCCAACAGGTTCGGACACCGGCGGTGCAACGACATCACGTGAGGCCACCGGTTCAACTTCTACAGCCGCCGCAGCAGCATCGCGGGCAGGCGCCGACTCTTCAGCAGCCACTTTGCGACGGCGGGTGCGTTTGGCAGGCGCTGCAGGCACATCGGTCGTTTCAGCGGGCTGCGGCTGTTCGCCATCAGCAGCGGCCGCCTCCGACACCGGTTTGTCAGCGGTCTTGCGAGAGGTACGCCGGCGACGGACCGGTGCCTCCTGCTCCGCAGGCTCCTGCGCTTCGTTGCTGGCGTTCGCCGCGCCCTCCTTGACGTCGGTGGGTGCAGGCAAGCTGTCGTCGGGTGCGTTCATGCGTGTGGGCGTCAAGCCTGGGGTTGTGACGATGGCTCATCGTCGATAACGGAAGCGGCATCGGCAGTAGGCTCGGCCACTTCGGAAGCATCTTGTGCGGCCGCATTGACTTCCGGCTCGCGGATTTCTGGCATTCCTTCGAGCGCTGCATCCTGTGCTGGCTCGGGGGCCCGTGCATCGCCGTCGCGGCCAGCGGCATGCGACTCTTGTTGCGCATCGACTCCAGGGAACACAGCCGTCGCGGCCTCGCCGCTCTCGCCATGCACTGCGTCGTGCGACGCCATCGCGTCGAGCAGCGATCCCTGTTCGGGCAATGCTTCCTGAAGAGCCGCCGCAGTGGGCGCCATACCGTCAAGCGCGGGCAACTGCTCGAGGGACGCGAGGCCCAAGTCATCGAGGAATTGCCGCGTAGTCGCATACAGCGCCGGGCGCCCGGGCGCCTCGCGATAGCCGATCGCGTCGATCCAGCCCCGGTCTTCAAGCTGCTTGATGATCTGGCTACTGACCGTGACGCCACGAATGTCTTCTATATCGCCGCGCGTCACCGGCTGACGGTAGGCAATGATCGCTAGCGTCTCCATCGTCGCGCGCGAATACTTCGGCGGCTTTTCCGGATGCAGACGGTCGAGATACTCGCGCATCTCTGGGCGGCTCTGGAAACGCCAGCCGGTGGCCAGCGCCATTAGCTCAACACCCCGGCCTTCCCAGTCGCGAACGAGTTCATCGAGCAGGCTGCGCAAGGTGTCGGGATTGATCTGGTCGTCGAACAGCGTACGCATGTCACGCAGCGGCATGGGCTGCTGCGCGCAGATGAGCGCGGTCTCTAGGACGCGCTTTGCATCCTCAGTGTTCATGGAATCCGTTTCACTCTTGGCGGCCGTTCAGGCGGCCACACGGGCTGGAGCCTGGCGAGCATTGCACCTGTCGTACCGCCCCTTTACGAAAATACGGAGCGCGGCGTGGTGCGAATACCGAGGGACCGTTGCGGTTCGTGCCTGTACAGCAGGAAGTTGCCCGAACACCGCTTGGGTTCTAAGGCAGAAGGCCAGTTCGTGAGCCAAGCCGTCTGCGCCAGGGAAGCTGGACGACATTGTACCGAAGGCTCAGGGCGTCTGGCAGATCTGTTGCCAGGCGGCCTGAAGGTCGGAAGGCAGCGACGCTTCGAACGCCATGGCGTCGCCACTGACCGGGTGGGCGAAGCCCAGCCTTGCCGCATGCAAGGCCTGGCGGTTCAGCCTGAGCAGCGGCTTGCCGCCATACAGGCCGTCAGCCAACAGCGGATGCCCACGCGATGCCAGATGCACACGGATCTGATGCGTGCGGCCTGTATGCAACGCGCAGCGCACGGCGCTCATCGCTACACCGGCGATCTCGGCTGCCGCCAAGCGCTCGACATCCGTTCGGGCAAATTTCCCGCTGGCAACCACCGCCATGCGAATCCGCGAGATGGGATCTCGTCCGATCGGCGCATCCACGGAAAACGGCGTGGGCGGCACCGTGCCATGAACAAGCGCAAGGTATTGGCGCCGCACCTCACGTGCCGCGATGGCCCGCACCAATGCTGTAACCGCCGCGAGGGTCTTGCCGACCACCATCAGGCCGCTGGTGTCCTTGTCGAGCCGATGCACGATGCCTGCACGCGGCAACGATGCGGCGCCCGCATGATGCGCAAGCAGACCGTTGAGCAGCGTGCCCGACCAGTTGCCTGCTGCCGGGTGAACCACCAAGCCAGCCGGCTTGTCGATGACCAGCAAGTGCCCGTCCTCATACACGATGGTCAGCGGCACAGGCTCCGGCCGGAACGCGCGGCTCTCGGCCGGCGGCACCAATTCAACATCAACGCGTTGGCCGAGCACGAGCTTCCGTGACGCAGTCGCCACGGCCCGCCCGTCGACGCGGACATGCCCCTTTTCGATGAGGCCCTGCAGGTGGCTGCGAGAAAACTCCGGCGCCATGACCACAAGCAGCTTGTCGAGACGCTGCGCGTGGCCCGCATCGCCTACCACCGTGCTGCGCTGCTCGAAGTCGCTACCGGCCGGCTCTGCGGTCTCGGTGTCATCGTCCGGCTCGCCCTGCAGGGGCTCGGAGGGGGCGACCATATACTGTCGGCTGGTTTGCACGGGAAGCGGCGCCGCCGCAGGTCGAAGTTGATGAATCTGTTCTGCTTGCAGGATCGTGGCCTGCGCTGGCTACGATGCGCAACCACCGTCGCGGTGGTGGGCCTTCTGAGCGCGTGCGGCTCGCTGTCGCAAGACGAGTTCGCTCGCATAAGCAACGAAAAATTGTACGCGGACGCCCGCGACGAGATCTCGACCGGCAACTACGAGCGCGCGATCAAGATGCTCGAGAAGCTGGAAGGTCGCGCCGCAGGCACCCTGCTGGCGCAGCAAGCCCAGATCGAACTTGCACACGCCTACTACAAGACAGGCGAGAAAGCGCAGGCGCTCTCGACCATCGAACGCTTCATCAAGCTGCATCCGTCCAGCCCGGCGATCGACTACGCGTACTACCTGCAAGGCCTGATCAACTTCAACGACGACCTGGGCCTGTTTGGCAAGCTGGCACGGCAGGATCTTTCGGAGCGAGACCAGCAGGCCTCCCGTGACTCTTACCAGTCGTTCAAGCAGCTGGTCGAGCAGTTTCCGGACTCGAAGTACGCACCCGATGCGCGCCTGCGCATGAACTACATCATCAACTCGCTGGCCGCCTACGAGGTGCACGTGGCGCGCTACTACTACCGCCGAGGCGCCTATGTGGCGGCAGCCAATCGGGCGCAGCAGGCCGTGCAGGAGTTCCGCAGCGCTCCCGCGGCAGAAGAGGCGCTGTACATCATGGCCAGGAGCTATGACCGGCTGGGCCTGATGCAACTGCGCGATGACGCCGAGCGCGTGCTGAAGCAGAACTTCCCCCAAAGCGCCTTCCTATCCGGCGGGTTCCGCGCGCCGGACAAGCCCTGGTGGCAGCTCTGGTAAGTCACAGACCCAGGCGCTGCTCGGCCAGCTGCAATAGCCAGTCGCGCGCCTCCGCCTCGCTCACCAGCGGGGTCATCGGCGGCAGTGCGGCGCGCAAGCGCCGTCCGTAGTTCATCTGCGCCATCCTCGGGTCGCAGATCACCAGCAAACCATGATCTGCCTCGGTTCGGATCAAGCGGCCGGCACCCTGCTTCAACGACACCGCCGCTTCAGCCACGAAGTAGTCACTGAAGGCATTGCGGCCTTCGGTCTCGAGGCGCTTCACTCGTGCCTCGACCAGGGGATCGTTCGGCGGCGGAAAAGGCAGCTTGTCGATCATCACGCATTGCAACGCGTCGCCCGGTACGTCGATGCCTTCCCAGAAGCTTTGAGAACCCACCAGCACGCTGCGCGGTGTTGCCAGGAACTGCTGCAGTAGCTGGCGCTTCGGAGAGCGGCCTTGCACCAGCACCTGAATGGGTCCACCCGGGGCACTCATCAGGGGCTCCGCGAGCGCCTCGCTAATGGTCTGCAGCGCCCGAAGGGTTGTCGTCAGCACGAAGGTTCGGCCACCCAGCGCAATTGCGAGCTCTACGGCAAGTTGTGCCACAGCCAGCGGATGGCACGGCTCGTTGGGCTTCGGAAAGACACGCGGGACATACAGACGCGCCTGAGCTTCATAGTCGAACGGGCTGCCCACACGCAGTGTGCGCGCTTCTTCGAGCCCGGCCGATTCGGTGAACCAGGACAGCCTTTCGTCGTCGCCCAGCGTGGCCGATGTGAAAACCCAGGCCTTGGGCGCGCGCTCGATCTGTTCGCGCATGGCCGCACGCACGTCGAGCGGCGATTCCACCAGCCGAGCCTGATGTGCCGTGAGGTCGATCCAGCGTACCTGTCCTGGCTGGGCAGGGAGCAGGAAACCCTGCGCACGTTGGGTAAGGTTGTGCGCCCGATCGACCAGCTTGGCAAAGTCCGGCGACAGCTCGCTCACCATGTCGAGCGCCTCATGCGCAGCGGCACAGGCTTGCGCCAGCGTGTCTACGGCCGCGCGGAAATCTTCGCGTGATTCGCGCTCATCCCAGCGTAGCTTGATGGCGCTGCGCACATCCCGGAGCGCGCCGGCAGCGGCAATGCGCAAGTCGCGCGCAGCGCGGTCGCAGACGGCCGCAAGGTCGTTCCATGGCGCCAGCCCGCGTGCCTGCTGCAAGCCGGCAGCGAGCATGTCGCGCGCAAAGTCGAGCACCTGGCTCGTGCCGAGCGTGGTGCCGAGGAACTGCACGCCGGCCTCGGCAAGCTGGTGAGCCTCGTCGAACACGGCGATGTCCACGCTGGGCAGCAGCTCCGCTACGCCACTGTCGCGCAACGCCACGTCTGCAAAGAACAGGTGGTGGTTGATCACCACCACGTCGGCGGCCATCGCATCGCGGCGCGCTTTCATCACGTGGCAGTTGCGGTATTGCGGACACTCCGAGCCAAGGCAGTTCTCGCGCGTGGACGTGACCAGGGGAATGACGGGCGAACGTTCATCGAGCCCTTCGAGTTCGGCCAGGTCGCCACTCGTCGTGCTGTTGGACCAGTTCTCGATGCGTGCCAGCGCCCGCACGGCGAAGCGGTCGGGCAGTTCGGCGGATTGGCGCGCCTGCGCCAGACGGTGCAGGCAAAGATAGCTGCCCCGCCCCTTGAGCAATGCCGTCGTCACAGGCACTTGCAGCGCCTCGCGCAAGCGCGGTAAGTCACGCAAGAACAACTGGTCCTGCAGGCTTTTCGTTGCGGTGCTGATGAGCGCGCGGCCGCCCGACAGCAACGTCGGCACGAGGTAGGCGAAGGTCTTGCCGACGCCCGTGCCTGCCTCGGCGACAAGGACTTCGCGTGTGTCGATGGCAGCCGCCACCTCGGTGGCAAAACGCACCTGCGGCTCGCGCTCGCGATAACCGGCATCGGCTCGGGCCAATGCACCGCTCGGTGCGAATGCAGCGGCCACTGCCTCCTGCAGCTCAGAGGCAGGCTGGCTCACGCGGGTTCTTTCGGGGAAAGTTCGGCTTCGAGGCGGGCAATCTGGTCTCTTAGCATCAGGCGACGCTTCTTCAGTCGACGCAAGGCCAGTTCATCCTTGGCTGGTGCGGTCGCGGTCTGGTCGATCAGGCTGTCGAGGTCAGCGTGTTCGATGCGCAGTTCGATCAGGCGGCGCTGCGGAGAGTGCAGGTTGTCATCCATGGCGCACGCTGGTGAGAGATTTTCGAGATTCGAATGAACCCAAAACGATTATAGTTTTCGGCCATGAGCACCATGGCCCAGGGATACCGCCTCACCGCCGCCACCGGCATTCACCGTGGCGATCGGATGTACCAACAAGACCAGGTGGAGGTCCTGCCGCACAACCGGGTACCGGGCTGCCTGCTGGCCGTGGTGGCCGACGGCATGGGTGGCAAGAGCGGTGGGCGCAAGGCGGCTGATCAGGTGATCTTGACGGCCAAGCAGCTGTTCGAGCGATACGCCCCGTCGAAGGACGATCCGTCCGAGGCCTTGAAGCAGGTGGTACTCGAGTCGCACCTGATGATCAAGCTCACGGCCATCACGGCCGAAGAGGAGCCGCACAGCACGGTGGCTGCCTTTCTGATCAATCCGACACGCGAGTGCGACGTCATCCACGCTGGCGACTCGCGCGTGTACCACTTCCGCGGCCCCGACATGGTGAGCCGCACCACTGATCACTCCTTCGTGCAGCGGCTGGTCGATGAAGGCCAGATCACCGAAGACGAAGCCAACACCCATCCGCAGGCCAACCTGCTAACCGGCTGCCTGGGCACCTACCAGGACCCGCCGATCACTCTGCACCGCATCGACCGACTCGAGATCGGCGACACGGTGCTGGCTTGCAGCGACGGCCTGTGGCACTACTTCACACCCAAGGAGCTTGGCGCCATCGTGCACACGCTACCGCCGCGCGAAGCCAGCGAGATGCTCATCAGCAAGGCACGCCACCGCGCCCGTCAAGGAGGCGACAACCTCTCGCTCGCGCTGGTCCGGGTGGAACCGCTCGCCTGAGGCCGGTCGCCTGAGGCATCACTCAGTTCATTGCAAGCCGGCTGGCGCCGAAGCCGGCAGCGGTGTTGCACGCGCGCGCTTGGCCGCCCGTTCCGCCTTTCGCTTTTCCACCGCCGCGCGATGCTCGGCCGCCTTCTTCAAGCGGGCTTGTTCTGCCTCTGCGTTGCGCGATGCTTCGGCAGAACGCTGACCGTGAACCTGCGCCGCCCTTGAGGCCGTAGCCGCGGCTGGTGTTGCGGACGCAGCAGGCGAAACCGACAAGCGCTGCTTGGGCTCACGCAGCGTTGGCGGCGTCGCCGCGGCCGCTGCGCTTTGAGCCCCGACCTTTTCGTGGATGCGCCGAAGGCGTTCAGCGGCTCGACGCTTGCGTTCAGCATCGTCCAGCGCCTGCTGCTCCAGCCTCACGCGGTCCAGAGCCTCGCGCCTGTCCTTTTGTGCGGCATCGAGGCAGGCCGTGACGAAAAACCCCTCTTGGCAGCCACGAGCTCGCTCGCTGTAGCGGGACTCGATGCTCGCACGTTCGGCTGCGAGCCGCGCGGGGCCGGCTGCTTCGTCCGCGAACCCTGCCCCACACCCAGCGCTCAGCGCCACGACGGCGATTGCCCAATCGAGTCGCTTCATGTCAGCCGCGTATCGACCTCTCGCTTCGCTTGCGAGAGGTATTCCTTGGACTGCATTTCATTCAGCCGCGATACGGTACGCGGGAATTCGTGCGCCAGCGGCCCTTCGGTGTAGAGCTGCTCCGGTGGCACTTCGGCCGAGATGATGAGCTTCACGCGGCGATCGTAGAGCACATCCACCAACCAGGTGAAGCGACGCGCTTCGGAAGCCAGCCGCACCGGCATGGCCGGCACGTTCGACAGGATGATGGTGTGGAACTGACTCGCCAGCTCGAGATAGTCGTTTTGAGAACGCGGGCCGCCGCACAAGGTGGCAAAGTCGAACCACACCACACCGCCGGCACGCCGCAGCGCATGGATCTCGCGGTGCTCGATGTGCAGCCGCGGGTCTTCGTCCTTGGTTTCTGCCAAGCGCTCGAAAGCTTCGTCAAGCGCGGCATCGGCACCTGCATCGAGCGGGGTGTGATACAGCTGCACCTGCTCCAGCGTGCGCTGCCGATAGTCGGTGCCGTCGTCGACGTTGATGACCTCGAGCTTTTCCTTCAATAGCGCAATGGCGGGCAGGATGCGGTCGCGATGCAGGCCGTTCGGGTACAGCCCGTCGGGGTGGAAGTTCGACGTGGTGACGATGCTGACGCGATGCTCGAACAGCGCCGCCAGCAGGCGGTGCAGGATCATCGCGTCGGTCACGTCGGCGACGTGGAATTCGTCGAAACAGATGAGCCGAAAGCGCCGCGAGATGCGCTGGCCCAGTGCATCGAGCGGGTTCACCGTGCCCTGCAGCTCCTGCAGCTCGCGGTGCACCTCGCGCATGAACTCATGGAAGTGCAGCCGCGTCTTGCGCGCCAGCGGCACAGCCTGGAAGAAGCAGTCCATCAGGAAGCTCTTGCCGCGGCCGACACCGCCAAACATGTAGACCCCGCGCGGCAGTGGCGGGCGCACCAGCAGCTTGGTCAGCGCGTTGGAACGGCGGGCCTTGTAGTCGACCCATTCGTCCTGGCAGCGCTGCAGCGCTGCCACCGCACGCAGCTGTGCGGCGTCAGGCTTGTAGCCGCGTTCGGCGAGGGTCTGGTGGTAGAGCTCGGTAACGGTCGGCACGTCTTATCCCCGCCGCGGCCAGCGTGTCGTCGATAGGCCGGCGCGGCGGTCATGCCGCGCCACGGCCGCAAGGGTCAGAAGTTCAGCGAGCGCTTGTCGACCGCAAGAGCTGCTTCCTTGGTGGCTTCGCTCAGCGACGGGTGCGCATGACAGATGCGCGCGATGTCTTCGGCACTGGCCTTGAACTCCATCGCCACCACGCTTTCGGCAATGAGCTCCGATGCGTATGGGCCGACGATGTGCACACCGAGGATCTCGTCCGTCTTCGCATCGGCCAGGAACTTCACCATGCCGGTGGTGTCGCCCAACGCACGAGCACGGCCGTTGGCCATGAACGGGAAGGTGCCCGACTTGTAGGCTCGACCGGCGGCCTTGAGCTGCTGTTCGGTCTGGCCCACCCACGCGATCTCGGGGCTGGTGTAGATCACCCAGGGGATGGTGTTGAAGTTCACATGCCCGTACTGGCCGGCGATGCGCTCGGCCACGGCCACGCCCTCTTCCTCGGCCTTGTGCGCGAGCATGGGGCCGCGAACCACATCACCCACCGCCCACACGTTGGGCAGGTTGGTCTTGCAGTCGTCGTCCACGACGATGGCGCCGCGCTCGTCGAGCTTCAGGCCCACGGCCTCGTGGTTGAGGCCGATGGTGTTGGCCACGCGGCCGATGGACACGATGAGCTTGTCCACCTCGAGCGTCTGTTCGCCGCCCTTCGCATCGGTATACGAGACTTTGACGCCCTTCTTGTCGCTCTTGACCTCGGAGATCTTGACGCCGAGCTCGATCTTCAGGCCCTGCTTGGTGAAGGCCTTGTGCGCTTCCTTGGCGATCTGCTCGTCCACGGCCCCAAGGAAGGTGGGCAGCGCTTCGAGCACGCTCACCTCGGCACCGAGGCGGCGCCACACCGAGCCCATTTCGAGGCCGATGACACCCGCGCCGATGAGACCCAGCTTCTTCGGCACACCCTGGATGCGCAGCGCACCGTCGTTGCTGAGGATGTTTTCCTCATCGAACGGGGCACCGGGCAGCGCACGCGGATTCGAGCCGGTGGCCACGATGATGTGCTTGCCGACGATGGTCTCTTCAGCCGCACCGGCTACCTTGATCTCGTAGCCGCCCTCGGCCGCCTTCACGAACGAACCACGGCCATGGAAGAACGTGACCTTGTTCTTCTTGAACAGGTAAACGATGCCGTCGTTGTTCTGCTTCACGACGTTGTCTTTGCGGGCCAGCATCTTGGCCACGTCGATCTCGAGGCCCGAGACCTTGATGCCGTGGTCGGCAAAGCTGTGCGCGGCGTGCTCGTAGTTCTCGCTCGACTGCAGCAGCGCCTTCGACGGGATGCAGCCGACGTTGGTGCAGGTGCCACCCAGCGCGGGCCCGCCCTTGGCGTTTTTCCACTCGTCGATGCAGGCCGCGTTGAAGCCCAGTTGGGCTGCACGGATGGCGGCCACATAGCCGCCCGGGCCGCCGCCGATGACGACGACATCGAATTGTTTTGCGCTCATGTTCGCTCCGCCTCTTAGATGTCAAAGAGCAGGCGGGCCGGGTCTTCCAGCGCTTCCTTCATGGCCACCAGACCGAGCACGGCTTCGCGGCCGTCGATGATGCGGTGGTCATAGCTCATCGCCAGGTAGTTGATCGGGCGGATCACGATCTGGCCGTTTTCAACCACCGGACGCTCCTTGGTCGCGTGAACGCCCAGGATGGCCGATTGCGGCGGGTTGATGATGGGGGTGGACAGCATCGAGCCGAACACGCCGCCGTTGGAGATGGAGAACGTGCCGCCGGAGAGTTCGTCGAGCGACAGCTTGCCGTCCTTGGCCTTCTGGCCGAACTCGGCGATCTTCTTTTCGATGTCGGCGAAGCTCATCTGGTCGGCATTGCGCAGGATGGGCACCACCAGGCCGCGAGGCGAGCCGACGGCAATGCCGATGTCGAAGTAGCCGTGGTAGACGATGTCGTTGCCGTCCACACTGGCGTTGAGCACCGGGTACTTCTTGAGCGCGGCCACGGCAGCCTTCACGAAGAAGCTCATGAAGCCGATCTTGACGCCGTGTTCCTTCTCGAACTTCTCCTGGAAACGCTTGCGCATCTCCATCACGGGCGCCATGTTCACCTCGTTGAAGGTGGTGAGGATGGCGTTGGTGGCTTGAGACTGCAGCAGGCGCTCGGCCACGCGTGCGCGCAGGCGGCTCATCGGCACGCGCTGCTCAGGGCGATCGCCCAGGTTCACGGCCACCGGCGCAGCCACTGCGGGCAGCGGCTTGGCCACGGCCGGCGTGGCGGGGGCCTGCACAGCCGGGGCCTGCGTGCCGGCGGCGATGGCACCCAGCACATCACCCTTGGTGACGCGACCATCCTTGCCGGTACCGCTCACTTGCGCGGTGGTGAGGTTGTTGTCGGCCAGCAGCTTGGCAGCCGCGGGCATGGCCACGTCGGCCTTCGAGCCACCGGCTGCGGGCGCAGCCGCTGCAGGAGCAGGCGTCGGAGCGGGTGCCGCGGCCGGCACCGCCTTCACTTCCAGCGGGCTCACCTGCGGCTTCGCGTCGGTGTCGATCTTGGCGATGATTTCGTCGCTGGCGACGGTCTCGCCATCGTTCTTGACGATCTGGGCCATCACGCCGGCAGAAGGTGCCGGCACTTCGAGCACGACCTTGTCGGTCTCGATTTCGATGAGGATCTCATCCACAGCCACGGCTTCGCCGGGCTTCTTCTTCCATTGCAGCAGGGTGGCTTCGGCCACCGATTCGGACAACTGGGGGACCTTGACTTCAACAAGCGCCATGATGCGTGTCTTCCTTGATTCTTCGCGTTGTGTGCGTGTGTTCGCGGTGTTCGATACGTGCGCGCAGGCACGGCACGCTCATGCCTGAGCGCGCCTGCCGGCAAACCATCACTTCGTGAGAACGAAGCCCTTGAGCTTGGCAAAGGCCTGGTCGAGCAGTGCCTTCTGTTGCTCCTGGTGCAGATGGGCATAACCCACTGCGGGCGATGCCGAGGCCGGGCGGCCGGCATAGCCGAGCTTCTGACCATCGAGCATGTTCTCGTGGATGTTGTGCTGCACGAAGAACCAGGCCCCCTGGTTCTGCGGCTCGTCCTGGCACCACACGATGTCCGTCACGTTGGGGTACTTCTTCAGCTCGGTCGCGAAGGCCTTGTGCGGGAAGGGATAGAGCTGCTCGACGCGGAGGATGACCGTGTCGGTTGCCTTCTTTTCGTCACGCTTCTTCACGAGGTCGTAGTAGACCTTGCCGGAACACGCGATCATGCGCTTGACCTTGGCCGCGTCGATCTCGCCGCTCTGCTCGGCGATCACGGTGCGGAATTCACCCTTGGTGAATTCGGTCAGCGGCGAAGTGGCGTCCTTGTTGCGCAGCAGCGACTTGGGCGTCATCACGACCAGCGGCTTGCGGAACATGCGCACCTGCTGGCGGCGCAGCAGGTGGAAGATCTGGCTGGCCGTGGTGGGCTGGCAGACCTGCATGTTGTTGTCGGCCGCCAGCTGCATGAAGCGCTCCAGACGGGCCGAGCTGTGCTCGGGGCCCTGGCCTTCGTAGCCGTGGGGCAGCAGCAGCGTGAGGCCATTGGCACGCCCCCACTTCACTTCGCCCGAGGCGATGAACTGGTCGATCACCACCTGTGCACCGTTGGCGAAATCGCCGAACTGGGCTTCCCAGATGGTCAGCGTGTTGGGATCGGCGCTGGCATAGCCGTACTCGAAGCCGAGCACGGCCTCCTCGGACAGCAGCGAGTCGATGACGACGAACGGCGCCTGGTTCTCGGCCACGTTCTGCAGCGGCACGTAGATGCCTTCGTCCCACTTCTCGCGGTTCTGGTCGTGCAGCACGGCATGGCGGTGCGTGAACGTGCCGCGGCCGCAGTCTTCGCCGGACAGGCGCACCGGGTAGCCGCTGGCCACCAGCGACGCATAGGCGAGGTGTTCGCCCATGCCCCAGTCGACGTTGATCTCGCCGCGGCCCATGGCGGCGCGATCAGCCAGGACCTTCTCGACCAGCGGGTGGGCCTTGAAGTTGGCAGGCAGCGTGGTGACGCGCTCGGCCAGTCGCTTGACCTCAGCCAACGGCAGTGCGGTGTCGGCCGCATCAGTCCATTTCTTGCCGAGGTAGGGCTGCCAATCGACCGCGTACTTGCTCTTGTAGTTGGTGAGCACCGGATCGACCGTGTGCTTGCCGGCGTCCATGGCGGCACGGTAGGCCTTCACCATGGCGTCGGGACCATCGGCGGGCAACACGCCCTGGGCCACCAGCTTGTCGCCGTAGAGCTTGCGGGTACCAGGGTGCTGGCCGATCTTCTTGTACATCAGCGGCTGGGTCAGAGCCGGCGTGTCCTGCTCGTTGTGACCCAGCTTGCGGAAGCAGATGATGTCGACCACCACGTCCTTGTTGAACTCCTGGCGGTACTCGAGCGCCAGTTGGGTGGCGAACACCACGGCTTCAGGATCGTCGCCGTTCACGTGCAGCACCGGCGCTTCGATCATCTTGACCACGTCGGTGCAGTACAGCGTGGAGCGCGTGTCGCGCGGATCGCTGGTCGTGAAGCCGATCTGGTTGTTGATGACGAGGTGCACCGTGCCGCCGGTGTAGTAGCCGCGCGTCTGGGCCAGTGCCAGCGTTTCCATCACGACACCCTGGCCGGCGAAGGCCGCGTCGCCGTGCACCAGCACAGGCAGCACCTGATCGCCTTCCTTGTCGCCGCGGCGGTCGAGGCGGGCCTTCACCGAGCCTTCGACCACGGGGTTCACGATCTCGAGGTGCGAGGGGTTGAACGCGAGGCTCAGGTGGACCGGGCCGCCAGGGGTGGACACGTCGCTGGAGAAGCCCTGGTGGTACTTCACGTCACCGGCGGGCAGGTCTTCCTTGGCGGTGTGCTCGAACTCGGCAAACAGGTCGGCAGGCATCTTGCCCAGCGTGTTGACCAGCACGTTCAGGCGGCCGCGGTGGGCCATGCCGATCACGAACTCCTGCACGCCCTTTTCACCGCCACGCTGCACCAGTTCGTCCATCGAGGCGATGAAGCTCTCGCCGCCTTCGAGCGAGAAGCGCTTCTGGCCGACGTACTTGGTGTGCAGGAAGCGCTCCAGACCTTCGGCAGCCGTAAGGCGGTCAAGGATGTGGACCTTCTTCTCAGCCGTGAAGTTGGGCTTGCTGCGGCTGCTTTCGAGCTTTTCCTGCCACCAGCGCTTTTCGACCGGCTCGGTGCAGTGCATGAACTCGGTGCCGACGGTGCCGCAGTAGGTTTCACGCAGCGCCTGCAGGATCTCGCGCAGCGTCTGCTGCTCGGCCTTGGTGAAATAGGTGTTCGTCGCGCTGAACGTGATGTCCATGTCGGACTCGGTCAGGTCGTAGAACGCCGGCTCGAGTTCGGGGATCTTGTGACGCTCGGTGCGCTTGAGCGGGTCGAGGTCGGCCCAGCGGGCGCCGAGCGAGCGATAGGCAGCAATCAGCGACTGGACATGGACCTGCTTGCGGGCCACGGCGAGTTCGCTGGCGCTGGCGCGCACTGCAAATGCATTGGCCTTGGCACGCTGCGCGAACGACTCGACGACTGGCGCATGGGCCACGTCGCGCGACTCCGTGCCGTCAGTGGCCGGAACGTTCTGCAGGGCATCGAAGTAGGCCCGCCAGTTGTCGGGCACGGAACCAGGGTTGTCGAGATAGGCCTCGTACAACTCTTCCACATAGGGCGCATTGCCCCCGAACAGGTACGAGTTCGACCTGTATTGCTGCATCATCTTTCGCTCACCTTTTGCGCCGGTTTCCAGCGCTCATGTGGGTTGAACAACCTTCCGCGACACGGCTTGACCGGTTGGCGGATTGCGACCCGCCTTACTGTTCCAAGAACCAGAAAGGGGACGGGAAGGACCTACAGAGTCAGAGGCGCGACTCTAACACCGCTGTAACCGCCCGCACAAATGCGGGGAAACCGATGTGAGAACAAGTTGCACGGTCGGCGTAGCGGGAAGCACCGTCCTCTTCGACACACTCAAGCGATCGACACCTCGTCGCTGCGCTTGTCGCCGCGGCTGTCGACCCACGACACGGTGATGCGATCACCCACCTTGCCGCCCTTGAAGCTGAACTGCAGGTACGGATTTTTCGACACCGCCGCGCCCCACTGCGCCGAGAGCACGGTGCGGCCGGCATGCTGCACCAGCACCTCCTGGATGAACCAGGCCGGGATGGTCTTGCCGGCGGCGTCCTTGCGCTGCCCGCTTTCCATCTCGTGCGCCATCAGGATGCGCACGATGGTCTTGTCACCCTGCACTTGCGCGCGGATGCGCATCGGTTCTGCCATGGTTCGCTCGCTGCCCCTCAGTTGCCGCAACCGCCCAGCGTCACGGAGACCTGCTGCGCGGCGTAGTAGTACTTGTCGCCCACCTTCGCCAGCGCGTAGACCTTCGAGGTCTCGGCCATCTTGATGTTGGTGGCCAGACTGGCCTCGGTGCCGGCCGGTAGCTCGAACACCGCGGCCAGCGCATTCGGGTTCTTTTCCACCACGATGGCCAGCTGCGTCGTGCCGGGCAGCTGGCTCACGGCACTGACGCGCACGACGGCGCCGTTTTCGGCGATCTCGGGCGCCTGCAGCTGCACTTGCTTGCTTTCGGTAGCGGCCACGGCCCCGCCCAGGGCCTTGACCACCCCAGCCAGCGACTGGGCCTCGAACGCGGCGGCATTCCACGCAGCCTGTGCAGCCTGCGGTGTGAGACCCGCAGCCACTCCCAGCAGTGCAGCGCCGGACTGCAGGACCTCGCGGCGATTCGTCATCGGATGCTCCGTTGGAATTTACGTGCGGGCGGACTCTACGGCAAAGGCGCTCGAAGCTCGCCGGCTGACCTGTGCGTTAGATGAGCCCTTCCGCAGCAGCGTTCTCTGCGCGGCAGCCAGCATCAAGCCAGCGCTGGCCGTACGGCGCTCGGGGTACCGGTACCTCCGCCCTGTTGCGCCAGCATGCGCGCCAGGGCCTCGGGTGCCACTGCCGGGGAGAAAAGAAACCCCTGGAACTCATCGCAACCCGCAGCCTGCAGAAAGCGTCGCTGCGCCTCGGTCTCCACCCCTTCGGCAATGATGCCCAGCCGCAGCGCCTTACCCAGGTGAATGATGGCGCGGGCAATGCCGACGTCACTTTCATCTTCTGGCAAGCCCTTGATGAACGAACGGTCGATCTTGAGCTTGCGGATCGGGAAACGCTTCAGGTAGCCGAGACTGGAGTAGCCGGTGCCGAAGTCGTCGATGGCGAGCAGCACGCCCAGGCGCGCCAGTGCACGCAGCCGCAGCAGGGCCTCGTCGGCGTCCCTCAGCAGGATCGACTCGGTGAGTTCGAGCTCCAGGTATTCGGCCGGCAGCCCCGCACCGGCCAGCACGCCGGCCACGCGCTCGACGAAGCTGACCTGCTGGAACTGCAGCGCCGACACGTTGATCGACACCGTGGTCGGATGCCCGGCGCGATACCACTGCGCTCCCTGGCGCACCGCCTCGGCCAGCACCCAGTCGCCGAGCGCGACGATGAAGCCGCTTTCCTCGGCCACCGGAATGAACTGCGCCGGCGACATGTCGCCCATCTCCGGATCGCCCCAGCGGATCAACGCCTCTGCGCCGATGATGGCGGTGCTGCCCAGCTCGACCTGCGGCTGGTAGTGCAACTTGAAGGCGCCATTGGCCAGTGCCAGCCGCATCGCGTGGTCCAGCTTCATGCGCGACAGCAGGTCCACGTTCATCTGCGGCTTGTAGAAGCGGAAGCTGCCTCGGCCACGCTCCTTCACGCGGTACATCGCCGTGTCGGCGTGCTTGACGAGGTCGTCGAGCGTGACCCCGTCGTTCGGGTACATCGCCACGCCGATGCTGGCGGTGACGGAGAAGTTCAAGGCCCCCAGAGCAAACGGCAGCGCCAGCGACTCGAGGATGCGACGCGCAGTGAATTCGGCGCCACGCGCGTCGGCCTCGTGCAGCAGCATCACGAACTCGTCGCCGCCCAGCCGTGCCACCGTGTCCACTTCACGCAGGCAGCCCTTGAGCCGCTCGGACACTTCCATCAGCACCCGGTCGCCGAAATGGTGGCCCAGCGAGTCGTTGATGTGCTTGAAGCGATCGAGGTCGAGGAACAGCAGCGCGAAGCTGCTGCTGTCACGCCGCGCCAGCGCAAGCGCGAACTCGATGCGTTCGGTGAGCCTCAGCCGGTTGGGCAGCCCGGTCAGCGCGTCGGAATAGGCGAGCTGTTCGATGCGCTGCTGGTCGTGCAGCTTGTCGGTCAGGTCGCGGAAAAAGCAGATGCAGTGCTGTGGCGCGCCGGCCGTGTCGGCCACCCGCACGAACGACACCTGCCCAGGGCGCGCCTGGCCGTCGGCGCCGCGATGCCACAGCTCGCCGGCCCAGTAGCCTTGGCTGGCCAACGCCTGCTCGGCGCGCGCGATGCCGCCTTCATCGGCCGGGTCGTGGATCAGCTCATGAAGCAGTCGCCCTGTCACGCCGCCTTCGCTGCCGCCCAGCAGCCTTTCGCAGCTGGGGTTGGCGGCCACGATGCGGTAGTTCGCATCGGTGACGAAGATGGCGTCGAGACTGGCCTCGAACACCTTGGCCGCGAGCTGCAGCCGCGACTCGCTGGCCAGGCGCTGGGTGACGTCGCGAAACGAATAAACCCGCCCGATCGGGCGGCCACGGCCGTATTGCGGCAGTGTCACGCGCTCGATCACCTTGCCGGAGCGCAGCATCAGCACGTCGGTGGCCTGCAACAGCGGCGTGCTATCGATGTCCTGCTGGCGGCGCGTGTAGCCGGCCTCGTCGACAACGCCACCATGCATCCAGGCGTAGATGGCGTCGTCGTTGCGCTCGGTGAGCAGCGCTTGCGGCAGCTCCCACAGCGTGGCAAAGCGCTGGTTGTAGCCACGAATGGCACCGTCCAGGTCGGTCACCAGAATGCCATCGGCCGTGCTTTCCAGCGTGGCACGCAATTCGGCCACCAGCTTCTCGAGCTCGTCTTCGGTACGGCGCTGTTCGCTCAGGTCACGCGCCCCCACCACGTAGACCGACTGCTCGGGGGCCACCCAGACCCGGCTGACGCGGCGCTCCACCTGGACGGTGCTGCCATCGCGCCGGCGGACCAGCGTCTCGGACAGGATGGCGTCGGACACTCCGGCTGCCACGTCTTCCCAGAAGAACAGGTCCTCGGGCGCGGCCGCCAGCTCCACCACCGGCAGGCCGATCAGCTCACCGGCCGGAGCACGCAGCAGGCGGGCCGCTGCCTGGTTGACCGCCACGAGGCGCAGCTCGTGCGGATCGACCACCCACACCGATTCGAGCATGCCGTCGATGAGGTTCTTCCACGAACCGAAATTCATTTCCCGGCCTCCGTGGCCGGCAGTTCGCGTGCGCGTTCGAAGAAGTAGCAGATGCGCTGCCGCGGCGACAGATAGTCGAGCGTCGCTCGCGGAAGCTGCTGCGGCTTCAGGCTGCGCCGCACGCCGAGATCAGGCGTGTCCTCCAGGTCGAGCACCAGGCATTCGGCCCGCGGCACACGCGCGTCATGCACCACCACGCGCGGCTTGAGCGGCCGCGCCGAGTTGACCGACACCACCAGCGCATAGCGATCATCGGTGAGCTGCACCACCGAGCCAGGCGGGTACACGCCCATCATCTTGATGAAAGCCCCGAGCATGGCCGCGTCGTACCGGGTCTTCATCTGCGCAAAGATGTACGACAGCGCCTCGTGCGGCGTCATGGCCTGGGCCAGGTTGGCCGGATTGCACAGGTTGTCGTAGCGGTTGACCAGCGCGACGATGAGGCCGGCCCGGCTGATGCGTTCCGCCCCCACGTGCAGAGGAAAGCCGCTGCCGTCGACGTGTTCGTGATGCTGGCCGATCACCAGCGTGGCACCAGCGCTCAGGCTCATCTTGCGAGCCAGGTTCACACCGTGGTTCACGTGCTCCTGGTACAGGCGGGTCTGCGCCGCCGAAAAGCTGTCGTCCTTGTGGCGCACGCGATCGGGCAGTTCGATCTTGCCGATGTCGTGCAGCAGCGCGCCGACGCCCAGGTCGGCCATCTCCTGCGCGTCCAGGCCGATGGCATTGCCGAGCAGCAGCGAGGTCACCGTGACGTTCAGTGCGTGCGTCGAAGCACGGTCGCCAGCGCCTTCGCTGAGCAACCGGATGCAGATCTCGTCGGCGCAGGAGATCTTGTCGAGAAAGCCGCTGACCAGCCGTTCGCATTGTTCACGCGTGGCCACCGGCTGCGTGGGGCACAGCTCCACGGCCTGCTTGTAGGCCCGGGCAGCCTCGGCGAACTGGCGCTCGCAAAGGCGCAGGCTGGCCTGCTGGCGCAGCAGCGTTTCGCAGCGGACTCGCATGGCAGCCTCGCGCGCTTCGGCTTCGGCGTTTTCGGCTTCGTTGGCAGCGTCGCCTACGGCCTGCGGCGCCAGCAAGGTCGGCTGCAGCGGCACTTCGGGATCGCTGCGCTCGGGTGAATAGCGCACGCGGGTGAGTCCCAAACCGCGGATGGTGGCGATCTGGTCGGCCGAGGTGACCTTGAAGCTGCTGAGCGGAAAGGGATGGCCCATCCACCCCACGTCGAGGTGGATGTACATGCCGACGCGCAGCTGTGCCGCGTCGACATAGTGCGGATCCAATTTGCTTTTCATCCCTGACAGTCAGCTTCTGCCCATGAAGGCGTTTTGTTCCTTCAGCGGGTATCGGCAGCGTTTCAGGCTTCTTGAGCACGCCGCAGGTGCAGCGAGAAACAAGTACCCACGATTTCCGGGGCGCTCGCCACGGTAAGGCGCCCGCCCAGGCGCTCGCTGACCTCGCGAGCAATGGCGAGCCCCAGTCCGGAGCCGTCGTCATTGCGGCGGTCGGCGCGGTCGCCGCGCCAGAACGGCTCGAACACCTGCGCCAGGTGATCGGGCGGGATGCCAGGCCCGTCGTCGTGCACGCTGATGCGCACCTCGGCGCCGTCCTGCTCAACACGCAGTTCGATGGTGGGGCCGCCGTAGCGCAGCGCGTTGTCGAGCAGGTTGTTGACGATCTCGCCCAGCCACACCGGATGGGCCCACGCCAGGCAAGGCTGCGGCGGCGCTTCGAGGGCGATGTTGCGCCCTTCGCGCACCGCCTGCAGCACCAGCGGCTCGGCGGCGCTGCGCAGCACCGGCGTCACGTCGAGCACCTGCTGCGACTGCCCGTCGGTCAATGCGCCCTCGGCGCGCGCCAGGCGCAGCAGTTGCGCAATGAGCCGCGCCATGCGGTCGGTCGACAGCGCCAACGCCTCGGTGAGCTGGCCCCAGCTGCCTTCTGGCAGCTCTTGCGTCTCATGCTGCAGCTCCTGCACCAGCACGCGCAGGCCGGCCACCGGCGTGCGCAGCTGGTGCGCGGCATCGGCCACGAACCGGCGCTGGCCGTCGATGGAGCGCCGTACGTTGCCCAGCAGCGTGTTGATGCGCTCGATCAGCGGCAGGATCTCGCGCGGCACGGCCGCCAGCGGCAGCGGCCGCAGGTCATGCGCATCGCGCCGCTCGACCTCGCCGATCACTTCGCGCAACGGCGCCACGCCGCGGCGTATGCCCCAGGCCAGCAGCACGAAGGTCAGCGTTCCCAGCGCCAGCGTCGGCCCGATCGCCCCCCACTGCACCTCGCGCACCAGCTGTGCGCGCCTGCGGGTGGTCTCGACCACCACCACCGTGACGAGCTGGTCGAGCATCGGCGAAGCCACCGTCACGAGCGCGCCGCGCACCGGCTCTTTCAGATAGGTGGCGTCGAACAGCACGGTCTTGTCGAGGCGGCGCGTGCGCGTCGGCGGCATCGGCAGGTCGCCCGTGCCGGCCAGCACCTGGCCGTCTTCGTCCACAACCATGAAGCTGTTGCGGTCAGCCACGTCCCACGACATGAGTTCCAGCGTCTGGCGGCTGATCTGGATGCTGGGCCCCTGCTCACCCCAGCTGACCTGCGTGGCAATGGCGCCAGCCTCGTCTTGCAGGGCACGGTCGAACGCGGCGTTGCCGGCATAGCGCGCCACCGCATAAGCGCCACCGGCGGCCACCACCATGCCGAACAACCAAACCCACAACAGCGGCGCCAGCAACTGGCGCCGCAGACTGGGCTGGCGCGGCGGGTCGAAGTCCGAACCTGCCAAGCTCAGTCGCCAGCCTCGGCGGACGGCTCGCCGGACTCGGCCGCCTCCATCACGTAGCCGAAGCCACGCACCGTCTTGATCACCACGCCGAGCTCTCCGAACCGCTTGCGCAGCCGGTGCACGTAGACCTCGACGGAGTTTTCGCTGAAGTCGGCCTCCCAGTTCGAGAGTGTCGAGACGATCAGCTCCTTCGGCACCACGCGGCCCGGCTTGGCCATCAGCATCTCGGTCAACGCGAATTCACGCGGCGACAACCGCACCCGTTCGCCGTTGCATCGCAATTCCTTGTGCTGCAGATCCATCGTCAACGACCCGAGCTGCAGCGTGTCGTCCACGCGGCCATCGGAACGGCGCTTCAGCGCACGCAAGCGGGCCAGTAGCTCAGGAATGTCGAAAGGCTTGACGAGGTAGTCATCGGCGCCGGCGTCGAGGCCCTGCACGCGGTCACGCACGTCGTCGCGCGCCGTCAACAGCAGTACCGGCAGCTTGGCGCCCTGCTTGCGCCAGCAGCGCAACACGTCCATGCCGTCACGACGCGGCAGGCCCAGGTCGAGCACGGCCATGTCGAACTGACTCACCAGCCCTTCGGCACAGGCAGCCACGCCATCGGCCAGCACATCGACCTGCCAACCTTCACGCTGCAATGCTCTTGCCACGCCCAAGCTGAGAGCCGAGTCGTCTTCCACCAACAACACCCGCACCGCCATCGCCACCTCCAGGGGAAGGAATTGTCGCCGTGCCCCACCATGAAAAAGGCCGGCGCAGGGCCGGCCTTTCCTCTCAATAGAGCGAAGGATCAGGCGAAATTCTTCTCGGCGAAGTCCCAGTTCACGAGGCTGGTCAGGAAGGTCTCGACGAACTTCGGACGTGCGTTGCGGTAGTCGACGTAATAGGCGTGTTCCCACACGTCGATGGTGAGCAGCGGCTTGTCGGCGGTGGTGAGCGGCGTGGCGGCGTTGCTGGTGTTGACGATGTCCACCGAGCCGTCGGCCTTCTTCACGAGCCAGGTCCAGCCGGAACCGAAGTTGCCGACGGCCGACTTGGTGAAGGCCTCCTTGAGGGCGGCGTAGCTGCCGAACTTGGCATTGATGGCCGCAGCGAGCGCGCCTTTCGGCTCACCGCCGCCTTGCGGCTTCATGCAGTTCCAGAAGAAGGTGTGGTTCCAGACCTGGGCCGAGTTGTTGAAGATGCCACCGCTGGACTTCTTGATGATCTCTTCGAGGCCGAGGTTCTCGAACTCGGTGCCCTTGATGAGGTTGTTGAGGTTGGTGACGTAGGCCTGATGGTGCTTGCCGTAGTGGTATTCGAAGGTTTCCTTCGACATGTGCGGAGCGAGCGCATCAGCCGCGTAGGGCAGTGGGGGCAGGGTATGTTCCATGTCTTCTTCCTCTCGTGACTCGTGGTGGTTGGAATGAACCGGACGATTGTAGGCAGGCACGATGGCCCTTCGGTGTCTGCAGCCTTGTGCGCACACCGACCTGTCAGCGCTCGTCGGCCTCGACCTTGATGACCTGCGCTTCGAGACGCCCATCGGCCAGCACCGCCACCACGCCCTGCCCTGCCTGGACCTGGGCAGCCGACGTGATCGCATGGCCTCGTTCGTCGCTGAGCCAGGCATAGCCTCGCTGGAGCACGCGTTGCGGGTCGAGCGCCGCCAGCCGGTTCCCCAGTGAATCGAGCCGCTGCTTGTGCAGCAACTGAGCCATCGCTGCGGCGCGGTGTAGTCGCTCGGCCTGCCGCTGCAGGCCGCGTTCACGCGCTTCGCGCCAGCGTGCAGTGCCCGCCTGCCAGCGCTGCCGCAGAAGCGCCAGCGCCTGTCGGTGCTGCATCAACATCTGTGCCGGGCGCGCCATGCGCAATGCCGCATGGTCGAGCCGCTGGTCCGACACGTCCAGCTGACGTCGCACACGTTCGCGCATGCGGCGTGCCAGCGCCTGCAGTTGCGCTGCACAGTCGGCACACACCGGTGCCGCAAGCTCAGCCGCCGCGGTGGGCGTGGGCGCGCGCAGGTCAGCCGCCAGGTCGGCCAGCGTCACGTCGGTTTCATGCCCCACGCCACACACCACCGGCAGCGGGCTCGCGGCCACCGCTCGCACCACACGCTCGTCGTTGAACGCCCAGAGGTCTTCGAGCGAGCCACCGCCTCGGCACAGGATCAGCAACTCCACTTCTGCACGACGCCCAGCCAGCGCCAGGGCATTGACCAGTTGCCCTGGCGCGTCGACACCCTGTACTGCGCTTGGATACACCACCACCTCGACCTGCGGTGCACGCCGGGCCAGGGCCGTCACCACGTCGTGCAAGGCCGCGGCCCCCAGCGAGGTGACCACGCCGATGCGCCGCGGAAACTTCGGCAGCACGCGCTTGCGGGCGGCGTCGAACAGGCCCTGCGCTTCCAGCTTGGCCTTGAGCCGCAGGAACTGCTCGTACAACGCGCCGGCTCCTGCACTGCGCATGCTCTCGACCACGAACTGCAGGTCGCCGCGCGGTTCGTACACCGCAACGCGACCGCGCACCTCCACGAGCTGCCCCTCGGTCGGCTCGAAGTCGAGCAAGGCGGCGGCGCGACGGAACATCGCGCAGCGCAACAGCGCGGCGCCGGATTCGTCTTGCAGGCTGAAGTAGCAGTGACCGCTGACCGCGCGGCTGAAGGCGGCGAGTTCGCCGCGCACCGTGCAGGCACCGAAGCGCGCCGCCAGCGTGTCGGCCACGGCGTGCACGAGGCTCGCCACGCTCCACACCTGCCTTGGAGCCCATGCGGGCGGTGCGTTCACGTCACGCATGCCGCGCCAGCCCAGTGTTTTTGCGGCACCAGAACTCCACAACCGCGCCACTACAGGCTTCGCGCCGGGGTGTGCATGTCATGGGGCTTTCACAATCGCGCAAGTCGTTGATACACAAGGGTTTTCCGTTGCCTTTTGTTTGAGCATTTTGTCGAAGCCCTTGATTTTTCGGGCCTTCGCGCCGGGGCGACCCCAGTTGCCCACAAAGTTGTCCACAGCAACGGTGGATGGATGCCGGCCAAAAAGACCTGTGTGGTGTGCACGCCGCGCCGGTCGATCCATGTCGCCTCGCGCAGGGCCATAATCGCGCCCGACTCAAAGCCGTCTAGAGGGGATCTTGCTGTCGATCATACAAGCCGCTGGTTGGCCGATTTGGCCGCTGATCCTGTGTTCCATCGTCGCCCTGGCGCTGGTCATCGAGCGTTTTTCGAGCCTGCGCGCCACCCGCGTGGCGCCGCCGAAGCTGCTCGACGAAGTGATCTCCTTCACCCGCTCGAGCCTGCCGGCGCCTGACGTGGTCAACAAGCTCGCCAGCAACTCGGTGCTCGGCATGGTGCTGGCTTCGGGCCTGCGCGCGCTTGTCGCCGAGCCGCGCATCAGCGAGCAGGCGCTGCGCGCAGTGTTCGAATCCGCCGGCCGTGCGGCCATCCACAAGCTCGAGCGCTACCTCAACACGTTGGGCACCATCGCCACCGCCGCGCCGTTGCTGGGCCTGCTCGGCACGGTCGTCGGCATGATCGAGATCTTCGGCTCGCAGTCGCCCACCAGCGGCAGCAACCCGGAACAGTTGGCGCACGGCATCTCGGTGGCGCTGTACAACACCGCGTTCGGCCTGATCGTTGCAATCCCCTCCCTGATGTTCTACCGCTACTTCCGCGGCTTGGTGCACGACTTCACCATCGAGTTGGAGCAGGCCGCCGAGCGCATGGTCCCGCACCTCATGCGCTTCGTCATCGCACGCGACAAACAGCAACAGGGTTAAAGCACTGTCATGCGATTCACCCACCGCCGAAGCGAAGAGCCGGAGATCAACCTGATCCCGTTCATCGACGTGCTGCTGGTCGTGCTGATCTTCCTGATGCTCACGACCACCTACTCGAAGTTCACCGAGCTCAAGGTGAACCTGCCGGTGGCCGATTCAGAGCGTTCGCGCGACTATCCGCGCGAGATCATCGTCGCAGTGGCAAGCGACGGCCGTTACGCGGTGAACAAGAAGCCGGTCGAAGGCCGCAGCATCGAGTCGCTGGCCACCGAGCTAGCCGCCGCAGCCGGCGGTGACAAGAACCGCATGGTCATCATTTCTGCCGACGCCACGGCGGCACACCAGAGCGTCATCAACGTGATGGACGCCGCGCGACGCGCCGGCCTTTCGCAACTCACCTTCGCGACACAGTCCTCGCGCGCAGGCGGCGACTCGAACTGAGTCGCCGGCACGGAGTTCTCGCTTGACCAACGGGTCGCAGCGACTGCAGCGAGCCTGGCTGCGACGCGGTGCGCTGGCCTGTACGTTGCGGCCGCTTTCGATGGTGTTCGGGCTGCTGGTGGGCGCCCGCCGGCTGCTGTATCGCAGCGGGCTCAAACGCGCGGAGACCGTCGGACTGCCGGTCGTCGTCGTGGGCAACCGCATCGTCGGCGGCGCAGGCAAGACGCCCGTCGTCATGGCGCTGGTGGCTCATCTGCGATCACGCGGGCTGCGGCCGGGCGTCATCTCGCGCGGCTACGGGCGCCAGACGCAAGGAGTGCTTGAAGTCGCGCACGAAAGTGCGGCCAGCGAAGTCGGCGACGAGCCGCTGCTCATCCACCTGCGCACTGCTGCACCGGTGGTCGTCGGCCGAGACCGCACCGCCGCGGCCTGGGCCTTGCGAACGGCGCATCCCGAGATCGACGTGATCGTCTGCGACGACGGTCTGCAGCACCTGCGGCTGGCGCGGGACATCGAGATCGTCGTGTTCGACGACCGCGGCGCCGGCAACGGCTGGCTACTGCCGGCCGGGCCATTGCGCGAGCCGCTGCGTGCCGCATCGCTCGCAAGGCATCAGATCGTGCTCTACACCGGTGGCGTCGCCAGTACACCGCTGCCCGGCTTTCTGGCGCAGCGCCGGCTGGGCGGCCTGCTATCGCTGAGCGACTGGTGGGCCGCGCGCCCGGCGGGCGAATTGCAGCAGTTGACCGGCCGGCCGGTGCTCGCAGCCGCGGGTATCGCCCGCCCCGAGCGTTTTTTCGAGACGCTCACCCAGGCGGGCCTATGCGTGACACCGCTACCCTTGCCTGACCACGCGGACTTCAAAAACCTGCCCTGGCCGGCTGATGCGGCCGACGTCGTCGTCACCGAAAAAGATGCCGTCAAGCTCGCCCCAGCCCGCGTGGCGCGTGAGACTCCGACCACGCGCATATGGGTGGCAACGCTAGACTTCCAGCCCGATCCCGAATTCTTCGGCGCCGTCGACCGCGCACTGCACGACCTTGGCGCCCTCGCGCGCTGACCCACCGAGAACCGCCATGGACACCCGCCTGCTCGAACTGCTGGTCTGCCCCATCTGCAAAGGACCGCTCACCCACGAACGCGAAACGCGTGAACTGGTCTGCGCGGCCGACCACCTCGCCTTCCCCATCCGCGATGGCATCCCGGTAATGCTGGAAAGCGCGGCCCGTGCCATCGACGAACCGGCCCCTTCGGTGCCGGCCGCCAGCGCATGAGCTTCACCGTGCTGGTGCCAGCGCGACTGGCCTCGACCCGCCTGCCCAACAAGCCGCTGGCTGACATCGCCGGCTTGCCCATGGTGGTGCGAGTGGCACGGCGCGCCGCACAAAGTGCCGCCAAGGCCGTGGTGGTCGCCGCTGACGATGCCCTGGTTGTCGCAGCCTGCGAAGCGCATGGCGTGAAAGTGGTGCTCACCCGGCGTGACCACGCCACCGGCAGTGATCGCCTGGCCGAAGCATGCTCGCTGCTCGGGCTCTACGGCAGCGACGTGGTCGTCAACGTGCAAGGGGATGAACCGCTCATCGACCCAGCCTTGATCGATGCCTGCGCGAAGCTGCTCGTCGAGCGCAGCGACTGCGTGATGAGCACAGCCGCTCATGCCATTGACGACCCGGCCGAGTTCGGCAATCCCAACGTCGTGAAGGTCGTGTGCGACGCGGCACAAAGAGCGCTGTACTTCTCGCGCGCGCCGATCCCGTGGTGGCGCGATGGCTATGCCGGCGGCATCGCCCGCCTGAGCGAACCACGGCCGCTGCGACACGTCGGGCTGTATGCCTACCAAGCCGGCTTCTTGCTCCGCTTTCCCAGCCTGCCACCCGCGCCGCTGGAAAGCATCGAGTCGCTGGAGCAGTTGCGCGTGTTGTGGCATGGCGAACGCATCGCGGTGCATGTGAGCACAGCGCGACCAGGCCCTGGGGTAGACACACCAGAAGACCTGGAGCGCGTGCGCGCGCTGATGGCCTAGAAGCCCATACGACCGGCTGGCGAAACACTGATGCAGAGCGCCTCTGCAAGGGGCGTCACGTCAGGTTGGCGAAGGGGTGCGTGTTATCCTCGCCCGAAAAAGATGGGGCCTCGAACTCTCCTCTTCGCGGACCCCGAATCCACACGAGACATCAAGGAATTCCATGAGATTGATCCTGTTGGGCGCCCCCGGCGCCGGCAAGGGCACGCAGGCTGCCTTTCTCTGCCAGAAGTACGGCATCCCGCAAATCTCCACCGGCGACATGCTGCGTGCCGCAGTGAAGGCCGGCACACCGCTGGGCCTGGCTGCCAAGAAGGTCATGGACGCGGGCTCCCTGGTGAGCGACGACATCATCATCGGCCTCGTGAAGGAACGCATTGCACAGCCGGATTGCGCCAAGGGCTTCCTGTTCGACGGCTTTCCCCGCACCATCCCGCAAGCCGATGCGATGAAAGCCGCCGGCGTGAAGATCGACTACGTGCTCGAGATCGACGTGCCCGACGAAGCCATCATCGAGCGCATGAGTGGGCGTCGCGTGCATGTGGCATCGGGCCGCACCTATCACGTGAAGTACAACCCGCCGAAGGTGACCGGCAAGGACGATGTGACCGGAGAAGACCTGATCCAGCGCGACGACGACAAGGAAGAGACCGTCAAGAAGCGCCTGACCGTCTACCAGGCACAGACACGTCCGCTGGTGGACTACTACTCTGCCTGGGCCACCACCGGCGATGGCGGGGCGCCCAAGTACCGCAAGATCAGCGGCACAGGCAGCGTCGAAGAGATCACTGCCCGCGCACTGGCCGCACTGGCCTGAGCCCGGCAAGATGGAGCCGCCCGCGAGGCGGCTCTTTTACGTCCCCGAATTGACGTTTACGTCAACGTCAAGGCATCGCATACCGTAAGCCACACACAGCAAACGACAGACAGGAGCATTCCATGGACATCAACGGCAAGGTCTTCATCGTCACCGGCGGCGCGTCGGGTCTGGGCGAAGGTACGGCGCGCATGCTCGCGCGCGAAGGCGGCAAGGTCGTGATCGCCGACCTTCAGGTCGAAAAAGGTGAGGCGCTGGCTCAGGAGATCGGCGGCGCCTTCGTGAAATGCGACGTGTCCGACGAAGAGGACGGAAAAGCCGCGGTGGCTAAGGCCATGTCGATGGGCAAGCTGATGGGTCTCGTCAACTGCGCCGGCATTGCGCCCGCGGTCAAGACGGTGGGCAAGGACGGCGCCCACCCGCTGGCCGTGTACGCGAAGGTCATCAACGTCAACCTGGTGGGCAGCTTCAACATGATCCGGCTGGCTGCCGAGGCAATGTGCAAGAACGAGCCCGAAGCCACCGGCGAGCGCGGCGTGCTGATCTCCACCGCCAGCGTGGCGGCCTTCGACGGCCAGATCGGCCAGGCGGCCTATGCGGCGTCGAAAGGCGGCGTGGTCGGCATGACGCTGCCGATCGCACGTGACCTGGCGCGCAACGGTATCCGCAACATGACCATCGCACCCGGCATCTTCGGCACGCCCATGCTGTTCTCGATGCCGCAGGAGGTGCAGGACGCACTGGCCGCCAGCGTGCCCTTCCCCAGCCGCCTCGGAAAACCCGAGGACTACGCGAAGCTGGTGCACCAGATCATCACCAACGACATGCTCAATGGCGAGGTGATCCGCCTCGACGGTGCGATCCGCCTGGCGCCGCGCTGAGCGCGTCCTCAGCAACCCCGCCACCGCAGCGGTTGTGAACGAGGTAACAAAACGCCAGCAGCACTCGCAGCCGGCGATGTGGTAGCGCAGGATGGACGTCTTGCCCGGAGATGCCATGGCCCTGAGGAAAGACTCGATGCCCCTGCGGCGGCTTGCAGCCTGGAGCTGCGCCGTCAGCCTGTTGCTGCTGAGCGCCTGCGCGCCGCAGCGCCCCGCCGCGAAATTCAACTACCAGCCGCCGGACCAACCCGAAGCCGCGTCGGGCTATGTCGAGAAGTCGGGCTGGCAGACCCGTAAATTTGCGGTGGCAGCTGCCAACCCGCTGGCCACCGATGCGGGCTACCAGGTCATCAAGGCAGGTGGCTCGGCCATCGATGCGGCCATTGCGGTGCAGATGGTGCTCACGCTGGTGGAGCCTCAGTCCAGCGGCATCGGCGGCGGTGCCTTCCTGCTGCACTGGGACGGCAAGCGTGTCGAAGCTTATGACGGCCGTGAGACGGCGCCGGCTGCAGTCGACGAACGCCTGTTCCTCAAGGCCGACGGCACGCCGATGAGTTTCATCGAGGGCGTGGTGGGCGGCCGCTCGGTCGGCACGCCGGGCGTGCTGCGCATGCTCGAACAGGCCCACAAGGAACACGGCAAGCTTCCGTGGGCACAACTGTTCGAGCCAGCCATTCGCCTGGCCGAACAGGGCTTCAAGCTCAGCCCCCGCCTGCACGCATTGCTCACCAGCGAGCAGCACCTAGGCAAGGACGGCATCGCCGCAAACTACTTCCTGCTCCCCGACGGCAAGGTCCCCGAGTTGGGCACGCTGATGCGCAACCCGGCGCTGGCCGAGGTGCTACGCCGGATCGCCGACAAGGGACCCGATGCGTTCTACCGTGGCGCCGTCGCCAAGGACATGGTCGCCAAGGTCCGCAACCATCCGACCAACCCCGGTCGCCTGAGCGAGCAGGATCTGGTGGATTACAAGCCGAAGAAGCGCGAGCCGCTGTGCACCGACTGGCACCGCTATCGGCTGTGCGGCTTCCCGCCGCCATCGTCCGGCCACATCGCGATCGCGCAGATGCTGGGCGTCCTGGAACACGCGCCACCGGTGGGCGAACCGTTGACGAACGGCTTGCCCAGCGACGAGGTGCTGCACAACTACACCGAGTCCGCCCGTCTAGCCTTCGCCGACCGCGCGGTGTACGTGGCCGACCCTGACTTCGTGGCGCCGCCGGCCGGCTCGTGGCGCAGCCTGCTCAGCGACGCCTACCTACTGGAGCGCGCCTCGCTGATCGGCCCGCAATCGATGAAGACGGCCAAGCCCGGCCAGCCGCGCGGCACTTCGCTCGCATGGGCGCCGCAACCCGAGCAGCCCGAACACGGCACCTCACACATTTCCATCGTCGACGCACAAGGCCGCGCGATCGCCATGACCACCACCATCGAGGACCAGTTCGGCTCGCGCCAGCTGGTCAACGGCGGCACCGGCCTGCCCGGCGGCTTCTTGCTCAACAACCAGCTCACTGACTTCAGCTTCGCGCCGGCCGATGCCACCACCGGCCAACCGATCGCCAACCGCGTGCAGCCAGGCAAGCGCCCGCGTTCGAGCATGAGCCCCACACTGGTGTTCGACAAGGCCAGCGGTGAGCTGCTCATGTCGACCGGCTCGCCCGGCGGCGCGCTGATCATCCACTACACCGCCAAGACGCTGCTGGGCACGCTGGCGTGGGGGCTCAATGCACAGCAGGCCATCAACCTGCCCAACTTCGGCTCGAACAACGGCCCCACCTTGCTGGAGGCGAAGCGCTTCCCGCTCACCGCCATCGAAGCGCTCAAGTCACGAGGCCACGAGGTGCGGGAGCAGGACATGACGAGTGGGCTCCAAGCCTTGCAACGCAACAGCGAGGGATGGTTCGGGGGCGCAGACCCTCGCCGCGAAGGCGTGGTGATCGGCGACTGAGCCCTGCCGCTCAGTCGAGGTTGAAGCCGAGCTCCACCATGGCCGTCTGCGTCTTGCGCAGCGGCTGGAAGCGCCATTGAGACACGGCTGCAATGGCACCGTCATTGAGGCGCCGATGCGTGGTCTTCACCACCTCGGCCTTGGCCACGGTGCCATCGGCTTGCACGTCGAAACGCACTTGCACCAGGCCCTTGCGCAGCTGGCGCATCACCGTGGCCGGGAACTCCGGCTCGGTCTGCATCACGGGCACCAGCGCCACGTCCTCGTCGTCTTCTTCGGCTGCGGGCGAAGCGGCTTGGTTCGGCGCAATGGCAGCAACCTGCTTGGCCGCCGCTGCGGTTTCGGGCGCGGCCGCCTTGGCCAGCTCTGCAGCAGGAACGGGCGCTGCCTGTTGCGGGGAAGGCGAAGACGAGCCAGCAGGCAGGTCCTTCTTGCTACGTTCGCCGCCGTCCTTCGAGGCCACAGGAGGAGCTGGCTCGGGACGCACCGGCTTCTGTGCGGCTGTGGCCGTGAGGGCCGGGGCAACGGCCTGCTTTTCTTCCCGCCTGGATTCGGACTTCGCCTCCGGCTTCATCTCGGCTTTCGCTTTGCGCGGCTTGTCCGAGTGAATCATGATCCAGTGGAACACTTTGTCGGCATCTCGCTTGGCGCGCTCGGCTGGAGACAACTCGCCGCTGGAGGCAGGTGGAGGCGCAACGGTCGAGGTTTGAGCCTGCACGACGTCGGTCGCCAATGTGACGAAGGCACCTGCGACGACGACGGCCCAGACTCTGCCGTGCGAACGGAGCGATCCTTGCGACCAACGGGTCAGGTGCAGTGAAGGGCGCGGCAAGTGCCTGCCGGCCAATGCATGACGGGGCATGCAGTCCTCCGAACGTCCTTGGCGCGCTCATCCACGATCAGTGGGCGTCGCTTGTTGTGAAGTGCCTTCGTGTGGGAAGGCGGCTCATGGCCGCCATGACTTCGCAAAAAGTGTACCCAGATGTTGCATGGCGGGGCGTCGGGTTCAACCCGGGCAGCAATGCGTGAAGGACTTCACGAGCATCTTGGCTTGCGCATCCCCGGCCATCGCCTTGGATAGACTCGGCCCGTGATTCCCCAGCCCTTCATCCAGGAACTGCTCGCCCGCACCGATATCGCGGAAGTCGTAGGCCGCTACGTACAGCTCAAGAAGGCTGGCATCAATCTCAAGGGTTTGTGCCCGTTCCACGGCGAAAAGACGCCAAGCTTCATCGTCAGCCCGACCCGGCAGACATACCACTGCTTCGGCTGCGGTGCACACGGCAACGCGGTGGGCTTCCTGATGGAACACGCCGGCATGGGCTTTGTCGATGCAGTGCGCGACCTGGCCCAGCAAAGCGGCCTGCAGGTGCCTGAAGACGACAGCACGCCCGAAGAGCGCGAACGCGCCAAGGCAATGAAGGAGCGGCAGGCCACCCTCACCGACGTGTTGGCGAAAGCAGCCGAGCACTACCGCAAGCAACTCAAGAGCAGCCCGCGCGCCGTCGGCTACCTCAAGGGCCGCGGCCTGACGGGCGAGATCGCCGCCCGCTTCGGCCTCGGCTATGCGCCGGAGGGGTGGCGAGGCCTGGCAAGTGTCTTTCCGCGCTACGACGACCCGCTGCTCGCTGAAAGCGGCCTCGTCATCGTGCAAGGAGAAGAAGGTGATGAACAAAAACGCTACGACCGCTTCCGCGACCGCGTAATGTTCCCCATCCGTTCGGTGCAGGGCGAAGTGATCGGCTTCGGTGGCCGGGTGCTCGACGGCGGTGAGCCCAAATACCTCAACTCGCCCGAGACACCGGTGTTCGTCAAGGGCCGCGAGCTCTATGGGCTGTATGAAGCCCGCGCCGCATTGCGCGAGCATGGCTACGTGCTGGTGACCGAAGGCTACATGGACGTGGTGGCTCTGGCCCAGCTTGGCTTTCCGAACGCGGTGGCTACGCTCGGCACCGCTTGCACGGCCGACCACGTGCACAAGCTGTTCCGCTTCACGGACCGCGTGGTGTTCAGCTTCGATGGCGACGCCGCCGGCCGGCGCGCCGCCTCGCGCGCCCTCGAAGCCGCCCTGCCGCACGCCAGCGACACGCGCAGTATCAAGTTCCTGTTCCTGCCGTCCGAGCACGACCCTGATTCCTACGTGCGCGAATTCGGCAGCGAGGCCTTCGAACAATGCGTGCGCGATGCCGTGCCGTTGTCGCAACAGCTCATCGAGCAGGTGCGTGAAGGTTGCGACCTCGGCAGTGCCGAAGGCCGCGCGCACATGCTTGCCAACGCCAAGCCACTGTGGTCAGCCCTGCCGCCGGGTGCGCTGAAGCAACAGTTGCTCGGTGAACTCGCAACACTCGGGGGCCTGGAGCGCGACGACCTACAGGCACTGTGGGGAGGCGCAACGCGGCGTAATACCGCACAGCAGCAAAGCCGTGAAGACACACCCCGCGGCGCCCCCGTCGGCGAGGCACGCCAACGCCGCGCGCCGCTGCGAGGGGCGGCCAACATGCTCGATCGCGCGGTGTGGCTGCTGCTGTACCACTGCGAGGCGTGGGACAGCCTGAGCGGCGAAATGCAGGAACTGCTGGCGGAACAACCTGTTCCCTACGGCCCAGCGTTCGCGATGATCGAGCGGCAGCTGCACGAGCACGGGGCCCTGGGCTTTTCGGCCCTGGTCGAGGAGCTGGGCCGCGCCGACACCGATCCGGCAACCTCGGCATTGGTTGCCAGGCTGTCCTCGCTGCACGAACTTTCGGCGGACGTGAATGCCGAGGCGGAACTGCACGTAGTGATGGACCGCCTGCTGCTCCAGGTACTGGAAGACGAGTTGCGAATGCTGTTCGAGTCGGGCGATCTCTCGTCCGAGGCCCAGCAGCGCGGCCGGGAACTGGTGCAGCGTCGCGCCCAGCTGAAGGCCAAGGTCAGCGGCGGCCAGCCCGCGTGACGGCCTGCCGAAACTTCTTTTGACGAATTCGTGTCAATCGACGATAATTAAGGGTTTGTTACTGCGGCAAGAGTGACAGCAGCACCTCCGGGCCCCGGCCACCCGCGACACGGGTTACATACAGGCCACCCTTTCCCCGCAAGGGCTGCACCTCCAAGACGTCCACGCGATCTTGCCCGTCGGTAGCTCGTCAGACCGTCCGCCCGCCGCGCGCTTTTGCGTTACGGGGCTGCGGCCGTTGCCGAAGTCTTGCCAAACCCATGGTTGGCCCGCATCTGGCATGGAACCCGCTGCATGAGCACGTCTCGAGCCCGAGCCTTCACCATCCGAGGAACCGCATGACCGCGAAGAAGAGCGCCCCTACCCCGGCAGCGAAGTCTGCTGCCGCCAAGCCCGCTGCCAAGGGCGGCAAGGCCGTCGAGGCTGAAGACAAGAAGACCAAGCCAGCCGCCAAAGCCGCAGCAGCCACCTCCGACGAACCCAAGAGCAAGCGCGGGCGCAAGCCGAAGGCTGCGACCGAAACCAAGAAAGCCGACCGCGCAGAAGGCGACGAAGAGGACTTTTCCGACGTCGAAGCCGAATTCGACGCCGAAGCGGAAGCCGAAGCGCTGCCTGAGGAGGGCAGCGACGACAAGCCCAAGGCCAAACCGCTACGCATGAAGGTGTCGCGGGCCAAGGAGCGCGCGCTGATGCGCGAGTTCGGGCTCGATGAAACCGCGCTCACCGAAGAGGAAGTCAACAAGCGCCGCCAGGAGCTCAAGACCCTCATCAAGATGGGCAAGACGCGTGGTTTCCTGACGCACCAGGAAATCAACGACCACCTGCCTGAAAAGCTGGTCGAGGCTGAAATCCTCGAAGCCATCGTGTCCATGTTGAACGACATGGGCATCGCCGTGTACGAGCAGGCGCCCGATGCGGCCACACTGCTCATTTCCGGCAGCAACACCTCCACCGCCACCGAAGAAGAAGCCGAAGAAGAAGCCGAGGCGGCTCTTTCGACGGTGGATTCCGAATTCGGCCGCACCACCGACCCGGTGCGCATGTACATGCGCGAGATGGGCACGGTGGAGCTGCTCACGCGCGAAGGCGAAATCGAGATCGCCAAGCGCATCGAAGGTGGCCTGCAGGCCATGATGCTGGCGATCTCCGAATCGCCCACCACCATCGCCGAGATCCTGGCGATGGCGGACAAGATCGCCGCCGGTGAAGCGCAGATCTCCGACGTGGTGGACGGTTTCGTCTCTGAAGACGAAGCCGACGACTACGTGGCCGAAGAAGACGTGGACTTCTTCGACGAGGAAGACGACGACGACGGCAATGGCGGCTCGAAGGCGCTGACCAAGAAACTCGAAGAGCTGAAGGCCCAGGCGCTGACGCGCTTCGGCGAGCTGCGCACGCACTTCGAACGCATGCGCAAGGCCTACGAGAAGGAAGGCTACAAGTCGACGGCCTACAACAAGGCCCAGTTGGCGGTGAGCGCTGAAATCACCAGCATCCGCTTCACGGTCAAGACCATCGAGCGGTTGTGCCAGATCCTGCGCGACCAGGTGGACGACATTCGCCGCTATGAGCGCGAGCTTCGCAAGATCATCGTCGACAAGTGCGGCATGCCGCAGGAATACTTCATCAAGCACTTCCCGCCCAATGCGCTGAACCTCAAGTGGGCCGAGAAGGAAGCCGCTTCGGGCAAGCCCTACAGCGCGGTGATGGGCCGCAACCTGCCGCCGATCCAGGACCTGCAGCAAAAGCTGATCGACCTGCAGGCGCGCGCGGTGGTGCCGATCGAAGACCTGAAGCTCATCAACAAGAAGATGAACCAGGGCGAGGCCAGTTCGCGCGAAGCCAAACGCGAGATGATCGAGGCCAACCTGCGCCTGGTGATCTCGATCGCGAAGAAGTACACCAACCGCGGCCTGCAGTTCCTCGACCTCATCCAGGAAGGCAACATCGGCCTGATGAAGGCGGTGGACAAGTTCGAATACCGCCGCGGCTACAAGTTCTCGACGTACGCCACCTGGTGGATTCGCCAGGCCATCACCCGCTCGATCGCCGACCAGGCGCGCACCATCCGTATCCCGGTGCACATGATCGAGACGATCAACAAGATGAACCGCATCAGCCGCCAGCACCTGCAGGAGTTCGGCTTTGAGCCCGATGCGTCCATCCTGGCGGCCAAGATGGAGATCCCCGAGGACAAGATCCGCAAGATCATGAAGATCGCCAAGGAGCCGATCTCCATGGAAACGCCGATCGGGGACGACGACGACAGCCACCTGGGCGACTTCATCGAGGACACCAACAACACCGCGCCGATCGAAGCCGCCATGCAGGCCGGCCTGCGCGACGTGGTGAAGGACATCCTCGACAGCCTTACCCCGCGCGAAGCCAAGGTGCTGCGCATGCGCTTCGGCATCGAGATGTCCACGGACCACACGCTGGAAGAGGTGGGCAAGCAGTTCGACGTGACGCGCGAGCGCATCCGCCAGATCGAAGCCAAGGCGATCCGCAAACTCAAGCACCCGAGCCGTTCGGACAAGCTGAGGACCTACCTGGACAATCTTTGATTGACCCGGTAGGCCGCTGCCAGCGGCTTGCGATTGCAAAGCGAACGCATCTCGGCTTGCGCCGCAGGCACAGGCTGAGGACCTAGTTGGACAATCTTTGATTGGTCTTTGATAAGGACGCGGCCACCGCGCATCAGAAGGCAAAGCCCGGCAAAGCCGGGCTTTTTCTTTGTTACCTGTCACATCGCGGGACTACACTGCAAACTGTTTCACGAATCACGATGACCAGCACCGTCGTTCGCACCGTCTTGTTTGCCGATCTGCGTGGCAGCACTTCGCTGTACGAAACGCTCGGCAATGCGGAGGCCGCCTCCGTCGTGACGCAGAGCGTGGCCCTGCTCGGGCAGATCGTCGTGAGCTGCCAGGGCCACGTCGTCAAGACGCTGGGCGACGGGCTGATGGCGGTGTTCGTGCGTGCGCAGGAGGCCGTGACGGTCGCAGACGAGATGCACGAGTCGCTCGAGCGCATCGTCAGCCTGCCGGGTACTCCCGGGCGCGCCCCGGCCATGAAGTTGCAAGTGGCGTTGGCCCACGGCGAGATCATCGAGGTCGACAACGACTGCTTCGGCGACGCCGTGAACGTGGCGGCACGATTGCTCGACGCCGCCGGCGACAACGAAACGCTCGTCACCGGCAGCGTGATCGACCACCTGGAACGCAACCAGCACGATCGCTTCCGCCACCTCAACCGCATGCAGCTACGTGGCCGGCAGGAGCCGGTCGAAGTGCTGCGCATGGAGGGCCGCCGCTTCAGCGACGCGATCTCCACCGCTTTCCAGGATTCCCCGCCCTCTTACGTGCCCGACGGCATCCGCCTCATCGGGCAGAACCTGAACCGGGTATTTGCCGGCACCAGCCTGCCGGTCATCCTCGGGCGCAGCCCTGAGGCCACTTATTGCGTCGATGACACGCGCGTGTCGCGTTCACATGCACGCATCGAGTGGCACGGCGGCAATTTCCAGCTCACAGACCTCAGCTACAACGGCACCTACGTCCGCTACGGCAACCAGTCGGAAGTGGTGACCCTCAAGCGCGGCACCTGCGTGCTGCATGGCAGCGGCATCATCTGTCTCGGCGCCTCCCCCAACGATGCCACCGCGCCCCTGGTGCGCTTCGAGGTGCTGTCGTTCTCGGATACCGAACCGCAGTTTCCCTGACGGCCCGGGCGACCTTCAGGCGCCAAGCAGGTCTGCCAAGGTCAGCAGCTCGGCCACCACGTGCGTGGCCTGCGGTTCGTGGGCGTGGGTGGTGCCTGCCCTGCGCACCCACGCGGTGGGCTGACCGGCGTTGCGGGCGCCCTCCACGTCCAGCCAAGGGTCGTCGCCCACGTGCAGCACAGCCTCCGGGAGCTGGCCGAGCTGGCGGCAGGCCTCGCCGAAGATCCGGACGTCGGGCTTGCCGACACCGAATCCGCGCGCGCTGAGATATCCGCTGAAAAACGGCGCCAGTCCCACCCGTTCCAGATCGGCATTGCCGTTGGTCAGGGCAAACAGCGGATAGCGGCTCGCCAGACGCTCCAGTGCAGGCAGCACGTCGTCGAACAGGTCGACCTTCTGCCGCTCGGCAAAGAAGTACTCGAAGGCCGGCTCGGCGAGGGCCGGGTCATCGCCGGCCACCAGCATCGCCAACCGGAGACTTTCGCGGCGCATTGAGCTGAGGTCGTGCGCAAGGTCCGGGCGGTCTCGCTCCACCGCGTCGCGCAAGGCCCTCAGCGCCGCCACGTCGTGGCGCCGCGCCGTAGCGGGGGCGTTGTCGGCCAGCCAGTCGTGCAGCCGGCGCTCGGCGCGCTCGATGGTCGGCCAGATCGGCCACAAGGTGTCGTCCAGGTCGATGGACAGTGCGCGGATGGCACGTGGCATGAGGTACGGCAATGGCGGTGTGAGATAGACCCCAGAGTGTCGCCTAGCTCCAGTACAGTCAGGTTTCCTCAGGCGGACGAGCATCGCGAGCACCGACCCGCATGAATCCAGACCCGCAGCTGCAGCAGCCAGACAAGACACAACGCCTGCACGTGCTGGAGCAATTGCGCGTGCTCGACACACAGGACGAGCCCGCCTACGACGCCATCGCCCGGCTGGCCGCCAGTTTGATCGGCTGCCCCATTGCGCTGGTGAGCCTGGTGGACGAGCACCGCGTGTGGTTCAAGGCTCGGGTGGGAGCAAAGATCCACGAGGTACCGAGCGACGCGGCGTTCTGCGTACAGGCCCTCGCGAGCGACGAGGTGTTCGTCGTTCTCGACGCCAGCGTCGATGCGCGATTCGCTGCACACCCCACGGTGGCGGGCGCACCGCGCCTGCGCTTCTACGCCGGCGCGCCCATCAGCGTGGCCGGCTGCCGCATCGGCACCGTGAGCGTGATGTCGCCCGAGGTACACGGCCTCTCGTTGCGTGACCGCGAGGTGCTGAAAGACCTGGCCAGCGCCGCCAGCGCCTTGCTCGAGGCCCGCCTGCGTGAGCGGCGCTCCCGCAAGGAAGAAGAAACCGTGAGGCAGGCAGCCGCGGCACTGGCCGCGCAGCAAGCACGTTCACACGAAGTGCAGGTGCAGCTCGGCGCCATGCTGGCTGCGGTGCCCGACCTGTGGTTCCTGATGGACCACGAAGGCCGGTATTTGCAGTGCAGCACGCCCGGCCATCCGATGCTGCCGCTGCCTTTCGAGCAGATGCAAGGTCGGCTCCTGCAAGAGGTGCTGCCGACGCCCTTGGCCAGCATGATCGCGCGGGCCATCGCCACGGCACTGCAGAGCGGGCAGGTGCAGCGCGTCGAATACGAACGCGTCACGCCCGATGGCGTGGCACGGCACCTGGAAGTGCGCATCTCGCCGACGCAGGACGGCCGCACGCTGCACCTGGTGCGTGACCTGACCGATCTGCGCATGCTCGAGCGCGACGTGCTGGTGATGCAGCGCGTGCTCGAAGCCGATGCCTCGCTGCCCATCACGGTGGCCGACGCCACACTGCCCGACCAGCCGCTCATCTACGTGAATCCGGCCTTCGAGCGCCTGTCGGGCTATCGACGCGAGGAGGTGATCGGCCACAACTGCCGCTTCCTCAACGCCGGCTATCGCGACCAGCCAGCGCTTGACGAGCTGCGCCGGGCGCTGGCGGCGGGGCAGCCCTGCACGGTTCTATTGCGCAACGCACGCAAAGACGGCAGCGCCTTCATCAACGAGCTGCACGTCGCGGCGATCCGCGACGTGGCCGGTCGCATCACGCACTTCATCGGCGTGCACAACGACGTGACCGAGCGCACGCGCGCGGCCGAAAAGCTGCGCGTGAGTGAGGAGCTGTATCGCTCGGTGGCCGGCGCCATCAGTGATGGGCTGCTGGTGCTGACGCAGGACCACGGCGTGGCGGCCATCAACCCGGCGGGCTGCCGCATCCTCGGCGTGCGGCAGGACGAGGTGGTGGGCCAGCTGCATGCGCCACCCTTGCAACTGCTCGATGAGGAGCTGGCTCCCGTGCCGCCCCGCGCTCATCCGGTATGGGCGGTACTGTCCGGCGGGCCGCCGTTGCTGGACCGCGCGTTCGCGCTGCGCCGCCCCGACGGCGACCTGCGCTGGCTCAGCGTGAGCTGCCAGCCGCTGCGGCTGCAGCCTGAAGACCTGCCTTTCTCGGTGGTGGTGACCTTTCGCGACATCACCGAGCAGCGCCGCGCGGAGCAGGCCTTGGCCGCCAGCGAGGAACGCTGGAAGTTCGCGCTCGAAGGCAGCGGCGACGGCGTGTGGGACTACGACGAAGACAGCGACGCCGTCTTCTACTCGCGGCGCTGGCAAAAGATGCTCGGCTACGCCGAGCACGAGATCGCGCCGTTGCTGTCGGAATGGCACGAGCGCGTGCACGCCGACGACAAGCCGCGCGTGTTGGAAGAAATCCGCCGCTACCGCGCCGGCGAGATCCCGGCCTACGAGATCGAGTACCGCCTGCGCCACCGTGAAGGGCATGACGTGTGGGTGCTCGACCGCGGCAAGATCGTCGAACGCCGTGCCGATGGCTCGCCGCGCCGCCTGGTGGGCACGCACCGCGACGTGACGCGCCAGAAGCTCACCGAAGAGGCGCTGCGCGACAAGCAGGCGGCCGAGCTGGCCAACCGCGCAAAAACCGAGTTCCTGTCGCGCATGAGCCATGAGATGCGCACACCGCTGAACGCCGTGATCGGCTTCGCTCAGCTGCTCAAGCTGCAGCAAAGCCCTGCAGTCGGCAACCGGCCGAGCTATGCCGACCACATCCTGCAGGCCGGCCAGCATCTGCTGGCATTGGTCAACGACGTGCTCGATCTGCAGCAGGTCGAAGAAGGCCGGCTGTCGCTGAACCTGGCGCCCGTGGCCTTGACCGAGCTGGCCGCACGCTGCACCGAGCTGCTGGCGCCCACGGCCCAGGCCCGCGGCGTGAACTGCATCAACGCCGTGACCGAAACGGCCGCACGCGTGTGGGCCGACAAGCAAAGGCTGCGACAGGTGCTGCTCAACGTCGCCTCCAACGCCATCAAGTACAACCGCCCCGGCGGCCAGATGCGCCTTTCCGTGGAGCCGGCCGGCGACGAACGGCTGGCCCTGCTCGTCGAAGACAACGGCTACGGCATGACCGACGAACAGATGAGCCGGCTGTTCCAGCCCTTCGAGCGCCTGGGCCGCGAAACCTCGGCCATCGAAGGCACCGGGCTGGGCCTCATCATCGCGCGCAGCCTCGTGCAGGAAATGGGTGGTAGCCTCACCGTCGCCAGCCGCCCGGGCGTGGGCACGCGCGTGCGCATCGAGCTGCCCGCACCACCGGAAGGGCCGCGTAGCGAGCACGGCCTCTTCGTTTCGTCGATGCAAGGCCTGCTGCACGACCAGGAACGAAAGGAACCCGACCGCATGCGCATGCTTTACGTCGAAGACAACCGTATCAACGCCTTGCTGTTCGAAGAGACCCTGAAACTGCGCAGCCACATCGAGCTGCGCGTCGCCGAAGACGGCGACGAAGCCCATGCGATTGCCAGCGAATGGCGGCCCGACGTGCTGGTACTCGACGCCCACCTGCCTGGCCTCACCGGCTACGAGGTGCTCCAGCAACTGCGACAGCTGCCCGGTCTGGCCGAGGTGCCGGCTTTCATGTGTTCGGCCGACGCGATGCCTGAAGACGTGCAACGCGCGCTGGCCGCCGGCTTCATCGGCTACTGGACCAAGCCCATCGACGTTAACCAGGTGATGGCCGACCTCGACGTGCTGCAGCAGCACTCATGAAGTTCCGCCCCGAACCCGAGCACCGGCATGGCGAGGCGGGGCGCACCGGCGTGCTGCTGGTCAATCTCGGCACGCCCGACGCGCCCACCGCACCGGCGGTGCGCCGCTACCTGGCCGAATTCCTGGGCGACCCGCGCGTGGTGGAGATTCCGGCCTTCGTGTGGAAGCCCATCCTGCACGGGATCATCCTGCGCACCCGGCCGGCACAGTCGGCCGCCAAGTACGCCAGCATCTGGATGCCCGAAGGTTCGCCGCTGGCGGTGTGGACGGCAAAGCAGGCCACCCTGCTGCGCGGCTACCTCGGCGAGCGCGGCCACCGCGTGCTGGTGCGCCACGCCATGCGCTACGGGCAGCCTGGCGTCGCCACCCAGCTCGACGCGTTGAAGGCCGAAGGTGCGGAGCGCGTGCTGGTGCTGCCGCTGTACCCGCAGTATTCGGGCACCACCACCGCCAGCGTGTTCGACGCCGTACAAAGCTGGGCCCGCCGCACGCGCCGCTTGCCCGAGCTGCGCTTCGTGAACCGTTACCACGACGAGCCGCTGTACATCGAGGCGCTCGCCAAGCGCATCATTTCGCACTGGATGGCGCACGGCCGCCCAGAGCGCCTCGTGCTGAGCTTTCACGGCGTGCCGCGCCGCACGCTGGAGCTGGGTGACCCCTACCACTGCGAATGCCACAAGACCGCGCGGCTGCTGGCAGCGCGCCTGGGGCTGTCGGCGCAGGAAGTGGTGGTCACCTTCCAGAGCCGCTTCGGCAAGGCCGAGTGGCTCAAGCCCTACACCGAACCCACGCTGGTGGAGCTGGCCAAAAGCGGTGTGAAGCGCGTGGACGTGGCCTGCCCCGGCTTTGCAAGCGACTGCCTCGAAACGCTGGAAGAAATCTCGCAGGAGGCGCGTGAGTCCTTCCTGCACGCCGGCGGGCAGGAGTTTCACTACGTGCCCTGCCTGAACGACCAGCCCGAGTGGATTGCAGCGCTGTGCCACATCGCGATGCGTCACATGGCTGGCTGGCCCACCCAGCCGGTGCCGGGTGACGAAGCCGCGCTCGAACAGCAGCGCAAGCGCGCGCTGGCGCTGGGCGCGCCGCGCTGAACTTCAGGCGGCGCCACCAGTGCCGCTGGTGCTCTGGCGATTGCGCGCCGTGCGCCAGCCCTCCGGTACCTGGATCAAGTGCAAGAGCACCTGCTCGCGCTTGGCGTCCTGGTTGCTGAGTGCAGCGTACTTGTCGTACAGCGCATCCATCTCGGCTTGCAATGCCGCGCGCTCCGCTTCGGTGAGCCACAGCCGAGCCCAGTAGTAGATGAAGTCGTCGCGCAGCGTTGAACCTGGCTTGGGCATGATCGTCGAGAACACACCGCTCGCACCGCTGGCGGTGATGCACAGCTCCAGCTCGTGCGACTGCCGCTCGAGCGATTCGGCCAGCGCCGTCAGCGCATGCTGCTTCCAGCGCGAGTGGAAGTTCTCGAACACGTCTTCATAGCTCGCCAGCGGCGCGTTCATCAAGCCCACACGCAGCTTGTCGGCCACACAGCGGTAGAAGCGCAGCTTGTGCCGCGGGCGTTTCTCGACGTGCACTTCACGGATCAACCCGACGGCCAGCAGCCGGTCGATCCAGTAGCTCATCACGTTCTTCTTGATGCCCAGTTCCCGCGCGGCGCCGGCGAGGTCAGTGCTCTTGCCGAGAAAGGGCTTGAGGTACTGGCGCTTCTTCGGGTACCACAGCACTTCGATGGCGTCGGGTTCGTTCACCAGCAGTTCGCCGGCCACCGGCCAGTCCGTCGATGTTTCCGACACGTCGATTTCTCTTCCCTGCGTCATGCCGAATGAACCCACCGTTCAGATTCAACACTCCGTTTTGAATCGTGGGCGCCCTAGCCTCCTGCGCCTCGACAACAGCTTGCAGGAAGGAAAGGATTGTCATGAGGAACGTCGCGTCGAAAGCCTGGCTCGCAGCCCTAGTTGTAGGGATGTGCCTCGTAACAGCATGTGGTGGTGGTGGTGGCGATGACGAGACCGGAGGCGGCAACCCGCCGCCGAACGGCAGCCCGCCAGTCACCGGCGAACACCAGCCCGGCCGCCTGTGGCACGACAACTATGCGCTCGACTACCGGGACGGCACGCAGATCGCTTCGGCCAACGGCGCGCCGTTGCAGGTCACGGCCAAGCTGGTCGCGCGGCCCTGGCCCGATGGCAATCAGTACGCCACCGCCGACTGGAACGTCTATGACGACTACACCGACGTCTCGATCGTCGAGACGTCCAACAGCCAGACGCGCTACAGACTCAACGTGGACGGCTACTTCCGCAACATCCGCCCGTCGCCCGCGAGCAAAGACGTCATCTCCGCCGCCTGGGGCGAGGACTCCACGTCGCCGGCCGACCATGTGTTCGTAGACCTTGCCACCATGACGGTGCTCACCCGCATCGACGCCGCCACCGGCCCGGTCAACTGGCTCCCCGACGGCCGCTTCCTGCTGATCACGCCCAATGGCCAGGTTTCGGTGGGGCAGCCCGGCACGCCAGGCCTGCAGCCGCTGGGCACCCTGCCGCTGCCGGCCGCACACGTGGTGGGCGACTTCTGGGTCAACCGCCAAGGCACCCAGATGGCCGTGCAGCTGCTCACCGAATCAGGCGGCTCGACGGAATCCGACCTGTGGGTGTCGGGCCTGGACGGCAGCAGCTTCGCCCGCCTGACGCAGACCAAGCTCAGCCACATCGCCCGATGGTCACCCGACGGCACGCGCATCGCGTTCGACGTGGACACCGGCTACTTCTGCAACGGCGTCGGCTGCATGGGCACTTGCGAGGTGTGGCACGCAGCCGCTACAGACCGCAACGTGCGCGCGCTGCCCGCCGTGGGCGACGCGTTGCGCTTTCGCGTGAAAGACCGCTCAGGCAGAGAGCAGGTGCTGGGCTGCGACCTGCACGGCTGGACCGATTGAGCTGCAGTCCGAAATGCATCAGGTCCAGACTGCAGCGACGCTGTGCTGACCTGTGATCGCTCATTTCTCTATTAGCAATTCCCCTAGGTATCGCAACAGCCCGCTGACAGCTTAAGTCTCGACCATCATTGAATCCGCCTTAACAGCTTACAGAGGAGTCATTGATGAGTTGTACCTCCATAACGAGCGCGGCATTACTGGTGGCCCGCGACCTCAAGCTTGCGGGGGCACAACCATGAAACGCACCGAATTGGCTGTGGGCGCCGGCACCGCCGGGGTCGGCCTGTTCGTCATCGCAGGAGCGACCGGCATCTCCAGCGAAGCTGGCTATGCCGGCGTCGGCCCGAACTTCCTGCCCTACGTGGTAGGCGTGATGGTGCTGATCTGCGGAGGCTTCCTGGTGTGGGAAGCCCTGAGCGGCGGGTTCCGCAGCATGGAGGAACCCTCGGGCGCCGAAACCGCCGACTGGGCCTCGTTCGCGTGGATGAGCGCCGGCATCCTGCTCAATGCCGCGCTGATCGAGAAGATCGGCTTCATCCTGAGCTGCGCACTGTGCTTCCTGCTGGCCGTGCAAGGCATGCGCCGCTCGCAAGGCGTGCGTGACTTCAGCGCACGCAGCTGGCTGCTTTCTGCCCTGACCGGCATTGCCATCTCGGCACCGGTGTACTGGCTGTTCACCAAGCTCCTGGCCATCAACCTGCCAGGGCTCACTTCCACCGGGTGGCTGTAATGGATGTTCTGACCCAACTGATGCACGGCTTCGCCACTGCGGCGACGCCGATCAACCTGCTGTGGGCGCTGCTGGGCTGTACGCTCGGCACCGCCATCGGCGTGCTTCCCGGCATCGGCCCGGCCACCGCCGTGGCCATGCTGCTGCCCATCACGATGACGGTGGAGCCCACCGCCTCGATGATCTTCTTCGCCGGCATCTACTACGGCGCCATGTACGGTGGCTCCACCACCTCGATCCTGATGAACACGCCCGGCGAAGCCGGCTCGATGGTGACGGCACTCGAAGGCAACAAGATGGCCAAGCACGGCCGCGCGGGCGCCGCGCTGGCCACTGCGGCCATCGGCTCGTTCGTAGCCGGCACGATCGCAACCGTGGTGGTCACGATCGCGGCACCCGTGGTCGCCAACTTCGCCGTGAAGCTAGGCCCGCCCGAGTACTTCATGCTCATGCTGCTGGCCTTCACGACCGTCAGTTCCGTACTCGGCAAGAGCACGCTGCGCGGCATCACCGCCCTGGCCATCGGCCTGGCACTGGGCCTGGTCGGCATTGACCAGATCACGGGCCAGGTGCGTTACGCGGCTGGCGTGCCCGAGCTGATGGACGGCATCGAAGTCGTGCTCATCGCGGTGGGGCTGTTCGCCGTGGCCGAGGCCCTGTATGTGGTGCTGTACGAAGGCCGCGCACAGGAGTCGCAGAACAAGATGAGCCGAGTGCACATGTCGCGCGACGAATGGCGCCGTTCATGGCCGGCCTGGCTGCGCGCCACCTTCATCGGCCTGCCGTTCGGGTGCATCCCGGCCGGCGGCAGCGAAATTCCGACCTTCCTGAGCTACGCGACCGAAAAGAAGCTCTCCAAGCACAAGAGCGAATTCGGCACCACCGGTGCCATCGAAGGCGTGGCCGGCCCCGAAGCAGCCAACAACGCGGCCATCACCGCAACGCTGATCCCGCTGCTCACGCTGGGCATCCCGACCTCCAACACCACCGCCATCCTGCTGGGCGCCTTCCAGAACTACGGTATCCAGCCCGGCCCGCAACTGCTCGACACAAACTCGAGCTTGGTGTGGGCGCTGATCGCGTCGCTGTACATCGGCAACGTGATGCTGTTGGTGCTGAACTTGCCGCTGGTGGGCCTGTGGGTCAAGCTGCTGAAGGTGCCCAAGGCGCCGCTGTATGCCGGCATCCTGATCTTCGCGACCGTGGGCGTGTACGGCATGCGCCAGTCGATGTTCGACCTGTTCCTGCTCTATGCCATCGGCTTGCTGGGCGTGGTGATGCGGCGCTTCGACTTCCCGACCGCACCGGTCGTGGTGGGCATGATCCTTGGGCCACTTGCCGAAGCGCAGATGCGCAACGCACTGTCCATTGGCGAAGGCCGCTGGACGGTATTCGTGGAGCGCCCTCTGTCGCTGTTCCTGCTGGCGGTGATCGTGACGCTGCTGGTGCTGCCGCGAGTGCTCAAGCGCCTGAAGCGCCCCGCAGAAGGCGGCGACGCCACTGCACACGCCTGATCTTTCCGGCGCTCACGAGCGCCGTTTTCGTCCACTCGCGGGCGGCTTCGACTTTCGAAGCCGCCCGCGTTTGTTTTGGGACCGACAGCGGGCAGACGACCCTCTACCCGGGCCCCGGGCACACAGGCCCTGGTTTCCCCTGCACACCTGCCGCAAACCGAAGCTGCGTACGTGGCCGACTCCGCGCCAGCAGTAGCTCTGCCCACCCCGGATGGCCGCCCCGGGACCGCACATGCTCTGCTGCCGAGAGCAGCGCACAACAAAAAAGGGCTGACGGTCAAACCGTCAGCCCTTGAAGCCCTACCCTGCGGACCCAAGGCCCGCACGAGGTCAGATCATGCCGGCCTTCACCATCGTGACGCGCAGGTTGGCGAAGTCCTTGTCGACGAACTCCGCGAACTCCTGGCCCGTCAACAGGGCAGCAGTCCAGCCGTTCTTCTCGAGTGATTCGGCCCAGGCCTTCGACTTGGTGGCCTTGACGATCATGTCGACCAGTGCCTTCTGCTGCTGCGGCGTGATGCCAGCAGCACCGTAGATGCCGCGCCAGTTGCCGATCTCGACGTTGATGCCCTGCTCCTTCAGCGTGGGCACGTTGATGCCCTTGACGCGCGAAGGCGCCGTGATGCCGATGGCGCGCATCTTGCCGCTGTCGATGTACTGCTGGAACTCGCTGTAGCCGCTGCCGCCGACCGTGACGTTGCCGCCCAGGATGGCCGCGGTGGCCTCGCCACCCCCACGGAAGGGCACGTAGTTGATCTTCGACGCATCGATGCCGGCTTCACGCGCGATCATGGCCGCAGCGATGTGCTCGGTGGAGCCACGCGAGCCGCCGCCCCACTTGATGCTGCCCGGATCCTTCTTGAACTGCTCGACCACGTCTTTCATCGTCTTGTACGGCGAGCTTTCTGGCAGCACGAAGACGTTGTATTCGGTGGTCAGGCGGGCGATCGGCGTGACCTGCGTGATCGACACGGGCGGCTTGCCAGTGATGATGCCGCCCAGCATCACGGCGCCCATCACCATGATGGCGTTCGGATCGCCCTTGCTGGCGTTGAAGAACTGCGCCAGTCCGATGGCACCTGCGGCACCACCCTTGTTTTCGTATTGAACCGACGTGGCAACGCCGGCGTCCTGCATGGCCTTGCCCAGTGCACGGCCGGTCGTGTCCCAGCCGCCGCCGGGGTTGGCCGGAATCATCATCTTGATGTTCGCGTTGGCCCGGGCCGTGAGCGGCAGGGCACCCGCCGCGGCGAGCGCGGCCATCGACTTCAGGAAGGTGTCTCGACGCATGTTGTCTCCTTTTGGATGGTTGAAGAAACGTAACCATCGTGAGCCGGCTCCCTGTCAGGATGCTGTCCAAGTCATTGGGGGAAATGCTAATGTCGCCCGAGTCTCCCGCCCCTGAAATTCGCGCCCGATGAAGCTGCTGCTAGTTGAAGACGATCCCGCCATGCAAGCCACGCTGCAGCGCGCGTTCGAGCGCCGAGGCATGCAGGTCGTGGCCTGTGGCGACGGCGCGCGCGCCCTCGACCGCTGGCGCGCCAGCTTGCCCGATGTGGTGGTGCTCGACCTGAGCCTGCCCGGCATCGACGGGCTGCAGGTGCTGCAGCAGGCGCGCGCGCAAGGCCACAAGACCCCCGTGCTCATCCTCACCGCTCGCGGTACGGTTGGTGACCGGGTGCTCGGGCTGAACACCGGCGCGGACGACTACCTGCCGAAACCTTTCGATCTCGACGAACTGGAGGCCCGCGTGAAGGCGCTGGCGCGGCGCGCCGCCCCGGTGGGCGCAAGCGATACAGCCCGCGAGTTCTGCGGCATGAGCTGCGATACCGAAAGCGGCGCCATCTACTTCAAGGACGAAGTGATGGACCTGGCTCCCCGCGAAGCTGCGCTGCTGCGTGCATTGCTGGCCCGCCCCGGACATGCCGTGGCGAAGGAGCGTCTCTTCGAACTGGTGTTTCCGGGCGAACCAGACGTGCAGTACGAAGCCATTGAAGTCGTCGTGTATCGACTGCGCAAGAAGCTGGCCGACACCGGTGCACAGCTCGTGACCTTGCGCGGCCTCGGTTACCTCCTGAAGGCGCAGTCGCCGGCATGAGCAAGGTTCCCGCCGGGCTGGTGCGCCGTACGCTGCGCGGCCGGCTGATGCTGGGCATCCTCGTGCCCGTGGCCGTGTTCATCGTCATCAACACCGTGAGCCTGTATCGGCAGGCTCTCGAAGCGGCCGACACAGCCTACGACCGCACCTTGCTCGCCTCCGCGAAGTCCATCGGCGAACTGCTCGAGGTGACCGGTCAAGGTTCCGACGTGCGGCTCCAGGCCACGGTGCTGTATTCAGCACTCGAAGCCTTCGAGGCGGACAACCGCAGCCGGATCTACTACAAGGTCACCGGCTTCCAGGGCGAAATGGTTTCGGGCTTCGAAGACCTGCCTCCATGGCGCGGCAAGCTTCCCGACCGCGGTCCCTACGCAGCGCTGGTGGACTTCTACGACGACGAATTCCGCGGCCTGCCGGTGCGGATGGCAGTGCTGCTGCAGCCCGTGGCCGGCAATGCAGGCCAGGGCATGGCCACCATCCAGGTGGCCGAGACACTGGAACTGCGGCGAACACTGGCCCGGCAGATCCTCATCGAGACGGTGCTGCAACAAGCAGCATTGGTGGCGGTGATCGCTTTGGTCGTGGTGGTGGTGGTGCAACGCGCCACGCAGCCGGTGCGTCAGCTCAGCGCAGACCTCGCCACTCGACATGAGGGTGACCTCGCCCCCATCGAGTCACCCGAAGCGCCTCGCGAACTGCTGCCGCTGGTAGACGCCACCAACCAGGTGATGACGCGCCTGAGCCACCTGCTCGACCACCAGAAGCGCTTCGTGCGCGATGCCTCCCACCAGCTGCGCACCCCGCTGGCGGTGCTGAAGACGCAGGTGCAGTCGGCACTGCGCGGCGACGTGGAGCCCACGCAGGCGCTGCACGAGATCAACACCACCGTCGACCGCGCCACCCAGCTCGCCAACCAGATGCTGGCATTGGCCAAGGTGGAACAGCTGCGCCAGCAAGGCGACGCACCGGTGGTCGACTGGGCCGAGATCACGCGTGCCGTGGCGCTCGATCTTTCCGCCCTCATTGCCGACCACCAGATCGAGTTCGACATCGAAACTCAGCCGGCCCCGGTGCGCTCGCATGAATGGGCGCTGCGCGAGCTCACGCGCAACCTGCTGCACAACGCCATCAAGCACACACCGCAGCAGGGGCAGTTGTCGGTGCGGCTGGTCACCGACACGCGCCATGCCGCGCTCACCATCTCGGACAGCGGGCCCGGCATCTCGAGCGAGCAGCGCCTGCGCCTGTTCCAGCCCTTCGCCGCCGGCGACCTGCGCAGTGGCTCGGGGCTGGGGCTGGCCATCTGCGAGGACATCGTGCGATCGCTGGGCGGGAGCATCACGCTGGAAAACCGCGAAAACCACGGCCGCGTGTCGGGCCTTGACGCGGTGGTGCGCATCGCGCTGGAACAGAATCCGGCTTGATGAGCGACAGCAAGACCGACCCCAACGCCCGCATGCGCCTGGACAAGTGGCTGTGGGCAGCGAGATTCTTCAAGACCCGCAGCATCGCGGTCGAGGCCATCGACAAGGGCCGTGTGCTCGTGGGTGACCAGCCGGCCAAGCGCTCACGCGAACTGCACGTGGGCGACGTGCTCAGCGTGCGCCAGGGCAGTGGGACCGAGCTCCCGCGCGTGGTCGTCGTCAAGGCGCTGAGTGAAGTGCGCGGGCCGGCGCCGGTGGCACAGACGCTCTACGAAGAAACCGCCCAGAGCATTGCCGCCCGCGAAGCCGCAGCCGACCGCCACCGCTATGCCGCCGAACCGGCACAAACCATCGAACAGGGCCGGCCCACCAAGCGCGACCGCCGTCAGTTGGCCGATTGGGACCGCTGGAGCGCCTCGTTGGACGAGTGAGCCGGCTCGTCGTCGCCGGCACGGCGCCGGCTGGCGCGCCCCTCCAGGCGCAGCAGGATCGCCAGGATGGCCAACGCCAGCAGCGTGCTCACGATGGCCGTCATCTCCCGCCCCATGCCTGCGGCGATGCCGATGGCCGCGGTGGTCCAGATGCTGGCAGCCGTGGTGAGGCCGCGCACCAGCATGCCGTCACCGAGCTTGATGATGGCGCCCGCGCCAAGAAAGCCGATACCCGACACCACGCCCTGGAGCACGCGGGTCAGCGCCTCGTTCGACGCACCCGCCTCGGCCGGCACCAGCACGAATAGCGCCGCGCCCAGCGCCACCAGCATGTGGGTGCGCAGGCCTGCCGCGCTGTCGCGCAACTCGCGTTCATAGCCCAGCACGGCGCCCAGCAGCACGGCCATCAACAGGCGCAGGCCGATGCGGGTGGCCTGCTCGACATCGCCCATGTCGGAGAACTCCGACTCGAGGGTGACCCAGATGCGGCTGAAAACGTCCATGGCATGGCATTCAGCCCCTGCCCGCCTTCAGCGTAGGCGAGCCCCCCACCGGTGTCGGCCGGACAGCGGGGGGTCTTGTGATCAGACAGTTCCTACGACGCGGGTCAGTCGTCGGCGTGGATGCGCTTGGCGATCAGCACGCCGCCGCTGAAGTTGCCCTCGACTTCCAGCGCGCGGCCGGCGAGCGTCTGCGGCGTCAGGCCGTCGCCGAAATAGGTACCGCCATTCCAGCGCACGGAAACCGCTGCGGATTCCAGCACGAAGGTGCTCGCCGCGACGTCAACCGAAGCGACCGTGCCGGAACGCTCGACCACGGCGCCGGCCTGCTCCTGCGAACACTTGATGCGCTCAGCTTTCACGCCGCCCCCGGCGATGCCGCCGGTCACCTCGACGAAGTGGCCACTGGCAAGGCCTGCCGGGCAGCCCGCCAGCGTGGCCGAGCTGAAATCGACCTGCACACCGCGCAGCTCGAAGCGCTTGTTGGCGTCATCGAGATCCGTCAACGTGCCGAACAACTCGACTTCGCTTTCATCCTGCTTGTTGCGGATCTTGAGGTGCGTGACTTCCAGCGCACCGTCGCTCGCGAAACTGCCCGTGGCTTGAACGTAGACCCCATTGGCCAGCGTGCGGCTCCTCGGCGTGACGTTGGCACCGCCGTAGCGCACCGTCACCCCGTTGAGCACGAAGCGCTGCGCCCCGGTGTCCAGCCCGTCCACCACGCCGCCCACATCGGCATCCAGCCCTGAGTTGGCGCGTTGCTTGATGCGCACCTGTTGTGCCGTGAGCAGCGGACGGCCGGCGCCTGCCTGCACTGCATTGCCCAGCACCACCACGGTTTGCCCGTTGGCGAGGCCCTGCCCCGCCGGCACGACCTGCGCACCGCTGTAGTCGATGTCGAGCCCCGCCAGCCGGAAGCGGACCGCCGTGGCACCAAGGTCAGACACGACGCCGGAAACGCGCCAGTAGGCAGGCACGCCGGTACGCTTCTCGATGCGCGTGGCCTGCAGATAGGCGCCCTGCGTCGCATCACTGCGCAACACGGCATGCACTTCAACGACGTCACCCAACTGCACGTCGCCCAGGCTCGCGTAGCCGGACAGCAACGTCACCGGCCCCGCATTCGGGTCGGCATTGGTCCTGACGGTCTGCCCCAGCACCACCAGCGTGCCGCTGGCCGGCACCACCGAGCTCACCTGGCCGAGCACCTGGGCTTCGACGCGGATCGATTGCGCCTGGGTGGTGTCATCGAGGCGCATCTCGACCTGCTGGCCGAGCAGCAACTCGGCTGCCGCCATCTCGCCTGGCGCGCGCTCGACTTGCACCACGGCCGACAGGTCGTCGAACCGCTTGCCATCAACGATCACGCTGCCGAAGCCGGTGACCGAGCCCTCCGCATAGCCCACCGGGCTGCCGGTACCACCCGAGCCGACGCCGCCGCCGCAGCCGCCCAGCCAAGTCGTCAGCGACAAGGCCATCAAACCCGCCGCAATGTACCGCTTCATGTCGATCTCCCCTCGGGCGGCTCGGTGCTGTCGCCAGCGCCGCCTTCACTCATCGGTTCAAAGTAGTAGTAGACGCCAAAGCGCATGCGCATGGCCGCGAGTGCCGGGTCGAGCGCATCATCCAGTTGCACCTTTTGCGTGGCCTCGGCCACCATGCGCTCGAAATCGCCCTTCCACAACTCGCGCGCCAGCGTGCCCAGCGCCTCGACCGAGGCCAGGCTCAGGCCGTCGGCATACACGCTTTGCTCGAGAAATTTGGGCGACGACGGGCGCGTAAGGTTGTGCACCGCGGCAGCCAGGTGGTCGGCCACGTTGGCTGACAAGAGCGCGGCAGCCTCATTGCGCCCGGGCGCCGGCACGAAGCTGTCGGCCTGCAGCACCACCTCGTCGCCTTGCAAGGTAGCCAGCCCGAGGCGCACCAGTTCTTCGAGCAGCGTGCGCGGGTGCACGTCGGTACACACCTCGCGCGCCAGCGACTCGAAGCTCGGTGCCAAGCCGGTGCGAGGCAGGCGGCGCGGCCGGCCGTCGGTGCCGCGAAAAAGCGGGTCGGTGACCCAGCGGGTGAACAACTGCGACGCCGGCGTCGGGCTCAGCGCCGCGGCGGCGTTGATCTCCTGCTGGCCGCTTGCGAGCTGGCGCACGTCCTTGCGGTGGACGCCTGACATCACGCTCAGTGCCGAGTCGGTGACCTTGGCCCCGCTTTCGGTCAGCTCGGCCCGAGCCACCGCCACGAACAGGTGCTTGAGTGCTGACGCCAGGGCCCCATAACGCACGCCATGGCGCAACAACCAGCGCACCAGCGGTTCAGCGACGGCCAGCGCGTGCTGCAGTGCCTGCTCGGCCTGCGCTTCCTGCGGTGAGATCGGCGCGTCGGGGTTCGACGGGGAGGAATCGGTCATCTGGGGATTCAAAGTGGCTGGGATTATTTCCCACCCAAGGGCATCCACCAAGCTTGAGATCACCCGATTCGACGGCAATTGGTCACGAGTCGTGAGGAAGTTCGTGAAGAATTCTTTGGGAAACCCTCTTGAAAGCCAGGGCAAGGCCCCCAGCTAGCGCCCGATCGAAATGGATGCCGGACATGTCAGACGCACAAAATCCCCAAACGAATCAACAAGTTACGCCGGAGACCCAGCCGCAGGCCGAAACCGCGCCCGAGCTTCAGGCGGCTGATCGCCTGGCCGAGCTCGAAGCCAAGCACGCCGAGATGGCCGACGCCTACCTGCGTGCCAAGGCCGAGGTCGAGAACGTGCGGCGCCGCACCGAGGAAGAAATCTCCAAGGCCCGCAAGTTCGCAGTGGAAAGCTTTGCCGAGAGCCTGCTGTCGGTGAAGGACAGCCTGGAAGCTGCCCTGGCCATCCAGAACGCCACCAACGAGCAACTGCTCGAAGGCACACACGCCACGCTGCGCCAGCTGGGTGCCGCGCTCGAGCGCAACAAGGTGATCGAAGTCAACCCGCAGCCCGGCACCAAGTTCGACCCCCACCAGCACCAGGCCATCAGCATGGTTCCCGCCGAGCAGGAAGCCAACACGGTGGTGGCGGTGCTGCAGAAGGGTTACCTCATCGCCGACCGCGTGCTGCGCCCGGCCCTCGTGACGGTGGCCGCCCCGAAATGAGCCCCCTCGCCGGGTTGATGTGGAGCAAGCGATTTCCACAGCTTCCTGCGCTTGAAATACCGACAGTTATTCACAACTAGACGACAACCGAATCCAGTCTCAAGGAGTACAGAACATGGGCAAGATCATTGGCATCGACCTGGGCACCACGAACTCGTGCGTGGCCATCATGGAAGGCAACAACACCAAGGTCATCGAGAACAGCGAGGGTGCGCGCACCACGCCTTCGATCGTGGCCTACCAGGAAGACGGCGAGATCCTCGTCGGCGCCTCCGCCAAGCGCCAGGCCGTCACCAACCCCAGGCACACCTTCTACGCGGTGAAGCGCCTGATCGGCCGCAAGTTCACCGAGAAGGAAGTGCAGAAGGACATCGACCTGATGCCCTACAAGATCGTCGCGGCCGACAACGGTGACGCCTGGGTCGAGGAGCGCGGCAAGAAGCTGGCGCCGCCCCAGGTGAGCGCCGAAGTGCTGCGCAAGATGAAGAAGACCGCCGAGGACTACCTCGGCGAGGAAGTGACCGAGGCCGTGATCACGGTGCCGGCCTACTTCAACGACTCGCAGCGCCAGGCCACCAAGGACGCCGGCCGCATCGCCGGCCTCGAGGTGAAGCGCATCATCAACGAGCCGACCGCTGCCGCGCTGGCCTTCGGCCTCGACAAGCACGGCAAGGGCGACCGCAAGATCGCGGTGTTCGACCTGGGCGGCGGCACGTTCGACATCTCGATCATCGAGATCGCCGACGTGGACGGCGAGAAGCAGTTCGAAGTGCTGTCGACCAACGGCGACACCTTCCTGGGTGGCGAGGACTTCGACCAGCGCATCATCGACTACATCATCAGCGAGTTCAAAAAGGAACAAGGCGTCGACCTGTCGAAGGACGTGCTCGCGCTGCAGCGCCTGAAGGAAGCCGCTGAAAAGGCCAAGATCGAGCTGTCGAACAGCACGCAGACCGACATCAACCTGCCCTACATCACGGCCGATGCTTCGGGGCCGAAACATCTGAACATCAAGCTCACGCGTGCCAAGCTCGAAGCGCTGGTCGAAGACCTGATCGAGCGCACCATCGAGCCCTGCCGCATCGCGATCAAGGACGCGGGCGTGAAGGTCGGCGAGATCGACGACGTGATCCTGGTGGGCGGCATGACGCGCATGCCCAAGGTGCAGGAGAAGGTCAAGGAGTTCTTCGGCAAGGAGCCGCGCAAGGACGTCAACCCTGACGAAGCCGTCGCCGTGGGCGCGGCCATCCAGGGCCAGGTGCTGGGCGGCGAGCGCAAGGACGTGCTGCTGCTCGACGTGACCCCGCTGTCGCTGGGCATCGAGACGCTGGGCGGCGTGATGACCAAGATGATCACGAAGAACACCACGATCCCGACGAAGTTCTCGCAGACCTTCTCGACGGCCGACGACAACCAGCCGGCCGTGACGATCAAGGTGTTCCAGGGCGAGCGCGAGATGGCCTCGGGCAACAAGCTGCTGGGCGAGTTCAACCTCGAAGGCATCCCGCCCGCGCCGCGCGGCACGCCGCAGATCGAAGTGACCTTCGACATCGACGCCAACGGCATCCTGCACGTGGGCGCGAAGGACAAGGCCACCGGCAAGGAAAACAAGATCACCATCAAGGCGAACTCGGGCTTGAGCGAAGACGAGATCCAGAAGATGGTGAAGGACGCCGAGCTCAACGCGGCCGAGGACAAGAAGAAGCTCGAACTGGTGCAGGCCAAGAACCAGGCCGACGCCATGGTGCACAGCGTGCGCAAGAGCCTCACCGAATACGGCGAGAAGCTCGATGCGTCCGAAAAGGAAAAGATCGAAGCGGCGATCAAGGACGTGGAAGAAGCCCTGAAGGGTGACGACAAGGCCACGATCGAAGCCAAGACCGAAGCGCTGATGGCAGCCAGCCAGAAGCTCGGCGAAAAGATGTACGCCGACATGCAGGCCGCCCAGGGGGCAGCCGGTGCGGCAGGCGCAGCGCCGGGCGGCGAGGCTCCGCAGTCCGAAGCCAAGCCGGCCGACGACAACGTGGTCGACGCCGAATTCAAGGAAGTGAAGGACAAGAAGTAATCGAAACGCTTGAGCCCACCGTTGTGAGCCACCCCCGTGGGCACCTCATGCACACGGGGGGTTTTTGCGTTTAGAGGGCAACCAGATGGCAAAGCGTGACTACTACGAGATCCTCGGCGTCGCCAAGAATGCGAGCGACGAGGACATCAAGAAGGCTTATCGCAAGCTGGCGATGAAGCACCACCCTGACCGCAACCAGGGTGACGATGCGAAAAAGGCGGAAGAAAAGTTCAAGGAGGCCAAAGAGGCCTACGAGATGCTCTCCGACCCCAAGAAACGCGCGGCCTACGACCAGTATGGCCATGCGGGTGTGGACCCGAACATGGGCGGCGCGGGCGGCTTTCGCGGCGGGCCGGAAGGTTTCGGTGGCTTTGCAGAGGCTTTCGGCGACATCTTTGGCGACATCTTCGGCGGCGCGCAGGGTGGCGGTCGGCGTGCTGGCGGGCCGCAGGTCTATCGTGGCAGCGATCTGTCGTACGCGATGGAGATCACGCTGGAAGAAGCCGCCAACGGCAAGGAAACGCAGATCCGCATCCCGAGCTGGAGCGAATGCGAAACCTGCCATGGCTCCGGCGCCAAGCCCGGCACCAGTGCCAAGACCTGCCCGAGCTGCCACGGCTCAGGCGCCGTGCACCTGCGCCAGGGCTTCTTCTCGATCCAGCAGACCTGCCCGCACTGCCACGGCAGCGGCAAGATCATCCCCGAGCCCTGCACCACCTGCGGCGGCCAGGGCCGCGTGAAGCAGAACAAGACGCTGGAGGTGAAGATCCCCGCCGGCATCAACGAAGGCATGCGCATCCGCTCGGCCGGCAACGGCGAGCCGGGCATGAACGGCGGGCCGCCCGGGGATCTCTACATCGAGATCCGCATCAGGCAGCATGAGATCTTCGAGCGCGACGGTGACGATCTGCATTGCACGGTGCCGGTGAGCATCACGCTGGCGGCCCTGGGTGGGCCGATCGAGGTACCCACGCTTTCAGGCACGGCCGAGATCGACCTCCCCGAAGGTACGCAGCACGGCAAGACCTTCCGGCTGCGCGGCAAGGGCATCAAGGGCTTGCGTTCGAGCTATCCAGGCGACCTGTACTGCCATGTCGCGGTCGAGACGCCCGTGAAGCTCACCGAGCACCAGCGCAAGCTGCTCAAGGAGCTGGACGAGTCGCTCAAGAAAGGCGGCGAGCGCCACTCACCGAACGCCAAGAGCTGGACCGACCGCGTGAAAGATTTGTTCAAGTAGTCGGCAATTTCTACCGGCCTTGTCGCCTCTCCCCAAAAAGGGTGCCCACCGCGGCACCCTTTTTTGCGAAAGCCTCTTGCGTTTCAAGCTGGAACAGTCGATATAGCGCAAGTGGCATTTCATTTGCCAACCTGACCTGGTTACCAAGCGAGGCCGCCGTAGAAGCAGCCGGTATCCAGCAACCCTGGGAGGACACATCTTGCAGACCTCGTCTTCGCTTCCGCCTTTCCCGCCAGTCTTCACCTGGAGGGCCTGTCATGCGCCTGCTTGACGCAGACATCCAGCGCTGCAGCGCGCTGGTGATCGACCCCAACCCGACGTCCCGCAGCATCCTCGCTGCGATGCTGCGCGACTGCGGCGTCGGCAACATCGCGCAGACGAGCAAGGTGCCCGACGCCCGGAGGCTGCTGGAAGCCAGGCGGTTCGACATCGTGCTGTGCGAGTACCACTTCGAGGGGGATCCGATGACCGGCCAGGACCTGATGGCCGATCTGCGGCTCGCGCAGCTGCTGCCGCTGTCCACCGTGGTGGTGATGATTTCCGGTGAATCCGTCTACGGCAAGGTGGCCGAAGCCGCCGAGGCGGCGCTGGATGCCTACATCATCAAGCCGCACACCGAGCAGGCACTGCTCGACCGGCTCGTGCAGGCCCGACAGCGCAAGCGGGCGCTGAAGGAGATCATCGACAAGGTCGAGCAGAACCAGCTGATCGAGGCTGCCGAGCTGTGCCAGGTGCGCTTCGACACGCGCGGCGCCGCATGGCTGCAGGCCGCCCGCATCGGCGCGGAGCTGTGGCTCAAGGTCGGCAAGCCCCACGCAGCGCAAACCATGTTCGAGGCCATCCTGCGCAGCGGCGCACTGCCTTGGGCGCGATTGGGCATTGCGCGCTCGCAATATGAAGCGGGCGCCGTCCTCCAGTCGCGCCGCACGCTGGAAAGCCTGCTGGGTGAGCAGCCGGGCTACGCCGACGCCTACGACGTGATGGGCCGGGTGCTGCTCGACCAGGGAGAACCTGAGCAGGCGGTGGACTCGCTGCGCCGCGCATGCACCATCACGCCGGGCTGCGTGGCGCGACTGGTGAAGTTCGGCCTGCTGGCCTTCTATTTCGGCGAGCCCAGTGAGGCCGCCGACGCGCTGCAACGCGCAGCCCGGCTGGGCCTCAACTCACGCACCTACGACCTCCAAGGCCTGGTGCTGCTGGCCGCCTTGCAGTTCGACCGTGCCGACACGCGCGGCCTCACGCACTCGCTCGAGTCCATGAGCAAGGCCCGCGAGCCGCAGCGCAACAGCGCGCGGCTGCGTCGCTTCGAGTCGGTCATCAGCATCTTCAAGGCCTTGCTCGAACGCCGCGTGCCCGACGGGGTGCTGCAGACCCGCGACATGCTCAACGAACTGCAGGCGCCCGACTTCGAGTTCGAGGCGGCCTGCAACCTGATGATGATGGTCGCGCGCATGTACCGCAGCGAGGTCCGGCTCGATGACATCGAGCACTTCCTGTCCATGCTGGCACGACGCTTCGCCGTATCACACACCACGACGGAGCTGCTGATCCGCGCCACACTGGGCCAACCTGGCTTCGAGCAGATCATGCGCAACGAATACGAGAAGATCTGTACCCAGGCCGAGGAAGCCGTGTCGCACACAGTGGCCGGCCAGCCCCGTGAAGCGGTGTTGGCATTGCTCACCGGGGCCGAGCACACACTCAACGCCAAGCTGATCGACCTGGCCCTGCACACGCTGAACCGCCACAACAAGTCGATCCCAGATGCGATCGCGCTGCAGCAGCGCGCCAAGACACTGCACGACAGGTACCGCAGCTATGGCACCCAGGTGCACCTGACCAAGGCGGACGATCCACGCACGCTCACCGCTGCCGCAAAGAACCCTGCCTGAGCCAGGCGCGCCCTTCGACACGCAGAAGTGTCGCCACCGCTCAGAACAGAGTCCCCTGCCCTGCCGCGTCAGGCGGCCGGAAGCGGCTGGAGTCGAGCTCGTACCGCACTTTCTGCAGACCGCCACGCGTCGTGGCCTTCTCGATGCGCTGGCGGATCAGCTGCGCCCAGAGGCCATCGCCCTTCATGCGCGTCGCAAAGTCGGCGTCGTAGTCCTTGCCGTGCCGCATGTCGTGGATGCGTGCCATCACGCGTTCCGCCCGTTGAGGAAAGTGCTGCGCCAGCCATTGGTGGAACAGCGGCGCCACCTCCCACGGCAGCCTCACGACCGTCCAGTGGATCGAGTGGGCCCCAGCCTCGCAGGCCGCTTCGATGATGTGTTCGATCTCCGGCTCGTTGATGAACGGAATGATGGGCGCGACGTTCACCCCTACCGGAATGCCCGCGGCGCTGAGCCTTTGCACCGTCTGCAACCGCCTGTACGGCGCTGCCGCGCGCGGCTCCATGATGCGAGACAGCTCCGAGTCGAGCGAGGTGATGCTGATCAACACCGCAGCCTGCGAACGCTGTGCCGCCGGCGCGATGAGGTCGATGTCACGCTCGACGCCCGAAGACTTGGTGACGATGGTGAACGGATGCTCGCATTGCGCCAGCACTTCGACCACGGCCCGCGTGAGACGAAGCTTGCGCTCGACGGGCTGGTAGCAGTCTGTAGCGGCGCCGAGGTTGATGGCGCTGGGCACATAGGAACGCTTGCGCAGCTCTTCCACCAGTCGCTCGGCCGCATTCACCTTGGCCACGATCTTGGTTTCGAAATCGACGCCCGGCGACAGGTTGAGATAGCTGTGCGTGGGCCGTGCGTAGCAGTAGATGCAGCCGTGCTCGCAGCCTCTGTATGGATTGATCGAATGCTCGAAGGGAATGTCGGGCGAGTCGTTGCTCGAGATGATGGACTTGACCCGCTCCTCGATGATCTGCGTCGAAGGCGGCAGGTGCTCTTCGGCCACCAGTTCGTCTTCGGTGCCCCAGCCGTCGTCGAAGGCCTCGCGTACATCGGCTGAAAAGCGATGCGGCATCGCCCATGTCATGCCGCGCCCTTTCAGCGCCTCGACGGGGTGCTCGGGCTGCTTGACGATGGGTGGGAACTTCGACCGGGGCATGCTGTATTTTTATACAGCATGCCCCGGTGCTTCAAGGCAAGAGATGCAATCGGGCAGCCGCCCGGATAGGCATCGTTCAGGCGCAGAGCTGACGCTTGGCCGCGAGATATTCGCTGCGCAGGCGTTCGATCAGGAGACGCGTGGGCAACACGTCCTTCACGGCACCGATGCCCTGGCCGCAACCCCAGATGTCCTTCCAGGCCTTCTTGGCGCCGCCTTCGCCGCCGAAGTTCATCGTGCTCGGGTCGCTCACCGGTAGGTTGTCCGGGTCGAGACCTGAGGCGACGATGGAGCCGCGCAGGTAGTTGCCGTGCACGCCAGTGAAGAGGTTGGAGTAGACGATGTCCTGGCTGCTGCTCTGGGTGATCATCTGCTTGTAGCCCTCCAACGCACGCGCTTCCTCGGTGGCGATGAAAGCCGAGCCGATGTAGGCGAAGTCGGCGCCCATCACCTGCGCCGCCAGCACCGCGCGGCCATTGGCAATGGCGCCGGAAAGTGCGAGCGGGCCGTCGAACCACTCACGGATTTCCTGGATCAGCGCGAACGGGCTCGTCGTGCCTGCATGACCACCAGCACCCGCCGCCACGGCAATGAGACCGTCGGCGCCTTTCTCGATGGCCTTCCGCGCGAACTTGTTGTTGATGATGTCGTGCAGCACCACGCCACCGTAGCTGTGCACCGCGTCGTTGACGTCCGTGCGCGCGCCGAGCGACGTGATGATCACCGGCACCTTGTACTTCACGCACAGCTCGAGGTCATGTCCGAGCCGGTCGTTGCTCTTGTGCACGATCTGGTTGATGGCGAACGGTGCGGCCGGCCTGTCGGGGTTGGCGCGATTGTGGGCAGCCAGGGTCTCGGTGATCTCGGCAAGCCACTCGTCGAGCTGTTCGGCTGGCCGTGCGTTGAGCGCCGGCATCGAGCCGATGACACCGGCCTTGCATTGCTCGATCACGAGCTTGGGGTTGCTGATGATGAACAGCGGCGAGCCGATGATGGGCAGCGGCAGATTCTGCAGAACGCGGGGCAAAGGCAAGTCGATCTCCTGCTGTGAACGGAGGTGGGTCAGAACGCCTCGAGTGCGAGCGCCGTCACGCTCTCGGCACCGTCGACGATGGCATCGCGCTGGCCCGGCACGCGCGCAAGGATGTGCTCCGCGTAGAAACGTGCGGTCGCCACCTTCGCCGCCATGAAGGCCTTGTCTTCGCCGGCCGCGAATTTGTCTTCAGCCACCATCAGCGCGCGTGCCATCTGCCAGCCGGCCATCAGGTTGCCGGCCAGCATGAGGTAAGGCACCGAGCCGGCAAATGCGGCGTTCGGGTTGCCCTTGGTCTGGCTTGCGATGAAGTCCACCACCTGCTCGAAGGCTTCGCGGGCGGCCGTGAGGCGCTTGTGCGCCGCACGCGCAGCGGCGCTGCTGCGGCCCGCCAGTTGAACTTCAGTGGCGGCGATCTGCTTCGCGATGGCCTTTGCGGTAGCGCCACCGTCGCGTGCAGTCTTGCGGCCCACCAGGTCGTTGGCCTGGATGGCGGTGGTGCCTTCGTAGATGGTGAGGATCTTGGCGTCGCGGTAGTACTGCGCCGCGCCGGTTTCTTCGATGAAGCCCATGCCGCCGTGCACCTGCACGCCCAGGCTGGTGACCTCGAGGCTCATCTCGGTGCTGTAGCCCTTCACCAGCGGCACCATGAACTCGTAGAAGGCCTGGTTCTGCTTGCGCACCTCGGCATCGGGGTGTGCATGGGCTGCGTCGTAGGCCGCTGCGGCAGCGATGGCCATCGCGCGGCAGCCTTCAGTCAACGCGCGCATCGTCATCAGCATGCGCTTCACGTCGGGGTGGTGAATGATGGGCGCCGAGCCCGGCTGCGAGCCATCGACCGGTCGCGACTGCACGCGGTCCTTCGCGTACTGCACGGCCTTCTGGTAGGCACGCTCTGCCACCGCGATGCCCTGCAAGCCCACCGCATAGCGGGCCGCGTTCATCATGATGAACATGTACTCGAGGCCACGGTTTTCCTGGCCCACGAGGTAGCCGATGGCGCCCCCCTTGTCGCCGAACTGCAGCACGGCCGTGGGGCTCGCCTTGATGCCGAGCTTGTGCTCGATGCTCACGCACTGCACGTCGTTGCGCTCGCCCAGAGAGCCGTCGGCCTTGACCATGAACTTCGGCACGATGAAGAGCGAGATGCCCTTCACACCTTCAGGCGCACCGGCCACGCGTGCGAGCACGAGGTGGACGATGTTGTCCGCCATGTCGTGCTCGCCGTAGGTGATGAAGATCTTGGTGCCGAAGATCTTGTAGCTGCCGTCACCCTGCGGCTCGGCGCGCGTGCGCACCAGCGCGAGGTCCGAACCGGCCTGCGGCTCGGTGAGGTTCATCGTGCCGGTCCACTCACCCGAGATCATCTTCGGGATGTAGGTCTGCTGCTGCTCGTGCGTGCCGGCGGTGAGCAGCGCCTCGATGGCGCCGTCGGTCAGCAGCGGGCACAGCGCAAAGCTCAGGTTGGCGCTGTTGAGCATTTCGACGCAGGCCGCGCCGATGGTCTTGGGCAAGCCCTGGCCGCCGAAGTCTCCAGGGTGCTGCAGGCCCTGCCACCCGCCTTCGGAGAATTGCTTGAACGCGTCCTTGAAGCCAGGCGTCGTGAAGACCTTGCCGTCCTTCCAGTAGCTTGGGTTCTTGTCGCCCTCGAAGTTGAGCGGCGCCACCACGCCCTCGTTGAACTTGGCGCATTCCTCGAGCACGGCCTGGGCCGTCTCGATGCCAGCCTCTTCGAAGCCCGGCAGCTGGGCCACTTGATCGAGCCCGGCGAGCTCTTTCATGTCGAAGAGCATGTCCTTCACGGGGGCCTGGTAGGTCATAACGGTCTCCTGGGTTCAAAAAAAGCGCCAGGACTGTTGCCAGTCGCGGCGCTTTTGGTTTTGTCGCTGTCGCTGGCTCAGCCGAGCTCTTTGACCAACGCCGGCACGGCGTCGAACAGATCGGCCTCCAGGCCGTAGTCGGCCACGCTGAAGATCGGCGCTTCCGGATCCTTGTTGATCGCCACGATCACCTTCGAGTCCTTCATGCCGGCCAGGTGCTGGATGGCCCCGCTGATGCCGGCGGCGATGTACAGCTGCGGCGCCACGATCTTGCCGGTCTGGCCCACCTGCCAGTCGTTGGGTGCATAGCCCGCGTCCACCGCGGCGCGGCTGGCGCCCAAGGCGGCCCCCAGCTTGTCGGCCAGCGGCGTGAGCACTTCATTGAACTTGTCGCTGCTGCCCATCGCCCGGCCACCCGAGACGATGATCTTGGCCGCGGTGAGTTCGGGGCGGTCGCTCTTGGTGACCTCGCGGCCCACGAAGCTGCTCTTGCCGCTGTCGGCCACGGCCGCGATGGATTCGACCGCCGCTGCGCCACCTTGGGCGGC
>CAMLLU010000005.1 GCA_946480925.1 uncultured Rivibacter sp.
GACCTGTTTTCTTAAACCCTGTCAAGCACTCAGCTTTTGTTTTTTCTCGCTGCCTGCTTTGGCGTTTGCGCCTGCGGCGCTCACAGCAATCAGCGAAGATAGCTACTGTAGCACGGTTTTTTAGACCAGCACACCATTTTCAACAAAATTTCGATGAGTCAAGCGACCGCCAGCGCATCACGGGCAGCCGCAGCAGCCGTGAGCAGGATCCGATACGCGGTCTCAGGGTCTTCACTGGAGAGCACCTCATCGATATGAAGTGCAAGGCGCCGAGCATCGGCGCGGAGCACTCGCTGTTTGATTGCACTGATTTGCGATGGGTGCATCGAGAAACTGCGGAGGCCCATACCGAGCAGGAGCTCCGTGAATGCAGGATCACCCGCCATCTCGCCACAAACACTGACGCCTTTGCCTGCAGCCCGAGCAGTGCGAATGGTCTGAGCCACCAGCTGCAGCACCGCGGGATGCCATGGGTCGTACAGATGCGCCACTGATTCGTCAGCGCGGTCGATGGCCAGCGTGTACTGGATGAGGTCGTTCGTGCCGATCGAGACGAAGTCGAAGTATTTGAGAAAGGTCGGCAGCACGAGCGCAGCAGCGGGCACCTCGATCATGGCGCCGATACGCACTTGGCCGTACGGCCGAGCGGCCTCGCTGAGTTGCTGTTGTGCCCGCGCAATGGCTTCAAAGGTGAGCCGGATCTCGCTGACGTGTGCAAGCATCGGCACGAGCAACTGCACCTTGCCGTGCGCGCTGGCGCGCAGGATGGCGCGCAATTGCTGGCGGAACATGCTGGGCTCTGACAAGCTCCAGCGGATGGCACGCAGCCCCATCGCCGGATTGAGCGCGTGCTCATGGCGCAGCTCGTTAACCGACATGCGATCCAGCGGCTTGTCTGAGCCGATGTCCACCGTGCGGATCGTCACTGGCATCCCTTGCATCGCCTCGACGGCCGCACGATAGGCCTCGTATTGCTCGTCTTCGCCCGGCAGTTCGCCGTTGCGGTTCATAAACAGAAATTCACTGCGGAACAGCCCTACTCCCACCGCGCCTGCGGTCAAGGCGGCGTGTGCGTCGCCTGGCAATTCGATGTTGGCCAGCAACTCGACGGGCTCACCGTCCAGCGTGACGGCGGGCTTGTGGCGCAGACGCGAAAGCCGCTCTCGTTCGAGCTCACTCTGGCGCTGTCGGAAGCGGTACTCCTCCAGCACGATGGGTGAAGGATCGACGATCACGATGCCTGCATCGCCATCGATGATGACCCAGTCGTCCTGCCGGATGATGCGGCTGGCTTCGCGCGCACCGACAACCGCGGGGATGTCGAGGCTGCGCGCGACGATGGCCGTATGCGACGTGCGCCCCCCCACGTCAGTGATGAAGCCGGTGAACACGCTTTTCTTGAACTGCAGCATGTCTGCCGGAGCGATGTCGTTAGCCACCAGCACGAGCGGATCTTCCCCGCCGAAGTCACGCTCGCTGACCCCAGGCGCCGGCGCGAACGTTGCAGCACCGCCGCGATCGAGTGCACGCAGCAAACGTTCGACCACCTGCTCGAGATCCGCCTTGCGCTCGCGCAGGTACTCGTCCTCCATCTCATCGAACTGCCGAGCCAACACCTCCAGCTGCGCCGACAGGGCCCACTCAGCGTTGTAGTGACGCTCGACGATCCACTGCCGAGTAGCTCCGGTGAGCGCTTCGTCATGCAGCAGCATCAGGTGCACGTCCAATAGCGCGGGCAGTTCGCTAGGTGCGTCGGAAGGCAGATCGCGCTTGAGTACTTCGAGCTCGCCGACGACGGCGTCGCGAGCCGCACGCAGGCGATCGATTTCGCCTTCGATGCGCGAGGGATCGATGAAGTAATGCGCCACGTCGACGCGACTGGAGGCCACCAGCACGGCACGGCCGATGGCGACCCCGCGTGAAACGGGCAGACCGAAGACCTGGAAGCTCATGCGACGCATGCTAGCAGCGTGGCTTTTCCTTCTGCACTCGGGGTTCTCACGCGTATGTCACCGCGGGTTCATCGGCTCGGGCTAGCCTTGCAGCCCCTGGATGAAAGAGATGCAATGGCATGGGCAAGGGCTTCGAGAGACGGCGCAAACAGCAGCGGCAATTCGACGCTGCAGAACCTGGACACATCACGCCGGCATTGGCTCACTGCCAGTGCCTCGGCCGTGGTGGCGTTGCTGGGCTTCACCGCGGTGCCTGCATCCACAGTCGACACGCTGGTAGTGCCCCCCGGAATACCAAGCCGATGCTGCTGCGTTGGGGCGATCCGATCGGCGCCCCAGCCGGCGCACCCACATTCAAAACAGACGCATCCAATAGCAGCCCCGAGCGGGGCCACCGTGCTGGGCACCCTCAACAACTGCGCCAACGGCTATACCCCATGGGGCACCTACCTCACCTGCGAAGAGAACTGGAATGGCTACTTCGCCACCGGTGCTCGGCCTCGTGCCGATGAGCAGCGTTACGGTTTGCGCCCGGAAGGCTGAGGCTATCGCTGGCACGAACGCGATGAGCGCTTTGATACCGCCGAGCATCCGAACGAGCAGCATCGTTTCGGGTGGGTGGTCGAGATAGACCCGTTTGCTCCCGACAGCGCGCCGGTCAAGCGCACCGCGCTGGGACGCATCAAGTCAGCCGTGATGGCCGCGCAGTGGTCTACATGGATGACAACGAGCGCTTCGAATACATGCTGGACCACCGCACGTTGTACGTGGCGCGTTTCGACAGCAACGGCTTCGGCCGCTGGTTGCCGCTGGTTCACGGCGAAGGCACGCTCACAGCAGAACAAGGTTTTGCATCGCAAGCCGAGGTGCTCGTGCACTGCCGCCAGGCCGCCGACGCGGTGGGCGCCACGAAGATGGACCGCCCAGAGTGGATCGGTGCACCCGGTCAGTGGAGAAGTGTTCGTCACGCTCACCAACAACAGCGAGCGCGGCCAGTCCGGCAAGGCGCCAATGGACGACGCGAATCCGCACGCCAACAGCATCTTCGGCCACATCCTGCGCTGGAAGGAAGAAGGCAGCGCCGCATCGGACCGTTTCCGCTGGGCGCATTTCGTGCTGGCGGGCGCCCCGGCCTGAAGGACGCGGCGCGCCAGGGCCAGCACCAGAGCGCGAAGGCCGACAAGTTCGGCTCCCCCGACGGCTTGTGGATCGACCCTGCCGGCTTGATGTGGATCCGGACCGAGATATCCACCTCGGTGCTCGGCAAGAGCGACTACGCCGGCATCGGCAACAACATGATGCTGTGTGCCGATCCTGCATCCGGCGGGATCAAACGGTTCCTCACTGGCCCGCGCGGCTGCGAGATCACCGGCATCACGATGACACCCGATCGCCGCAGCCTGTTAGTCAACATCCAGCATCCTGGCGAAAGCCCGTCCGAGCGGGCGAATCCGGCGCTGCCCCCAGGCGGTGTCGAGTCGGCCCGGCGGACCGCAGGGCGGTCGCCCACGCTCGGCCACGGTGGTGATCCGGCAGGGACGGCTGTGTGGTCGGTACATGACGAGCGGGTTCGTGAAGTTTGTGACGCTGGCGCGACTGTCATGACCTGGTCATGCATGCTTCACGGCGACGTCACGCCCGCCCTCCAGCATTGCCGGAACTTGAAAGGAGTTCGCAATGAGGGAGCTGCCCCTGCCGACACTGCCGCTGCAAGACCTGTCGGGCCTTGAGCTCCGTGCGCCACGGAGGTCACTTCACGAAAGCTCGCCGCAAGAGCCTGCTGCGCGTGAGCGCGTTCGACTGGAGGTCACTTGGGCTCGCGATGAAAGCGAAGTTCGCGAAGCGCAGCGCCTGAGGCACGTGGTTTTTGCCGAAGAGATGGGCGCTCGCCTGTCTCCCCCGGCCGGCTCCCCCGCCGGACACGACATCGACGTCTTCGACCCGTACTGCGAGCACCTGCTCGTTCGCGCGATGGGTGAGGGCGGCGAACCCGGAATGGTGATCGGTACCTACCGCGTGCTCACGCCGGCGGCTGCCAAGCGCATTGGTGGGCTGTACAGCGAGACCGAATTCGATCTCACCCGGCTGCGCCCGCTGCGTCCCAAGATGGTGGAACTGGGCCGCTCCTGCGTGCACCCGGAGCACCGCTCGGGCGGCGCCATCCTGGCGCTGTGGGGCGCGCTGGCCGAATTCATGGTACGCAACGATCTCGACACGATGGTGGGCTGTGCGAGCGTGAGCATGCGCGACGGCGGCCATGTTGCAGCCAGCCTGTGGGAACAGCTGCGCCAGACGCATCTCGCGCCGATCGAGCATCAGGTGCGTCCCCGCCTGCCGCTGCCGGTGGAAGAACTGCAGCATGACCTCGCGGTCGAGCCGCCGGCACTGATCCGCGGCTACCTGCGCTGCGGCGCGAAGGTACTGGGCCCACCGGCCTGGGACCCCGACTTCAACACGGCCGACCTGCCGATGCTGATGCGCATCCAGGATCTGCCGTCGAAGTACCGCAAGCACTTCCTCGGCGCCTGACGGCGCCCGTTGATTCGGCGGCGGGCGGGCTTACTCGCCTTCGCCGAACTTGTCGTCGATCAACGCGCGCAGGGCGTCCATGCATTCCTGTTCGCGCTCACCATCGGTCTCGATCTCGATCTCGGTGCCGATGCCCGCGGCCAACATCATCACGCCCATGATGCTCTTGGCATTGACGCGCCGGCCATTGCGGCTCATGAACACTTCGCAGGCGTAGCCGCCGGCCAGCTTGGTGAGCTTGGCCGATGCTCGCGCGTGCAGGCCGAGCTTATTGCTGATGGTGATGGTGGTCTTGATCATGTCCGGGTTTGTAGGCCTGGTTCTGCGGCCGCGACGTGGCGATCTGCATCACGCCTTGCGAGCCGCCGGCCAGCGCGCGCGCCACCAGCATGTCGAGCGGCTCGTGCGCGTAGTTGAGCGTGCGCCACAGCATCGGCACGTTGGCGCCTGTGATGACCTTCACGCTGGAACCGTCGGCCAGGCGTTGCGCCAGGTTCGACGGCGTGGCACCGAACACGTCGGTCAGGATCAGGGCTTCGGGCCGCAAGGCACCGCTGGCACCTCGGGAATGCTCGAGCACCCGCTGCAGCAGCAGGCGCGCCTGGGTCTCGGTTTCGGCCAGCGGCACGTTGGGCAGCACGTCCAGCGCCTCGACCTGTGCCGCGGCCTCCGGGAAGGCATGCCGCGCCGCAACCTGCAAGGCCGAGGCGAGCGGGGTGTGGGCAATGATCAGGATGCCGGCCATGGGGCTTCAATTATTAGCGGCAGCGCGTCGCGCAGGGCGTGGTCTGTACCACAAGAACCACAAGTAAGAAAGGCGACAGCATGCTGCGAACAACGCAACGGGCTCGCCACAGGCTGACTCAAGGCGCCGGTCGGGCCGCCGCGGCATGGTTCAAGACCTGAACCTCATGCCCCCAAAGAAGCCTTGCAGGGTCTCGGCGTCGAAGGCGGGTTCTTTGGCCGGCCGCATGGCCACGGCCTGGAATACACGCGTGCCGTGAGCAAACACACCGGCCTCGACTTGCACGCCAACGCCATCGGCTCGCGTGCCACTGAGGTGTACCCGCCGCGCTCCCGACTGTGGCGTCATACCAGGGACCGCCCACGGCTCTACTGACAAAGACAGGCTTGCGCCCAGGTTGGCCGCCAGCGACTCATTCAAGGCCGCCAGCGACGCGCCCACCCGTGTGGCATCGCCCAGCTCCGCATGGCTCAGGGCCCAGGTGGCCCCCCCGGCTTCGCAAGCGAGCAATTCCATGCGCACCCGTGCGCCAGCCAGCGGCAACTCACGCGTCTGCCGGCTCGGTTTGCAGGGAAACATGGCGATCAACGAGGTGGACTCTGGCCGCACCTCGCGCCAGTCCAACGCCGGCGCACAGGCCGCCACGGCAATCAACAGGAACAGCGCCGCAAGGCAGCCCGGTCCACGAGGCAACGACAACATGCCAGGGATTATCCGGGCCGCACGTCGCAAGACCGCGGGAACCAGGCCCTCGGTAGCAACCCGCCCCGCAAGCAGTGGGAAGCCGCGCACCGCTTGGGCCTCAGCACCCATTCGCGGGGTGGACACCCCCCTACCTTGCCTCAACACTGAGACGCAATATTTCCCCAGCAAACGGCGCGGCTCGCTACACCCTGTGTCATGAGCCGATGACCCATAGGGAGGCCCAATGGACATGTCTGATCTCACCTCCTCCAAGCGCAGTGGCGGTGGCGCTGCCGCACTCACGATCGAAGCGAACGACCCGGCGCGCTGGTGCGAGCTCATCACGGAGATCGGGCGCGAGATCGCCGGGCCGCTGACCGCCGCGCTGGAGCGGGTCACCGAGCTGACCTCCACGGGTCGCATCGACCGCCAGAGCCTGCGCGCGTTGCGCAACGAGGTCGAGCGCGCGCGCCACGCTGGCATGGTGAGCCAGCAGCTGTCACGTTTTGCTTCCGGGCGGCTGCAGCAATCGCATGAGCGCCTGCACCTGACGCAGACGCTGCAAAGCGTGCTCACGCACCGTGCCCGCGAAACCCAGGCGCGCGGCATCCAGGTCAAGCAGGTCATGCGGCCGGTGGAGGTGATCGTCGATCCGTCGCTGCTGTTCAGCCTGCTCAACACGCTGCTCGACTGGGTGCTCGAATGCGCGCAGTCGCACATCGAGATCCGGCTCGACATGAAGCCCTGGCCGCAGCACGGGCGCATCACCTGCCGCTTCGCCCACCAGCCGGTCGACCTGGCCGACGGCCTGCCCCATGAAGCACAGAACCGCGGACTCGATTCGCTGACCTGGCACCTGCTGGAGCAGACCGCTCGCACCATTGGCCTGGAACTCGCGCGCAAGATCGAAGCCGCGCAGGTCACGCTGACGCTCGAGTTCCCGCGCACCGTCGTCAACGAAGAGCTGCCCGGCGTGAGCGCCGTGGAGCTCGACAGCGGCTTTTCCAGCACGTTCAACTCGCGCCCGATGGCCGGCAGCCACGTGCTGGTGGTGGCCTCGCGGCGCGACGTGCGCATCCAGATCCGTGAAGCGATTCGCAACATGGGTCTGGTACTCGACTTCGTGAACTCGGTGGACGAGGCGTCCGACTTCTGCCGCGAAGGCCTGCCGCACGCCATCGTCGTCGAAGCGGTGCTGCGCGGCGAGAAGTTCGATCAACTGGCCGAGGACATCCGCTCCGAGGTGCCGGAATTCGTGTTCATAGAGATCGTGGAAGAAGGTGCCAGCTTCGATATCTCGGGGTTCAGCGGCAGCGGCTTCGCCCGCGTGGGCCGCGACGCCATCCTGAGTTCGCTGCCCTCGGCGCTGGTGTTCGAGCTGTCCAAGGGCGTTTGATGCAGGCCTGACCCAGGCCGTGCCGCTGGGCGGTGCGTTACTGCAGCGCCCCGAACACCCTTCGCAAGATCGCGCTGCCCGTGCCCACCGGGTCCTGGCGGATCTTCTTTTCTTCCTCGCCGATCATCAGGTACAGGCCGTCCAGCGCCTTGCCTGTGACGTACTGCTCGATATTGGCGTGCTCAGCCTTCACGAGGCCGAAGGCCGCCGCGGTACCGGCCACGCGGTTGTACTTCGCGGCCAGCGACACCCTCTCGGTGGCGCGCGTGACGATGGGCAGGAACTTCACCCCCAGCGGCTCGCGGGTCTTGTCGGCAAAGAACTGAGTCACCGACGTGTCGCCGCCGGTCAGGATGCCCTTGGCATCGCTCACCGTCATGCGTTTGACTGCATTGACGAGCAAGGCCTTCGCTTCGGGCACCGCGGCTTCGGCGGCCCGGTTCATCGCCGTCTCGAGCTCATCGACACGGTGGCCCCGCCCGGCTGCACGCAGCAGGCCGGCAGAACGCTCCAACCACTCGGGCAGCGGGATGCGGACTTTCGGGTTGCCGAGAAATCCATCGGTGCGGCCCAGCAGGCTGACCGCCGAGCCCGCGCCGCGCTCGAGTGCCGCACGCAGGCCCGACACCGCATCGGCGTCGCTGAGCGACAGCGCGTGGCCGCTCGATGCCCAGCTTCCCAACAGCAGGCCGACAGCGGCCCCACCCGTAAAATTTCGACGATTCACTGGCCCAACTCCATGCAAAAGAAGATCACACGCTATGTTGCCGCCGCTGCAGCCGTGCTGGCAATCGGCGTGGGAGGCTACTTTGCACCAGGCCACCGCGGGCAAACCGCTCCCGCCGTGCCCTACACCCTGCTAGACGGCAGCAGGCACAGCGTGACGGAGCTGCGCGGCAAGGTCGTGCTGGTCAACTTCTGGGCCACCACCTGCGCCACCTGCGTGAAGGAAATGCCGCAGATGGTCGCGACCTACAACGAGTACAAGACACGCGGTCTCGACTTCGTGGCGGTGGCGATGAGCCATGACCCGCCAGCCTCGGTGGTGAGCTACGCCGAACGGAAGAAGCTGCCGTTCCAGGTGGCGATCGACAACACCGGCGCAGTGGCCAGGAGCTTCGGCGACGTGGAATTCACGCCCACCACCTTCGTGATCGACAAGCGCGGCGAGATCGTGGAACGTTATGTCGGCGAGCCCGACTTCGCGGCCCTGCACACGCTCGTCGAGCGGCTGCTCTCTGAAACCTGAGGCTCAGGCCCTGGCACGCACCGCCACCAGTGCCGCACCGACGATCAGCAGCGCCGCCGCGGCGATGTGCGCGGTGAACGGCCGTTGCGTCACCACCATCAGCAGCGCGGTGGACAGCAGCGGCGTCAGGTAGCTCAGCACGCCGATGGTGCGCGGATCGCCGCGCTTGAGCGCCGCGTCCCACAAGAAGAACGCCGCGCCCAGCGGGCCCAGGCCCATCAACGCGATGAGGCCGAAGTCCCGCCCGCTCAAGCTGACCGTGGGCTCCAGGGCCACATGGCAAGCCAGCGCCAGCAGACCCGACACGATGCCGAAGAGGCCGATCGCCGCGGTGGGAAACGCCTCGCCATGCTCGACCAGGCGGCGTGACATCAGCGAATAGCTGCCCCAGATGAAGGCCGAGCCCAGCGCCGGCAGATAGCCCCAGGCAAAGCCGCCGCTCACATCGCGCCCGCCCACGATGGCCAACGCCGCTCCGGCAAAGCCCGCCATCGCCGCCGCTACGTGCACGGCCCGCAGCCGCACGCCCGGCAGGAACAGCGGCGCGAGCACCACGATGAACAGCGGCCAGAGGTAGTTGACGAGATTGGCCTCCACCGGCGGCGCGAGCCGCAGCGCGATGAACAGCAGGAAATGGAAGCCGAAGAGCCCGTAGATGCCGAGCGCCAGCGCCTTGCGGCTGACCCGCCAGGCCCGCCAATGCGGCCACGCCGGCAGGCTGCCGGCCAGCAGCGCGAGGCCGGTCAACAGGAAGGGCGGCACGTGCGTCAGCGCGACGCCGAGCGAGGCCAGCAGCGCCCACAGCGCGATGGCGCCGAGAGCCAGCAGGTTGGGATGCAGGGCTGTGTTGGACATGGTGCCCCGAGCCTAGCGGCTCTCGCGCCCGCGCTTCGTCGCGCAACGCCGGCCGATCGTCGCGCGGCGCTGGTCGTCACGGTGCGATGCCGGCGCGGCGCATCGCAGCCGTCAGGGCCGACGGCGAGCGGTAGCCGCAACGCGCCGCCACCTCGGCCACCGGCACGCCGCGCTCGCGCAGGCGGCGTGCGGCCACCAGGCGACGCGCGCGCAGCCAGGCCAGCGGCGGCAGCCCCCGCTCGGCCACGCAGCGCGCCGCGAACTGCGAGGGGCTCAGGTGCACCTGCGCGGCGAGCATGGCCACATCGAGCGGCGCATCGAGGTGGGCATCGACCCAGGCCTGCAGCCGGGCCCAGTCGATGGAGCGGCCAGCGCGCGGCATGGCCTGCTCGGCGGGCTGGCCGGCCCACAGCGACGCGCTCAGCAGCTCAATGGCGGCATCGGGCAAGGGCTCGGCACCACGGCTGTCGAAGTAACGCAGCAAGTGGGTGAGGCCCGGGTCGGTGGACCATACGCGGCCGGCCAGCGGCTCCAGTGCCGACTCGGCGGTGTCGAGCACGAAGCAGCGCGCGGGCGCCCGTTCGTGGCGAGCGGCCCAGAAGTCGTGCCGCGCGCCAGGCGGGATGACGGCCACCAGCCCCGCCGTCATGCGCGCGCCGCGGCCTTCGACGTCGAGCTCGAGTGCACCGTCCCAGCCCCACAGCACCTGGTAGTGCTCGTGCGCATGGCTGCCCGGCGAAGCGCCGTAGCGTCGCAGGTTCAGCACGGATCGGCGGAGCGGTGTGTCGTTCATGGCGGTCGAGCGGTGCCAGCATAGCGCGCTCATTCACCACGTTTGGCCTTCATGTGCACGCGTGCCGCCCGGCCGCGCGCCTTCCACAAGCCCACCTCCTGCCTGCGCTCCAGCGCCGTCATCGTGTCGCGGCGCAGCTCGCGCTGCAGCTTGTGAAAGTTGTGCAGCCGGTCGGCCGGCACGGCCCCGCGCACTGCACAGCCCGGCTCGCCTTGGTGGCTGCAATCGCGAAAGCGGCAATGCACCGCCAGTGCGGCAATGTCGGCAAAGGCCGCGTCCAGTACCTGCTCGTCACCGTCGGGGCGCAACGCGCGCACGCCGGGCGTGTCGATCACACAGGCGCCGCCGGGTAGCAGGTGGAGCGACCGCGCGGTCGTCGTATGGCGGCCGCGCTGGTCGCCATTCCGCACGGCGCCGGTGTGTTGTGCTGCTCGACCGAGCAGCGTGTTGGTCAGCGTGGACTTGCCTGCACCACTGGAGCCCAGCAGCACGACGGTCTGACTGGTACCGAGGTAAGGCGCCAGTTCTTCTGCCGTTGCCGGGGATTGGGTGTCGAGCGCATGCACCGGCACGTCGGCTGGCAGGCGCTCTCTCAGCTGCGCCACGGCAGCAGGCACGTCCGCGCACAGGTCGGCCTTGCTCAGCACCACCGCCGGCCATACGCCGCTGCCTGAGACGATGGCCAGGAAGCGCTCCAGCCGGCGAGGGTTGAAGTCACCGTCCAGGCCCATCACCAGCAGCGCGGTGTCCACGTTGCTCACCACCGCATGGCGCCGGCCTTCGCCATCGCGTCGTGCGAGCGCGGAAAGCGGCGGCATGCGCTCGGTGGCCCAGAGGCCGCCGTGGGCGTCGGCTGCAGCGAGCACCCAGTCGCCGACTGCGATGGCATCGCCTTCGTCGGCCAGCGCGCGGTGCAGCCGGGGCAGCAGGCGCGCGGCGTGTTGCCGTTCGCCGTCGTGCAACTGCACCGTTTCGCGGTGCACTTCGACCACGCGCAACGCGCGGGCATCTGCTTCTTCGGAAGAAAGGTTGAACAGGGCTTGCGCGACGGCCGACGAAAGGCCGATGCGGCGCAGCCGCTCGAAATCGAGTTCCTGCATTGCGAGGTTCCATCCGCAAGGAAAACATGCGCCGCGTGGAGGCGAGCGCAAAGCACCGTGCGGCCAAAGCGCGCACGGCAACGGCGGGATGAGCGGAACGGAACTCTCGGCAGCGGGCGCGGACTCAGCCGGTCCGCGTGAAAAACGGCTCAGCGCCCGATGGCCGAGCGTGCCGGTCCGGAGGCGCAGAGATCAGTCGCGAGTCTTTCCATGGCTGTCTCCTTTCCGGAAATTGACGAGATGGGGAAGGCCCGCAGTGTGCGGTCATCGCGGCAGCCGGTCAATGCCGCCGCCATGAATTCGCTCGACCGACCCGCTACAGTTCGCGCCGCATGTTCACCATCTCGCGTGCGTCGTTCCGGCAATTGCTGCTGGTGGCGTTCCTGCTCATTGCCGGTTTGCTTGCCGCCGCGTCACTCGGCGGCCTGTTCACGCTCGAGCGGTTGCTCGGGCAAAGCCGCGCCGCGGCCGACCGCGCCGTGCAGCTCACCGCGGCCACGCAGCAGCTGGCCGAGCGCAGCGTCGCGATGGAACGCGCGGCACGGCAATACATGGTGCTCGACGACCCGACGCTGCTGCGGCGCTTCGAAGAAGCCACTGCCGATGCGACCCGGGTGCTCGAAGAATTGCTGGCCCAGCAGCTGCCACCCGCGCTGGCCGATCAGTGGCGCGGCCGGCTCGCGCTCATCACCGAGCAGCTCGAAGGCCCGCGGGCCACGATGCGGCAACGTGAACTCGCGCTGGCGACCGAGTTCCGCGAGCTCGATCTCGTGAACGCCGACATCGCCGAGCAGGTGCGCAAGGGCAGCGAGGAACGCAACCGGCTGCTGCAGGACGAGCTGGAAGCCGGCCGCGTGACGCTGGGCCGCCAGGTGCTGGGTGCCATCGTGCTGGCCGTGGTGCTGGCGCTGGGCTTCGGCCTGTGGCTCACAGTGCCGCTCAAACGGCTCGAGCAGGCCATCGTGGGCCTGGGCGAAAACCGGCTCGATCAGCCGGTGGGCATACGCGGGCCGGCCGACTTGCGGTCGCTGGGCCGGCGGCTCGAATGGCTGCGCCTGCGGCTCAAGGAGCTCGACGAAGACAAGGCGCGCTTCCTGCGCCACGTGTCGCACGAGTTGAAGACGCCGCTGGCCGCACTGCGCGAAGGCGTGGCGCTGCTCGAAGACGGCGTGGCCGGCGAGATGAGCACCGACCAGCAGGAGATCGTGCGCATCCTGCACCACAACGCGCTGTCGCTGCAGGCGCAGATCGAGAACCTGCTGCGCTTCAATGCCGCGGCGTTCGAAGCGCGCCAGCTGAGCCGGCGCAAGACCGAGCTGGCCGCATTGCTGCGCGGGCTGGCTGACGAACAACAGCTTCAATGGCAGGCGCGACACCTGCAAGTGCTCGTCGAAGGCGGCCCGCTTTCGGCCGACTTGGACCCCGAAAAGATGCGAGCTGCACTCGGTAACTTATTGTCGAACGCCATACGCTTCAGTCCGCCCGGCGGTAGCATCCGGTTCGCCCTCAGCCGGCAGCCGGGGCTGGCCTGCATCGACATCAGCGACCAAGGCCCGGGCGTGGCCGAAAGCGATCGCGCGCGGGTCTTCGAACCGTTCTATCGTGGTGAGCGCCAGCCCGAAGGGGCGGTGCGCGGCACCGGCATCGGCCTGTCGATCGTGCGCGAATACATCGAAGCGCACGGCGGGCGGGTCGAACTGCTGCCCGATGGCCCGGGCGCCCATTTCCGTATCGAACTTCCACATGCCCCCGACTGACGCCTACCCCTCGACCGCCTGGAGGCGCCGCAGCCGTTGCGCGGCCGCTTGCCTGCTGGCAGCCGGCATGGGGCTGGCGTGCGTGCCGCTCGCACCACAGCCCCAACCGGCCCCGGTGACAACCCCGCCGCCGCCACCGCCCCCGCCGCCGCCTCCCGTGACGGTGTACGTGCCGCAGCTGGAGCCGGTGGACGTGGCCGCACGCCACCTGCTGAGCTACCAGGAACGCCTGCTGCAACTCAGCCCCGGCGACCTGGCGCAGGAGGTCGCCCGGCTGGGTGACGGCTCCGCATCGCCCCAGGCGGCGATGGACCTGGCGCTGGCGCTGGGCCAGACGCGCGGCCCCGGTGACCTGCAGCGTGCACAAGGCCTGCTCGACCAGGTGCTGCGCAACAGTTCGCCGCAGGCACAGCCCTGGCACCCACTGGCCCGGTTGCTGCTGGCGCGTTATGCCGAGCAGCGCCGCGCCGAAGAGCAGACCGAAAAGCTCAACGCACAGCTGCGCGACGCACAGCGCGACAACCAGCGCAAGATCGACCAGTTGAACGAAAAGCTCGAGGCGCTCAAGAACATCGAGCGCAGCCTGAACAGCCGGCCCCAACCCGGGCCGCCCCAGGTGCCGACGTCACCCGCGCCGGCGCCCCGACCCGCACCGTAGTGACCGACGAGATGAGTTCCCTTCCCCGCCCCGCCCATGCTCACGTCATGCTCGTCGACGACGACGCCGATCTGTTGCGGCTGTTGTCGATGCGGCTGTCCGCCGCCGGCTATCGCGTCACTGCCGTCGAAAGCGCAGAGGACGCACTGGCCCGCCTCGCGGTGGAACGCCCCCAGCTGGTGGTGAGCGACGTGCAGCTGCCCGGCAAGGACGGCATGCAGCTGTTCGATGCCATCCGCGCCAAGCACCCGTCGCTGCCGGTGATCATGCTCACCGCGCACGGCACCATCCCCGACGCGGTGGAGGCCACCTCCCGCGGCGTCTACACCTACCTCACCAAGCCCTTCGACGGCAAGGCGCTGCTCGACACCATCGCGCAGGCGCTGCAGCTGGCGGCACCATCGCACACCGGCACGCGCGAAGGCGACGTGTGGCGCGAGTCCATCGTGAGCCGCTCGAACGTGATGGCCGAGTTGCTGGCCGAGGCCAAGCTGGTGGCGGGCTCCGATGCGAGCGTGCTGATCCGCGGTGAAAGCGGCACCGGCAAGGAGCTGCTGGCGCACGCCATCCACGACGCAAGTGCACGTTCGAGCCGGCCCTTCGTGGCAGTGAACTGCGGCGCCATCCCGGAGAACCTGCTCGAGTCGGAACTTTTTGGACACGTCAGAGGCGCTTTTACCGGTGCAGTGGCCACCCATCGCGGCCTGTTTCAGGCTGCAGACGGCGGCACGCTGTTTCTAGATGAAATCGGCGACATGCCGCTGGCGCTGCAGGTGAAGCTGTTGCGCGTGTTGCAGGAGCGCATGGTGCGGCCGGTGGGCGCGAGCGAACCCATCCCGGTGGACGTGCGCATCATGTCGGCCACGCACCGCGATCTCGACAGCGCGATGCGCGAAGGCCAGTTCCGCGAAGACCTCTACTACCGGCTGAACGTCGTGTCGCTGACCGTGCCGCCGCTGTCCGCCCGGCGCGAGGACATCCCGCTGCTGGCCAACCACTTCCTTACCAAGCTGGCCGGCAAGTACGGCAAGCGCGTCAACGGCTTCGCGTCCGACGCGCTGAAGGCGCTGGCCACGGCCTCGTGGCCGGGCAACGTGCGCCAGCTGCACAACGTGGTGGAGCAGGTCACCGCGCTGGCCACCACGCCGCTCATTCCGCTGGCCCTGGTGCAGCGCGCGCTGCGCGTGCCGACGATGGAGGTGCTGAGCTATGCCGAGGCGCGCCAGCGCTTCGAGCGCGAATACCTGGTGGGACTCTTGAAGATGACCGACGGCAACGTGGCCGACGCCGCCCGGCTGGCCGAACGCAACCGCACCGAATTCTACCGCCTGCTGCAGAAGCACGGCCTCACACCCGGCCAGTTCCGCGGCGGCGAACCGCTCGCCGACGCCTCGGTCGCCGAATAGCGACGGGCTTTTCTTCAATCGAATCAAACACTTGCAGCGACTACCGAATGCGGAGTCGCTGCCACCCGACGCATTTTTTGTTGCAATGCGACATCTGAGCGGAATTTGCCGCGCAGGCAGCGCCAAGCTGTTGATTTAAAAGGGCTTCTCCTTTTGGCATAGGCGTTGCGTTAGGGCCGGGATGCAAATGTCCCGCCCCTTTCGACTTCCCCTCAGGTCGGGCGCGCTCTGTGTCGGTTTGTTGCTGGGTGGCCTGCTGGCCAGCGGCACCGCCGCGGCTGCGGGCTTCGACTTCGACGACGTGGCCGCGCGCGCGCAGGCGCTCGCGCGTGAGCCGCACCGCGCCAAGCCGTCCACGCTGCCGGCCGAGCTGAAGGCGCTCACCTACGACCAGTACCGCGACATCCGCTTCAAGCCCGACCGCGCCTTGTGGCGCAGGGAGAAGCTGCCCTTCGAGGTGATGTTCTTCCACCTCGGCAAATTCCAGACGGAGCCGGTGCTCATCAACGAAGTCACGCCGCAGGGCGTGAAGCACCTCACCTTCGACCGCAACGACTTCGACTACGGCAAGAACAAGCTCTCGCCACAGGCCTGGGGCGACGTGGGCTACGCGGGCTTTCGCGTGCACTACCCGCTCAACAACGACAAGTACAGGGACGAGGTCGTCGTCTTCCTGGGCGCGAGCTACTTCCGCGCACTCGGCGCGCACCAGCGCTATGGAATGTCTGCCCGCGGCCTGGCCATCGACACCGTGGGCGGAAAGGGCGAGGAATTCCCGCGCTTCTCGGAGTTCTGGATCGAGCGGCCTGCAGCGAACGCGAAGTCGCTCGTGATCTATGCACTGCTCGAATCGCCGCGCGCCACGGGCGCCTACCGCTTCGAAGTGAAACCCGGCGGCGAGACAGTGACCGAGGTGCGCTCGAAGCTCTACCTGCGCTCGGGCGTCGCGACGCTCGGCGTGGCGCCGCTCACCAGCATGTTCATGTTCGGCGAGAACCAGCCGCACCGAACCGACTTCCGCCCCGAGGTGCACGACTCCGACGGCCTGATGGTGGCCACCGGCGACGGCGAATGGATCTGGCGCCCGCTGCAGAACCCCAAGCGCACGCTGACCACCTCGTTCGCGATGAAGTCCCTGCGTGGCTTCGGCCTCATGCAGCGCGACCGCAACTTCGCCAACTACGAAGACACCGAAGCTCGCTACGAGCTGCGGCCCAGCGCATGGATCAGCCCGGTGGGCGACTGGGGGCCGGGCCGCGTGGAGCTGGTGCAGCTTTCCACGCCTGACGAAACCAACGACAACATCGTTGCCTACTGGGTGCCCGAGAAGGCCCCCGCGCCCGGCCAGCCGCTCGAGCTGGCCTACCAGATGCGCTGGCAGGGCGACAAGCCGCAGCACCCGCCCGGCGCCTGGGTCGTGCAGTCACGCCTGGGCCGCGGTTTCGACGAGCTGGCGCCCAACGAGCACCAGTACGTCGTCGACTTCGCAGGCCCTGCGCTCGACAAGCTGCCTCCAGAGGCACCGGTGAAGGCCGTCATCACGGCCGACGCCAACGGCGAGATCGTGGAGCGCAACGCCTACCGCAACGAAGCCACCGGTGCGTGGCGCATGACGCTGCGCGTCAAGCAGATCAAGGCCACGCAGCCGGTTGAGCTGCGCGGTTTCCTTCAACACGGCAACGACATCCTGGGCGAAACATGGAGCAACGTCATTCCTCCGCAATGAGCGCTCGTCTGACCACGAGTGCCGATACGCCCGCACAGGCCCACAAGGCCGGCCAGGGCCCGAGCATGCCGCCCGTCGTGCGCGGCGCGATGGTGGCGCAGCCCTGGGTGGGCTTCTGGCGCAGCCTGTGGCTGGCGGCCACCGGCCGTGCGCCTGCCACGAAGCCCGCACCCGCAGGGGCGGATCTCGCGCCGTGGGAGCAAGCAGCCCGCAGCCGGCGGCGCATGCTGCTGGCGCTGGTTGCGCTCACCACCGCAGGCTCCACGGCCGTGCTCTCCCATGCGCAGCCGGAGTACGAACACCCGTTGCTGCAATGGGTGCAGATCGGCCTGTTCGCGCTGCTGTTCGCATGGGTCTCGGCCGGCTGCGTGACCGCGGTGATGGGCTTCTGGGTCACGCTGCGCGGAGACCGCTTTGCGCTCTCGAAGCAGTCCGCGGCGCACCAGCCGCTGGGGCCGGACGCCAGCACCGCGGTCATCATGCCCATCTGCAACGAAGACGTCGCCACGGTGTTTGCCGGGCTGCGCGCCACCTGCGAATCACTGGCGGCTACCGGGGCGCTGAGGCTGTACGACTTCTACGTGCTGTCCGACAGCGGCGACCCCGCCGTGCGCGCGGCCGAGCTGGCCGCCTGGGGCCGGCTGCGCGACGAGCTGCAGCCCACGGGCGCACGCGTCCACTACCGCTGGCGCCAGCGCCGCACCAAGCGCAAGGCCGGCAACGTGGCCGACTTCTGCCGCCGCTGGGGCCGCAACCACCGCTACATGGTCGTGATGGACGCCGACAGCGTGATGAGCGGCGACTGCCTGCTCACGCTGGTGCGGCTGATGGAAGCGCACCCCACCGCCGGCATCCTGCAGACCGCGCCGCAGGCCGTGGGCCACGCCACCGTCCATGCCCGCGCCCAGCAGTTCGCCGCACGCGTGACCGGCCGGCTCTTCACCGCCGGCATGCAGTACTGGCAGCTCGGTGAGGCGCACTACTGGGGGCACAACGCGATCATCCGCGTCGAGCCCTTCATGAAGCACTGCGCACTGGCCAAGCTGCCGGGCCGCGGCGCTTTGAGCGGCGAGATCCTTTCGCACGACTTCGTGGAGGCCGCGCTGATGCGACGCGCCGGCTACCACGTGTGGCTGGTACACGACCTGGTGGGCAGCTACGAGCAGCAGCCGCCGCACATGCTGGCCGAGCTGCAACGCGACCGCCGCTGGTGCCAGGGCAACCTGCAGAACGCGCGGCTCATCGCCGAGCCCGGCTTGCACGCCGTGCACCGCGGCATGCTGGCCACCGGTGCCATGGCCTATCTCTCGGCCCCTCTATGGCTGCTGTACGTGGCACTGGGCGCGGCGCTGTGGCTGGTGGGGGGCAACGTGTTCTTCGCGCCCGACGGCAACCTCGCCATCGGCGTGCTGGGCCTGTGGGCCGGCACCATCACCATGCTTGCGTTGCCGCGCCTGCTGGGCGTGCTGGCCGTGCTGATGCGCGGTGAACAGCACTTCTACGGCGGCAGCTGGAAGCTGCTGCAGAGTGCGCTGCTCGAAGCGGGGCTGTCGATCCTGCAGGCGCCGCTGCGCATGGTGGCGCACAGCCTCTTCGTAGTGGGTGCGCTCACCGGCTGGAAGCTCGAATGGAAGTCGCCCCCGCGCGAGGCCACCGACGTGCCGTGGCGCGAAGCCGCGCAGCGCTTTGCGCCGGTGGGCGCGGCCGTGCTGGCCATCGCCTGCACTCTGCTGCTGGTGCACCCGCCTGCGGTGGTGTGGCTGCTGCCCGTGGGCGTGCCGCTGCTGCTGGCCGTGCCCTTTACCGTGCTGACCAGCCGCGCCAGCCTGGGCGAACGCGTGCGCACCGCAGGCTTGCTGCTCGTGCCCGAGGAATCGTGGTCGCCCTCGGTGCTACGCCAGGCCTGGGCCTATGCACGCCAGCCGCAGACGCAGGGCTCGTGGGCCTCGTGGATGGAACTGCTGCGCGACGCGAAGCTGTGCGCACTGGCCGCTGCCGCCATGGGTGCGCGGCGCACTTCACAAGGCCTGCGCGGGCAGGCACGACGGGCTCGCATCGAACAGCTGAGCGTCGAGCGCGTTGCGGAGCTTTCGGCCTCCGAACGCATGCGCTTCCTCAGCGAGCCCGGCAGCCTGCAGTTGCTGCGCGCGGCCACGCTGTTCCGCAGCAACGGCCACGCCGCGAGGCCGGCCTTCTGAGAGAGCGGCTCGCGCCCTGACCTCCTGCACCAGACAAGGAAACAAGCAGAAAGAAGGGACGACACGTGCAGCCGCAAACAGGCGGCACTTTCTTCTCGAACAGCAGGCCGCGCCCAGTGCGCGGCCTTTTTTTTGCCGGGCCTTTGCGGTGCGCGAAGGGCTCGGGAACGAGCGAGCTCAGTGATGCGCGTGCGTGCCCGCTGCCGATGCCGATGCGCTGCGCGGCATGGGCTGATGGCTCATTTCGCGGCAAGCCTGCGCGCAACGGCGGCAGGCCACTGCGCAAGCCTGGCAGTGGTCCATCGGATGGCGCGCGCATTCTTCGGCACAGGCCTCGCACAGCAGCGCGCAGAACGCACAAGCCGCGCTGTCGTTGGGGCTGCCACGCGCCATCAAGGCTGCAGCGAGGCGACAGGCCTGCGCACAGTCCATGTCGAGCGCGATGCAACGCGCCATCGATTTCGGATCCGGCTCGTTGAGGCACGAGACGGCGCAATGGTCGCAGGCATCGGCGCAGGCGTAACACTCGGCGATGCAATGGTGATGCTGCTCATGGGCCATGGTGCTTGCTCCTTCGCAAAGGGGTGGAGAACGGAAGCGGACCATGGAAAGCGGCAAGCCGCGCGCCTGCGCACGGCCAGGCCTGCCGCAGCACCAACAGGCAGGCTCAGCCGCGACGCTCGCCCAGTGCCTGCTCGATCTTCTTGTCGGTCTTGTATTGGCCGAGCGCGTAGACCGCCCAGATGGCGGCCGGCAGCCAGCCGATCAACGTGATCTGCAGGATGAGGCACACGATGCCGGCGATGGGGCGGCCGATGGTGAAGAAGGCGAGGAAGGGAAGGAAGATGGCGAGGATGAGGCGCATGGTCGGTCGAGTCTTGGTTCGGGGTCGATGTTATTTCTGTCCGCCCAGCGCTCGCAGCCGTTTCTTGCGGCCCACGATGCGAGGCGTCTTGGGTGATGCAAGGCCGGCAAGCTGCTCGTCGCTTAGCTCCGAGCCACCGAGGCTTTGCAGCACGTCCTTGGGCCACACCGGCTCGGCATTGAGCTTGTAGCTCAGCCAGCGCACGATGCCCAGCGGAGCCGTTAGCGGCAACCCGATCAGCGCCGCTACGCCCAGCGGCCAGATCCACCACCAGTGCCGCGAACTCTCGCGCAGGTCCTTGAACATTGGGTTAAACAGCGGCTGCATGAAGGTCGCCGCGTCCCAGAAGCTCACTGCGAAGTCCTGGAACTTCGCATCACCTGCCACCCATACCGGCCCTTCGCCTTGCATGAAGCGGCGGATGTGTTCCCAGCGACGTACCAAGCTGTCGATATCACCGTAAGCCGAGGTGGGGCCGACGCCGAAGCGCTGGATGACCTTGTTGCTGCCCGGGGCCTCGGTCACAGCAAAAACGAGCGCACTTTCACGGCGAGGCACTTGGCCGGCAAAGATGGTGAACTGGATCACCTCGGCCCGGATGCACCGCCAGTCGTAGCTCTGCACCTCCCAACCGCTGCGGCCCCACAGCTTCCAGAACCACTGCCACCACGGCAGCATGTGGCCCACGAACACGTGCACCTGCCCAAGACCACGGTTGATCAGGACCGGTTGGTAGCGGAAGCCGACGAAGTCGATCTGGACGAACGCGAGCAGCACGAGCGCCAGCGGCACCAGAAACGCCACACCCCACCACATGCCATCCCGGACGCCGTCCATGATGCCCAGTGTCGTGAGTGGCAAACCCATGAGCGCATTCGCCGCGAGGTATCCACGCATGGCACCAATTTGGTCCACAAATGCCAGCGCGTTCGGATACACCTTCAATACAGCTCCACCCGTCATTGGCGACGTGTGCACGGACGTCGTGCTAGGCGGCAGCACAAGGTGCGGCTTCTCGTTGGGCGGGTCCAGTGCAGACTCAGACCCACGGGGACTTTCCAGAATCGTGGAAGAGCAGCACGCTGAGGAGTGCGAAGGGGCAACCACGAAGCTCCAGAACTCAACTACCAAGGGCTTGCTGCCGCTTCTTGCGGCCCACGATGCGGAGCGTCTTGGGCGCTGCAAGGCCGGCAAGCTGCTCGTCACTCAACTCCGCGCCACCCAGGCTTTGCAGCACCTCCCTTGGCCACACCGGCTCGGCGTTGAGCTTGTAGCTCAGCCAGCGCACCAATCCAATGGGCACCGTGAGCGGCAAACCGATGAGCGCGGCCACACCCAGCGGCCAGATCCACCAGTGCCGAGCTTGCTCTCGCAGATCCTTGAACATCGGGTTGAACAGCGGCTGCAGGAACGTAGCCGCATCCCAGAAACTGACCGCGAAATCCTGGAACTTCGCATCGCCCGCCACCCACACCGGCCCCTCGCCTTGCATAAAGCGGCGAATGTGTTCCCAGCGGCGCAGCATGCTGTCAATGTCGCCATAGGCCGAGGTCGGGCCGACGCCGAAGCGCTGAATCACCTTGTTGCTGCCCGGCGCGTCCGTCACTGCGAAGACCAATGCGCTTTCGCGTCGTGGTACCTGACCGCTGAAGATAGTGAACTGGATCACCTCCGCCCGGATGCATCGCCAGTCGTAGGTCTGCACTTCCCAACCGCTTCGCCCCCACAGCTTCCAGAACCACTGCCACCACGGCAGCATGTGACTGACGAAGACGTGGACTTTGCCAAGGCCTCGGTTCACAAGAACCGGCTGGTAGCGGAAGCCCACGAAGTCGATCTGAATGCAAGCAAGAAAAACCAGCGACAGCAGCACAAGGCTGGTGAGCAGACCCCACCAGCCTTGTGCTGCCATACCGGCCATGCCAAGGACAGCCAGAGGCAGACCCATGAGCCCCAGAGAGGCCATGTAGCCGCGCATTGTTCCGATGTGATCAACAAAAGCAAGGGCGTTTGGATACACCCTCAGGACCGCGCCGCCAGTGTGGGGTGAACGATGTACCGACGTCCCGCTTTCGGGCAGGACAACATGGGGCTTCTCGTTCGATGGGTCGAGCTTGTCCTGTGGCCACTCGGCGCTACTGAGCGTTGACAAGGCATCCTGCGAAAAATTGGATGGCTCGGCTGAGTCGATCATCGGTAGTAAGGCAGTCAACACTTCAAGCGCTTGCCAATGACACGCACCCTTGGACCTACCGGCCCTCAAGTGCCCGCCGCCTTTTGCGGCCCACGATCGTGGGCTCCTTGGCCCGGTACTGCTGCGCCAAGTCTTCGTCGCTCAGTTCGGAACCACCCAGGCTTTGCTGTACATCCTTAGGCCAGACTGGCTCAGCGTTGAGCTTGTAGCTCAGCCAACGCACGATGCCCAAGGGTGCCGTCAGCGGCAGGCCGATCAATGCAGCCACACCCAGCGGCCAGATCCACCACCAGTGATGCGGGCTCTCGCGCAAGTCCTTGAACATCGGGTTGAACAACGGCTGCATGAAGGTGGCCGCGTCCCAGAAGGTCACCGAGAAGTCCTGGAACTTCGCATCGCCCGCCACCCACACCGGGCCTTCGCCTTGCATGAAGCGGCGGATGTGTTCCCAGCGCCTCACGAGGCTGTCGATGTCGCCGTAGGCCGAGGTCGGGCCAACGCCGAAGCGCTGGATCACCTTGTTGCTGCCCGGTGCCTCGGTCACTGCGAACACGAGGGCACTTTCGCGGCGTGGTACTTGGCCGGCAAAGACCGTGAACTGGATCACTTCTGCTCGGATGCATCGCCAGTCGTAGGTCTGTACCTCCCAGCCGCTGCGGCCCCACAACTTCCAGAACCACTGCCACCACGGCAGCATGTGGCTCACGAAGACGTGGACCTGCCCAAGGCCTCGGTTGACCAGCACCGGCTGGTAGCGGAAGCCGACGAAGTCGTATTGGACGAACGCGAGAAGGAGGAATGCAAGCGGCACAAGCACGACCACTGCGAGCCATGTGTCGGTTTGAGCCGCGAGCGCGATTCCCCAAATCGTGAGCGGAAATCCCATCAAGCCGTTGGCAGCCAGATAGCCACGCATCGCGCCAACGTGGTCCACGAACGCAAGCGCGTTGGGGTAGACCTTCAGCACTGACCCACCGGTCAAAGGGGAACGGTGCGCAGACACCGTGCTGGTGGGCAGCACGATGTGCGGTTTCTCGTTGGGTGGTTCAAGGCGATCCTGCGATCCGCTGCGGTTCGCTGGCAACTCTGTGATCGACGACCAGTCCCCTGTTGCACCGCTAGTCATCTACGGTGGCCCAAAGTGCGTCGCTTCCGACCAGTTCCCCGTCCTTGAACATCGAGAAGGTGAGCCGGACGGCTTGAAAGCGATCGTCGTCGATTAGATGCTGTATCGAGAGCTCATACACCTCCGAGTCCTCGTCTTCCTTCTTGGGAACTTCGCCGGGCATGGGGCCTGTCCGCACGAGGACTGGCGCTCCCCTGCGTTCCTTGTCTTGGAATGCCTCTAAGCGGTACTCGAAGCGGTAGCTGTCAGGTGACCATACCCCGAACATGAATCGGAACTCAATGATGTCGTTGGAGAACCACTCACCGTTCCAGTCCGTTATCTCTGCCTTGAATCCCAAGGCCAAGTTGCCAAGAGCCATCATCTCGGCGTCGATTCCTCCCGCCATCCACGCCTGGGCTGCATCCTTGCTCGCACCGGGACGTGCTCCACCGAACGCGCCCTCCTTCCGCTCGTGCTTACCCCAATAGGTTCGGTCCAGAAAGACTTCGTTGTCGTCATCCTCCAAGCTGGCTGCATAGAGCGCCCACAGGATGCCCGCCGCAAACAGCACCAAGCCGACGCCTGTCAACGACGCACCAAGCAGAGCCCCCGCGGCAGTCCTAAGCACAACGCCTCTAGCGACTCCCGCGACCGCTTGGCGCCCAAGCAGCTGGACGACTTGTTGGCCACCTCTAGCAGCCAAGGCTGCACGCCACGTCACGAAAGCACCAGCAGCAGACCCGCCGCCGGCCACCAGGAGCGTTGCACCGCTTCCCACGTAGTGACTCGCAGCCTCTTTGTCACCAGCCCGACCTGCGCGAGCCGCCTTGATGAACGACGATGCGCCGTCTGCCCAGGCACCGGCGGCACCGAGCAACCCTGCACCGAACCGCAGAGCGATAGCCCTGCTAAACGCGGCGGCAGTGACGGCTCCTGTGGCCTGCGTCCCGCCCTGGAATGCGCCTTGAGTAACCATGGCTCCAACTTCGGCCGCCCCTCCGAAGATGCCGGAGATGGCGGATGCGAACGATGCCACCGCGTCTGCCTGCTCAAAGCCCGATTTCGACAGGCCCTGCAGGGCCGCAAAGAGCTCCCGTCCCGACAAAAACAACGCGAAACCGGTGAACAGTCCTTCTCGAGTGGCCACTAGTTTGAAGGCCGACCCTCGTCCCGCTGGTCTGCGCTGCACCAGCGCCTCCACCACACTCTTCGGCAACGACACCGGCGGCTTACGTGCACCCAGCAAGTCGTCGCTGAAGACGGAGAGCGTTCCTTCCCCAGCACGAGCTGCGCGCGCCTGCAACGCACCGGACTCCACGATCAGCGGCACCGTGATCACCTGGCCCGAGAATCGCGGGTCTCTTGAAAGCTTCTCCAGTTGCTTGCGCGCCTTGCGCATCTCGCTACGGACCTGCGTCCGGCTGCCGTGCGGTCGCTCTTGCATCTCGAAGCCGGGCATCTGCTCGATCGCATTCACCTGCGCGTCGAGGTACTCGCCGAGCGTCCACCGTACCTTGATGGAGTAGTGCTTCTTGGTGGTGGCCAGGTACTCGTGCAGCGCCGCCGCACGCACCCACACCAGCTCCTTCTTCGCGATCTCCTCCATCAGGGCCAGGGCCTTGCCGGGATTCCCGGCTGCACCAGCCAGTTGCCTCATGCGCAGATGGTTGATCGCCTGCTGGATCGGCAGTGCGAGGTTCTGCGCCGAGGCGCTGGCCTGCTCCTTCACGCTCTCCCAGAGCTTGAGCCACTCTTCCCGGCCCTCCTTGCTGGCATGGCCGCATGCACCGATGGCAATCTCGTAGAGGTCGGGAGCCGTTCCCGGATCGGTGGTCCCCTCCTGCACTTTCTTGAGGAAGCCGAAATCCTCGAGCAAGGCCCGCGCGATCCAGTTGTCCTTGTCATCGACCTTCTTCTCGACGGCCTTTTGCAGATAGTTGAGCGAATGCTCCGACACGGCCGCACCGCCCAGGGCACGCTCCGTCGCTTGCAAGCGAGCCAAGGTGTCCAGCAAGTGCTCCTTCACCTGCCGGGCATCGTGGCGTGCATCGGCGAACTTCTTGTTGCTCTCGAAGTCGTGCGCAAGCAGGTCCGTCAACCAGCGGCTTTCGACGTAGGCGATGTAGTCCTTGTCCAGCGCGGCGATGTGTTTTCCCCACGCCTGCTCCTGGGTTTCGTACTGAGTGTTGAAGGCCTTGAGTTCCTCGTATCGCAGGTGCTCGCGGTAGCGGTCGAGACGATCTGCGCTTTTGGGCTTCGTGTGATATTCGGTCAGCGCGTTCCAATAGGCGTCGGACTTGCGGACATAGCCCATGCCTGAAGGCACCGGCTTGCCTGTCCGGGGGTCGATGCGGGGTTCCCATTTCGCGCCTGACCAAGGGTTCAGGCCGCCTCTGGGGTTCTGCACGGGCTGGTTCACGAGGTGGCCGTAGTTCTGGTCGAACTGCTGCTTGGTCATGGAGCCCAGCGCCCCACCCTGGTCGCGGATCTGCTGTTCCAGCCCGCGCAAGCCATCGATGCCGGCCTTCTGCTTCTCGCGAATGCCATGCTCCGCCCAAGCCTCGATGTAGGCCACATGCATGGCGGACTGCCGCGCCCAGGGGCGCTCGGGGTTGGCGCCTGTCCCGTCCGCACAAGGCCCGCCCGCCACCCACGCCTGGTGTGCCTGCACGGCATTGAGCCGCAGGCAGTTGAGCTCTTCAGCCGTGCCGACCGGGTCGGTGAGGAACAGCACAACCCCCTGCTTGGCTGGCGTCTTGGCCGAGGCGTCTGCCATGCGCTTTGCCAGCGCTGGCGCCTGGCCGCTGCGGTCTCGCAAGGGGTAGTTCAGCTCGCGGCTGAAGCGCTCGCGCACGCCCTTCTCCATGAAGTCCGCCACGCCGAGCAGGTGGACTTCGTTGGCCTCCATCGCCATGGACACCGTGCGGCCCTTGCCAACATCGCCCTTGGCGGCCGCCTGCATGTCGACACGTGTCATGCGCGCCGTGCGGCACCCGTCGGTGTCGTTCTTGAAGCGCTCACGCACGACCTTGGTCCAACGGTGCCGGCTGAAGGCCACCCAGATCTGCGAATGGGCCGACGGATCGATGCAGAAGAACTGCGGGCCAATGTTGCTGTGCCCTTCGCGCTTGCAGGCCACGCTGAGCTGCGTGTTGTCGGGCGTCTCGTCGAGGTCCTCGACCGGCAGCTTGTTGAGCAGGCCGTCGATGCCCACCACGTAGGCGTCCCACACCATGTTCGACTTCAGCACGTAGAGGTAGCCCGCCGGCAACACGCGCATGAAGTCCCAAGACATGCTGCGGTCGGGGGTGGCCAGCCGCCCGTCGAGCGTCTTCAAGGCCGCGGTTGCTGCGGCATCGGCGCGGTATTTGTCGAACACCGAGCGCAGTGCCGGGCTGCTGGTCACCGGCAGGATGGCCAGGCCGGTCTTGTGGCAGTTCTTGCAGTTGGAAGCTGACGCCCCGGAGCCAGAGCCCGCAGCCTTGGCGATCTGCCCCTTGGCTTTCGGCTTCGGTGGAGCAACGGCGGTCTCACCCATGATGTGCTTTCCCCCCTTGGCTCGACAGCCAACGGCCATCGGCGATGGTTTCCAGTGTGGTTTCGTCCAGCGCTGCCGCCGCATCGGCAAACGACTGCCCGGTGCTGCGGGTGTTGGCCAACGCCTGCGCAAACACCGGGTGCTCGTCGAAGCGCTCGTGCACGCACAGTGCGCAGGTCGCGAAGGTCATGCAGTCGGTGTCTGTTCGAAGCCCCGCTGCCTGCGCGCGTGCGAGCTGTGCGTCAATGGTCTGGACCAAGGCATCGCCCGTGCGATCCAGCCCCCAGCCCGCGGCCTGCGGCAGCAGCTCATTGACCCATGCAGTCCTGGCCAGCACATCCCACTGCCCAGCGTCGAACCCTGCCTCGGCTTTCGCTTGCAGCGGCACGCGCAGCGTGCGTACGGAAAGGTCTGGCCCCACAAAGTGCCAGGCCGCCACAGGCCCTAGCAGTTGGCGCAATTGCCCGGGCCGCAACAGGGCGCCCAGCCGCGCCAGGACCCGCGGGTCGAAATAGCGCAGCAGCCTGCGTTCGCCTGAAGGGCTTCTGGCGACACACGCGTGGGCGATCAACGCGGCCAACATCGCACCGTCAACCATCGGCTCCGCCTGCACCGGAGCGACTTCGATCCATGCGCAGATCGAGCGCATCTGCCGCGCCTGGTTCACGTTGGCCACTGCCTCTGTCATCGCCAGGCGCACGGTGTGGTTCAGCAGGCGTTCGGCACGCCGCTCGTCGTTCATCAACAGCAGGTAGGGCATGCGGTCGACCGTGAGGTCGTCATGCTGGATGCGCACGACATGCACCGTGGCGTTGTCGTTCGACGAAAGCACCTTTTCGAGAGGGTCGGCCAGTGCTCGGTCGATGAGCACTGCCACGGGCGAGGAGTCGTCTTCGCCGCGTGCCAGCGCCGCGCGCAAGGCCATGATGGCGTCGTCAATGAGGTCGTCGATGGAGCGCATGCAACCCCCTCAGACGATGGCTGCGCCGGTGGAAGCCGCATCGGCCAGGCGCGCTGCGCAGCCCTTCAGTTCCCCCACCTTCGGCAACGACACGCTCTCGCTCGCGCTCCCCGCCCCCGCCAGCTCCTTCATCGCCGCCTTGAAATTGGCCGCACCACTGGTGCCCAGCTCGATGTTGCCGCCTTCGATCTTGAGGTAGCTGCCGCCACCCGTGAGCAGGATGCTGTCGGGTGCGGTGATGCTGATGCCGCCACTCGTGCTGGCGATGGTCAGGGCCTTGTCGGCGTTGAGCTGTGCCCGGCCTTCCTGCGCCTGCACGCTCACCTTGCCGCTGGCGGCGTGCAGCTTGATGCCGGTGTCTTGCACGGTGCGCTGCGGGTCTTGCGCCTTGCCGTAGGTGAACAGCGCGATGCCGTCTTTCACGGCCACCGCCTGATGGCGCTGTGCATTGAAGGTGATGTCTTGCTGGGCCACGACCGCCAGCGTGTGGCCGGCGCTCATCACGGTGCTGGCCGGCGTGTAGGCGCCGATGCCGGCCTTGCCGTCGAGCACGAGGTCGGGCCTGGAAAACGCGGGAACGGTGCCGCCGCCTCCACCGATGCCGAACTGGCCGGTGACGTTGGGCATGGCGGGGATGATGGTTTTCTTCTTGGGTTCGTTCATGAATTCCTCCCTGAAAGGGGCAATGTGCAGACGGCACGGTTCCAGCCGCCGTTCTTTTCGTCCCGACGCACTTCGTGGACACGTGGCTCGCCTGCGGAACCTCGAATCACGCAGAACTCGGCGGTATACGCAAAGGTAGGATCGCCCGGGTCCTTGACGCGCGCCCTGAGTCCCACGGTGTAGAGCCGGCCGAATTGCAGCGCTGGCGGCGGGTTGTGCATCACAGCCTGCCCCGGCACTTCGCCGTAGCGCAGACACTGTCCTGGCGGGAACAGGATGGGTTTTTCCAGTGTGAACGCCCAGACGGTTTCGTACCCACCGCCCTCGCCCTTCGTTCCGATGCGCAGATCGGAGAGTTCGGGATCGCCAACCCGAGTTGCGACCGTGTTCTCGATGCCGAAACAGGGCAGTCCTTCGCGGTCCTCGACGACGACGCGACCCATGCGGGAGCAGGCGGTCATCAGCGCGGCAAGGACACATGCGCACAGCACGGCCCCAGCGAGCGAGCTGCGGTTGAGGCTCATCACCGCGCTCTACTCGCGGCAGGAGTCTGCTGCACAACACACACTGCGGCCTGCGGCTTGCCGTCCTTGCTCTCGATCTGATGCACCCGCACCGCCGTGGCTGCAGGCTGTTCGCCATACGCCAGGCAGGCATCGGGTGAAAGCTTCAGGGGTTCTTCGCTCCCGCCGACTCGCACCCCCAACTCCCACACGGCCCGGCTCGGCACGTCACGCTGGTCCAGCTCGTACACGGAAATCGCCGCCAGTGTGGTTGGCCGGCGGCGCGTATCCTGACTGCTCTCGATAGAAAAGCACGGCACCTGGCCCGACTGCCGGACCTCGGCTCGCCACATCTGCGACAGGGCACAGGCCGTGCCGCTGATCGACAGCAGCAGTACCGCCACGCTGGCGATGAGGGTGCGACTTGTGGTCCTCATGGGAGATTCCTCTTGTCCGCGGGTTCTTGCAAAAAGCCGACCAGCACAGCCTCGAACAACAGCAGGGCCTGCGGATCTCGTCGGTATTTGCAGCTCATACTTCATCGCACGCCGCTCGCGGCAGAAGGCTAATGGATCGCACGCATCAGCCGCGACGTGCCTTCTTTGCGCTCAACAAGATGCACCTTGCCACCGCCCAGGCTGGCGAACCATGCAGAAGCAAGGCATTCATTCCGTACACATGTCATATCGCCAACGCTGGGCTTTGTCATCCCAAGTCACCACGTTGGCCTCCAGTCGCCCTGAGGCAGCCGGCTTCATGCAGAACTCAGCCCGGTAGCCCAGCACCGAGCTGGCCTTTGGTGGCTTGCCGTTCAAAAACACCACATACACGCGGTGCGGCACGAGTGGTTTAGCTGCATGCGCAGCCTGCGCGCCATTCGGCACATCGCCATAGCGCACGCATTGCCCTGATGCGAGTTCGATTGCGGGGGCCGACGGCACCGATTCAAACTGCCACATCTGCTCCGGCAGCACGTCGAAGCGGGCTGACTCCCGCTCAGAGACCAGCAATCCACTTACACGAATGCCTCCACGCGTCGCCTCTGTTTCGGGTGCCGCGAAACATGGCGCCCCATCCACCGTGCGAACACTGGCTTGCGGAATGCTCGAAACGGCCGCGCAAGAAATGGCCTGCAGCGCCGCCAGCGCAGCGAAGCAGCCGCGCGCCGCCGTTCTTGCCGTCGAGTTGAGTCTCACCATCACCGGCCTCCTGGCAAGCTCTTGACATCGGACGGATCGGCAATGAACTGCGCCAACACCTGCTCGAATAGCAGCAAATCGCCGCGGTGAGCTGCGTTCCACATCTGTGGCGGCGAACCGAACAGACGCAAAGCCCAATAGTCCGACAGCAGGTTGCCCTGAGCTTCCATGTTGTAGTCACTCAGCCGCTTGCTGGCATCAAGCGAATACTCATACGACAAGCCGATTCGGATAGCTCCCCTTGCCTTGACCGGGTATCCCAGTTGGTACTGCCACACATGCACCATCTCATGCATGAACCAGAGCCGATCACCAAAGTCAGTCGTGGAGAAATCTTCCTTGAACCTTGACGAGTTGAAGTACATCTCCCCATTCGGCGTCATCGCCGTGTTGTCCGGCTGCAGCCCGAACCACAGGTACTCGCCGTTGTGCACCTTCACCTTGGAGTAGTCGATCGAGTCCTTGAAGATCACCCGCGCCATGGCGATCTCGCCCGGCGTGAGCGGGCGAGCTTCGCCCTTGGGCGTTTGCACCTGCACCACCGAAGCCCCCAGGTTCTGCGGGTTGGTGGCCACGCCGCTGATGGGCACCACCAGCGCCGCGGCTGCTGTGGCGCCGGCCTGCTGCGCATGCGCGGTGCAACACGACTCCAGCGGCCGGGGGCTCAGCTTCGCTTCGACGATGGGCTGGGCTTCGGCGGTCACGACCCGCTGAGTCAAACCCTGCGCATCGGTCTGGCCGGCCTCTACGCTGCCGTCGGCCAGCTTCAGTTCGTAGGCGACGTTCGCCAGCGGCGTTCCCTTGGCATTGAGGAACTGGATCTGCTCGTCGAAGGTGGGCGCTTGTTCGGCCTCGCCTGAGCCTTCGGCCTGCGCTGCTGCGCCCGCCGCGGCCGTGGCCAGCGCGAGCGTATCCACCGCCTGCAGCCCCTCCAGCATGCCGGCCATGCCCCCGGCCGCCGGCAGCTCCTGCTGCGCCGGTTCGCTGCCGATCTTCGTTTGGTGTTGCTGCGCCGCCTGGGCCAGCGCCCGCTGCAGCTCCCGGCTGGCGTCGAGCTGGGCCTGCGTTTCGCGCGTGTCGAGCTGGTGGGCCGACGCACTGCTCGCCTGCCGGCCATGGGTGCTGATCAAGGTGCCGCTGCCTGCCCGCAGCGCTCCATGCGCAGTCGTGTACAGCTCGGCCCCATGCCCCTGGTGCTGCAGCCGCTGGTTGTCGCGCTGGTACAGCAGGTGGCCCAGCTGCAGCCGCGTGGTGGCGGTGCTGGTGGCCAGCAGCACGCGCGCTTCGCCGGGGCTGGCGTCGAACACGAGCTGGTTGGCACCGCCCGTGCCGCTCGCGCTGGCGTTGAGTTCCTGGGTCTTGAAGCCCACTTGCACGGCGTTGTGCTGGTGCCCCTGCTGCGCCCCGCTCCTGGCGTCGCCGGGGAACCAGGCCGGCGCGCTGCCGGTGCTGCCGGCCGCACCGCCGGCGGTCTGGTTGCCCTGGGCGTTGGGCTGGCCCTGGCCGTTGTAGACGCTGCCCACCACCACCGGGCGGTCGATGTCGCCGTCGAGGCACTCGACCACCACTTCCTGCCCGGCGCGCGGGGTGAACACGCTGCCCCAGTTGGCGCCGGCCAGGGGGGTGGCCACGCGCACCCAGGTGCCTGAGCGGTCGTTGGCGGGGGCGTTGTCGTCGCCGGCGTCGTCACTCAGGCGGTGGCTGCTTTGCGTCCCACGCTGCCAGTGGAACTGGACCTTGATGCGGTGGTCGCGGTCGGTATGGAGGGGCTCGCCTGCGCTCACGACGATGGCGGTCTGCGGGCCTTGCACGGTGGGGCGCGGCAGCAGCGTGGTGAGTTCGAACACGTGGGGCTGCCCGGCCGCGTCGAGCCCGAGGGCACGCACCGGCAGTTCGGCCGGCAGCGCGACGAGGTCGCACTCGTACAGCGGGGCGTTGTCGTCGCGCTTTGCCAGGCCCAGCAGCCTGGCGATGGTGGCCTGTGCATCGGCCGCGAGGTTGTTGCGGGCACGGTGGTGCACGGCCAGCACGGTGTAGCGGCCGTCGGCACTGGCGTGCTCGGTCAGTTCGATGTGGGTGGCCGGTGCGGCCGCCCTGAAGCCGCCGCGCGCATCGCACAGGCGGGCGCAGGCGTCCAGCGTCTGCTGCTGGCGTTGCGCGATGCGTTCACCCTGCTCGCGGGTTTCGTAGGCGTACACGCCGGGCAGGTCGCGGCGCACCAGCGGCGGCAGGCCCGAGGCGGCCACCGCATCGGCGCGCACGGGGCGCAGCGCGTTCTGGCGGTAGTCCCAGCTTTGCAGTTCGATGGCGGCGGTGGTGACGTGCACGCTGGCGCCCCAGCGGGTGAGGGTGTCTTCCTTGAAGCTGGCACCGCTTTGCGCGAAGCGCACGCGCGCCTGGCTCGCAGGTTTGACGGCCCCGTTGTGGTCGGCGATCACCAGGGTGTGGGCACCGAGGCTGTCGCTGGCAGCGTCGCCCTGATGTTCGAACCAAGCGAACAAACCTTCTTCGGCCAGCAGGCGCTGCACGAAGGCGAGGTCGCTTTCCTGGTATTGGGTGACGAGGCTGCGCTGCGGGTACACGGCCGCGTCGGCCAGCTCGAAGCGCCATTGGGCCCCCAGGCGGCCGTGGGCCTGGTAGCGGGCGAACACGGTCTCCAGCACTTCGGGCACGGTCATGCCCTGGAAGCTGCGGCTGTCGGTGCGGTGGGCCGCAAGGGCGAGCCACGGCTCGATGACGAGGCGGTAGCGGGCCAGGCCGCCGTCGCTGCCCAGCAGGCTGAACTGGGTGACGTGGCCGTGCCAGGGGCGCAGCTGGGTCCTGCTCGCGCCGGTCAGCAGCTCCAGCAGCACGGGTTGGCCGATGAGCTGCTTGAGTTCGTGGTGGGTGCTGGTGGACAGCGCGGTGAGCTGCAGGCGAAAGCCGGCGTGGCCGGTGGCCGGCACCACGGCTTCGAGGCCGTCCAGGGTTTCGGCCAGCAGCACGTTCGCCCCCAGCGGGGTGTGCAGGCGCAGCAGCCGCTCGTGCTGCACCGGGCCGCCGAACAGGCTCGCCAGAAGGTTGACGTCAAGCTTCATGCGAGATCCCCGCGAGCAACGGCGACGCAGATGCCAGCACGAGCAGGCGCTGCAGCAGCAGCGGCTCGCGTCGCAGCACCAGGCAATGGCGTTGACCTGCCACGTCGATAGGCAGCAACAGCTCGCCCGTCGTGGGCGACGTCTCAGCCGGCTCCACGCTCCAGCGCGACGACTGCATCAGCTGGAGCAGCCGCGTCGCACCCACCGCCGCCTGCGGCGTGGGCGACAGCAGCAGCTGCACGGCCAGCGACGGCCATGAGTCGGCTGATGCTCCCAGCACCCTGAGCTGGCCCGCGGCCTGCGGCCAGTGCGCGAAGTAGTTGTTGGCCAGCGCAGCTTCGGTAATGCGTTGCTGCTCGGCTGTCGTTTCGTCGTTGTGACTCATGCCTGCTCTCCCTTCTGCTTTGCCCCGCGCCGCCTGGCGGCGTCAGGCGACCTTGTAGCGGAACTGCCCGTCCTTGCCGGCACTCACTTTCACCTTCTGAAGCGGGGCGCCTTCGGCCAGGCGCGCGAGCACGTGCTCGGCCACCTCGGGCAGCAGCGTGCCGTTCAGGATGTGATCGACGTTGCGAGCACCGGTGTCCACCTCGGTGCAGCGCGCCAGCACGGTTTCGACGAGCTGGTCGTCGTACTGGAACTGCGCACCGTGGTTGGCCAGCACGCGCGCGGCGATGCGGTCGAGCTTCATGCGGATGATGCGCTCGAGCACGTCGTCGCCCAGCGGGTAGAACGGCACCACCTTCATGCGGCCGATGAAGGCCGGCTTGAAGGCCTTGTAGAGCTGTGGCCGCAGCATTTCGGCCAGCGCGTCGGCACCGGGCAGCTCTTCGGCCGGCTTGTTCAGGCAGGCCTGCATCAGCGCGCCGGAGCCGACGTTGCTGGTGAGGATGATGACCGTGTTGCGGAAGTCGATCTCGCGGCCTTCGGCGTCGTCCATCACGCCCTTGTCGAACACCTGGAAGAACATCTCCAGCACGTCGGGGTGGGCCTTTTCCACCTCGTCGAGCAGCACCACGCTGTAGGGCTTGCGGCGCACGGCTTCGGTGAGCACGCCGCCTTCGCCATACCCCACGTAGCCCGGAGGCGAGCCTTTCAGGCCGCTCACGGTGTGGGCCTCCTGGTACTCGCTCATGTTGATGGTGATGAGGTTGCGCTCGCCGCCGTAGAGCACGTCGGCCAGTGCGAGCGCGGTTTCGGTCTTGCCCACGCCCGAGGGGCCCACGAACAGGAACACGCCCTTGGGCTTGTTCGGGTCTTCGAGGCTGGCACGCGCAGTACGCACGCGCTGCGCCACCGCTTCGATGGCATGCGGCTGGCCTACCACGCGGGCTTCGAGCGAGGGCTTCAACTGCAGCACGGCCTTGATCTCGTCCTTGACCATCTTGCCCAGCGGAATGCCCGTCCACGCGGCCACGATGCCGGCGGCCACGTTGCCGTCCACCTGCATCGGCACCAGCGGGGTTTCCCCCTGCAGCGCCGCAAGCTCGGCCAGCTTGGCCTGCAACTCGGCGCGCTCGGGGCTTTGCGGCTCGGCGGCAGCGGCTTCCTTCTTGCGGCTCCTGGTGGCAGATTTCCCGGCGGCTTCGACAGCCATTTCGGCGACAGCCGCGGCGGGCTCCTGCTCGACAGGCTGGGTTTCGAGGCGGCTGCGCAGATCGCGGATCTGCTGCACGAGCGCCTTCTCCTGCTCCCACCGGGTTTCGAGCGCGGCCAGTTCGGCTTCGGTGACGGTGCGGTCGGCAGCCAGCTCCGCCAGCCGCGTGCCGTGATCCATACCCGCGGCACGCTCGCGCTTGAGCGCCTGATCCTCTGCAGCCAGCCGCTCCAGCTTGCGGCGTGCTTCTTCGATGGGCGCCGGCGTCGCGCTCTGGCCCAGCGCCACCTTCGCGCAGGCGGTGTCGAGCACGCTGATGGCCTTGTCGGGCAGCTGGCGGCCGCTGATGTAGCGAGCCGACAGCCGCACCGCCTCGGAAATGGCTTCGTCGAAGATGCGCACGTTGAAGTGCTTTTCCATCAGCGGCTGCATGCCGCGCAGCATGGCGCAGGCGAGCTCCTCGCTGGGCTCTTCGACCTTCACGACCTGGAAGCGACGCGCCAGGGCAGCATCTTTCTCGAAGTACTTCTTGTATTCGCCCCAGGTGGTGGCCGCCACGGTGCGCAGCTCGCCGCGCGCTAGTGCGGGCTTGAGCAGGTTGGCCGCGTCGTTCTGCCCGGCCTGGCCGCCGGCACCGATCATCGTGTGCGCCTCGTCGATGAACAGGATGATCGGATGCGGGCTCTTCTTCACCTCGTCGATCACGTTCTTCAGGCGGTTCTCGAACTCGCCCTTCACGCTGGCGCCGGCCTGCAGCAGGCCCATGTCGAGCACGTGCAGCGCCACGCCCTGGAGCGGCGGCGGCACGTCGCCCTGCGCAATGCGCAACGCGAGCCCTTCGACCACCGCCGTCTTGCCCACGCCGGCCTCGCCGGTGAGGATGGGGTTGTTCTGCCGGCGGCGCATGAGGATGTCGACGACCTGCCGGATCTCGGCGTCGCGGCCGATCACCGGGTCGACCTTGCCGTCTTTCGCTCGCTGCGTGAGGTTGGTGGTGAACTGGTCGAGCGCGGGCGTCTTGCCGGCAGCCGCCGGCACGGCATCAGTGGCTGAGCCTTCTTCACTCCCTTCGGCAGCCGGCGCATCGGCCTCGCGCAGCGCCTGCTGGGCTTCCTCGGAGCCTCGGGTGAGCTTGTCGAGCTGGTGCTTCAGCTCTTCGAGCTTGAAGCGTGCAAAGAGCTTGGAGCCGCGATAGGCCAGCTGGCTCAGCGACGGCTCGGTCAACAGCGCCAGCAGCAGGTGGGCACTGCGAATGCGCACGTTGTGCGACTCCAGCGAGGCGATCAGCCAGCCGTGTTCGAGCAGCACCGGCAAGCGGGCGCTGAACACCGGCGTGCGGGTGTTGCCGTCCTTGAAGCGGCCGATCTCCTGTTCCAGGTCGCGCTGCAGCTCGGTGTGCGAAACGTCGAACTGACGGCACAGCAGGCTGAAGTCGCTGGCCGGCTGTTCCAGCAGCGCGAGGAACAGGTGCTCGACGTCCACCTCGTAATGGCCGCGCGCCATGCACAGGTTGGCCGCGCGCTCGGCCGCGCGGCGGGTGGTGTCGTTGAGCTTGGAGATCAGCGTTTTCAGGTTGGTGGACATGGAACTGCGGAAAGTGATGACAGCGAATGGATTGGTGTTCTGTTCGGTCGCTATGCGGCGGCCAGGATTTCGTAGGACGCGTCGGCGCGGTCGTCGTTGCAGGCGCCGCTGAGCAGGAAGCTGTTGAGGCCCAGTGCTGCGCCGCCATCGAGCGAAACGCCCTGCACGTCGGCCGCACGCAGCACGAGGCGCACCTCGTATTCGAGCGTGGTGCCGCTCACCAGCGTGAGCAGCTGGGCCAGCGCACGCGCCGCACGCCCGCCGGGCAGAAAGCGCTGGTAGTCGGCTCGCTTGAGCGGCCCGATCGCAAGACGCAGCCGCAGGTCGCGCTGCCAGATGCGTTCGCCCATCACGGCGCTCTGGCCCAACACGCCGTTGCGCTGGCCGAGCAGCGACACGCCGTCGGCCGGCAGGTCGAACCAGCGGCCGACGAACTGCTCCACCTTCACCGGCACGCGGAAGTATTCAGACACCATGCGCTGCAGCTGCACCGGCGAGACGGGCCGGCGCTGCAAGGTGCCGGCAAAGAACGCGAGCGATTCGTCCTGCACGCCACCGTCGGCCGCCAGCCGCTGGCGCAGCGAACGCTGCCCCAGGCCGGCCAGCGACAGCACCAGCGGCGTGAAACGGTTGTGGCGGTCGGACTGGTACTGCACCGCCAGGCGGTGCTTGCGCCAGGCTTCGTAGAACAGCACCAGCGCACGGTGCTGGAAGATGTCGAGGAAGGCCCGCGCCGCGCGATCGCGGTGCAGCACCTCGCGCTGCACGAACAGCTCGGTGTAGAAGTGCGGCAGCGCGCCGCTCGCTCCCAGCAGGCCCATGAAGGCCGGCGTGATGCGCACCTGTTCGATGTCTTTGGCGCGCGGACCGGCCGGCGCTGCCGGCTGACCCGTCGCTTCGCTGGGCAGCTCCAGGTCCACGTCAGCGCGTTCGGAACGCACCGTGTCGAACTCGGCGATTTCGCTGGCCGGGAAGGCGAGCGACAGCGAGTTGCGGAACTGCAGCTTGAGCGACAGCACCGCGGCACGGTTCAAGCCCTCTTCATGGGCGAACCACTGCTCCAGCACCTGCACGGCCTGGAAGAACTGGAAGCGGTGCGGCTGCTCGAACAGCCGCTCGATCACAGCAAGGGGCTGTCGCCGCTGCGGCGTGGACATTTGATGATCTCTTCCTGCGTGCGCGCCGACACGACGGTGAGCTGCGTGAAGCTGTTGGCGTGCACGTACAAGCCGAAGAAGTGGTCGAGCACCTGCGCGAACAGGCGCAGGCCCGTGCCCACGAAGCCTTGTTCGTCGAGCGTGAGCCGCACTTCGGTGCCGCGCACGAAGGTAGGAAAAGGCTGCCCCGGCAGCCAGGCGCTGGCAGGCGAAAAGTCGATCGCGACCAGTGCCTCGATCTGCCGGCGCGTCACCGCGCTGCGCGGCAGGTCGTACAGCCGCAGCATTTCGCGAATGGCGTCGATGCCGCCGGCCGACAGCGACAGGTGGTTGAGCGACAGGTGGGAAATGAGCCGCCACAACGCACCGCGGCCGCGTTCGAAGCGGCAGGGCTGCGTAGGCCGGCGCAGCAGCGCGATCTCGCGTGCCACGCTGCCGCCTTCGAGGAAGAGGTCGCCGCCCGCATTGCCGAAGCTCAGGATGGCCGGCAGGTCGCGGTTGGTGGCGGTCACCTCGATCGACAGCGTGTCGGTGTTGGGCGAAGCAGGGTTGAAGTCGGCGTCGACGATGGCCAGCTCGCACTCATGACCCGGGCTGTGCTCGGCCACGGTCTCGTCGCGGTGCGCGTACCAGTAGCGTGCGGCCTCGCCGTCTTCGGCCGATACGTCGTCGTGGCGCAGCGAATAGAACGGGCGGAACTCGTCGATGCTTTCGCCTTGCGGGCCCTGGCGCACGCGGAACACCTTGTCGATCGAATAGACCTCGTAGGCGAAAGCGCGGCGCGCATCGGGCAGCAGCGGATAGCTCGCGCTCGTGTGCGTCACGCGGATGGGGTCGGCGTTCTGGCGGAACAGGTTGACCACCGGCGCGCAACCGAGCAGCAGGTTGTCGCGGCCCACGGTTTCGAGCAGGCGCGCTTCGTCTGAATCGGCACGGATGCCGCCCATCACGAGGTGCAGCGTCACCGCCCCTGCGCCGGTCCGCTGCACCGCGGGCGGCAGCGGAATGTCGATGAAGTTGAACTTCTCGGCGAAGGCGAAGTATTCGGTGAGCAGTCGGTAGGCGGGGTGCGAACGGGCGCTGAAGTCGATGAGCGCTTCGTCTTCGGCAAAGCCCACGGTGGTGGGCAGCGCGTTGCCGCCGCTGCGCCACGGGCCGACGGCCGCTGTTTGCACCAGCACGCCCAGCACGCGCGACGACAGTGCCTCGCGCAAGGCACTCACCTGCGAGCCCTCGCCGTCAATGTAGAAGCGCAGCGACGCGGCGCCGAGCGATGCCCAGTTGACCTGGGCCGAAGTGAGTTCGAGCTGCAGCGACAGCACCGACGTGGCGCCCTTGGGCAGCGGCGTGCCGTCGGGCGCCGACACGGCGCCACGGAAGCCCGCTGACACCAGCCGCAGCGGCAGCAGCAGCACGTCGTAGGCCGTGCGGAACTTGCAGGCCACGCCCTTGATGGCCTTGGACACGAGCATGGTGCCGCGCGGCACCACGGCGGCCTTGCTCATCTGCGATGCGGCACTGCCGATGTCGAAGCGCGCGATCGAGCACGACGGGAACGGCCGCAGGTAGTGCGGATAGAGGACGTCGAGGAAGGTCTCTGTGAACAGCGGAAAGTCGTCGTCGAGCCGCTTGTGGATACGCGAGGTGAGCAGCGCAAACGCCTCGATCATGCGTTCGACGTGCGGGTCTTCGCCGACGTCGCCGCTGAGCATCAGCCGCCCGGCGATCTTGGGGTACTGGCGTGCAAAGCTGCCTGCGTGCGCACGCAGGAAGGCGAGCTCGCGCTCGTAATGCGGCAGCAGTTCATCCACGGCGCGAACCCTCCGCCTGCGGGCGGCCGCAGCGCACGTCGTATTGCTGCGTCATCGTGTGCAGCACCGCATCGAAGCTCACCGGCTCCTGCAGCGGGTGCGCCTGCAGCAGCGCCTGGATCGCAAAGCGCAGGCGGTCAGTGGCGCCGGGGTCGTTTTCGATGCTCACCCGCACCTGCACCAGGCGCGGCTCGTGGCGCGCAATGGCGCCTTCGAGCGAGCGGCAGATCGAGTCGCGATCGGCCGAGCTCACCATCGACATCGACACGAAGTCGTCGAGCCCGAAGGCCAGCAGCGAACGCTGCGACAGCGGAAAGCCGTGAAGGCTCTGCGGGAGCGTGCCGCGCCGGCTGTTGAGCAGGCACTCCATGTCGCGCGCGACGCTGGCCTTCAACTCGTCGATCGACAAGGTCGGCTTCACGGCCGAACCGCCGGCACGCGCCGGGTGGTCGATCAAGCGGTCGAGCAGGGATGGGATGAAGCGGTGCATCGCGAAGTGAATTCAGTTGCCATGTGGTCAAGCATCAGGCTCAGCAGATGCTCCCACCGACGCTCTTTCCGGACTTGAGGTCAAAGCCGAAGTAGCAGGAGTACGTCCCTTTGCTGCTTCTCACGCAAACCAACTTTTCATCGTCACGCGACCTGAAGCGGGCACCGCTTTCGGCACCGCACTGGTCAGGGCGATCCGGCGCCATGGCGTCGAACATCTGTCTTGCCCCGGCACCGGTGACTTCAAATGCGATCTTCGAGTCCTCCTTTGATGGCACCACAGGATCTCCAAGAGTGCCGCCGTAGGTTGCGTACCGCGCTGGCGTCTGCCGATAGGAGAACGTCCACTCCGCTGCAAACACGCTGAAGATGACAGCAGGCAGCCCCGAAAGGACGATGAACCGGCTTCTCATCCTTACCTCGCGATCACTTCGACGTGCAGATGGTCGTCGTGCCCTACCAGGCGTTCGACACGAGAGATCGAGACGTCGTTGAACGCCACTCGCGTAACCATGCCCGTCTGCCAAATGAGGTTCACCAGCTTCATGGTGGCCGACCTGTCGTACCCGGAATCGGTGTATCGCACGAGCTGGCGCTTGCCGTCCTTGCGGATAGGTCGAATGTCCACCTGCAGCCCATTTCGATGGCTTCGGTGCGGTGGAAACGAAGCACCGTCAGCCAAGCTGATGTTCCCGATGCCAAACATCCTTCGGTCAATCGCGCTCCATTGGTGTTCGAGCATGAACAAGAAGCTCAACATCTGAGGGTGCGCGTACTGACCACGGCCCGAACCCGGTGTTCCATAGGTGTAGTAGCCGGCCTCTTCAGGAGCTTGCAGCAGCACAAAGTAGCCTCGCGAGTCCTGTTGCAAAGACGCGCCCATGTCTCCCCCTACCGGGGGCCAAAAAAGAAGGGCGAGCCAAGCCCGCCCTTCTTGGCCTAGCTTGATGAGGCGATCAGGAGAACACCGGAGCGTTCTTCTCGAGGCTCCACTGCTTGGTGAGCTTCTTGCCGTTGCTGCCGTCGATCTTGATTTCGTCGTAGGTCCACTCGATGGCTGAGTACTTCAGGCTGAAGGTTTCGCTGGGCACGCCTTCGCCGCTGACCACGTTGGACACCGACGAGACGATGGCGTTCTTCAGCTTGATCTGCAGGTACTTCTTGCGCGTCTGGCTGCCGGCCGCGGTGTTGCCGCCGAAGGCGCGGTAGAAGTGGATCTCGACGTCCTTCACCACGGTGCCCGACGAGCAGGCCACCAGCAGCGACGGCGTGGCGCTGTCGATGTCCTTCGTGAAGATCAGTTCGCCGTGCTCGCAACGCTCGGCGGTGTGGCCGCCCGAGGTGGACGACGTGGCCGACTTGGGTTGGCGGATCTGGTGCGAGAACGAGGTCACCTCGACGGTGTCCTTGTGCGTGTTGTCACGGCTGTCGCCCTTGATGTCGCCGGCCTTGAAGTCGATGTAGATGTCTTTCATTGGTATTTCCTCTCTGAGTCAGGTACTTCTCTCGAAGATCATCCCTTGGCCGATTGCGGAAGCTCCGCAACGAGGCGCAGGGACACGGTCAATTCATCCAGCTGGAAGTGCGGACGAATGAACGAGACGGCACGGTAGTGGCCCGGGCGGCCCGGTACTTCCGACACCTCGACCCGCGCTTCGCGCAACGGGTACTGAGCCTTGACGTCCTGCGTGGCAGCGTCGTCGGTGGTGACGTACTGGTGGATCCAGTTGTTCAGGAACACCTCGACGTTGTCAGCCGATGCGAAGCTGCCGATCTTGTCGCGCATCATGGCCTTCAGGTAGTGCGCGATGCGGCACACCGAGAACATGTACTGCAGCTGGGCGGCCAGCGCGGCATTGGCGTTGGCGGAGTCCAGGTCGTACTTCTTGGGCTTCTGCGTGGACTGCGCGCCGAAGAAGGCGGCGTAGTCGGTGTTCTTGCAGTGCACCAGCGGGATGAAGCCCAGGTCGGAGAGCTCCTTCTCGCGCCGGTCGGTGATCGAGATCTCGGTCGGGCACTTGAGCGCGATCTCGCCGTCGTCGGTCTTGAAGGTGTGGGTCGGCAGGTCTTCGACCAGGCCGCCACCTTCTACGCCGCGGATCGCCGCGCACCAGCCGTAGTTCTCGAACGCCGTGGTCAGCCGTGCACCGAAGGCGTAGGCGGTGTTGACCCACAGGTACTTCGAGTGGTCGCTGCCGTCCACTTCTTCCACGAAGTTGAAGCCGTCAGTCGTGGTGCCGTCCTTGGGGTTGTAGGGCAGGCGACCCAGGAAACGCGGCAGCGTGAGCGCCACGTAGCGGGAATCTTCCGATTCGCGGAAGGACTTCCACTTCGCGTATTCGACAGTGTCGAACACCTTGGAGAGGTCGCGCGGCTTGCCCAGTTCGGTGAACGACTCCAGGCCCAGCAGTTCGGGCGAGGCAGCCGAGATGAACGGCGCATGCGCTGCAGCGGCCACGTGAGCCATCTGCTCGATGAAGTACATGTCCTCAGGCTGGCGCGTGATGTCGAAGTCGCCGATCAACGCACCGAACGGTGAACCGCCGAAGGTGCCGAACTCTTCTTCGTAGACCTTCTTGAACAGCGCACTCTGGTCAAAGTCGATCGCGGTCTTGAAGTCGCGGATCAACTCCTTCTTGGTGGTGTTGAGCACCTTGATCTTCATCTGCTGGCCGGTGCTGGTGTGCTGGCACAGGTAGTGCAAGCCACGCCAGGTACCTTCGAGCTTCTGGAACTCGGCGGCGTGCATCACCTCGCTGAGCTGCTCCGAGATCAGGCGGTCGATCTCGGCCACACGCGCATCGAGCGTGGCCGAGAGGTTGTCGGACACCACCACGGTGCCCTGCATCACCTCGCGCACGAGCTCGGCGATGATGTCCTTCGCGCGGCTGTGTTCGGTCTGCGTCTTGGCGACCTTGCTCTGCGAAACGATCTCGTCGAGCAGGCTGGTCGTGGTGGTCGTCGCGACGGCGGCTTCGGCCAGGGCTTGAGGCTGGGCGCTCATCTCACTTCTCCTCGGGCTTGGCTTCGACACCCAGCTTGGCGAGCTTTTCGGTGTTGCTCAGCACGTCGGCCAGGATGTCCTCGAGCTTCTCGTTGCCGGCCAGCTTGTTGCGCAGGTCCGAAAGCTTGGTGCGCGCCTCGAGCAGCTTGCGCAGCGGCTCCACCTGCTGCACCACCGCCTCGGGGCGGAAGTCGTCGACTTCCTTGAACTCGAGGTTGACCGCGAACTCGCCGCCTTCGGGGCTGAGCTTGTTCTTCACGCGGTACGACGCCTTGGGCGCCATGCCCTCCATCACCTCGTCGAAGTTGTCGAGGTCCACGTTGACGAACTTGCGGTCCTTCAACTTGGGAAGCGGGTTGTTCGGATCCTGCTGGCCGGTGAAGTCACCGACCACGCCCATCACGAAGGGCAGTTCCTTTTGCTCGATCGCATCGCCGATCTCGACGTCGTAGGTGAGCTGCACGCGTGGCGGGCGCACCTTCTCGAGACGCTTTTGCACACTGTCTTTCTTGGCCATGGTGATGATCCTTCGGCGGGTATTGGGTTACTGCAGGGCCCCGAACGGGTTGCGCGGCGCGGCGCTGGTTTCCTTCTTGGTGGGCGCGGCAGCCGGGGCGGGCGCGGGCGCAGCAGCGGTGGCGCTGGGAGCAGCGTCCGTGGTGCGCTTCGGCGGCGTGGCCGTGCGCCTGGATGCAGCAGGCTTGGGCGCGGGCGCCGCAGCATCGATCACCGCCGGTGCCGGCACCAGCACCGTTTCCCCCAGCGACTCGCGGATCTTGCGGGCCAGGCCTTCGGCTTCGGTCCGTGTCGTGCCGCTCACGGCGTCGCCCTGACGCAGCTGCTGCAGGGCCATGGCCGAGACACGCAGGCCGCTCACGGCGATGAGGCTGTTGGCGTTGGCGTCCTTGGTGTCGCGCTGCAGGACTTCCTGGGCAGCGACGATGGCCGCGCCGTAGTTGCCGCCGTCGAAGTGGATCTGTGCCATGCGCGACCACGGCGCGGTGGCCGATGGGTGCGCGCGGGTGGCGGCGTGGAGGACTGACAAGGCCTTGGCGGTGTCGCCGGCCTGCTGTGCGGTGCGCGACTCTTCGAGCATCGCGCCGAGTTCCGGCTCGGGGGGTGGAGCCTTGGGTGCTGAACTACAACCGACCAACACTGCTGTCATCAAAGACAGGGCACCCAGTTGCGCGAAACGCACGCGCTGCGTCATGAGAACCTCCCTACTGCGGCTTGCTTACTACTTGTTCCACACTGCCCCTTGCATTCCCTGAGAGGGCCAGCGGGGGTGGATTAGAACTGAGGAGCGTAACGACTGTCCCCCCCACGTTAGGGGAATGGGGGGCAATCGTTTCAATTGCTTACGCTTCCTGTGGTAGGCACCCCCGATCAGGGGGCGAGGAAGCACAAGGCGGCCCCTACACTCGCGGAGCTTTTTTCAGGCATCACGAACTCGAATCACAGGGGGGTCTCCAGTGGAAAGGGAGATGCTGGCGAGCGGTCGCGCGTTGTCGTATCGCGCAATTCACCGCAGTGTCGTACGCAGCATTGCCGCGTTGACGATGGGGCTCTTTTTAGGCGGCTGTTCCAGCGTGCCCGGGCCGGTAGAAATGGTCAGCAAGGCGCTGGAAGCCACCGGGCTGAAGGCGCCCGAGCCGCCAAAGAGTCCGCTGGAAAACGTCGACCCTTCAAAGATCGACGTCTCGCAGATCCCCCGCTACGTCTCCTTCAAGCTGCACGCGAGCCCGGCGCTCAACATCGACGCGCAGGGCCGTTCGCTCTCGCTCGTGGCGAGGCTTTACAAGCTCAAGTCGCCTGACGCCTTCTGGAAGGCGCCCTATGCCGCCTTCGGCAATACGGCCAAGGAAAAGGAACTCCTGGGCGACGACATCGTCGAGGTGCGCGACATCCAGCTCGTGCCCGGTCAGCAGATCAACCTGCGCGAAAAGGTGTCGCGCGACGTGGGCTACATCGGCGTCGTCGCGCTGTTCCATTCGCCCGCGCCGCAGCGTTGGCGCTACGTGTTTGCCGCCAACAAGCTCGAGTTCAGCGGCCTCGCGATGGGCGCACACGCCTGCTCGCTGAGCGTGCTCGCCGGCGAGCCGCTCTACCTCGACCCCGCGCTGGCCCGGCTCGGCCCCGGCGTGTGCGTCTGAGTCGCCCTCATTTCAGGATGCAGTCGTGATTCCGACACAGAAACTCCTTTGGGGCGAAGGGCTGTTCCTTCGCCCGCAGCATTTCCAGCGGCAAGACGCCTATCACGAGGCGCGCCTGGCCAAGACGGCGCGCGCACTGCACCCGTACGCCTGGGGCGTGCAGTCGCTCAAGCTCGACACCGAGGCGTTGCAGTCCGGCATGGTGCGGCTACTCGAAGCGCAGGTCGTGTTCCCGGACGGCGAGATCCTTCATGCGCCAGGCGAAGACGAACTGCCACCGCCGCTCGCGCTTTCTTCACTGTCCGACATGAGCACCGAGGTCGTGCTGCACCTGGCGCTTGCGCCGCTGCGTACCTCAGGCAGCAACTTTGCGGCCTCGCCCGAAGAGGCCGACACCGCGGTGCGCTATGTGCAGCACCAGCAGACCGCGCCCGACCTCTTCACCGGTGCGGTCGATTCCGAAGTGACGGTGCTGCGCAAGTCCGTGCGGCTGCTGGCTGACCACCAGCCGCGCGACCACCTGGTCAGCGTGCCGGTGCTGCGCCTGCGGCGCACCTCCACCGGTGGCTTCGAGCTCGACGGCCGCTTCGTACCGCCGTGCCTGTCGATCCAGGCCTCGCCTGCGCTTGCACTGCGGCTGCGCCGCCTGCTCGATGCGCTGGAAGCCAAGGTCGAGGCGCTGTACGGCTTCCACCGCGAGCCGAGCAAGAACATCATCGAGTTCCGCTCCGGCGACGTGGCCTCGTTCTGGCTGCTGCACACGGCCAGCGCCGCGTTCGCCGAGCTCTCGCACTACTTCCGCCACCCCGGCCTGCACCCCGAGCGGCTCTACCAATCGCTGCTGTCGCTGGCCGGTGCTCTGCTCACGTTCTCGAAGAGCTACCGGCTGGCCGACCTGCCGGCGTACGACCACGCGTCGCCCACGGCGGCGTTCACCAAGCTCGACGACATCGTGCGCGATCTGCTCGAGACGGTGATCTCGACGCGCTACTTCGCGATCGCGCTCAACGAGATCAAGCCTGCCTACCACCAGGGCCGGCTGGACAGCCAGCAGATCGACAACAACACGGCGCTGTACGTGGGAGTGAGCGGCAGCCTGCCGCCGGCCGAGCTGGTGGACATGGTGCCGCTGCGCTTCAAGCTCGGCGCGCCCGACGACGTGGACAAGCTGGTGCTTTCCGCCATGCCCGGCGTGCGCCTCGTGCACCAGCCACAGGTGCCGCCTGCCATTCCCGTGCGGCCGGGCACCTACTACTTCCTCATCGAGCCGCGCGGCCAGCTCTACGAGCGCATGCTCGCGGCCCAGGCCATCACGCTCTACACGCCCGGCAACATCGGCGACCTGAAGCTCGAGTTGCTGGCCGTCAACCCTTGATCCCTTCCGTGCAGTCATGAACGTCAACCCCAACGCCGGCGTACCGACCCAGCCACCATCGCTGTTCGGTGGCGCAGCGGCCATGGCCCTGCCGCAGCAACGCGCACAGACCGCGCTCGAAGCGACCTGCCTGCTCGACCTGATGTACGACGGCTTCTACATGCTCTTCCTGCTGCGCAACCAGCAGGCACCGGGCGACGCTGAAAGCTTTCGCGACAAGGTGCGTGAGTTCCTGGTGGAGTTCGAGCGCGGCAGCAGCAAGCTCAATGCGGCCAGCGAAGACATCTACCTGTCGAAATACGCCTTCTGCGCACTGGTGGACGAGGCAGTGCTGCAGTCGCAGTTCAGCGTGCGCGACGCCTGGGAGCGCCAGCCGCTGCAGCTGCAGTTCTTCGGCGAGCAGCTGGCCGGCGAGAACTTCTTCAACCGGCTCGAAGAGCTGCGCCGCCAGGGCGCTTCGCGCCTGCAGGTGCTGGAGGTCTTCCACATGTGCCTGCTGCTGGGCTTCAAGGGCAAGTACCTGATCGAAGGCATCGAGAAGCTCAACTACCTCACCGCGCGGCTGGGCGACGAGATCGCGCAATGGCGCGGGCGCCACAGCGAGCTGTCGCCGCACTGGGCCGCGCCAGACCGCATCGTCCACACGCTGCGTCACGAAGTGCCGCTGTGGGCCATTGCCTCTGTGTTCGCGGTGCTGGCGCTGGGCGCCTTCATCGGCTTGCGCTGGCACCTGTCGCGCGGCACGGCGCAAGACCTCGCGGCCTATCAGGACGTGATCAAGATGCCGCCCAAGGTGGCCAACGTGACCATCACCCTGCCATGAGCGATACGGCCCTGATCGAAGCGCTGCCAGGCGATGCCGCCTGCGGCGAAGACATGTCGTTCTCCCCCGAGTTCGACCAGATCGCCGAGCTGCGCCGGCAGGACGACCCGACGCTCGACCAGGGCGAATGGGTCACCAGCCTCAAGCAGGCGGACTGGCCCGCCGCGGCGAGGCTGTGCGAGCAGCTGCTGCGCGAGCGCACCAAGGACCTGCGTGTCGTCAACTGGCTGACCGAAGCCGACGCCCTGACGCGCGGCTATGCTGGCCTGGCTCGCGGCCTGGCACTGGCCGCCGGTCTGTGCGAGCGGCATTGGGCGCTGCTGCACCCGCAAGCCGACGACGGCGATCTCGAACAACGCATCGGCACGCTGACCTGGCTGCTCAACCGCGTGAGCACGCTGGCGCGGCAGATGCCGGTGCTGCGCAATGCTCAGCGCACCGTGAGCCTGGCCGACATGGCCGAGGCCCGCGCACTGCAGCAGGCCATCGAGCGCCAGCCCGATGCAGCCGAAGCCCTCTCGCGCGGCAAGCTCGCAGTGGCCGACGTGGCGCGGATCCAGAAGGAAACACCCCGCCCGTGGCTGCGCGAGCAACTGGCTGCGCTGCACGATGCAGTGGCCGCGCTGGCCAGCCTGCAGACCGCGGTGGATGCACAGCTGGGGGCCGATGGCCCGAGCTTCGTATCGGCGCGTGAAGCATTGGCTGGGGCGCTGCACGATCTGGAACGGCTCGCGCGCGAAGCCGGTGCCGTTGAGGGTACAGGCACTGCATCAACGATGCCTGCAGCTGCAGGTGGATCAGCACCGGCTGAAGCCGCAGGAGTCAGCGGTGCAACACCTATGACGGCAACGCCAGGCGTGCTGGCGACGCGTGAACAGGCCTTGACTCAGTTGCGCGCGGTGGCCGACTTCTTCCGCCGCACCGAGCCTCACAGCCCGGTGGCCTACCTGGCCGACAAGGCGGCGCGCTGGGGTGAACTGCCGCTGCACCAGTGGTTGCGGCAGGTGGTGAAAGACCAGACCTCGCTGTCGCAGCTCGAAGAACTGCTCGGCCTCGACGGCGACACGTCACAGCAGTAAAGCTGCTGCGAAGCGGCAGCCGCCAGCCGGCCTCGGAGGCGCTGCGCGGCAGCTGCCCCTCGGCTCACTGCCCTCAGCTCACTGCCCTACGCGGAACTCGATGCGCCGGTTGCGTGCGCGCCCATCGGGCGTGTCGTTGCCGGCGACGGGCCGGTCCGGGCCGGCGCCGGACGTCGACAGCACGCCGGGGTTCACGCCCTTGCGCGTGACCAGGTAGTTGCGCACGGCATCGGCCCGCGCTTGCGACAGCGCGAGGTTCGCGGCACGCGAGCCTTGGGCATCGGTGTGGCCGATGATCTCCACCTTCTTGCCCTGCACCTTGCTCAGCACCACTGCCATCTCGTCGAGGAGAGCCACACCCTGCGGGCGCAGCATCGAGCTGCCGGGTTCGAATTCGACGATGCGGTTGGCCAGCGTGGCGTCGAGCAGGTTCTGCTCGGCTGCCGATACGCGCAGCAGGTTGGTCACCGTGTAGGTGGGGTTCAGCGCGGCAGCTGCGTCGGCGGCGATCTGCTGGCGCTGCGCTTCCTGCGCGACCTCGCCACGCAGTTCCACGTCCTGCCCGCGCACGCTCAGCTGGCCGCGGCTCACCTGGCCGAGTGCCGGGGTAAGCAGCTTGGGCACCAGCGCGCCCCAGTTCGGCGGCGCGACCACCGTCTCGACGCTCAACTGATCGAGCACGCGGTGCGCGCCGTACAGGTCGCGCAGGCGGCCGACGATGGCCGCACGCGTAGCTTCATCGGGCACGCTGCCGGTCACGACGATCTGGTTCGGTGCCGAAGGCGCCGCGGCCGGTGCGGCAAGCAAGGGCATCGTCACGAAGGTCGCCGCAAAGAACGCGGCGGCGGCCAGAGGCTGGGTGAAGTTCATCGCCTCACGCTCCTAGAAACACTTCACGGAAGGTTGCAATGGCCTGCGCGATCGACATCTGCGGCTCGCGCAGGTAGGTCGAGAGCTTGCGCACGCCGTAGTCGGCATCGACATAGGCCTCGACCCATTCGGCCGCCGGCAGCCACACGTGCTCGCGTTCACGCACCTGCGGGTCGAGCGCCGACAGCAGCGTGTGCGGTGAGGCGCCGGCAAAGCCCAGCAGCAGCATCGGCCGCTGCATCGTGCCGGCCGTCACGAAGATCGCGAGCTCCACGTCGGAGCGCGCCACGAACGGCACGATGAGGTCGAGCCAGAACGCAGCCACCAGCGGGCGATACAGCGGGTCGGCCGCCAGCGGCAGCGCCAGGCCTTTTTCGAGTTGGCCGCTGCCTTGCACCAGCAGCGGCCGCAGCAGCATGCCCAGCGCGAGCAGGCTCTGGCGCACCGAAACCTCGAAGCCCGCCTGCGACAGCAGTGACTCCAGCGAGGCCACCGTCTGCATCTCGGCGAAGTCGCGAAACTGCGCTTCGTAAGCGGCGGGGGAGCTTTCGAGTTCGAGCGTGCCTTGCTGCAGGTGGCCCTGCACGTCGGCAAAGTCGCCGGCGGCGCGTGCCTGCTGCGCGGTGCGCTCGAGCCGCGTCCACAAGCGGCTCAGCGCCAGCGGGCTACGGGCGATGAATTCGAGCGGCTGCGGCGTCTCGAAAGAACCACCGGTCACGAACGGGAAGCGACGCCCCGAGCTGTCCTGGCTGGCCATGAGGTAGCCGGCCAAGCCGAGCGGGCTGCGTGAACCGAGCACCGCGAAGTGCATCGGCGAGGCTTCGTCGTAGACGAGCTTCCAGCGCAAGTCGGCCACCAGCAGCTCCATCGCCTGCGACAGCCAGCGGTCCAGCATCTGGATCAGCCCGGCACCGGTGCTGCTGCGCACGAAGTCACCGCGCGAAGGGAGCTTGCCGAAGTAGATGAGCGGCACTGCCCTCATGACTGCCCCTCGATCGACGAATACGTCGCTCGCTCCCCCAAGGGGAGGCGAGCCGGCTTGGTGGCGGCCCGGCGCTCGTCTCGCACGCGCGCGCTCATTGGCGAGCTCCTTGTGCCGAGGTCGCCTGGGCCACCGGAGCCACTTCGGCCACGCCTGCGATCGTGGTCGGCAGCGTCACGCCCTTGAGGCTGCTGCCTCCTGCTGCAGCGGCGGGTGCGCCGTTGCCGGCACCTGCCCCCGGCGCACTGACGATGCGCAGGTGCACCGGCACCGTGAGCTCGCCAGAAGGCCACCTCAATTCGAAGCCCCCGCCTTCGAGCTTGCGGCGCTGTGCCGACTCGATCATCTTCTCCAGCCCGAAGCGCCCCGGATGGTTGATGAACTCGACCGAGCGCCCGTCGAAGGTGACGCCGCTGATGCGCACGCCCGGCGTGCCCTGCTGCGAAGGCCACACGAAGTTGGTCCAGCTGGCGGCGGTGTTGCGGTAGCGCAGCGTCTGGCCGTCGATCTCGATGGTGTATTCAGTGAGGCCCGAAGCCGGCTGCGGCAGGATCTGGAACATCGTCTGCGGCTCCGCCGCGGCTCCACCCGCTGCGCCGTTGGCGCCTCCGCTCGCGCCGCCCAGCGGCGCCACCCACGCCGCAAAGCCCGCGCTGAAGGCCGGCGTGAGGCGGATGCCCAGGTCGCCCCAGGTGCGCTGGGTGAGCACGTCACCACGCCGCGTGACCAGCGCGCCGAGCGACTTGTCGGCGAACTTCGCGATCGCGCCGTCGCTGCCGAAGATCTTGGCGATGTCCGCAGGCGACGCTTCGACACGCGCGTTCGGCGCGAAGGGGTACTTGTCGGCCAGCATGCTCTTGAAGGGCTCGTAGACCTGCGCAGTCCAGTTGCGGTTGAGTTCGGTTTCGGTGGGTTTGACCACCACGTCGAAGGCTTGCAGCAGCGGGCGCACCAGCAGCGGCCGCAGCGCGCTGCGTGCCGTGTCGGTCATGCCGTTGAGCATCTGCTCGTCCACTAGGCGCAGCGCTTCTGAAAGCTCGGAGCCCGAGCCTTCGAGGGTCTGCTGCATGAGCTGGCGCGCCGCGGGGCCCGGGTCGCCCTGGGTCTTGATCTGGTTGAAGCGCGAGCGCACCTTGGCCAGCGTCTCCAGGTAGTGCTTCATCAACGTGGGCGAGTTGTCGCGCGTCATCATCAAACGCGAGAGGCCTGCGAACTCCTTGCCGATGGGGCCCATCGGGATGCCGGCCTGGCCTGCCTGCACGTTGACGTTGACCTGCACCTGAGAAGGCGACTGGCCAAGCACCACGCGCTTGATCCACGCGATGAAGCCCTGCTGCGTCTTGGCCAGGCGGTCGTTGATCAACGAAGGGTTGTCCCACGAGGTTTCGTCGTAGAGCGCCTGCATCAGCTTGCCGATCGGCGATGCGGCCGGGTCGCCGAGCCGGTTCATGCGCAGCACGGCCTGCTCGAAGCTGCCGAACTCGGCCACGCTCACCCCCTGCACGAATTTCTGCCATTCGCGCACGTACTCGGTCTTGTACATCTGGATGAGCGTCTTCTGGATCTGCTCGGGGCTGCCCTCGAGCGAGAGATCGTCGCGCGCGGAGGTCTTGAGCACCCAGTCTTCGGACTGCAGCTCCTTGTAGGCCGCGTTCTTGATCGCGTCTTCGACGTACTTCTCCCATGCGTCGCGGGTGAAGGCGCCAGAGATGGCGTAGCTGCCGGCAACGATGTCCTTGTCGGCCTCGTCGACGATACGCGCCACCGTCATCGGCGCAAAGCGCGTGGAGGCACGTGCCTTGATCTCGCTGTAGACGCGCTCGCGAGCCGGCATGCCGCGCACGACACGGCGCAGGTTTTCACGCGTCTGGTCGAGCACCGACAGGTTGTTCTGGATCTGCGGGAACTCGGGGTTGGCGGTCTGCGACAGCGCGAACGACAGCACTCGCTCGGCGCTGCGGATCATGCGCTCGCGCGGCATCACGCCGCGGTTGGCTTCGAGCCACACGCGCCAGAAGCGCGTGACCTGGTCGCTCAGGTGGCCCGGCTCGATGCGGCTGCGATCGGCCAGCATCACGTAGGTCTTGAGCGCGTTGTACGCATCGTTCACGTTGGTGGCCGACGCGGTGGTGTAGGGGCTGGCAGCCGCATTCACCTGCGTCGACACCGGGGTCGGCGTGGGAGCGGCCGCTTCGCTGCCGGCCATGGCGGGCTTCAGCTCGGCGGCGCTGGCGTTCACCTCGGCCAGGTAGGACTCGATCGAGCCGGCCACCGGCTTCAGCATCAGCTCGCGGATGCCGGTGAAATATTCGCGCTGCACCAGCTGCTCGATCGTCTCGCCCTGGTAGAGCCCGAGCGACACCGACCACGGCCGGCTGTCGCGGAAAGCCTGCAGTTGCACCAGGCGGTCCTGCAACAGCTCCAGCGCTTCGAGGCGAGACTGCAGGTCGGTGCGGCTCGCCTGCAGCTTGACGGCCTTGTCGAGGTCGGCCTGCACGTTGGCCACCAGTTGCCGGTTGCCCACGTACGACCAGCTCCACAGGCCCAGCACCGCGGCCAGCGCCACCACGCTGGCCGCGAACGTGGCCTTGCGCCAGCGCGCCTTCACCGGGCTCGCGTACTGCTTCACCAGGTTGCGGTCGGCAAAGATGACCTTGGAGAACAGCTGCTTCAGGAAGAAGCCGTCACGCGAGAACACCTGTGCGGTGGTCGTGGGCGGCCTGACCTGCAGGCCGAAGCGTTGCGCCACGCGCTCGCTGGCACGGCTGGTGGACACGCCCTCCTGCACCGCGCTCGTGAAATAGAAGCCACGGAAGATCGGGCGGAACTGGTAGGGGTTGTCTTCGAACAGCGTGCTGATGAAAGTACGCAGCGACGGCTTGAGCGTCGCGAACTCGAGCGGGAAGCTCAGCACGCCCGGTGACATGGCTTCGCCGCGCTGCAGCGACATGCGCGCCACCGAGGCCGTCTTCAGGCCCTGGTACAGCTCGTCGAATTGCTTGTCGAACAGCGCGATCGCATCGCTTTTCTGCTCGCCGCCCGGCTTGTTCGGTGCGTCGTAAGGCAGCGTGGCGCCCCACACGCGCTCGCGTTCGTCGCGGTCGCCGTCTTCGAAGAATTCTGCAAAGCCGGCGATCAGGTCGGCCTTGGTGAACAGCACGTACACCGGCGCGAACACCGCCAGGTTCTCGGTGAGCTCCTGCACGCGCTGGCGCAGCTGCTTGGCCAGCTGGATGGTGAAGTCGGGCTTCTTGCCGGCCAGCTCGGCCACGCTCACCGCGAGGATGATGCCGTTGATGGGCGCCTTGGGCCGGTACTTGCGCAGCAGCGACAGAAAGCCCAGCCATTCCTCGCGATCTTCCTCGTGCACCGAGTAGCGCCCCGCGGTGTCGAGCAGGATGCCTTCGGTGGTGAAGAACCAGTCGCAGTTGCGCGTGCCGCCGATGCCGTGGATCACGGCACCGCTGTTGTCGGAGAACGGGAACTTCAGGCCCGACATGGTGATGGCCGAGCTCTTGCCCGCCGCCGGGTTGCCGATGACCATGTACCAGGGCAGCTCGTACAAGGCCTGCGAGCCCGACATCACGCCGATCTTCGAGCTCTTGAGCGTCTTCACCGCCTCCTGCATGCGCTCGCGCAGCGCCGCCACTTCGGCGCGCTTGGTGGTGTCGGTGGTCTTCTTGGCCGCACGCTCCGCCTCGCCTTCGATGCCCTGCTCGAACTGCTGCGCGGCACGCCGGCTGCGCCACCACTGGAACGCCCGCCACAGCCCCCAGCCGAGCAGCAGTGCGCCCAGTGCCACGAGCGCCCACACGATGCCGATCTTGAGCACGTCGGCCCCGAGCAGCAGGAAAGTGGCCAGCGCCACCAGGCCGATGACGGCGAGGGTGCGCGGGTCGAACAGGAAGGTCCAGATGCGTTGCATGACTACAGGCAGGTGAGGTCTTGTCTTGTCGCGGTTCGCAGGCGGAGGCGTCAGCCGGCCTTGGGTGCGGTGTCGGGGTTGCCGGGGCCGGGCAGCACGAGCAGCGCGAGGCGCTCATGCGCAGGTGCCACAGCCAGGGCAGCCACCGGTTGCTTCAGTTGGGCGGCATGCGTAGCCGCGAGGCTCAACAGGCACAGGGGCCGCGCGCTGCCGAGGTCGCCGCAGGCCGTGCTGAGGTTGAGCACGTCTTCGCCGGCTTGCAGGTGCTCGGCCACGGGTTGCAGCGCGCCGTGCAGCTCACGCACGGTGCGCGGGCGCAGGTCGGCATCGCTCGTCACGGCGGCCAGCTTGTCTGCCGGCAGTTGCGCAGCCTTCAGGCAGTCGGCCAGCGCGCGTTCGGCCACGTCGCTGGAAATGCGCCCGGCGGCATCGGCCGGCTTGTCACGCCGCACCAGCGCGATGCGGTGAAGCAGCGGCAGCTCGGCGGCATTGCCGCACCACGTGCCGGTGGCCAGCATCACGGCAGCAGCACCTTCGCCCGGCACGCGGCCTTCGGTGCGTGCCCCTGAAAGCAGCTGTTGCGCCGAGGCCCAGCGCTCGAGTTGCTGCTCGTCGAGCGTGCTGTCGGCACACAACAGCAGCAAGAGACCGTCGATCTGCTCACGGCGCCACAGCACGAGTTGCTGCTCGCCGGCAGACAACAGCTCGTCGCCGGACTCGAGCGGCTGCACCGTCACGGCGGCCACGCCGGCGAGCTCCGCGCGGCGCTGCTTCAGCGTCTGCAGCAGCCATTGCTCCACCAGCGAGCGCTGCCCTTGCGGCCAGTGCGCCGGCACGCCGCAGCGCACGGCCAAACGGGGAATGCTGCGCGGCATCGGCGCGTCGCTGCGCGGCGGCGGCAACGCTTCGTCGAGCTGGTCGAGCGCGGCACGCCATTGCAACTGCAGCAGCCCTGCGACCCGCAGCCACGGCGCCTGGGCATCCAGGGCGGCGGCCTGCTTGAGTGCGTCTTGCGCCGCGGTGAGGTTGGCAGGAAGCACCAGTTGCTTCCATTCGGTCTTCGCCGCGTCGACCGCACCGTCCACGCCTTCGGCACGGCCGCTCAATACGGGCCGGCCGTCGGGGTCACGCAGCGTCGGGTCGAGCTTGGGCCGGTGCTGGCCACCGGCGAGCGCGGCAGCGGTGCCCGCGGCGTCGGGCGCCGCGCTCGTGTGCAGGCCCTGCCACAACAGCGTGAACGACCATGCGCGCTCCTGCTCTGCGCCGGAGGCTTCGGCGGTTTGCGCCGGCGCTGCCGTTGCCGCAACGGCGGCTGGCGCGACGGCGGGTTTCGCCGAGCTCTTCCATGCCCAGCGCACGAGCAGCACCGCCAGCCAGGCGCACACCGGCAGGAAGAACAGATAGAGCACGACATCGCGTGTCTCGATCAGACGCCGCGTGCTGTCCCAGCGCCACAGCGTGACGCCCCACACGAGCGCAAAGATGAATGCCAGCAGCAGCAGCGCCACTGCTGCCCGGCGCAGCACCGCCCCCATTGCGAGAGCCGGCTCAGTTGCTGGTGCTCACCGCCTGCGCGGCGATCAGCGTGGCACCGCAGGCGGTCTTGTCACCGTGACGGGCGGCCGGCTTGCCATCGATGATCATCGTGGGGTCGCCCGTGACGATGACCGTGGTGCCGCCGTGACCCTTCTTCGGGCAGGTGACCTTGTCACCGACGCGCGCCAGACGCTTGCCGCCGGTGTCCGACACGGCCGAGGCTTCGATCACGGTTCCACCGTGGTCGGTCGTGTCACCCAAGGTGATGAAGGGTCGTCCCATACTGCCCGCTCCCTGTAGCTGCTTGCTGTGCGTGTGTTGTGGGCCGCGATGTTGCGCGCATGACCGGAAGGCGCTGGCGGCCGCTGCGCAGTCTATCCACGGAACGACCCGCCCAATGCATTCACCCTCGTTTGAGGGGGCGAAGAACAACAGTAGTTGTGACAGTTGGTTTCAGCGGGCTTCGGGCTTCTTGCCCAGCGTGTTCGCCCGTGGCAATTCCACATGGCCCAGGTCGAGCATCTGCCAGCGGCCGCCCCAGCGCAGGCCCATGCGCTCGGCCATCTGCCCGTAGAGCTCGTAGCCGCGCTGTGCCCAGGCGTCCTTCTCGCTGATGACCACGCGGCCATTGCGCAGGAAGGCGCAATCGGCAGCGAGGCCGTACTGGTGGTAGCTCTGGAACGCCGCCGCGTTCGTGACGTGCGGCCCCAGGCCCTGCAGCATGGCCTGCCGCTCCGGCGAGCGATAGCCTTCGAGCAGCACCATCTCGTAGCCATGCTCTTCTCGCATCAGCTTGAAGACCATCAGCAGGCGCTGCTGGAAGTCGTGGTCGAGCAGGTCCCAGCGGCGGTCTGCGGTGCTGAGCTGCGGGCGAGCCTCTTCCACCTCGGCCCGCGTGAACACTTCGGGCGGCAGCGGCGGCGGCGGCACCAGCTGCTCACCGCGCAGCAGCTGCGCCACGTGGGATTGCGGGTCGAGCGCGTCGGGCTCGAGCGGGTCGAAGGTGTGAACGCCGCGCCACAGCAGGATCACCAGCGCGGGCAGCATCACCAGCGCCATCGTGGCGGTGATCAGCAGTGCGCGCTGCTGCAGCCAGCCCGCGGCCGCCGCCGTGCGCCGCTCGGCATGGCGCACGCCGTCGCGGCCGCCGTGCAAGGCGCGGTGCATCGCGTTCGACACGCGACGCACCGCGTTGCTCGCCCACCCGATCAGGTGTTGACGGGGCTGTGGAAACAGCCACAGTCCGACCAGCGCGCTCGCCAGCAAGAGGTATGCGACAACAAGCAGAACGAACACGGCGTAACGACTGGTTTCCTGTGCGGCGAGACGATCGAAGGGGGTCCCTAGAATCCGGCGCTCGTATTGCACGACTTGCACGACTCGAGGGCGTGCACCAACCCGCAAGAGACTGAGCCAATCCAGGGAGGGTGGCGCTTGAGTATCGAACCCACATCGAGCCGGCCGGCGCCGGAAGCCATGCCCAGCCTGCTCGGAACCGGCCGCAAAGACGACGGCAACGAGCGCGGCGACGCAAAAGACACGCGGATTCTATGGGCGCTCGCTTCCGACGCAGACCTTGCCACGCCCGCGGCACGCAAGAAGCGCGGAGGCGCATCGCGGTGGCTGCTGGCCTCGCTGATGCTCGCAGGCGCGGGGGCTGCCCTCGCGTGGTGGCACTACACGGCGCAAGAACCCCAGGCCCAGTTGGCGGCCGCTGCACAGCCCGCACCTGCGAACGTTGCGGCACCGGCCAACACGGCAGCAGCCACTGACGCCAACGCAGCGGCCGCAGCAGCCAGCGCAGTGGCATCGAGCGCCAGCGCCGCCGCCAGCGAGCCGAACGGCGCCGTGTTGATCGACGCGCCTCAACAACCAGTGGCTGCGGCTGCCGAGCAAACAGCCGCCGCTTCGGCACCGGCGCTCGTGCCGGCCGGCTCGCCGCTGGCAGCCCTGGCCGCATCTGGCGATGCTGCAGCCTCTGTGCCGGCCTCCGCTGCGCCGCGCAAAGCCGCGCAGCCCGCCCCGCAGCATGCCAAGCGGGAAGCCAGCAGGAACACGGCCGCAGCCAAGCCCAAGGAGAAGGACGCGGCCGTCGCTGCCGCCAACGCCACCACCACGAAGCAGGCCACGGCCAGCGCCGCGCGCACGCAAGACGCCGACGTGGCCTTGCTCGAAGCCATGGTGGCGCACATCAGCAACGGCCAGCGCAGCAGCGCCGCCGGCACGGCCGGCACCTCTTCGGGCCGCGGCGGCCGCGTGAGCACGCGCGAGCAACTCAAGCGCTGCAAGACGCAAAGCGGAGCTGATGCCAGCGCATGCCGCGCCAAGGTGTGCTCCGGCCGCTGGGGTGCCGACCCCGAGTGCCCCACGCTGCCTCGCGCGACTGCGGTGAAGTGAAGCAAAGCGGCGGCATGGCGCTTCCCGGCGAAGCACCGCCGCTTCACATCCTCAAGCGTGGGGATTCCCCTGGTCGGAAGGCTCTCCACACTCCCGGATTGAGCGCCTCACAGGCCGCCGTCACAGACGGGTCACGGCTTTGGAGGACAACCGCGTCTGCTCGACCAAGGGAGGTTTCATGCCACTCAAGAACTACGGCGTTCTGAAGGGCCGTCCGATCAACCGGCAGCTCGGTTCCGGCCAGAACCCGCATTACCAGGTGCATGTCGTCGACGAAGCGGGCGACTACCGCATCGCGATCAACGTGATGTCGCAGCTGTCGCCCTCGGAGGTGGAATACCTCGTCGAGTCGCACTTCCAGCACCCCGTCCTGGCGCAGCTCGACGAGTTGCCTCCCGGCTGGCACCGCCTGCCGTCGAAGCCTGCCGGGCCGGCGCTCGACTTCATACGCAGCAACCTGTTCGACCCGCGCCGGATGGTGCCGCTGCCCTTCAGCGTGGCCGGCCCCGACAACGACCTCAACGAGAAGATCGACCACTACATCCAGCGCGCGATGGCCGATGAGGACGCGCTGCTCTACGCCTTCGGCGAGCGCTGGGGGCCGGAGCCCGGCAAGAAGGACAAGATCTTCGGCTTCCTGCCCGGCAACGGGGTGCACGACATCCACATGAACCAGGCGAATGCCGGGCGCTTCGTTCAGGACGACGGCGTGTACCAGGACGGCGCCCTGCTGCTGCAGTTCCCTGCGCAGAACCAATGGGTGGGCATCTTCCTGAAGTTCCAGTCGCAGACCTGGCACAGCGACGACCGCACCGGCCACCGGATTGAGGGTGACGTCAGCGGCCCGCCGTCGGACAGCCCGCATCCCACCAACCCCTTCATCCCCGGCGTGCAGCCCACCCCCGAGACCCCGGACGGCAGCGTTCGCATCGTCTCGGCGCTGGTCAACCCGGTGCAGTCGCCCGAGGTGGAAACGGTCACGCTGCTGAACGTGACCTCGCAGCCCGTCGATCTGGCCGGCTGGAAGCTGCTCGACCGCGACAAGAACGCCATGGCGCTGGAAGGACGCATCGCGCCGGGCGACACGCTGCGCATCACGCTCGCGCGGCCGGTGGTGCTGCCCAACAAGGGCGGCCTCATCACGCTGCTCAACGAGCAGGGTCTGCGGGTCGACGGTGTGAGCTACACCGGCGCACAGGCGTCGATCCCCGGCTTTTCGGTGAAGTTCTAGCACCGGCTTTCAGGGAGGCCACATGAGAAAGAAAGTCACGAGCGGCGATCTGCACGTCCATGCGATCGCCGGCAGCCACGTGGTCACCTTCGGGCTCGACTGGCCCGAAGCACGCGCGGGCGAACTGCAGGGCTTTGCACTGCACCGCACCGACCACCGCAGTGGGCGGGCCGACTGGATCGACGCGCAAAAGCGCTACCGCTCGACCGACCCGGGCACCGACCGCGGCCAGCGGGTTTCCACGCTGCAGCACCCGGTGCAGAGCTTTCTGTGGGCGGACTACACGGCGCAGCCCGGTGTGGACTACACCTACCGCGTGCTCGCCCTCGGCGGTGTGCCGCAGGCACTGAGCACGCTGGCCGAAGCCGGCGTGACGGTGCGCACGATCGACCGTACGGCATCAGGCCATGCGGTGCATTTCAACCGCGGCGCCGTGGCCGCACAGGAATACGCGCGCCGCTTCAAGAACCGCCCGCCGGAAGAGGTGACGAACGACCGCGCCTTCGAGTGGCTGAGCCGCGGCCTGTTCGAGTCGTTGATCCAGTTCATCGACGGTGCGCAGGCCGGCGACGCGCTGCGCGTGGCCATCTACGAGGCCCGCCATGCCGGGCCGCTGCAGGCGCTGGCGCGCGCACGGCAGCGTGGCGTGGACGTGAAGATCGTTTTCGATGCCAAGGAAAACGGCGACGAGGACGAACCGCCTTTCCCGCGCGAAGACAACCTCGGCTCCCTCGAAGAACACGGCCTGCTCGATGCCGCAGTCGGCCGCGCCAGCAACCCGAGCTACATCGCGCACAACAAGTTCATCGTGCTGGTGAGGCAGGGGCAACCGGCAGCCGTGTGGACCGGCTCGACCAACTGGTCGAGCAACGGCTTTTTCGGCCAGCTCAATGCCGGCCACGAGGTGTGGAACGCCGACGTGGCGGGCCGGTTCCTCGCCTACTGGGAGCTGCTGAAGGACGACCCGCAAGGCGAAGCGCTGCGGCCCATGCTGGGCAGCGACTTCGCCGTGCCGGATGCCTGGCCCGACGGGTGCACGGCCATCTTCAGCCCGCAGCAGCTGCGCAATGCGCTCGACCGCTACATCGACAGCACCGATGGCGCCGACGCTGTGCTGGTGACGCTGGCCTTCTCCATCGACGACCGGTTGGCGCAGCGGCTCCAGGCCGACTCGCCGGGGCTGCGCTACGTGCTGATGGACGGCATCAAGGGCAACAAGAAGCAGGTAGAGAAGATCTCGGCGGCCGTGCGGGACATCCGCGCCACCGAAGCCGGCCGCGTGGCGATCGGCGCCTACCTGCGCGGCAATGCGCTGGACCAGTTCCTGGTCGAGCGCAGCAACACCCTCGCCAAGCACGTGCAGTTCATCCACACGAAGTTCATGCTGGTGAACCCGCTGGGCGCGCGGCCGCTGGTGATCACGGGCTCGGCCAATTTCAGCCTGGCCTCCTGCACACAGAACGACGAGAACATGCTGGTCGTGTCCGGCGACGAGGAAGTGGCGGACATCTACCTCGGCGAATTCATGCGTTCGTATTCGCACTACGCGTTCCGCGACGCCGTCGAGTCGGCGCGCAAGGCCGGCCGACCTTTCGAGGCGAAGCCGCTGAACGAGGACCGCAGCTGGGCGCGCGAATACTACGGCGCGGGGTTCAGAAGCCGGCAGCGGCGCTACTTCGCTCACGCAGCGCCGTGAGGCGCTGCGAAAGTGAGGCCTTTCAGTCGATCACGTCGGCCACGCCGGCCGCGTGCGCCTGCTGGTCCGCGTGGTAGCTCGAGCGCACCAGGGCTCCCACCGCCGCATGCGTGAAGCCCATCTTGTGGGCCTCGGTCTCGAACATCTTGAAGGTGTCGGGGTGCACGTAGCGGCGTACCGGTAGGTGGTGGCCGCTGGGTGCGAGGTACTGCCCGATGGTGAGCATGTCGATGTCGTGCGCGCGCATGTCGCGCATGACTTGCAGGATCTCTTCGTCCGTCTCGCCCAGGCCGACCATCAGGCCGCTCTTGGTGGGCACGCCGGGCGCGAATTCCTTGAAGCGCTTGAGCAGGTTCAGGCTGAACTGGTAGTCGGAGCCGGGGCGCGCTTCCTTGTAGAGGCGCGGCGCCGTCTCGAGGTTGTGGTTCATCACGTCGGGCGGCGCGGCCTTCAGGATGTCCAGCGCGCGGTCCATGCGGCCGCGGAAGTCGGGGGTGAGGATCTCGATGCGCGTTTCAGGGCTCAGCTCGCGCGTCTTGCGGATGCACTCGACGAAGTGCGCCGCACCGCCGTCACGCAGGTCGTCGCGGTCGACGCTGGTGATCACCACGTACTTGAGCTTGAGCGCGGCAATGGTCTTCGCGAGATTCAGCGGCTCGTCCACGTCCAGCGGGTCGGGGCGGCCATGGCCCACGTCGCAGAAGGGGCAGCGGCGGGTGCATTTGTCACCCATGATCATGAAGGTGGCCGTGCCCTTGCCGAAGCATTCACCGATGTTGGGGCAGCTCGCCTCTTCGCACACCGTGTGCAGCTTGTGCTCGCGCAGGATGTTCTTGATCTCGTAGAAGCGCGTGCTGGGGCTGCCAGCCTTCACGCGGATCCAGTCCGGCTTCTTCAGCGTTTCGGCGGCCACCACCTTGATGGGGATGCGTGCCGTCTTGGCCTGGGCCTTCTGCTTCGCAGTGGCGTCGTAGGAGGTCGCGCTCTGCGCTTCGTGGACGATGTTTTCTGTGGGCACTTTTGCTACTGCTCCGGGGTGAGGCCACGAAAGCAGGGCCCCTTGCTGGTGAGGCGGGGACCTAGGGGCTCAGGTAAGAAGCCAGCCGGTCGCCCAGTTGACAGGCCGCGCTGGCCCAGTCGGTAGAAACCCGGAGTGTAGCCAAGTCGACCGTTTGCAGCCCTAGGTAGCCGCACGGATGGATGCGGCCGAAGGGGCTTAGATCCATGGCCACGTTGAGCGCCACGCCGTGGTAGGTGCGGTGCTGGCTCACCTTCACGCCCAGCGCCGCGATCTTGCCCAGGCCGCGGAAAGGGTCACGCGGGTCGGCCGGGCCCGCCAGCGCCGCGTGGGAGAACGGGTCCTCCAGCCGCACGTAGATGCCCGGTGCGCCGGCCACGCGGTGGCCCGTCACGTCGTAGCGCTCGAGCGTCTTGATCACCGCCTGCTCGATGCGGAACACGTATTCCTTCACGTAGATGTGCAGGCGCCGCAGGTCGATGAGCGGGTAGGCCACCACCTGCCCGGGGCCGTGGTAGGTGACCTGCCCGCCGCGGTTGGTCTGCACCACCGGCACGCCTTGCGCGTTGATCACGTGCTCGGCCTTGCCGGCCACGCCCTGTGTGTAAACCGGCGGGTGTTCGCACAGCCAGATCTCGTCGGGCGTGTGGTCGTCGCGCGCTTCGGTGAAGGCACGCATCGCGTCGACGGTGGGCGCGTAGTCCACGCGGCCGAGGGTGCGAACGATCGGGGCAGGCATGCCGGCATTGTCTGCGAGGGCCGGTTCTACGCAGGCAGGGGCGAACCGGATGCAGTGGAGTTAGGGGCCTTGGCGGCGCATCTGCCGCCACGAATGCGGCGTACAGGCCGCTTGTGCGACCCGGGCCCGGCCCGTTGCGCACGCTCCCTCGAACCCACACAGGAGATCCGCATGAAAGCCCACCACCCCATACGCCTCGGCCCGCTGTGCGCCCTGGCGCTGGCCCTGGCCAGCCCGCTGGCCGGCGCCTCCAGCCACCGCGAGGCGCCGTTCATCACCACCGCGCCCAAGGTGGATGGCACCGACTTCTACATGTTCCGCAGCTACGAGCCGGGCCGTGCCGACTACGTGACGCTGATCGCCAACTACCAGCCGCTGCAGGACGCCTATGGCGGCCCGAACTACTTCGCGATGGACCCGAACGCGCTGTACGAGATCCACATCGACAACGACGGCGATGCGCGCGAGGACCTCACCTTCCAGTTCCGCTTCAGGAACACGCTGGCCAACAACGGCCGCGGCGTCGAGCTGCCCATCGGCAACCAGATGACCGCGATCCCGCTGGTGCAGGCCGGCGCGGTGGCCAACGTGAAGGACGCCAACCTGAACCTGGCCGAGACCTACACCGTCACGCTCAAGCGCGGCGATCGCCGCAGCGGCCAGACCCACGCGATCACCAACGCCGCCAACGGCAGCGGCACCTTCGACAAGCCGGTGGACTACATCGGCCGCAAGACCATCGCCAACTACGCCGATTACGCGGCCAAGCACGTCTACAACGTCAACATCCCCGGCTGCGGCACACCCGGCAAGCTCTTCGTGGGCCAGCGCGCCGAAGCGTTCGCGGTGAACCTGGGCACCATCTTCGACCTCGTGAACGCCCCCGTCGCGGTGATCACCGACCCGGCGCTCATCGGCGCGGTGCCCAACACCATCGACGGCAAGAACGTCACCTCGCTCGCACTCGAAGTGCACAAGGGCTGCCTCACCGCCGGCAACGAGCCGGTGATCGGCGGCTGGACCACCGCGAGCCTGCGGCAGGCGCGCCTGCTCGACGGCACGCCGCGCGCCGGCCACCAGACCACCGAAAAAGTCGGCGGTGCGTGGACGCAGGTGTCGCGGCTGGGCATGCCGCTGGTCAATGAAGTGGTGATCGGCCTGCACGACAAGGACCGCTTCAACGGCTCCAAGCCCAGGGACGACGGCCAGTTCGCAGGCTACGTCACCCATCCGTCGCTGCCGGGCCTGCTCGAGATCGCGCTGGGGCTGCCCAACACGGCGCCCACCAACTTCCCGCGCAACGACCTGGTCACCACCTTCCTCACCGGCATTGCGGGCGTGAACCAGCCCAGGAACGTGGTGCCTTCCGAGATGCTGCGGCTGAACACCGCCATCGCGCCGGTGCCGTTTGCGCAGCAGAACCGGCTGGGCATCGTGGGCAATCTGCTCGCGGGCGGCACCGACAACGCGGGCTTCCCCAACGGCCGCCGGCCGAAGGACGACATCGTCGACATCTCTCTGGTCGCCGTGATGGGCGGGCTGTGCGTGGCCAACGGCAACAACAACGCGCTCGGCTTCGGCGCAGCGTGCAACCCGCAGGCCGTGCCGCTGGGCACCACCGTCTTCAAGCTGCACGACGCGGTGGACCAGGCCGTGGTGCCACTGCTGCCGGGCTTCCCGTACCTCAACACGCCCGCACCGGGCAGCAAGTGAACGAAGGAGACGACCATGAAACGTTTGCCTTCACGTGCGCTGCAGGTTGTGGCGAGCCTCGTCACCGCCGTGGCCCTGAGCGGCTGCGGTGGCGGTGGGGGCGGTGGTGATGAGCCGCCGCCTCCCGTGAGCGACGGGGTGCCCGACGCGGCGCTCGGCAGCTGGGTTGCGTACACCCAATACGCCGGCTCGCTGCCGCCCGACGAGGACAAGGAGCCCCTCAAGCTCGACAAGGTGACGCAAGCCCCGGTCACCGATACCGACGAGCCGATGGGCCTGTGAGCAGGGGGCCGGCACATTGCCGGCTCCACCCTCGACACCAACCCGCTGCCGCCATGCACCCACTCTTGCCTTCACGCGCAGGCCTGCTGCTGGCCTGCGCCCTGCTCACTGCAGCGACCGCCGCCGTTGCCGCGCCCTACACACCCACGTCGGACGACGAAGTGGTCGAAACGCTGCGCCAGCGTCCGCTCGATACGCAAGAGCGCGCCTTGCGGGCTCAGCGGCTCGAGGCGCGCCGCCAGCCGGCCAACCTGGCACTCGCCCTGCAGGTGGCGCGCAGCGCCATCGAACGCGCCCGTAGCGGCGGCGACCCGCGCGAGCTCGGTGCGGCGCAGGCGGCGCTGGCGCCGTGGTGGCAGCAAGACGAGCCACCGCCTGCGGTGCGGCTGATGCGTGCCACCGTGCTGCAAAGCCGGCATGAATTCGTGCCGGCTTTGGCAGACCTGGACCGGCTCATCGAGACGGACGCTCCCGTTGCACTGCAGGCGCAGGCCGAGTTGACCCGCGCGTCGCTGCTGCAGGTGCAAGGGCGCTATCGCGAGGCTGCCCAAGGCTGTGAGCGCCTGCTGGGCCCGCGCTACCAGGCGCTGGGGGCCAGCGTGCAGCTGCCGGCCCAGGTGTGCCTGGCCGAACTCGCCAGCCTGCGCGGCAACGCCCGGCAGGCCAGCGCGACGCTGGACCAACTGGCCACCCAGGCAGGCCCTCGGCAGGCCGGCTGGTTGGCGCTGGTGCGCGCCGAGCTGGCCGAACGCCTGGGCAGCGATGCACAGGCCTTGTACCGCCAGGCCCTTGCCGCGGCAGGCGACCGGCCCGACGTCTACACACTGGCGGCTTACGCCGACTGGCTGCTAGATCACCAGCGCGCCGGCGATGCCGCCCGGCTGCTTGCAGGTCGGGAACAGGCCGACGCCCTGCTGTTGCGGCTGGCCCGCGCCTGGAAGCAGCTGGGCGACGGCCGCGCTCACGAAGCGGCGCGCGAGCTGCAGCAGCGCTTCGAAGCCACGCGTGTGCGCGGCGACGCTGCGCACCTTCGTGAAGAAGCCTATGCCGCGCTGCACCTGCAAGGCGATGCCTTGCGCGCGCTGCGACAGGCACGCGACAACTGGGCACAGCAGAAGGAACCCGCCGACGCGCTGCTGCTGGCCCGCGCCGCACGAGCCGCAAGCCAGCAGCAGGCTGGGGCGCCATTGCGCGAATTCATGCGCATCAGCGGCTACACCGACGTTCGCATTTCGAGGTGGCTGCCATGACATGCCTTCCCATTGCGTTGCTGCGCCGAGCCTGCGCCGCGCTGTGCCTGCTGCTGGTCGGCGCGGCCGCGAGCGCGCACAAGGCCAGTGACAGCTACCTCTCGCTTCATACCCACGGCGACGCCATCACGCTGCGATGGGACATCGCCCTGCGGGATCTGGATCGCGAACTCATGCTCGATGCCGATGGCGACGGACGCCTCAGCTGGCGCGAGGTGCGCAGCCGCTGGGCCGACATCGAGGCCCACGCATGGACGGCATTGCGCCTGCAAGCCGATGGCCGCCCTTGCACTGCCGCCACGTCGAACCTGGCCCCGGCCCAGCTCGAGTCCCACAGCGATGGACGCTACGCCGTGCTGTCGCGCCGCTGGGCCTGCGGTGCGGGCACCTTGAGCGTGGACTACCGGCTGTTTGCCGACAGCGACGCCAGCCACCGCGGCATCCTGAGGCTGCACGCTCGAGGCGGCGACCAGACATTCGCACTGGTACCCGGCGCGAAAGCCCGCGAGCTGCCGGTGCATGCGAGTGACACATCGCCCCTGCACACCCTGGCCGAATTCATCGGCCAGGGCCTGTGGCACATCGCCATCGGTGCCGACCACATCCTGTTCCTGCTGTCGCTGCTGGTGGTGGCGGTGCTGGTGCGCGAACCCGGTGCGTGGCTGCCTGCGCCCGGCCTCAAGCCGGTGGTGTGGGACGTGCTGCGCGTGGTCACCGCCTTCACGGCCGGGCACTCGATCACGCTGGCGCTGGCCGTGCTGGACGTGTGGAACCCGCCATCGCGCTGGGTCGAGTCGCTCATCGCGGCTAGCGTGCTGCTGGCTGCACTCAACAACCTGCGGCCGATGGTGTTCCGCGGCCGGTGGTCGATCACCTTCGGCTTCGGTCTCGTGCACGGCTTCGGCTTTGCCGGTGCGCTGAAGGACGTGGGCCTGGACGGCAGTTCGTTAACTTGGCCTCTGGTAGGGTTCAACGTGGGGGTGGAGTCAGGCCAGTTGCTCATCGTGGCGGCATTCATGCCGCTGGCGTGGGCGTTGCGCGCAACGCAGTTCTACCGGCACGCCGTCGTGCCGGCGGGCTCCGTCGTGGTCGCCTTGCTCGCCGTGCTGTGGCTGGCCGAACGTGCTTTCGATCTGGAACTTCTCAACTTCGCCTGACCATGCGCCTCAAGACCCTGCTTTGCCTGCTGCCGGTGGCTGCCGCCGCGCAAGAAGCCACCGTCACCGCAGCACTGCCCCCCGTGGAAGTGCTCGGCCACTACGACAACGCGGTCGGCACCGGCAACGCCGCCAGTGAAGGCTCGGTGACCGCGCGCCTCATCGCCAGCCGACCCGCGCTGCGCCCGGGCGAGCTGCTGGAGTTCGTGCCCGGCGTGATCGTCACGCAGCACAGCGGTGACGGCAAGGCCAACCAGTACTTCCTGCGCGGCTTCAACCTCGACCATGGCACCGACTTCGCCACCTTCGTGGACGGCATGCCCGTCAACATGGTGAGTCACGCGCACGGCCAGGGCTACACCGACCTCAACTTCGTGATCCCCGAGCTTGTGTCGCGCATCGGCTACCGCAAAGGGCCGTACTTCGCGGCCGATGGCGACTTCGCATCGGCCGGCAGCGCACGCATCTCGCTGGCCAAAGAACTGCCGCATGGCCTGGCGCAAGTGACGCTGGGAGAGCATGGCTATCGCCGCGTGTTGCTGGCCGACAGCGCAGCGCTGGGTGACGGCACGCTGCTCGGTGCGCTGGAGCTGCAGGGCAATGACGGCCCCTGGCAGCAGCCCGAGAACCTGCACAAGCTCAACGGCTGGCTGCGCTACAGCCAACGCGGCGAAGGCCTGGAGCGCAGCCTCACGCTGATGGCCTACAACGCGCGCTGGACGGCCACCGACCAGATCCCCGAACGCGCCGTCACCTCCGGCGAGCTCGACCGCTTCGGCACGTTGGACGCCAGTGACGGCGGCCGCACACAGCGCGTGAGCCTGTCGGCACAACAACGCCAGCAGCTCGGCAATGGCGAGTGGCGTGCCAGCGCCTATGCCATCGGCTCGCGATTGAACCTGTGGTCGAACTTCACCTATGCGATGGACAACACGGCCGATGGCGACCAGTTCGAGCAGGCAGAGCGGCGCCGCGTGTTCGGCGGCGAGTTGAGCCGCCGCTGGGACTTTGCCTGGCGCGGCATCGAACACCAGTTCACGCTGGGTGCGCAGGCCCGCCACGACCGCCTTTCACCAGTGGGCCTGTACGCCACCGCCCAACGGCAACGGCTGGGCACCACGCAGGAAAGCCGCGTGCGCCAGACGCAGTTCGGCACTTACGGAGAACTCACGAGCAGCTGGACACCGTGGCTGCGCAGCGTGGCCGGGCTGCGCGCCGACAGCTACCGCGCCCAGGTGCAGAGCTCGGTGGAAGGCAACAGCGGCAACTCGTCGGACACGCTCGCAAGCCCGAAGCTGTCGTTCATCTTCAGCCCGTGGAGCAAGACCGAAGCCTTCGTGAACTGGGGGCGCGGCTTCCACAGCAATGACGCCCGAGGCACGGTGGCCAATGCATCGGCCAACGGCCCGGTGCCGCCGCTGGTGGCGAGCCGCGGCGCCGAGCTGGGCCTGCGCAGCGAGCTGATGCCGGGGCTGCAGAGCTCGCTGGCGCTGTGGCGGCTCGACCTCGATTCGGAACTGGTGTTCGTGGGCGACGCCGGCGACACCGAGGCCACGCGCGCGAGCAGGCGCCGCGGCATCGAGTGGAACAACCACTGGGCGCTCGACGCATTGGGCTGGCAGGGTTGGTTGTTCGACCTGGACCTGGCGTTGTCACGCGCACGCTTTCGCGACGATGCGCCGGAGGGCAACCGGGTGCCCGGTGCGGTGGGACGCGTCGTGTCGCTGGGCCTGGCCTACGGCGACGAGGCCACGCCGTGGTCCGGCCAGTTCCAGCTGCGCCACTTCGGCCCGCGCGATCTCACCGAAGACGGCTCGCAGCGATCGAAGGCCACCACGCTGGCCTACCTGCGCGGCGGCTGGCGCGTAACGCGCCAGCACACACTGTCGGTCGACGTGTTCAACCTGTTCAACCGCAAGGCCAGCGACATCGACTACTACTACGAATCGCAACTGCCCAGCGAGTCCGCACCGGTGGCCGACCGGCATTTCCATCCGGTCGAGCCGCGCACGGTACGCGTCACGTGGTCGATGACCCTGCGATGAATGTCGAAGAACGGTCGTGCCGTCAGAGCACGACCTTCACCATCGGGTGCGTGGTCAGCGTGCGGTACAGCTCGTCGAGCTGTTCGCGGCTGGTGGCCGTGAGGGTGATGGTGACGCCGAGGTAGTTGTTGCCCTTGCTGGGGCGCACCTCGACGGTGGCCGCGTCGAACCCCGGGTCGAACTGCTGTGCCACCACGGTGACGGCCTCGACGAACCCGTCGACGTTCGCCCCCATCACCTTGATGGGGAACTTCGACGGGTATTCGATGAGGCTCTTTTCCGGCGGGATCATGACGACACCCCGCTCGCCGAGTACGGCGAGCGCCCCTCCGGGAGAGTCGGGCCTTGCTTGGGGCAGCCCGGCGCGGCGGCCCGAAAAGAATGGTGATGAATCAGAAATTTCATATCGACTGCTCGGCCTTGGCACGCTGGTAAGCCGCATACAACTTTGCGTAGATGGGGCCGGGTTTGCCTTTTCCAGCCCCATGGCCCACCGGGTCGCCGTCGAGCGTGGTGACCGCCAGCACTTCCTTGGTGGCCGAACTCAGCAGCACCTCGTCGGCCGCCAGCAGCTCGGTTTCGGTGATGGGGCGCAGGTTGTAGGCAATGCCTTCTTCCTCGCACAGCTCCTCGAACAGCTCGACGCGTATGCCTTCGAGCACATGCTCGCTCTTCGGCGGCCCGAGCAGCGCGCCCTCGTGCACGATCCACACGTTGGACGACGACGCCTCGGTGAGGTAGCTGACGCCGTTGGCTCCCTCGCGCAGCAGGATGGTCTCGGCCGCGCCCCGGTCGGCCGAGATCTGCCGCGCCAGCACGTTGCCCAGCAGCGACGTGGCCTTGATGTCGCACCGCTCCCAGCGGAAGTCGCGCGCCGTGATGCAGGCCACGCCCTGGTGGCGCTGCTCGGCCGACGCCGGCTTCATCGTGTTGGTCATCGCAAAGACAGTGGGGGCAACGTCCTTGGGCATCACGTGGTCGCGCATCGCGACGCCACGCGTCACCTGCAGGTAGGCCATCTGGTCGTCGGAGCCGAAGCGCTCGGCATAGCGCGCCACCAGCTCACGCAGCATCGCGAGCCACTCCATGCGCGAATGTGGGTTCGGCAGGCGCAGCTTCTCGAGGCTGCGCTCCAGGCGCGCCATGTGCTCTTCGAAGCGGAACAGCCGGCGCCCGTACACCGGCACCACCTCGTAGGCGCCATCGCCGAAGATGAAGCCGCGGTCGAGCACCGACACCTTGGCCTCGCGCAGCGGCGTGTATTCGCCGTTGAGGTAGCACAGGCTGTCGGGAACGGAAGCAGGCTGGCTTTGCATCATGGTCACGAGCGTACTCTTCTCGATCCGCGGCGTCAGCCCTCGGTGACGCCCGGTGACTACTTGATCCAGAGCCGCAGCGCGTCCCACATGCGGCCGAAGAAACCGGCCTGCTCCACCGGCTCGAGCACGACGAGCGGCAACTCGGCCACCGTGGTGGCGCCCGAGGTGACCTTGATCGTGCCCACGCGCTGGCCCTTGGCCAGCGGCGCCACCAGAGGGTCGGTGCGCTGGATCTCGGTCTTGAGCTTGTTGCCTTCGCCGCGCGGCACGCTCACCAGCAGGCCGCCGGAGGCGCCCAGCTTGGCCAGCTTGGAGGCGCCCTTCCAGACCTCGGGCGTCACGATGGGCTGGCCATCGCCGAACAGCTTGACCGCATCGAAGGCGCTGAAGCCCCAGTTCAGGAGCTTCTGGCTTTCGTTGGCACGCGCCTCCATCGAAGCGGCCCCCAGCACCACGCTCACCAGCCGACGCTGGCCGTTCGGGAAGTCGCGCTTCGCGGTGGCGATCAGGCAGTAGCCGGCGGCTTCGGTGTAGCCGGTCTTCAGGCCGTCCACCGTGGGATCGCGGTACAGCAGCAGATTGCGGTTGGGCTGCTTGATCTTGTTGTAGATAAAGTCCTTCATCGAGTAGTAGCGCACGTCCTGCGGGAAGTCCAGCAGCAGGCGCGTGGCGATGACGCCCAGTTCGCGTGCGGTACTCACGTGGCCCGGCGCCGTGAGGCCCTCGGGGTTCTTGAAGGCGGTGGACTTGAGGCCGAAGGCCTGGGCCTGGCGGTTCATCATGTCGACGAAGGTCTCGACCGAACCACCCACGCCCTCGGCCAGCGCGACCGTGGCGTCGTTGCCGCTCTGCACGATCATGCCCTTGATGAGGTCTTCGACCTTCACGCGGGTGTTCACGTTGATGAAGGTGCGCGAGGCGCCGGTCATGCCGGTGCGCCAGGCGCGTTCGGACACCGGCAACTCCTGCTCCAGCGTGAGCTTCTTGTCCTTGAGTGCCTGGAACACCAGGTAGGCACTCATGAGCTTCGTGAGCGACGCGGGCTCGGTGGGCGTGTCGGCATCCTTGGCGGCGAGCACCTGGTTGGTGGTCGCATCGAACAGCAGGTAGGAGCGTGCCGCGATCTCGGGCGGCTGCAGCGCCTGGGCTTGTGCGGCGCCAAAGGCAAGGGCCAGCAGCAGTGCAAAGAGTTGTTTCATCAGCAATGAGAGAGCAAGAGAAAGAAGATGCGTCCCGCGGCGGCGCTCAGCGCCACGACCGCAGCACGATGTTCTTGAGCAGCGTGAGCTGCCCGTGGAAGAAGTGACCGACACCCGGTACCACCACGACCGGCAGCGACTGGGGCCGCGCCCAGTCGAGCGAGGCCTGCAGCGGCACCACGTCGTCAGCCTCGCCGTGGATCAGCACCGTGTCTTCAGGCACGGACGGCACGGCAAAGTTCCGCGTCGAAGGCGCCACCAGCAGCAGGCGCTGCGGCTTGTCGTCTTCGGCAAGGCGGTTCGCCGCGTTGGCAGCCACATGGCCGCCGAACGAAAAGCCCGCCAGCGCCAGCGGCAAGCCAGCGCTGCCTTCGAGCGCACGCGCACCGGCGATGGCGGCCAGCGCGTCGTCGACCTCGCCACGGCCTTCGTCCCAGCCGCCGGCCGAGGCGCCCACGCCGCGGTAATTGAAGCGCAGGCAGCGCCAGCCCAGCTGGAGGCAGGCGCGTGCGATGGTCTGCACGACCTTGTTGTCCATCGTGCCGCCGTGCAGGGGGTGCGGGTGGCACACCACCGCGAGGGCTGTGGGCGGGCCGGCAGGGTCGTCGAGCGCGCACTCCAGAGGGCCGACCGGCCCGGGCAGCGAAAGGCGCTGGGTCTGCGAATTCATCGGGGCAGCAGCGTCAACGTCCGACGTCGGGCGGCAGCACCAGGCGTTCGACGATGCGACCGTTCTTCAGGTGCGATTCGACGATCTCGTCGATGTCGTGCTTGTCCACGTAGGTGTACCAGACGGCCTCGGGGTACACCACGGCCACCGGCCCGCCAGCGCAGCGGTCGAGGCAGCCGGCCTTGTTGACGCGCACCTTGCCGGGCCCGGCCAGCTTTTCGGCCTTCACGCGCGCCTTGCAGTGCTCGAACCCTCCTTGCGCGTCGTGGTCGGCGCAGGCTGCCTCACCATCGCGCTTGTTGAGGCAGAAGAAGATGTGGCGCTCGTAATAGCTCATCGGGCGATTCTAGGCGTCGCGCCTGGCCGCGCCCCGCCCCAGCAGATAGGCCAACGCGCCATAAGGCCACAGCCAGCCGACCCATTGCGCGAGCCCGTGGAAGCGGATGAAACGCCCCTGTTCCCAGGCCTGCAGGCTTTCGGCGAAGTACGGGTCGGCCGGCGCCTGGTTCACCATCGCCAGCAGCGCCGTGATGGCCACGAGGCCAAGCCCCGCGGCCCCACGCCGCGGCAGCCAGGCCAGCGGTACTGCCAGCACCAGCGCGACCACGATGCCAGGCACCACGGGAGTGGTAAGCCACGCCAGCGCATGGTCCGGGCCGAAGTTGAGCGCGGTGGACAAGGTGGTCACACCGAAACCGAGCGCCGCAGCGCCTGCCAGCAGGCCAAGGCGACGCCAACCCGGGTGAGCCACGCTGTAGGCCACCCACACCGGCGCCAGCAGGCCCAGCGCAATGGCCAGCACCTCGCCCCCAGGCGACAGCGGCACCCACAACTGATCGGCCGGCGCCTCGATCCAGCCTTCGAACGGCGTGTCCTGCAGCCACTCGGCCAGCGTCGCGTTGATACGCGGCAGCACCTGCCCCAAGCCGAGCGGCAGCGAAGGTGGGAAGAGCAGGCCCACCGGCCACAGCAGCAGCAGGGTCAGGGCCGTGCCGCTGCCCCGCGCATGGAACCAGCGTTCGCGCAAGACGTCCCAGCGGCCCACCAGACCCAGCGCGCGGGCGGCCAGCGCGAGCCCAGCGCCGGCCAGCGTGCCGGCGGTGTTGAGCCCGAGGTCGGTGATGGACGGCACGCGCGCCGGCAGCAGGTTCTGCAGCAGCTCCATGGTCCACGACAACAGGGCGCCCACCAGCACGGTGATGGCAAACGCCCGCCACGCGGAATCGCCCTCGCGCAACTGCGCCACGCAGAGCAAGGCACCCAGCGGCATGTAGGCCAGCAGGTTGGCCACCAGGTCGAACATCGTCCAGTAGTCCGACCAGGGTGGCAGGAGCAGGCGCGACAGCGGCACCGCCGGCCAGCGCCAGCCGGTGAAAGGGTGCAGGCTGGCATAGACCGTCAGCCCGACCATGGCCGCGGCAAGAAGCCAGGCGGAGCTGCGGTGCTTCGCCATCCGGCCAGGCTAGAAAGGCTTGACGACCACCAGCACCACGATGGCCGCAAACAACAGGACAGAACTTTCGTTGAACACGCGGTACCAGCGCTCGCTGCGCCGACTGGCCATCTGCTCGAACTCGCGCAGCAGCTTGCGGCACATGTGGTGGTAGCCCACCGCGGCCAGCACCAGGAGCAGCTTGGCATGCAGCCAGCCGTTGCCCGAGCCACGACCGATGCCGTAACCCAGCCACAACACCAGCCCAAGCACCAGCGCCGGGATCATCAACAGGCTCGTGAAGCGATAGAGCTTGCGCGCCATCAGCAACAGCCGCTCCCGCTCGGCATGGCTGTCATTGGGCACGACGGCAAGGTTCACGAAAAAACGAGGCAGATAGAAGAGACCGGCGAACCAACTCGCCACGAACACGATGTGGAAGGCTTTGATCCAGAGCATCGGGCGATTATGGCGAGCGACTTGTGCAAAAGCGCACACCTGCGCCACACAGCAGATTCAGCTGGTTCGGTGGCCCGACTCGCGTCGTGAGCAGGCAGAGGTTGGTTGAGCAGCGCAGCCGTATTGCCGTACGGCGAGCAGCACAGGCCCAAGATCGGCCTGCGCAGCAGCGAAACGGGCACCGAAAAGAAAAAGCCCCGGTCATAGACCGGGGCCGCAAAGCCTTATCGCTGTCATCACGGTAAGGCACCTGCTCAGGGAGGAAAAGCAGGGGACGAAACGCCTTGCGACGTATCATCCGGCGCGGAGTTTAGCAGTGAATGACGAAAATGTGTCTGCGTGGAAACTCCTCCCATTCGCGCCGAATCAGGCAGTTTTTCTCAGCTGACTCAACAAATTACGCTTCCTTGCCCAATGAAACCGATCGCGCGTCCGTTCTCGGGGTTTCCCTTGCATCGCCCCCGTCGCCTGCGTCGCGACGCCTTTTCCCGGGCGTTGGTGCGTGAGCACAATTTGTCGCCATCGGACTTCATTTACCCGGTTTTCGTGCTCGATGGCCATGATCTTGCGCAGGACGTGCCCTCGATGCCTGGCGTACAGCGCTTGAGCCTCGACCGCCTGTACGCGGTGGCCGAGCAATGCCTGGAACTGGGTATCCCGGTGCTGGCGCTGTTTCCGGTAATCGCACAGACGTTGAAAACGCCGGACGGTCGCGAGGCCTGCAACCCCGACGGCCTGGTGCCGCGGGTGGTGCGGGCGCTGAAAGCGAAATTTCCTGAGCTGGGCCTGCTGACCGACGTGGCGCTCGACCCCTTCACCAGTCACGGCCAGGACGGCCTGCTCGACGCCACCGGCTATATCCTGAACGACGAGACCGTCGAGGTGCTCGCGAAGCAGGCACTGGTGCAGGCCGAAGCGGGCGTGGACATCGTGGCCCCCAGCGACATGATGGACGGCCGTGTCGGCGCCATCCGCCAGGCGCTCGAAGGGCGTGGCTTGGTGAACACGCGGATCATGGCTTACAGCGCCAAGTACGCCTCGGCGTTCTATGGCCCCTTCCGCGACGCGGTGGGGTCGGCGGGCAACCTGGGCAAGGCCGACAAGAAGGTCTACCAGATGGACCCTGGCAACAGCGACGAAGCCCTGCGCGAGGTCGCGCTGGACATCGCCGAGGGCGCCGACATGGTGATGGTGAAACCCGGCATGCCCTACCTCGACATCGTGCGCCGCGTGAAGGACGAGTTCCGCGTGCCCACCTTCGCCTACCAGGTGAGCGGCGAATACGCGATGCTGAAGGCCGCTGCGGCCAATGGCTGGCTCGACCACGACGCGGTGATGATGGAATCGCTGCTGGCCTTCAAGCGTGCGGGGGCCGACGGTGTTCTGACCTATTTCGCGCTCGACGCCGCCCGGCAGCTCAAGAAGGCAGGCCGCTGATGCGCCTGCTGCTGATCAGCAGCGACGGAGTGCGCGAGCTGGCCGAGCTGCCGCAGGCTCCACCGGAACGGGGCTTCCTGTGGATCGCCAGTGCCCGCCGTGAATTCGAGGTGCGCACCGCTGAGCTTCAAGCCACACTGCAGCGCCTGGCCGGCGGCCAGCTGGTGGACCTGCACGTGTCCGACCTGCTCAACAACCAGCTGCCTTCTCACTACGACTACACCTCCTGGTACGACATGCTCGTGTTTCGTCGGCTGGCCGCCGGCGCGCGCAGCGGCGAGATGTTCGTGGATGAGGAACACGGCACCTTGAGCAGCGCTGCCGAGGCGCTCGCCGCCATCGACACCAGCCCGGTGGGCTTTGCCGTGTTCGACCGCGTGCTGCTCACCGTGCACCCCACCGATTGCCAGGTGCGCGAGTTTTTCGTCTCGCGGCTGGAACAGATGGCACAACCGGTGGCAGCCTCTGTGACCGACGCGCAGCGCACCGAAGGCCGCACCGGCTCGCGCCTGCCCACCAGCCCGGCCGACCTGATGCTACGCATGGTCAACCACATCGTCGACAGCTACCTCGACCTGCGGCGACTGCTGACACGCCAGCTCGGCTACCTGCAGCACCAGCTGTTCCAGCCGCGCGGGCACTTCCGCAGCTGGCAGGTGCTGCTCGATTCGCGCAACGCATTGCACCTGCTCGAAGACATCTGCGAAGACCAGCGCAGCGCCATCCAGGAATGGATCGACGCGATGGACGAATGGCCGCCCGAAGCAACCCCGGCCGCCGCGCGCGAACACGAGTTGCTGCGCGTGCGCTCGCGCGACGTGCTGGAACACATCGAACGCGTGCTCGGCCATGTGCGCCGCCTGGAGTCTTCGGCCGAGACGGCGGTGCAGATGCATTTCTCGGCGCAGAGCCACCGCGCCGGCGACATCATGCGCACGCTCACCGTGCTCACCGCCATCTTTCTGCCGCTGAACCTGATCACCGGCATCTTCGGCATGAACTTCGATGCACTGCCCTTGATCCACAGCGCCACCGGCGTGTGGATCGCGCTCGGCCTCATGGTCGTGGTGGGCATTGGGCTTGGCGTGTTCTTCTGGCGCAAGCGCTACCTGGGCTCCCACCACTGATGTGAGCGGCTTCACCCCACGCCACGCGGTCATCCTCGTACTGCTCACGTTGGCCTGGGGCTTGAACTGGCCTGTCATGAAGCTGGGCGTGTCCCACTTCCCGCCGCTGTCGTTCCGCGCGTTGTCGATGTGGCTCGGCCTGCCGCTGCTGGGCGCAGCCCTGGTGGTGCTGCGCGTGCCCTTCGGCATTCCGCGCACGCAGTGGCGCGAGCTGGCGAGCCTCACCTTCACCAACATGCTGGTGTGGCACGTGGCCGCCATCCTCGCGGTGCAGGCCCTGTCATCAGGGCGTGCGGCCATCCTGGGCTACACGATGCCGATCTTCTCGGCACTGTGGGGTCGCGCGCTGTTCGGTCAGGTGCTCGCGCCACGCCAGCTGGCCGGCGTGGCTGCAGCCGCACTCGGTGTGGCGTTGTTGCTTTGGCACGAAGCCATGTCGATGGCAGGTCGCCCATGGGGCGCGCTCGGCATGCTGGTGGCCGCTGCCACCTGGGCCTACGGCACGCAACGCCTGCGCAGCACCCACATCACGGCCCCCACGCTGGCCATCGCCTTCTGGATGACGACCGCCACCAGTGTGGTGATGGCCGTGCTGGCCTTCACCTTCGAGCGCGAACGCTGGCATGCGCCCGATGCCGAAGCCTGGCTCGCGATCGGCTACAACGCCGTGCTGATCTTCGGCTTCGCGCACGCGGCCTGGTTCTTCCTCGCCCGCACGCTGCCGCCAGTGGCGTCGACGCTGAGCGTGATGTTCATCCCCGTGCTGGGCACCTTCAGCGGCGCATGGTGGCTCGATGAGACGCTGCACTGGCAGGACTGGGCAGCGATGGGGCTGATGCTGGCGGCCATTGCGAGCGTGCTGTGGCCGAAGCTCCGCTGACGCTCAAGCCGCAGGCTCCCAGCCCGGCGGCACGATGAAGCCGCGCTCGCGACTTTCTTCGTGCCACACCATCTGCGCGCTCGGCCAGTGTTTCGCCCCTCTCGGTGGTGCATCAGCCCAGTGCCGGTCGATAGTGGCCAGCAGCGTGTGGCGATCCAGGCCGGCGCCCGCCGGTTCGCCGGCCATCCACTGCGCACGAGCTACCAAGCGGTAGTGCCCTTCGGGTAGCTCCTGCGCACGCTCGCGGGCGATCCACCAGCCTCGCCCATGGTCATGCGCGAGCTCAGCGCAGTGCGGTACTTCGGCGCCGTGCAGATAGAACATCCAGCCGCGCGTATAGGCCGCCGGCTGCCACGGCCTGCCGTCGTAAGGCTGCGGCGGTTCGTGCGCGAGTTGGCGCGCGAACAGCTTGTGCAGCTTGGCGCTCAGCACCTCGATGCGATCGGGGCCGACGAACTGGTCTGTGGCGGCGATTGGGCCTTGCGACGTGCAGAGGAAGAACTTGACCGCGAGCTCCCAGTGCCAGCCCGTGCCTTGATCGTCTTCGAGCAGGAAGTCGATCTCGCCGCGGGTGGTGCGATCGTCGCCGGGCGCGGTGGGCTGGCGCAGCGGCAGGTTGGCTGCCACCAGCCGGTGTGTGGGCCCATGCCGCAGGAAGAACTCCAGCAGCCGCTCGGCGCGTCGGCCCAGGCGCAGCGGCCCGCCGTGGGCTGAGCCGGCTTTTGCGAGGTGGGCCAGCAATGGCTCGGGGGCCCGCGCCAGCTGGCGCAGCCAGGCTTCGATGGCGGCGCACTGCGCAGGGCTGAAACGCTGGATGCCGGCATCGCCATGGCCGGCCGCGGCGGCCGACAACAGCGGCGGCGACAGCAGCAACCAGCGCAGCTCGCTCAACGAACGGGTCGTGTCGTCCACCGAGCTCGCACCTGTCACAGGCTGCAGCCTTGAGCCAGGCGAGCCTGCGCCCGCCGCATTTGCGGCTGTCACGGGCTGCGATGTGCAGCCGCCTGCTGCAGGCTGCCGTGCGATGCCGCCCACGATTCGAGCCCGGCAGCCGAAAGCGGCGGGCTGATCAGGTCGCCCTGCAGCTCGTCACAACCTTCGTCGGCCAGGAAGCGGCGCTGTGCCGCCGTCTCCACGCCTTCGGCGATGACCGCGATGCCCAGGCCCTTGGCCATTTGCACCACGGCACGTGAAATGGCCGCGGAGCCGCGCTCGTGCGGCAGGCCGTTGACGAAGGATCGGTCGATCTTCATACGGTCTATCGGCAGTTCCTTCAGGTGGGCCAGCGACGAGTAGCCGGTGCCGAAGTCGTCGACCGAGATGCGGATGCCCATGGACTTGAGCTGGTGCAGCACCTGGCGCACCGAACCCACGTCGTCCATCAACATGCGTTCAGTGAGCTCGAGTTCGAGCCATGAGCCGGGGATCTTTTCGTCGCGCAGCACCTGCTCGATCACTTCGAGGAAGTTGCTCGCATGGAACTGCATGCTCGAGAGGTTCACCGCCATCGGCACCTCGGCCAGGCCCATCGAGCGCCAGCGCTTGGCGCAGCGCGCCGCCGCACGCAGCACCCACTGGCCGATGGGCAGCATGAGCCGGCGCTGCTCGGCCAGCGGAATGAAAGCGTCCGGCCACAGCAGGCCGCGCTCGGGGTGGTTCCAGCGGATCAGTGCTTCCACGCCGGCCAGCGCGCCGTCGGCAGCGCGCACCTGCGGCTGGAAGTGCAGCAGGAACTCGTTGCGCTCGATGGCCTGCGCGAGCTGGCTTTCCATGATCAGCGCTGCGTAGGCCGCGCTGGCAGTGGCCGGATCGAAGAACTGGTAGTTGGCGCGCCCGCGCGACTTGGCCAGGTACATCGCGGTGTCGGCGTGCTTGATGAGGTCGGTCGGCGACTCACCGTCGTGCGGGAACATCGCAATGCCCACCGACGGCGTGACCGAAATCGCGCGGCCGTCGGCGTCCACCGGCACCTCGATGGCAGTCAGCAGTTTGACCGCCACTTCGGCCACGTCGCTGCGATGCGTGACGCCGGTCAGCAGCACCATGAACTCGTCGCCGCCGAAACGCGCCACCAGGTCGGTGGCGCGCAAGCAGGCCGAGATGCGCGCGGCCACGGTTTGCAGCAGTGCGTCGCCCACCAGGTGGCCGAGCGAGTCGTTGACGCGCTTGAAATGGTCGAGGTCGATGAAGAGCAGCGCCATCTGCGTGGCACCGTTGTGCGCCAGCGAGATCTGATGGCCCAGCTGCTCCATGAAGTACATGCGGTTGGGCAGGCCGGTGAGCGCGTCGTGATGCGCCATGTGCTGGATGCGCGCCTGCGCCGCATGGCGGTCGCGCAGGTCGCGCACCACGGCCATGCGCAGGCGTTCGTCGCCGAACGCCATGGTGCGCACGATCAGCTCCACCGGGATACGAGCACCCTCCTTGTGCAGCAGCACGCTTTCGTAGGACGTGTCGAGCCCGCTCGCGGTGACCGATGCCATCTTGGCTGCGTGGTCTGCCGCCACGAAATCGAGGGTGCGGCGACCGCGCACCTCTTCGAGGGTGTAGCCGAGCAGATGGCAGACCGCCGGGTTGGCATCGACGATCGTGCCTTCCTTGTGGAACACGATGCCTTCGGCGCTGGCCTGCATGAACTTCGTGAGCCGTTCCTCGGACTCGCGCACCGCCTGCGCCGCCAACCGGTGCGCCGTGATGTCGGTGACGATCACGAAAGCCCCCGAGGGCTTGCCGTCGTCGCCCAGGTGCGGCAGCACGTTCACCTCGATCCAGCGCCTGGCGCCGTCGGGGCCGCTGAGCTGGCGCACGTAGGTCACGGCGCGGCTCTTCTGGTTGACCTCGTCGATGGAAGGCTGCACCTCGCGCGCGGCCTCCTCGCCGATGATTTCGGCAAACGTGAGGCCGAGGATGCTTTCTTCGGTGAGTCCGAAGGCGCCGGCGTAGGCCTTGTTGGCGAAGCGGCAGAAGCCGTCGCGGTCGTAATAGGCGACCATGGCCGGCACGTTGTTGGTGAGCTGGCGGAACTGCTCGGCCTGCATCGTCATCGCCCGCTCGACGCGCTTGGCGGTGGACACGTCGTGCAGCACGCACACGTGCTGGCGGCGGTCTTCGAGCCAGCGCCCGGCCAGGTTGACCCAGGCTTCGGAAGGCACGTCGTCGTGCCCGGCGCGGCGCATGCGCAGTTGCAGCATGAAGTCCCGCGCGCGGCCGGCGGCGGCCACTGCACGCTCGCGCGAATCGGGCGCCAGCAGCTCGAGCCAGCCCATGCGCAATGCCGCCTCGCGCGGCACGGCCGCGAATTCGCAGAAGCTGCTGTTCACGAAGCTCGCGCTGGCGTCCGCATCGAGCAGCAGGATGCTGCTGGGCAGCGCATCCCAACAGGCGCTTTCGTCATTGGCACGGAACGTTTCGCCGAGGGCCATGCAACAACACTCCCGCGCGGCAGCACACCGCGTTCGGTCCATGATAGTCAGCGCCCCACACCGTCGTTACCCCTAGGAGTGGGAACCCGAACCCCGCGTCCGGGTGCTTTTCGCTCTGCGGCTCAGCTGCCGCGCGCAGCACGCATCAGCTCACGCGCCAGGCACAGGTCTTCCCAGGCGCGCACCTTGTCGGGCAGGTTGCGCAACAGATAAGCCGGGTGATAGGTCACGACCACCGGCACGCCCGCATAGCGGTGCGGCCTGCCTCGCAGGCGGCCGATCGGGTCGCTGGTCTGCAGCAGCGATTGCACGGCAAAGCGCCCCATCGCCAGGATGATCTTGGGCTGCACGAGCTCTACCTGCCGGCGCAGGAATGGCTCGCATTGCGCCACTTCCTCGGGCTCCGGATTGCGGTTGCCCGGCGGGCGGCACTTCAGCACGTTCGCGATGAAAACACGCCGCTCCGGGCCTGCCGGCCCTTCGCCCGGCAGTGCGGGCGGCTCATTGCGCGACAGCCCGATGGCGGCCAGCATGTTGTCGAGCAACTGCCCCGCCTTGCCGACGAAGGGCTCGCCCTGCCTGTCTTCCTGCTCGCCGGGGGCCTCGCCCACGACCATCCAGTGCGCTTCCTCACTGCCGACGCCGAACACCGTGTTCTTGCGTGTCTGGCACAGCTTGCAGGCCGTGCAGCCGGCCACCGCCTCGCGCAGTGCGGGCCAGTCCATCTGCTCCACGCCGGTGGGCCGCACGCCACGCACCGGCGGTGCAACGCGCACCGGCGCGGGCGGCACCACGGGAGCTTCTTGTCGCGGCACGGCAGGCGCCGCGCCCTCCTCCCTCTCGGGGGTGAGCAGAGGGGAGCGCACATCCGCCGCGGCACCCGTTTGTGGCGGCAACCACAGGCGGACTCCCATCTCCTCCAGCATCGCTCGCTGCCGTTCGGTCCAGCTCATGGCGTCGCCCCTGCGTCAGAGATGTCCAGCGCCATCACGACGGCGTCTTCGCGCTGCGTGCTGCTGAAGGGGTAGTAGTCGCGGCGCACGCCGACACGCAGGAAACCATAGCTTTCATAAAGGCGCAGCGCACGCTCGTTGTTCACGCGCACTTCCAGCCAGAGCTTGTGCATGGTGCGTTCACGGCAGACCTGGTACAGCGCATCGAGCATGTGGCGTGCATGGCCCAGCCCCTGGTGAGCCGGCGCCACCGTGAGGTTGAGCAGGTGCATTTCGTCCACGCCCGGCATGGCAAGGGAGTAGGCCACCAGCACGCCGGTCGCGTCGTACAGCGTCTGTGCCAAGTAGCCGGCGTGCAGCGAGTCGATGAAGTTGCCGCGCGTCCATGGGTGGGTATAGGCCACCTGCTCGATCGCGAGCACGGCATCGAGGTCGGCCACCATCATCGGCAGCAACAAGCGCCTGGGTTGTACGACGGCGTTCATGCTGCCGTCTCCACGCCCGCGTGGACGGGGCCCCTCGCCCTTCGCTTCATGCGGCCATCTCCCCACCATCCGCAACACTGCCACCACCCCTGCGTCGATGGCCACGGCCGCATTGCGCTGGTCGATCCCCGTGGACGGGGCCCCTCGCCCTTCGCTTCATGCGGCCACCTTCGCTTCGCGCTCGGCCGTGGTCAGCGCCACCTTGTCGCGTACGTACAGGGGCAGGGCCTGTTCGGGGTCGAGCGTTTCGCCGCGGGCCCATGCGGTGCGCGCCAGGGCTGCCAACGCGGCAGCCACGGGCGCGGCATCGGGCCAGCGCGGCAGCCTCAGGGGGGCTAGCGCCTCGACATGCACCTTGAGCGCATTGCCCGCCAGCGCCACGTCGGCCGATTCGCGAGCCAGTCGCTCCACCAGGGCGGGCGGTGTGTAAAGCACCGGCGGCTCCACCACCTGCCACACGCCGGCGCGATGCGCATACCGCGCCGCGTAGATCTCGCCCATGCGTGCATCATTGAGCGCCCACAGCTCAGGCCCAGCGCCCAGCGCACGTGCATGTTCGGCCACCGCCAGCAGCGTGTCGATCGCGATCACCGGGCGACGTGCGCCGAAGGCCAGGCCCTGTGCCACGGCACAGGCCGTGCGCAGGCCGGTAAAGGCACCGGGGCCACGCCCGAAGCCGATGGCATCGAGATCCGCCACCTGCAGTTGCGCATCAACCAACAGCTTCTGCACCGCCGGCAGCAGCGTGGTGGACGCCGATGCACCGCCTTCGGCGGCGACCGCATACAGCCGCTCGCCCGCCACAAGGCAGAGGTGCATCGTTTCGGTGGCGGTGTCGATCACCAGCAGGCGGGGTGAAGCTGCGGACATGGGCAGAGTTTAGGGTCTGCCCCGTATCATCGGCCGATGCCGGTTGTGATACGACGTGTCCTGTGTTGGGCCGCAGCGGTGCTGCTTGCGGCACCCGCGCTGGCCGCCGAACTCCCCCCCGCGGTGGCGGCTGCGCTGCGCCAGGCCAAGCTGTCACGCGATGCGTTGGCGGTGGTCGTCAGCGACGTGAGCGGCACCGCGCTGCCGCGGCTGGCGCATCAGCCCGACGTGCCGATGAACCCGGCCTCGCTGATGAAGCTGTTCAGCACCTATGCGGCGCTCGAACTGCTCGGCCCGGCCTACACGTGGACCACGCCGGTGTGGCTGGGCGGCCCCGTCAACAACGGAGTGCTCGAAGGCCCGCTGTACATCCAGGGCCGCGGCGACCCCAAGCTGGTGATGGAACGCAGCTGGCTGCTGCTTTCGCGCCTGCGCCAGCTCGGCTTGCGCGAGATCGCCGGCGACATCGTGCTCGATCGCAGCGCCTTCGTGTCGCCCAACGTGCACCCCGGAGACTTCGACGGCGAGCCCTACCGCCCCGGCAACGTGCAGCCCGACGCGCTGCTGCTCAACTACAAGAGCCTGGTGCTGCGCTTGCGCCCCGACCCGGCGGCGGGTGTGGCGCAAGTGACCAGCGAGCCGGCGCTGGCTGGCGTGGCGGTGGACGCCAGCGTGCCGCTGGGCACCGGCGCCTGCAACGAATGGCGCGGCGAGCTGAAGGCCGACTTCACCGACCCGACTCGCATCCGCCTGGCAGGCACTTATGCAGCGGCCTGTGGCGAACGGACGTGGCCGGTGGCCTATGCCGACCCGGCCAGCTACAACGCACGGCTCTTGGTGCAGCAGTGGCAGGCCCTGGGCGGCGCGCTCAAGGGCCAGGTGCGCGACGGCGCCGCACCGCGCGACGTGCCTCCGAGTTTCGAATTCGCGTCGCCATCGCTGGCCGAGGTGGTGCGCGACATCAACAAGTTCAGCAACAACGTGATGGCGCAACAGCTGTTCCTGTCGCTGGCGCTCGCGCAGCGCGGCACGGGCGAGCCGCAGGCCGCGCGCGAGGTGGTGTCCGCGTTCGCGCGCGAGCGGGCACGCTGCCTGCCGCACGAACTGGTCATCGACAACGGCTCGGGGCTCTCGCGCCAATCACTGGCTACGGCCGGCTGCCTGTCGCGCCTGCTGCAGGCCGCCTGGGCCAGCCCGGTGATGCCGGAGCTGCTGAGTTCCCTGCCCGTCACGGGTGTGGACGGCACGACGCGCCGGCCTGAGCGGCAATGGGGCGGCGCCACCGGCCGGGCTCACCTGAAAACCGGCTCGCTGCGCGACGTGGCCGCGCTGGCCGGCGTGGTGCTGGCCGCTTCGGGCCGGCGCTATGTGTTCGTGGCCATCGTCAATCACCCTGACGCCGGTGCGGCCCGCCCGGTGCTTGACGCATTGGTGCAATGGACTGCCGACGACACTGCGCCATCCCACTGCTGCAAACCATGAGCCCTCAGACCACCGACTGGCTCGGCTTCGTTGCCGCTGCCCTCACCACGCTGGCCTTCGTGCCCCAAGCCCTGCTGAGCGTGCGTACGCGCGACGTGAGCGGCGTCTCGCTGGGCATGTACTGCGCGTTCACGGCGGGCGTGTCGCTGTGGTTGCTCTACGGCCTGCTGCTGGACTCGTGGCCGCTGATCGTCTCGAACGCCATCACGCTGGGGCTGGCGGTCGGCATCCTTGCGATGAAGCTGCTCTACGGCCGGTCGCGCCCTGCGCGCTGACGAACACCGCCGTTCGCGTCAAAAGAAAGGAGCCGCCGGACCTGCATGTTTCGCAGGTCCGGCGGCCCTGTATGCGCAAGCCCCCTTAGGGCATGCGTCAAACCCTGTCGAAGAAGCGCCGGTTCAGAAGCTGTAGCCGAGGCACAGCGTGTAGACCACCGGGCGGAAGTCGATCGTGGTGGTGCGCACGATGTCGCCGGTGTTGGTGGTCGTGGTGGCGGTCACATCGCTCTTGACCTTGGCCGCGGCGATGGTGCCGATGACGGACCACTGCGGCGCGATCTCGTAGGAGAAGCCCACGTGGCCGGCCAGGCCCCACGAGTCGGACAGCTTGATCTTCGTGGGCCCGCCGCTGGCGGCGTTGCCCGACGACGTGCTGCGTGCGTCGGTGAACTTGGTGTAGTTGATGCCCAGGCCCACGAAGGGGCTGAACTTGGGCAGCACGTCGTTGAAGTGGTAGTTCACGAACACCGTGGGCGCCACCTGCTTGACCGACGAGATGTGGCCGAAGGCTTCGATGAAGGCCTTGCCGTAGGTCTTGTGCTCGGGCGGGATGCCCAGCGCCGCCTCCACGCCCCATTGCGGCATGAAACGGTACTCGTAGCCGAAGACCACGGTCTTGGCATCGTCCACCTCGATGCGTGCCTCCACGCCGGCCGGCAGCGTGGCCGGCTCGCTGTGCAGCGGCGGCGCCTTGGAATGCACGTCGATGAAGGCGCCACCCAGCGTGACGGTGTGGGTCTGGGCGCCAGCAGCAGAACTCAACGCCGCCAGTGCCAGCGCGCTCAGGATGGTCTTGTGTTGCATCGGAATCTCCTTGATGGGGCGTGCGGGCAGTCGTCAGATGCCGGCAGCCAGCACCTGTTGGAAGAAGCCGCGGACGGCAGCCGTGCAGAACGGGGGCACGAGCGTGCCGTGATAGGCCGCCTGCACCGCAGCGGCACCAGCCGTGCCGCCGCCGGCCTGCGTGGACACCTGTGTCTTGCGGCCCTGGAAGCCGAGGTACAACGCGCCCGTGGCACCACCCGGCAGCGTGGCTGCATCCTCGAGGTTGAAGGTCGTTGCGTTGAAGCTGCGCGAAGCGAAGTCGGCAGCCGCCACCGGCGTGTTGACCGCCCAGAACACCGTCGGGTCCTGCGCACCGCCGCACAGCGCCATCGGGCGTGCCGGCGTCCAGCCCAGCAGCGTGTTGGTCTGCAGGGCCTTGCGGTAGTTGCTGGCTTCGTAGCTGGCATGGAAGCTGTCGGTCAGCAGCCCGCCGGTGCCGTACAGCGCGGTGAAGGTCGAGTCGTTGGGCAGCTTGCCTTCGGCGATGAGCTGGCTGATCGGCGTGTCGGTCGGGAACAGCGTCTCGGCCGTGGCCGCATAAGGCGATTGGTAGGCGTCGGAGGGCGACGAGTAGATGTTGCCGTAGGCCTTCTGGTAGCTGGTGAGCATGAGCGGCACGAAGATCGTGGCGCCGGCATTGACCTGCCCCGCGTTGACGACGTCGCCGAAGCCCACCAGGTTGTACGGGCCGGACATCGGGCCGGCGGCAGTGACGGTGAACTCGCTCGAGTAGTCACGCTGGATCACCTTTTGCGTCGCCATGGCGACGTGGCCGCCTTGCGAGTAACCGGTGACGAGCAGTTGCGCCGACGGCTTGACCGTGCTGGCCGCGTTGAGGTGGGTCTTGGCGGCACGCAGGCCGTCGATCATGTCCACCGCCTGCGCCTCGGCGTTCAGGTAGGGGTGGTACTGCAGCGACGAGCGGTCGTAGCCCAGGTAGTTGGGCGCCACGACGATGAAGCCCTGGGCGGCATACATCGCCGCCATCATGGAAGCCTCGGAGTCGGCCGAGATGTTGGCCATGTTCTTCGACTTCGTGGTAGTGGTGCCGTGCGCGTACAACACCACGGGCCGGTTGCCGGTGCAGGCAGCGTCCGTGCCGTTGGGTACCAGCACACCGGCAGAGGCGGTTTGCGGTTCGCCTGCCGGGTCACGCGTGATGTAGAGCACGTAGCGCACGTCGACGCCGCACTTGGCCGTGCCGGACAAGGGCTGCAAGCCTGAAGCGCTGGTGCCGGCATCGATCTGCGCCGCGGTGGCCTGGCCCACCAGCTGGGCCGTCACGATCGTGCCGCGCGCCGGCGGCGGGTCGTCGTCGTCACCGCCGCCGCAGGCGGTCAGCGTCAGGGCCGCCGCTGACAAGGCAGCCCAGGTTCGGATCAGGTTGGTGTTCATGCAATGCCCTCTTGTTGACAGATCGCCGGCCCAATAGAACGAACGTTCGTTTTGAGCGGGCGACTATACGGTCGTGGCCCTGCATGGCGGCACGGGGAATAACCCGCAGCCTCGTCAGAATTGGCAGTCCCCTCTAAAACAAAGGGCCCGTCACCCCGAGGTGCAGGCCCTTCCTTCGCCTTGCTCGCTGTATGCGTAGACGCAGATTCAATCAGAACGGATTGTTCCGGGTGCGCGTGTCGGCGATCCCGCCCAGACGCGCATGTGCAGCAGGCGACATATAGCGGTCGCCCGCCCAGAAGAAAGTAGCGCCCTTGTTGCCTGTCGCGTCCGAGACCAGTTCGCTGTCCAGCGCTCGGCAGCCTACTGCGGCCAGGAAGCTCTTGTCTTCAAGGCAGGCAGCGTCAGTGACGTTGGTATAGCCGAAGAGGGCTGGGTTGACCGCAATCACCTGACTCATTTCCTCGGCCGACACCAAGCCGATCGCCCGGCCGTCATTGATCACCGCACTGATCAGCTTGGTGTTGAACTGGGCACTCATCGTCTTGAGCAGCGCTGCGTCGCGTTGCCGCCCATACGGTGTGAGGCTCACATCCGGAATCGGCACGAACAGCACACGGCCGCCGGCAACCGCCAGGGCATTGACCTGTTGCGCCAAGGCCGTGCCGGCCGCTTCGGCGCGCGCCACTGCCTCGGCCGCGGTGATCTGACCAGTTGGCACCAGCTCATAGATTTCGATGAGATCGTTCTGGCCGGCGTATACCGTGAACAGATCCTTCGAGCCGATGGTGTTGTTGGCAATGTAGTTCTGCACCACCGTTGCCACGTCCGCCACTTTGGCACCCTTGGCTGCCAGCGTGGTGGCTCGCACTTCACGTCCCGCGGGGCATTGCGAAAAGCCCATGCCGAAGCTGGCCGCGAGGTATTGCACCCAGATCACGTTGTTCGTGCAATCCACCGCCGTGCCATCGCTGTTCATCGCGTTGATCGTGTACTTGCGGCCGTCCGTATCGATGAAGCTGGACTCATCGCCGAAGGCCACGATCTTCTGCGGCACGAAAGGGTCCACACGTTCGCCACCACCGCAGGCAGCCAGCACAGCCACCGTCACCGCGGCCAGCACGCCACGGGCGGAGCGGCACAGGACTTCACGAAACTTCATTCAGGCTCCAGATGAAAGAGGGACGGGCGCCCGGCGTGCCGCCTTTTCAGGCAGCGGCCGCACGCGAGAGCCGGTCGCGCACACCGTCCCAGTCGGCAGTGGCCGGCGGCTCCTCGACCCAAATGAGCTGCACGCCCGACGCATCGAGCTCGCGCAGCACCGCGAACAGTTCGTGGGCGGCCGCGGCCGCCTGTTCGGGCATGGCTCGGTACACGATGCCTCGGCCCGGCCGAACGGCCCTGGAATATACCGCCACGGTCGGCGGCGATTGTTTCGCCAAGGTATCTCCGGCCACTTCGAGCGCGCTGCGCAGTTGTGCGGCGCTCATCAGCCTCACCTTGGCGCGCGGCGCGTAGTGCGCGGCGAGCGTGCCCGAGGCGCGTGGGGCCTCGTCATCCCTCTCGCGCAAGGGCTCGCCAGCCGCAGCCTCGATTTCCGAAGCGGTAAGCCGCCCGGGGCGCAGCAACACCGGATGGCCGCGCGAGCAATCGACGATGCTCGACTCGATGCCCACTTCGCAGGCGCCACCGTCGAGCACCAGCACGTCGTCATGTTCGAATTCGCCAGCCACGTGCACGGCCAGCGTCGGGCTGACGCGGCCGAAACGGTTGGCGCTGGGAGCTGCCACGCCGTTGACACCATGTTGCGCGGCGGCCTTCAGCAGCGACTGCGCCACCGGGTGGCTGGGGCAGCGCAGGCCGATGGTGCCTTGACCGCCAGCCGCCGCCGTTGCCACGCCGGCGCGACGCGGCACGATCACGGTCAGCGGCCCGGGCCAGAATGCATCCATCAGGCGCCGGGCCACCGGCGGCACCTCGGCGGCAAACACCCCAGCAGCGTCAGCGCCAACCACGTGCACGATCAGCGGGTGGTCGCTAGGCCGGCCCTTGGCAGCAAAGATCCCGGCTACGGCTGCATCTTCATCAGCCCGTGCGCCGAGCCCGTAGACCGTTTCGGTAGGGAAAGCCACCAGTTGGCCGGCGGCCAACCGTGCGGCGGCCTCCTCGAGCGCCGCCGCGTCCGCACCGTCCAGCAACCGCGCCATCGTCTTCAGAAGGCGGCCAGGCCAAGCAGCCCGGCCGCCTGCAGCGCCACGGCGCGCACAGCGGCCGGCGTGGCAGCTGTGAACGTGAGGTGGCCCATCTTTCGACCGGGCCGCGCCGACGTCTTGCCGTACAGGTGCAGGTGAGCTCCCGGCAGCGCCAGCACCTGATCCCATGGCGGCGAACGCTCCTGGCCGGCCGCGTCGAACCACAGGTCGCCCAGCAGGTTGAGCATCACCGCCGGCGAGTGCTGGCGCGGCGCCACCAGCGGCAGGCCGGTCATCGCCCGCACCTGTAGCTCGAATTGCGACACGTCGCAGGCATCGATCGTGTAGTGGCCGGAGTTGTGCGGGCGCGGCGCCATTTCATTGGCGACCAGCGTGCCGTCGCTCAGCACGAAAAATTCGACACACAGCACGCCGACGTAGTCCATCGACGCCGCGATCGCCTCGGCGGCCGCGCAGGCTTCGTCCTGCAGCGCCGGCGTCACGTCGTGCGCAGGCACGGTGGTCACGGCCAGGATGCCGTCGCGGTGCAGGTTCTGCTGCAGCGGGAAGTGCACCACCGCGCCAGCTGCGTTGCGCGCAACGATCACGCTCACTTCGAAGGCCAGCGGCAGCATCTGCTCCAGCACGCAGGGCTGGCGCCCGAGCGCCTCCCACGCGGCCGCGAGTTCGGCGTGCGTCTTCACACGCTGCTGGCCCTTGCCGTCGTATCCGAGGCGGCGCGTCTTCAGGATGCCGGGCAGCAAGGCCTCGTTCACCAGCGCCAAGTCGTCGACGGTTTCGATGACCACGTGCGGCGCGCAAGGCACACCGCAGCGCTGGAAATGCGCCTTTTCATCGGCGCGGTCCTGGCAGATGGCCACGGCCGACGCTCCCGGCGCCACCGGCCGGTGCACCGACAGGGCCTGCAGCGCACGTGCCGGCACATTCTCGAATTCGGTGGTGATGGCCGCGCTCACCCGCGCCAGCTCGGCAAGACCGCGGTCGTCCAGGTAGTCGGCATGGATGTGCTGGTGCGCGACCAAGCCCGCGGGGCTGGTCGCGTCCGGGTCGAGCACCGCGGTGACGTAACCCAGGCTCTGCGCGGCATGCACGAACATGCGGCCGAGCTGGCCGCCGCCCAGCACACCGAGCGTGGCACCGGGCAGGATGACGGGGTGGGCAGGCGCAGCGGTGTTCACAACGGGTCCAGCTTCATGCCTCGTGCCGTTTCAGTCTGGCGGGCACGGAACGCCTCGAGCTCGGCACGCAAGGCTGCATCTTCGTTGGCAAGCATCGCCACTGCAAACAACGCGGCATTGGCGGCGCCGGCCACGCCGATGGCAAAAGTAGCCACCGGCACGCCCTTGGGCATCTGCACGATGGAATGCAGCGAATCCACGCCTTGCAGGTGCTTGCTCGCCACCGGCACACCGAGCACCGGCACCACCGTCTTGGCGGCCAGCATGCCCGGCAGATGGGCGGCACCGCCAGCACCGGCGATGATGGCCTTCAGCCCCCGGCCGGCGGCCGCTTCCGCGTAGCGGAACATGTCGTCAGGCATGCGGTGTGCTGAAACCACCTGCGCCTCGAAGGGCACGCCGAAGTCGGCGAGAATCTGGGCGGCGTTTTTCATGGTGTCCCAGTCGCTGTTGGAACCCATGACGATGCCCACCACGGGCGTAGCGCTGTTCACAGCTCGCTGCTCCTGTGCGAAAACCGGGGATTTTAGGCGGCGCTGGAATTCGCAGTCCGCGTCTCCACCTTCGGTTCTCCGACGACTCAGTCACCAGCAACTGGCCCATGATCGACATCACCCTCCAGAATTTCGAAGCCGATCTCATCAATGCCTCGATGCAGCGGCCGGTGCTGCTCGACATCTGGGCGCCGTGGTGCGGGCCGTGCAAGGCGCTCGGCCCCATTCTCGAAAAGCTGGAGACCGAATACGACGGCCGGTTCGCGCTGGCCAAGCTCAACTCCGACGAGCAACCTGAAATCGCCGGCCAGCTGAGCCAGGCCTTCGGTGTGCGCTCGATCCCTTTCTGCGTGCTGTTCGCGGGCGGCCAGCCGGTCGATGGGTTCGTGGGCGCCCTGCCCGAAAGCCAGGTCCGCCAGTTCCTCGACAAGCACGTGCCCTCGCTCGACGAGATGCAGGCAGAAGCGGGCATCGAGGAAGCTGAGGAGGCACTTGCTCAGGGAGACGAGGCCTCGGCGCTCGACCGTCTGCAGCAAGCCGTGGCGATCGACCCGTCGAACGACGCGGCACGCTTCGACTACGTGAAGCTGCTGTTGGAAAACGGCCGCATCGAAGACGCGCGCATGGCTTACGAGCCGGTGGCCAGCAAGGCCATCGTCGATGGGCGAATCGCCGCGCTCGGGCTGTACATCGACGCTTGCGACAAGGCGAGCCAGGCACGCAACGCCGATACGCTGGCGGCCGCCATCGCGGCCAACAAGCGTGACTTCGAAGCGCGTTACGAGCTCGCCCAAGCTCACTTCGCCGACGGCAACTACACGCAGGCCATGGACGAACTGCTGGAGATCCTGATGCGCGACAAGGCCTGGAACGATGGCTTGGCACGCAAGACCTACGTGGCCGTGCTGGAACTGATGAGCAAGCCGGCGCCCAAGGCCGCGGCCAACGCCGGCGAGGCCAAGAAGGGCGCGCTGGAAGTCACCGGGAAGGCGGCCGTCGTCTCGAACAACGACCCCGTGGTCGACCAGTACCGGCGCAAGCTCAGCATGGTGCTTTTCTAGCCCGCCCCTTGACGCCTTGCAGCGCCCCGCCCCGAGCGACGCTGCCCAGGCATTTGAGTGTTACGCAGCCAGGCGTGTGAGCGCTTCGCGATATTTCGCTGCGGTCTTTTCCACCACGTCGGCCGGCAGGGCAGGCGCTGGCGCCCTCTTGCCCCAGGGCTGGCCGTCAATGCGCACAGCCTCCAGCCAATCGCGCACGAACTGCTTGTCGTAGCTGGGCGGGTTGATGCCCTCTCGGTAGCCTTCGACCGGCCAGTAGCGCGACGAGTCGGGCGTGAGCACCTCGTCCATCAGCACCAGCTGGTTTTTTTCGTCGAGGCCGAACTCGAACTTGGTGTCGGCAATGATGATGCCCTTGGTGAGCGCAAACTCGGCCGCAGTCGCATAGAGCTTGATGGCCACGGAGCGAACCTGTTCAGCCAGCTCGCGACCGACGATGCCCGCCATGCGCTCGAAGTCGATGTTCTCGTCGTGTTCGCCCATCTCCGCCTTGGTGGCCGGCGTGAAGATGGGCTCGGGCAGCTTGCTCGCGTTCTTCAGGCCGGCCGGCAGCTTCACGCCGCACACCGACTGGCTTTCCTGGTACTCCTTCCAGCCGCTGCCGGCCAGGTAGCCGCGCACCACCGCTTCCACCGGAATGGGCTTGAGCCGCTTCACCAGCATCGAACGACCGGTGACTTGCGCACGTTCGGCCTCGGTGACCACCGACTCGGGTGCCTCGCCGGTCAGGTGGTTGGGCACGATGCCTTTGAGCTTTTCGAACCAGAACAGCGCCATCTGCGTGAGCAACTCGCCCTTGCCGGGAATGGGCTCGCCCATGATCACGTCGAAGGCCGACAGGCGGTCGCTTGCGATCATCAGGATGCGGTCGGCCCCCACTGCGTAGTTGTCGCGCACCTTGCCGCGCGCCAGCAAAGGCAGGGAAGTGATGGAGCTGTTGAGCAAGGCGGCGGTCACGGCGGTCTCCGATCGGACAAGGAAGCGACGACAAAACAAAAGGCCCGCTGCGGAAGCGGGCCTGCGATGCCGGTGCGGCGCGAGCGGTTCGGTCAGTGCACCACTTGCGCCAGCGCACCGCTGGCGTAGCGCTGCGCGATGCCGCCCAGCGCGAGGGACTTGATTTTACCGGCCTGCCCTTCGCAGCCGAACTGCACGTAGCGCTGCTTGCAGATCAGCTTGGCCGCCTCGCGTGCCGGCTTGAGCCATTCACGCGCGTCGAACTTCGACGGGTTCTCGAACAGGAACTTGCGCACCGCGGCCGTCATCGCGAGGCGGATGTCGGTGTCGATGTTGATCTTGCGCACGCCGTACTTGATGGCTTCCTGGATCTCCTCGACCGGCACACCGTACGTTTCCTTCATGTCGCCGCCGTACTTGCGAATCTCGGCCAGCAGGTCCTGCGGCACGCTGGAGCTGCCGTGCATCACCAGGTGGGTGTTGGGAATGCGCGCGTGGATCTCCTTGATGCGTTCAATGGCCAGGATGTCCCCCGTGGGCTTGCGCGTGAACTTGTAGGCACCGTGGCTCGTGCCGATGGCGATGGCCAGCGCGTCGAGCTGCGTCTTCTTCACGAAGTCGGCGGCCTGCTCAGGGTCAGTGAGCAACTGGTCACGCGTCATCGTGGCTTCGGTGCCATGGCCGTCTTCCTTGTCGCCGCGCATGGTTTCCAGCGAGCCCAGGCAGCCGAGTTCGCCTTCCACCGTGATGCCCAGTTCGTGGGCCATCGTGACGACCTTCCTCGTCACGTCGACGTTGTAGTCGTAGCTGGCAATGGTCTTGCCGTCGGCTTCGAGCGAGCCGTCCATCATCACCGAGCTGAAGCCCAGGTTGATGGCGCTGCGGCACACGTCGGGGCTTTGGCCGTGGTCCTGGTGCATCACCAGCGGGATGTGCGGGTAGCTTTCGATGGCCGCTTCGATGAGGTGCTTGATGAAGGGCTCGCCGGCGTATTTGCGGGCGCCCGCGCTGGCCTGAAGAATGACCGGGGCGTTCACTTCATCTGCCGCGGACATCACGGCCTGGACCTGCTCGAGGTTGTTGACGTTGAAGGCCGGAATTCCGTAGCCGTTTTCGGCGGCATGGTCCAGCAGCTGACGCATGGAAACGAGTGGCATGGTGGGTCCCCAAGTTGACGAGATCTCGTGCAGCCGGCGGTGCGTACTTTGTACGATGAAACCGCTCTGTAACTCGAAGAATTGTAGCCAGCGCATACGCTGCAACAGCCGTACGCAGCCCCCGGATCAGGGGCTGATACATCTCTCACAAGCTCGATCAACGGCACGGAAACAACGCTTTTCCGGCTCAAGTGTGAAGCCTGGGCGCCTCACACTGGCAGTCCGATCCCGAAGAGCGCCGCCGCCATGCCCCGACTGGACCACAAAACCCTCGCCGCCTGGATCACCGCCGGCGCGACCGACCATCCGCGCGACCTGAGCCGCGCCACGGCCGAGCGCTTCGGCGTGTCGCGGGCCACCGCCCGCAAGGCCCTGGCCCGACTCGTGGAACAGGGCTGGCTGCAACGCGACGGCAGCCGATCACGCCCGCTGTACAGCCCGGGCGTGCTGCGTGAAGTGACCCTCAGCTATGCGCTGGCCGGCCTCGAAGAACATCTGCCTTGGTCACGCGACTTCGCCAGCCGCTTCGCGCTGACGCCCAACGTCGCCGCCATCGCACGGCACTCGTTCGGCGAACTGCTCAACAACGCCGTCGATCACAGCAACGGCAGCACGGTCACGGTGTCGATGCGGCAGAACCGCACCCACCTGCACCTGCTCGTGTGCGACGACGGCTGCGGCGTGTTCGACCGTATCCGCGACGCCTACGCCATCGAGGATCCTCAGCAAGCCCTGCTGGAGCTGGCCAAGGGCAAGCTCACCACGCAGCCCTTGCGTCATAGCGGCCGCGGCCTGTACTTCACGTCGCGCCTGTTCGACGTGTTCGACCTGCACGCCAACACCGTGGTCTATCAGCACACGCACTGGAGCCGCCAGGACTGGCTGCGCAAGCACCCACTGCAGCGGCCGGGCACGTCGATCTTCGCGTCGATCGCACTCGATTCACCCCGCACCGTGGACGAGGTGTACCGCGCACACAGCGCCAGCGACACGGCCCTCGGTTTCGACCGCACCGTGGTGCCGCTGCGCCTCGCGTTGGAAGCACAGGGCACGCCGCTGGAGTCCCGCTCGCAGGCGCGCAGGGTACTGACTCGCCTGCACGAGTTCTGCATCGCCGAGCTCGATTTCGCCGGCGTGAGCCACATCGGCCAGGGCTTTGCCGATGAAGTGTTTCGCGTGTTCGCCGCCGAACACAAACACCTGCGGCTGATTGCCTTGAACATGAGCGTCGAGGTCGCCGCCACGGTGCGCGGCGTGGCCGCCTGACAGGCTGATACCGTTCTCACTGCGTTGCAGCCCTCGTGGGCCCGGCACTTGCCCGCCCCAGCCGGTGTGCTTTTTTCCAACGGAGTGAGTTCCCATGTTCCAAACACGCCTCGTGCGCCACGGCAGCTGGCCGCTGGCGCTCGTGCTGGCGGCCCTGCCTGCGGCCGCTTGGTCGCAGGCCACCATCAAGAACGATGGCCAGTGGCGCTATGTCTTCGGTGCCGGTGCCAGCCGCGCGTCAGGCAACAGCAATGTCTCCAGCCTCAACATCAACGGCGAAACGGTGCGTGCCACCGAAATCGACAAGCTGGTGTTCGCCGGTCGTGGCGTGTATGCCCGCACGGAAGGCGTGACGACGACCGAGAACACCCAGCTGGGCATGCAATACAACCGCGACCTCTCAGCCGAGTGGTTCGCCTTCGGACGCGCCGACGCGCTACGCGACCGGCCGGCCAACATCGCGTCGCGCTTTTCGGCGTATGGCGGGCCGGGCTGGCACTTGATCCGCGGCGAGCGGCTGAACTGGGACGTCACCGCGGGCCTCGGCTACACGCAAGACCGCTACATCAATCCGACCGAGGTCGCTGGCGCGATGCGCAGCGAATACGGCCACCCCGAACTGGTGCTGGCCGAAGAGTCGAACCACAAATGGTGGGACAGCACCACGTTCCGGCAGAAGCTGCAGTTCTTTCCGAACCTGCAGAAAAGCGGTGAATTCCGCACGGCCTTCGACGCCAACATCGCGGTGGCGATGAATGCGGCACTGAGCCTGACGGCTGGCGTGAGCTACCGCTATGACAGCGACCCGGGCACAGGCCTGGGCCCACGCGACCTGCTGTTCGTGACCGGGGTGTCGGTCAAGCTCGACTGAGCAGCACGGCGCGGCGGCCGCGCGGCGCCTTCAGCCGACGCGGCCAACCTTCAGCATGTTGGTGCCGCCCGGATAGCCCATGGGCTCGCCGCAGGTGATGGCGTAGGTGTCGCCGGGCTTCAGCACGCCTGCATCCACCATCAGCGCTTCGGCGCGCTTGAGCGCTTCGTCGCGGTCGGTGTAGGCCGGCATCAGCAGCGGCCGCACGTTGCGGTACAGCGCCATCCTGCGCTGCGACTGCAGCTGCGACGTGAGGCCGTAGATCGGCACGTGGATCTTGTGCCGACTCATCCACAGTGCGGTCGAGCCCGATTCGGTGAGCGCGAGGATAGCCTTGCAGCCCAGGTGGTGCGCGGTGAACAGCGCGCCCATCGCGATGGACTGGTCGATGCGGCCGAACTGCTTGTTGGTGAAGTCTGCATCGAGCGCCACGTCTTCGGCGCGCTCGGCTTCCAGCGCGATGGCGGCCATCTGCTCCACCGTTTCCACCGGGTAGCGACCGGCAGCGGTCTCGGCGCTCAACATCACGGCGTCGGTGCCGTCGAGCACGGCGTTGGCCACGTCGCTCACTTCGGCGCGGGTGGGCACCGGGTTCACGATCATCGATTCCATCATCTGCGTGGCGGTGATCACCACGCGGTCGAGATCGCGGGCCATCTTGATCATGCGCTTCTGCAACGCCGGTACGGCCGCGTTGCCCACTTCGATCGCAAGATCGCCTCGCGCGACCATGATCCCGTCGCTGGCCTTGATGATGCCTTCGAGCACGGGGATCGCTTCGCTGCGCTCGATCTTCGCGATCATCGCGGGCTTGTGCCGCCACGGCTCGCCGGCCACGTTGGCCAGTTGGCGCGCCATCTCCATGTCGGTGGCGTTTTTCGGAAAGCTCACCGCCAGGTATTCGCACTGGAAGCTCATCGCAGTCTTGATGTCTTCCATGTCCTTGGCGGTCAACGCCGGCGCCGTGAGGCCACCGCCCTGCTTGTTGATGCCCTTGTTGTTGGACAGCTCGCCGCCGATCTTGACGATGGTGTGCACCGCCTCGCCGACCACGCGATCGACCGTCAGCACGATGAGGCCGTCGTTGAGCAGCAGCGTGTCGCCGGGCTTCACGTCGCGGGGCAGCTCCTTGTAGTCCAGCCCCACGCCCATCACGTCGCCCGGCTCGATGCGCGCCGCATCGAGCACGAACTCCTGGCCGTGCTCGAGCATCACCTTGCCCTCGGCGAACTTGCCGACGCGGATCTTCGGGCCTTGCAGGTCTGCCATGATGGCGACCTCCTTGCCCGCACGCTTGCCGGCTTCGCGCACGAGCATGGCCCGGTCGATGTGGTCCTGCGCCTTGCCGTGCGAGAAGTTGAGCCGCACGACGTCGACGCCGGCGCGGATCATGCGCTCGAGGATTTCAGGGGAAGAGGACGCGGGGCCGAGGGTAGCAACGATCTTGGTAGCGCGAGGCATGGATGTTCCTGTTGTCTCCGTCGTGATTCTTCTTCAAGACCCGCGGCCACTTTCCGCGGGCCGCGAATAAAGGTTATGCCGCTGACGACGATGCGCGGCGCTGCAGGATCTCGAAGGCCGGCAGCGTCTTGCCTTCGAGCACTTCGAGGAAGGCACCACCACCGGTGGAGATGTAGCCGACATCTTTTTCGATGCCGTACTTCGCGATGGCAGCCAGCGTATCGCCGCCGCCTGCAATACTGAAGGCGCTCGACCCGGCGATCGCGCAGGCGATGGTTTCGGTGCCCTTGGCGAACGCGTCGAACTCGAACACACCCACCGGCCCGTTCCACACGATGGTGCCCGCGGCCTTGAGTTGCTCGGCCAGCACTGCCGCGGTCTTGGGGCCGATGTCGAGGATCAGGTCGTCATCGGCCACGTCGGTGGCGGCCTTCACGGTAGCGGCGGCGTCAGGCTTGAACTCCTTGGCCACCACCACGTCCACCGGAATGGGCACGGCGGCACCGCGCGCCTTCATGGCTTCGATCACGGCCTTGGCCTCACCCACGAGGTCCGGCTCGGCCAGCGACTTGCCGATCTTCAAACCGGCCGCCAGCATGAAGGTGTTGGCGATGCCACCGCCGACGATGAGCTGGTCCACGTTCTTGGCCAGGCTTTGCAGGATGGTGAGCTTCGTGCTGACCTTGGAACCCGCGACGATGGCCGCGAGCGGGCGCTTCGGATTTGCCAGCGCCTTGCTGATCGCGTCGATCTCGGCCGCCAGCAGCGGGCCGGCGCAGGCCGCCTTGGCGAATTGCGCGATGCCGTAGGTGGAGGCTTCGGCACGGTGGGCGGTGCCGAATGCGTCGTGCACAAAGATGTCGCACAGCGCGGCCATCTTTTTCGCCAACTCTTCGCTGTTCTTCTTTTCGCCCTTGTTGAGGCGGCAGTTCTCGAGCAGCACCACGGAGCCGGGCTTCACGTCGACGCCATCGACCCAGTTGCCCACCAGCGGCACGTCACGCCCCAGCAGCTCGCCCAGGCGCTTGGCCACCGGGGCCAGCGAATCTTCCGGCTTGAACTCGCCTTCGGTCGGACGGCCCAGATGCGAGGTCACCATCACCGCGGCGCCGGCCTTCAGTGCCAACTCGACGCACGGCACGCTGGCGCGAATGCGGGTGTCTTCGGTGATGTTGCCGGCATCGTCTTGCGGCACGTTGAGGTCGGCCCGGATGAACACGCGCTGGCCGGCGGCTTTGCCCTGGGCTGCGAGGTCGGAGAAGCGAAGAACGTTCATGGTCGGATGAAACTAGAGTTGGGATTCTAAAGAAACCGAGTTACAAGCCGGCGTCAGCGACGCACGCTCACCAGCCAAGTCCAAGGCGTAGCGGCAACAACACCGCCATGCCGACGAGGATGGTGCCCAGGATGCCGCGCCGCCAGAAGAAATAGACGCTGGCAGCGGCCACTGCAAACAGCCGTGCGTCACGCCACGTGTCGATCAACTCGCCGTGGCTCATCACGATTTCCGGCACCACCACCGCGGTGAGCGCGGCCAGCGGCGCGTAGCGCAGCCCGCGCTGCCCCCACTGCGGGAGCACGAGCTCGCGTTCCGAGATGAAGAAGAAGCAGCGCGTCACCACCGTGACGACCGCCAAGCCGACGATGGTGACGAAGGCTTCGACCGAATTCATGCACGGCCTCCAGTGGCTGCATCGGCAGCGCCAGCACGTTGGGAGCCATGGCCTTTGCCGATTTCGTGTCGCAGGAACTGCTGCAGCCGCCGGGCCGCACCGCCGCCGGTGCCGTCGAGCAACAGCCCGATACACACCGCCGCAGCAATGGCCACCACGATGTTGAGCTTGAGCGGCAACGCAAACGCGGCCACCGCGGCAGCACCGGCCACCAGTGCGGCCAGCGCAGTCACGCGGTCGGACACCAGCGAATGGGTCAGCCCCAGCAGCGCCAGCGTGCCGGCAAACCCGAGGCTCCATTGCGGCGGGATCGCCTCGGCCAGCACGATACCCAGCACGGAGGTGACCTGCCAAGAAACCCAGGTCACGGCCACGGTGCCGAAGTAATACTCCAACGCGCCGCGCGCGTCCTGAGGATTGGGAAAGCGCTGCATGAACAGCACATAGTTCAGGTCGGCGGCGAAGTAGCCGATGGCCAGCCGCTGCACCCGCGGAAAGCGCATCAGGTAGGGCCGCCAGGCGGCACTGAAGATTGCGAAGCGCAGGTTCACGCACAGCGCCGTGGCCCAGATCACCCACATCGGCGCGCCCACGGCGATGAGTGGCAAGGCCGCCAGCTGCGAGCTGCCGGCATACACGGTGAAGGTCATCAGCAGCGCCAGCGGCACCGACAGGCCGCTCTTGACCATGGCCACCCCGGTCACCAAGCCCCAGGCGGCCAGGCCCAGGGACACCGGCGCCATCTCCCGGGCGCCCTTGCGAAAGTTGGGGTGGGAAACGAGTTGGCGCAGGCTGGCAGACATGCGCCGGATTCTCCCACCGCCTTCGCGCCCACTTGGGCGCTGGGGGATGGGCCGGGCGAGCCAGCGATCAGGCGTCTTGTGAGCGGCTCTTGCCCGTCTTGCCGGCGGGCCGGTCGGACGACTTGTCGCCTTCCGCCGCGGCATCGGCCGGCGCAGCCGCCGCCTTGGGTACGTTCCGCGCGATCGTCGGAGTCACCCCTTCGAGCTTGTTTTCGCGCATGTACTCGTCCATTTCGCGCCAGCCCGCGAACACTGCAGCCTTCTGCGCCTTCGGATTGAGCGCGTAGCAGTCCTCGATGGCGCGAACCGCATGGCGGCAGGCGCTGCCGATGGCCTTGCCCTCAGCCTCCTTCATGGCGGCCACCTTCTCCGGAGAGTCGATGCCCAGCGCGTCGCAGCCGGCCAGCGACAGGACAGCAAGGGCGATGGCGAAGGGAGCAAACAGGCGGTACATGACGGGCTCGGAGGTCTTGTGGTGGATATCGGCCGCCGCGACGCCTTACTTGAGACAAGAAACAAGACGGCCCGCCGAAGGCGGGCCGTGCGGAGCGCATGTCGTGAACGATCAGACGCCGCGCGCCATTGCCATCAGGCGTTCGACCCGTTCCTCGGTGGATGGGTGGGTACTGAACAGCCCACGCAGGCCGCCGCCGGACAGCGGATTCATGATCATCATCTGCGCCGTCTCGGGGTGGCGCTCGGCCGCCTCCAGCGGCATGCCCTGCGCGTAGCGGTGGATCTTCTGCAGAGCGCTAGCCAGCGCTTGCGGGTCACCCGAGATCTCGGCACCGCCGCGGTCGGCCTCGAACTCGCGAGCACGGCTGATCGCCATCTGGATCAGGCTGGCCACCAACGGGGCGAGGATGGCCACCAGCAGGCCGACGATCGGGTTGGCCGGGCGGCCTTCCTCGTCGCGGCCACCGAAGAACATCGCGAAGTTCGCCAGCATCGAGATCGCACCGGCCATGGTGGCGCTGATGGTCGAGATCAGGATGTCGCGGTGCTTCACGTGTGCCAGCTCGTGCGCCATGACGCCCCGCAGCTCGCGCTCGTTGAGCACGCGCAGGATGCCGGTGGTGGCGGCCACCGCCGCGTTTTGCGGGTTGCGGCCGGTGGCGAACGCGTTGGGCGCTTCTTCATTGATGAGGTAGACCCGCGGCATCGGCAACTGCGCGCGCTGCGCCAGGTCGCTGACCATGCGATAGAACTGCGGCGCGGTCGATTCGTCGACTTCCTGCGCGTTGTACATGCGCAGCACCATCTTGTCGCTGAACCAGTAGCTGAAGAAGTTCATCGCCACGGCCACGGCGAGCGCGATGAACATGCCACTCTGGCCGCCGATCAGCGCACCGATGGCCATGAACAGCGCCGTGATGGCTGCCATCAGGATGGCGGTCTTCATCAGATTCCACATCGTCGATTTCCTTTCCTGCCTCCGGCAGGAGGCTGCGGCAAGCAGATGCGGGTAGCGCCTGGGAGTTCAACCGGCTGCGCCGGAGAGCTGCGTACCTGCTGCAAACGGCAGGGCCTGCAGAAATTCCGCTGCAGTGACGCGTTTACCGCCAGGCCTTTGCAGCTGAGTGAGCACTAGCGATCCGTCTCCGCAAGCCACCACCAGCCGGCCGGCTTCCGCCCGTTGCACCACACCGGGTTCTCCGTGTGCATCGGCGAGGTCAGCTCGCCATAGCTTGATGGTCTGGTCGCCCAGCGTGAAGGTGGCACCGGGAAAAGGGTCGAAGGCTCGCACGCGACGTTCGATCTGCGCGGCAGAGGCGGTCCAGTCGATCGACGCCTCGTGTTTTTCGACCTTGTGGGCGTAAGTGACGCCGGCTTCCGGCTGCTTCGTGGCGTGGAGACCGCCGCAAGCTGCAAGCTCCAACGCCTCGACGATCAGCCGGCCGCCCAGTGCGGCAAGCCGGTCGTGCAGGCTTGCGGTGGTGTCGTCGGCGCGGATCGGCTCTCGCTCGGCCAGCAGCATGTCGCCCGTGTCCAGCCCTTCGTCCATCTGCATGATGGTGATGCCGGTTTCGGCATCACCTGCTTCGATGGCGCGGTGGATCGGTGCAGCCCCGCGCCAGCGCGGCAGCAGTGAGGCGTGGATGTTCAGGCAGCCAAGCCGCGGCGTCTTCAGCACCCAAGAAGGCAGGATCAGACCGTAAGCCGCCACCACCATCACGTCGGCCCCGGCGGCCTCCAGCGCGGCCCGCGCTTCGGCGGCGTCATCAGGGTATTTGCCATCCAACTTCAGGCTGCGAGGCTGCGCCACCGGCAGACCATGTTCCAGTGCGAATTGCTTGACCGGGGATGCCTGCAGCTTCATGCCCCGCCCCGCCGGCCGATCCGGCTGAGTGAGCACCAGCACGACTTCAAAACCGGCGGCATACAGCCGCTCCAGCGCTACCCGTGCAAATTCCGGCGTTCCGGCAAAAGCCAGCTTCATCGCTTGCCCCCGGTCAAACCGTGCGCTCTTCTTCGCGCGTCTTCTTCAGCATCTTGCTTTTGATGCGGTTGCGCTTGAGCGGCGACAGGTATTCGACGAACACCTTGCCCACCAAATGGTCCATCTCATGCTGCACGCACACCGCCAGCAGGCCCTCGGCGTCGAACTGGTAGGGCTGGCCGTCCCGGCCCAGTGCCTTCACGGTGACGCGGGCGTGGCGCTGCACCTTGTCGTAGATCTGCGGCACCGACAGGCAGCCCTCGTCGCCCACGGCCATCTCGTCGCTGGCCCACACGATTTCCGGGTTGATGAGCGCCCGGGGCTCGTTGCGCTCCTCGGACGTGTCGATCACGATCACCCGTTCGTGCACATCCACCTGCGTGGCCGCAAGGCCCACGCCTTGCGCTTCGTACATGGTCTCGAACATATCGTCCACCAGCCTGCGGATGTGCTCGTCCACCTGAACCACCGGCTTGGCGACGGTGTGCAGACGAGGGTCGGGATAGCGGAGGATGTTCAGCAAAGCCATGGCAATCGATCGAAAAGCGGTGGGCCATCCACGGCGCCTATGAGCGCTGCAACTGTGGATGGCGCGCAACGAAAGGCATGGTTTCGGCTCATCGGGAGCCAGATACCTGAGGCCAATTTCATTGCGGCATCAATGGTTTATGGGCAGAATCTGTGAAACTAAGTGAGGATTTTCGGCGAAGCTGCAAGGCTCGCGCGAGGACCCCCTATCAACCACAGGGCGTTGGGAATTGTCGCACCGGCGCCGCTTGGAGACCTGTTTCATGAGCCGTCGTGCCCCGCAAGCCCCCCGCCCCGCCCGCCTGTTGCCGGGCACCTTGACGCAGCGGGTTGCTGCGGTAGCGGCCCTCGGGATCCTCAGCGCCGGCGCCGCCTTGGCCCAAACCTTCCCCAATCTGCCCATCACACCCGGCCAGCGCTCCACCGCCCAACAAGTGGCTCAGGCCGGCGTGCCGCTGTCGGAACTCTCGCCCAACGCGCCGGACTCCTACACCGTCAAGCGTGGCGACACGTTGTGGGGTATTTCCGGGCTGTTCCTCAAGACGCCATGGCGCTGGCCCGAGCTGTGGGGCATGAACATGGAGCAGATCCGCAACCCCCACCTGATCTTCCCCGGCCAGATCCTCGTGCTCGAAAAGTCCGGCGACCGTGCCCGACTGCGCGTCGGGCAGCCGGTGGGCCCTGACGGTACGGTGAAGGTGTCTCCCCGCGTGCGCGGCGAAAGCATCGACAACGGTGCCATCGCGTCGATCCCGCTGCACCTGATCGAGCCCTTCCTCAATGAGGCGGTGATCTTCGAGAACAATGAACTCGACCGCGCACCGCGCATCGTGGCCACCCAGGAGGGCCGCGTGCTGCTGGGCAAGGGCGATACGGCTTACGTGCGTGGCGACCTCAGCAACCTGCGCGAATGGCGAGTGTTCCGCTCTGCCAAGCCGCTGACCGACCCCACCACCAACCAGGTGCTCGGTTACGAGGCCGCCTACGTCGGCACCGCCGAATACGTGCGGCCTGGCGACACGCGCAACGTCAACGGCACGACCGAGATCGTCCCGGCCACCTTCACGATCACCGGCATCCGCCAGGAGGCCGGCGTCGGCGACCGGCTGGCTCCGGTGCCGGCACGCGACTTCAGCAACTATGTGCCTCATGCGCCAGCCGGCCAGATGTCCGGGCAGATTGCCGCGCTGTATGGCGAGGCCCTGTCTGCGGGGCAGAACCAGATCGTGACGCTGAACAAAGGTGCACGTGACGGCATGGAGCGCGGCCACGTGCTGGCCTTGTGGCGCGACGGTAGCCGCGCGCTCGACAAGACCCAGGAACGCCCGGTGGCCATCAAGCTTCCGGACGAGCGGCATGGCCTGCTGTTCGTGTTCCGCGTGTTCGATCGCATGTCCTACGCGCTGATCCTGTCGTCGCAGGATGCCGTGCGCGTCGGCGACCGCTTCACGCAACCCTGAGCCCCCCCTAGGCCTCCTCCAGTGATCGAGCGCGATGAGCTCGCAGCTTGGCTGCGGCTGGCCGAGACGCCGCAGGTCGGACCGATCGCCGGTCGCCGGCTTCTGGCCGCGCTCGGGTCGCCTCAAGCTATTTTCAATGCAGACATTGCCTCGCTGCGCGAGCTTGTGAGCCCCAGCGAGGCTGACGCTCTGCAGCAGCTTCCCGAGGCATTTGCCGCGCAGCTCGACCTCACCTGGAATTGGCTGAACGAGGGTAGCGACCGCTCCGTGCTGACGCTGGGCGATGACACCTACCCCGCAGCATTGCTGGAAACCGCCGATCCGCCACTGCTGCTGTACGTGACGGGCAATGCGGACTTCCTGCGCCGTCCCAGCATTGCGATCGTCGGCAGCCGCAACCCGACACCTCAAGGCGCTGACAACGCCCGCGCGTTTGCCACCACTTTCAGCCAAGCCGGACTCACGGTGGTGTCGGGGCTCGCATTGGGCATCGACGGCGCCGCACATGAGGGCGGTCTCAGCGGGCCGGGTGGCACGATAGCGGTGGTCGGCACCGGGCTCGACCGCGTCTACCCCAAGAGGCACCACGACCTGGCACATCGCATTGCCCGCAATGGCGCGCTCGTGAGCGAATACCCGCTGGGCATGCCGCCGCTGCCGCCCAACTTCCCAAAACGCAACCGCATCATTGCCGGACTGGCCAGTGGCACGCTGGTGGTCGAGGCCGCGTTGCAATCTGGTTCGCTGATCACTGCGCGACTGGCCGTCGAAATGGGCCGCGAAGTGTTCGCGATTCCGGGCTCGATCCATTCGCCGCAGTCTCGTGGCTGCCATGCGCTGATCAAGCAAGGTGCCAAGCTGGTGGACAGTGCACAAGATGTGCTGGAAGAGCTTCGCTGGCTGCCCGCTCCTGCGCCGTCGGGCGCACCGGAGGAGGCAGCAGACGCGACACCAATGGACCCGGTGCTGGCGGCCTTGGGCTATGACCCTGTCAATCTCGACGCACTGTGTGCCCGCACTGGGTATGCACCCGCTGCGCTGAGTGCACGCTTGCTCGAGCTCGAACTCGAAGGGCAGGTGGCACGCCTGCCCGGGCAGCTGTTCCAGCGCCTGGCACAGGGTTGACGGGCGCAGCGATACCCGCGCGCAAAGCCTTACTTTTTGCCGCCGCCACACGGCGACCCTCGGGTATAGTGGACTCACCATGTTTGACGTACTCGTCTACCTGTACGAAAACTACTGGCGCCCTGACGCCTGCCCCGACCACGCACAGCTGACCCGCAAACTGTCGGCCGTCGGGTTCGAAAGCGAAGAAATCCAAGAGGCCCTGTCCTGGCTCGACGGCTTGGCGAGCGCGGCCGAGTCACACGACGGCATTCAGGGCGCTCACAGTCTGCGCGTCTATACCCCTGCCGAGCAGGAACACCTGGGCGAAGAGTCGGTGGGCTTCATCAGCTTCCTTGAATCAGCCGGCGTGTTGCGGCCGCCGATGCGTGAAATCGTTGTGGATCGTGCGATGGCCATCCCCGGCGGGCCGGTACCGCTCGAAGACCTGAAGATCATCGTGCTGATGGTGTTCTGGAGCCTGGGTGAAGAGCCCGACGCGTTGATCCTTGACGAGCTGTTCGTCGACGTCGCGGACCGCCTGATCCACTGAGCGATCGCGTCAACGACGAAGAAACAAAAGGCCACCTTGAGGTGGCCTTTTGTTTTCAGTGGATCAAGCGACTCGGATCGACGTCGAGCTTGGCCAGTGCACTTCTTGTCGCGCGCACCGTAAGCGCTTCATCTTGCGCCGGCACCAGCAGGCCGGCCTGCAGGAAGGCCGCCAGGCGGTGCTGTTGGAACAGCACGCCACGGCCGGCCGGCGTGACGAACAACGTGAGTTGGCGGCGCATGCCCTGCCAAGCCAGTTGCACCGGCTCGTTGCGGCCGCGGTAGTCGAGCTTGTACCAACTGCCCACCTGCAGCTCGCGCGCCCACGTGAGCATGGCCGGCGTAGGCATCGAGCCGCCTTCGCCCACCACCTCGAGTTCAGACGACTCATGACCGGACAAGTCGAGCACCATCGACTCGTCGATCTGCACGTCCTCGGCTTCAGGCAGCAACTCCTCCAGCGTTTCAAGCCGCGCCATCAGTTCGTTCAGCCGCTCCGTCGGAATCGTCGCGGCCTTGGCGGTGAAGGCAGCCGCCAGTGAGTTGTTCAGGGCCTGGATGTGCTGGTCCTGCTTTTCGAGAGGGATGCCGGCCTGCGCCATGCCTTCGCGCAGCGTCTTGAGCAACGGCGGGAGCCGGCGGATGACCTCGGCCCGCTCTTCACGCGACACCTTGGCGCTGGCCGACCAGATGAGGTCGGCGGCGGCGCGCTTCATCAGCTTGGTCTGCTCACTGGCCGGGCCGGACTTCACGCCCGTCATGGCCAGCACATCGGCCCAGACGTGGAACAGGAACTCGCGCACGCCCTCTTGCACTGGCACCTCGTTGAGCATCTTGCGCAGCTCGATGGTGTACTGGATGGCTAGAGTTTCGCGCTGCTCCACCTGCTGGGCCAGAGACACACCCTTGCGAGTGGCCTCGTTCTCGTTCTTGAAGTAGTGCTCGAGAAAGCGCTCGAACTCGGTCAGCACGGTCTGGAACACGCGTCGGCCGGTGTCGGGATAGGCCTCGACGACTTGCACGACACGCTTGATTTCCTTTTCGAGCGCATCACCGACTGCGCGTGTGGTGACGTCGAAACCCATCACGCATGCGCCCATGCGGTCGATCAGCTTGCGTGCCGGATGGTCGGTGGTGGCAAAGAAGTCGGGCTCACTGATCGCCACGCGCAGCACAGGCATCTGCAGACGCGCGAACCACACGCGCACCGCAGCGGGAATGCGCTCCTCGGTGAGGATGCTTTGGAACAACAACGCGACGATCTCGATGGTCGCCCGTTCGATGGGCGTGGTAGCGGCCTGCTTGAGCGCCTGCTTGCGCACCTGCAGCTCTTGCAGCAGCGCAGGGGTGCTCACGGGTGCGGCGCCTTCCCTGCTGGCAGGCGGCGCAAGGCGTTGGTGCAGGCTCTGCTGCGCCTCGTTGATCGCCGCCTTCAGTGTCGGCGACGGCTGCGGCTGGATCACCGTGGAGTTGCTGAACTCGGGCACATGCCGGCCGATCAACCGATTCAGGCGCCCGAGCACCGCCTCGGCATGCTCGGACGTGCGGGCCAGTCCGGCAGCACGTGTCATCAGCCTGGTTTCCTCGCCCACCGTGTGGCGCGCGAGGCCGGCACTCAGCGTCGCGGCACCACCCGGGCTGCTACCCAGCGGAGTGCTGCCGCTGCCGGCATGCCCGCCGCTGGCAGCACGGCTGCGGCGAATGAACGGACGCAGGTCGATTTCGGGGCGCACGCCATGGTTCACGAGCCAGCGGTTCGTCTCGTGATAAGCCTCTTCGACGAAGAGCGCAAATTCCTCGTGCAGCACCGGCTGCAGCGTGCGCCAGTCGTCGAGCGTGAGACCGGAGCTGCGCCATGCGTCGAGCACGAAGCGGGCCAGTACGTGGGGGCGCAGCACGTCCTGGGGCTCCAGTTCCTCGCGCTGCTCGAGCACCGACATGCGCGAACGCAAATCGGTGAACTCCCACGAAGCCTTGTCCATCATCGCCAGCGCCAGCCGCGAACTGAGGATTTCTCGCTCGATGGTGTCGTCGTCCACCAGCGAAAAATCGGCGCTTGACGACAGCCCACCGCGCGGCGGGTTGGCATCGGCCACCGAGCGGCCACCGGCCGTGAGCGCAAAACCGGCGCCGCGCAAGGCGGTGATCAGCGCGTTCTGCCAGCGTGCGCTGGCCTTGGGCAGATCGATCGCGACGTTGCGACGCTTGACGTTGGTTTCAGGATCGCCGGTGACTTGGCTGGTCAACTGCCGGGCACTTTCGACCACCGCGTTGCCGACATGCGGCGCGCCCTGCAATAGAAACTCCACATAGGCACGTCGTGCCTGCGCGGCCAGAGCCTGAGGGTTGGCAGTGGTCGCCATGGGAGGGGCGATGCGAACTCGATCGGTAGTGAATGCCGGTCAACTCTACACCACCGCCCCGGCATTCGGGTCGTCAGGATCGCCTTCCTTGCGCACCGGAGCCTTCACCAGGTCTTCGCGCTTGACGCCCAGCCACATCGCAATGGCTGCTGCAACGAACACCGACGAATAGATGCCGAAGCAGATGCCGATCGTCAGTGCGATGGCGAAGTAGTGCAGCGTCGGGCCGCCGACCAGAAGCATCGACAGCACCATCATCTGCGTGGAGCCGTGGGTGATGATGGTGCGGCTCATCGTCGAGGTGATCGCGTGGTCGATCACCTCGTGGGTGGTCATCTTGCGGTACTTGCGGAAGGCTTCGCGGATCCGGTCGAAGATCACCACCGACTCGTTCACCGAGTAGCCCAGCACGGCCAGCACGCCGGCCAGCACCGACAGCGAGAACTCCCACTGGAAGAAGGCGAAGAAGCCCAGGATGATGACCACGTCGTGCAGGTTCGCAATGATGCCGGCCACCGCGAACTTCCACTCGAAGCGGAAGGCGAGGTAGATCATGATGCCGATCACCGTCATGGCCAACGCCAGCGCACCGTCGCGAGCCAGTTCGTCACCCACCTGCGGGCCGACGAATTCACTGCGCGAAAGCCTCACGGGCTCGCTGCCTGCCGCTTCGCACACCTGCTTGGAAACGGCTTCCCCCTTGTCGGTAACCAACTGACGTTGCTCGACCTTGCCCGATTCGGCCTGGCACAGTGCGTCGAACACGCGAGCTACCACGTCGGCCTGCTTCACGTCGCCACGCAGCGGCAGGCGAATCAGCACGTCGCGCGAGCTGCCGAAGTTCTGCACCTGCACTTCACCGAAGTTGAGCGACTCCACGGCATGGCGGGTGCGGCCGATGTCGGCCGGCTGCGTGTAGGCCACCTCGATGACCGTGCCCCCGGTGAACTCGATCGAGAAGTGCAGCCCGCGCGTGACGAGGAAGAACACCGCCGCGGCAAAGGTGAGAAACGAAATGACGTTGAACACCAGCGCGTGCCGCATCAACGGAATGTCGCGCTTGATCCGGAAGAATTCCATCTGAGTCCTCTGAGTCGTTGTGCTCGCAGGCTTGCTTCAGGCCTTGGCGGCCGGCTCGGCGTCAGGCTTCCACACCTGACCGATCGACACCGACTTGAGCTTCTTCTGACGGCCGTACCACAGGTTCACCAGGCCGCGCGAGAAGAACACGGCCGAGAACATCGAGGTCAGGATGCCCAGGCAATGCACGATGGCGAAGCCGCGCACCGGGCCGGAGCCGAAGGCCAGCAGCGCCAGGCCGGCGATCAGCGTGGTGACGTTGGAGTCGAGGATGGTGCCCCAGGCACGCTCGTAGCCAGCACTGATGGCCGCCTGTGCCGACGAGCCGTTGCGCAGCTCTTCGCGGATGCGTTCGTTGATCAGCACGTTCGAGTCGATGGCCATGCCCAGCACCAGCGCGATGGCGGCCATGCCCGGCAGAGTGAGCGTGGCCTGCATCAACGACAGGATGGCCACCAGGAACAAGAGGTTCACGGCCAGTGCGATGGTCGAGAACAGGCCGAACAGCAGGTAGTAGGCGCACATGAACACGGCGATCGCGATGAAGCCGTACAGCACGCTGTTGAAGCCCTTGGCGATGTTCTCGGCACCAAGGCTCGGGCCGATGGTGCGCTCCTCGATGATCTCCATCGGCGCGGCCAGCGAGCCCGCGCGCATCAGCAGCGCGAGGTCGTTGGCTTCTTCGGGGTTGCGCATGCCGGTGATCTGGAAGCGGTTCGACAGCTCGGTCTGGATGGTGGGCGCCGTCAGCACTTCGGGCTTGCCCTTTTCGATCAGCACCACCGCCATGCGGCGCTTCACGCCTTCGCGTGTGGCCGCCTTCATGGCCGCGCCGCCGCGGGCGTCGAGCGTGACGCTGACGACGGAGCCGGAGTTCTGCTGGTCGATGGTCGCGTCGGCGCCGGTCAGGTTGTCGCCGGTGAAGATCACCTGCCTGGACAGGAGCAGCGGCTCTTCGCCGCGGCCATCGCGACGCGAATACAAGAGCTCGGTACCAGGCGGCACCAGGCCCTTTTTCGCGTCTTCGATCTTCTGCGGGTTGTAGTCGCGCACCTGCGGATCGGAGTTGAGGTGCGCCTCGACCATGCGCACCTCCAGGGTGGCGGTGCGGCCGATGATGTCCTTGGCCTTGGCGGTGTCCTGCACGCCGGGCAACTGCACGACCACGCGGTCGGCGCCTTGCTGCTGGATCACCGGCTCGGCGACGCCGAGTTCGTTGATGCGGTTGTGCAGCGTGGTGATGTTCTGCTTGAGGGCCTGGTCCTGCACCGCGCGGGCCGCCTCGGGCTTGAGCGTGCCAGTCAGGCGCAGATCGGCACCGTCGGCACCTTCGACCCACAGCATGTCAGGCTGCTGCTCGTTGAGCACCGACAGGGCCGCGGTCAGCGTCTCGCGGTCGCGGAAACGCACTTCGACTTCGTTGCCGTTGCGCGCGATGCCGGCGTGGCGGATGTTCTTTTCACGCAGCGATGTGCGCACGTCGCCGGCCACCGATTCGGCACGCTTGGTGATCGCGGCCTTCATGTCGACCTGCATCAGGAAGTGCACGCCGCCGCGCAGGTCCAGGCCCAGGTACATGGGCAGCGCGTGCAGGCTGGTGAGCCAGGCGGGCGAACGCGGCAGCAGGTTCAGCGCCACGATGTAGCCGGGGTCGGTGGGGTCCGGGTTGAAGGCCCGCACCAGGGCGTCGCGTGCCTTGGTCTGCGTATCGATGTCACCGAAACGCGCCTTGACGGAGTTGCCGTCGAACTGCACGAAGTCGGGCGTGATGCCGGCCTGCTTGAGCGCCGCCTCCACGCGGGGCGCGGCTCGTGCATCGAGCTTGATCGTCGACTTGCCGCTGGACACCTGCACCGCCGGCGCCTCGCCGAAGAAGTTGGGCAGGGTGTAGATCGTGCCGATCAGCAGTGCGACCGCGATGATCGCGTACTTCCACCAGGGATAACGGTTCATGGGGAGTCCTAGAGCGAACCGGGAACTAGAAACAAAGCCGCGGCGTCAGCTGGTGACGACCGCGGCCCTTGCGATGAACGGACAGGAAGGAGACGCGCTTACTTCAGCGTGCCCTTGGGCAGAACCTGGACCACCGCCCCGCGCTGCACCTGCAGTTCGACACCATTGGCCACTTCGATGTGCAAGTAGGCGTCGCCCAGCTTGGTGATCTTGCCCAGCAGGCCGCCAGCGGTGACCACTTCGTCGCCCTTGGCAAGGGCCTCGATCATGGCCTTCTGTTCCTTCTGGCGCTTCATCTGCGGACGGATCATCACGAAGTACAGCACCACGAACATCAACAGCAGCGGCAGCATGCCCAGGAGGCCGTCGGTACCGCTGGTGGCGGCTGCGGGGGCTGCCTGCGCGAACGCGTTGGAAATGAACACGTCTCGATCCTTCAAACGTTGCTGGAAACAAACGGCGGATTGTATGCCGCCCATCTTGCAGCGCCGGAAGCCGCCCAGGTGCGGCTTCCGGCGCCCGCGGCAGAGCCAGGCCGTCTTGCCTATCATGCAGACGTCCCACGAGGAGCCCGCATGCACACCCGCCTGGCCCGCATGACCTGCGCGGCTGCTCTGATTGCTGCCAATGCCATGAGTTTCGCCAACCCCGCTGTTTTTTCTTCGCCGCCCGCGGCCGAGAACGACCCCTATCAATGGCTCGAAGAAGTCCAGGGCGAGCGCGCGCTGGCCTGGGTGAGGGAGCGCAATGCCACCTCGCAGGCCGAGCTGATGGCCCGCCCGGACTACGCGCCCACCAAGGCCGCGCTGCTGGCGGTGCTGAACGCTCGCGACCGCATCCCCTACGTGCGGCGCATCGGCGAGCACGTCTACAACCTCTGGCAGGACAGCACGAACAAGCGCGGGCTGTGGCGGCGTGCGACGCTGGACGAATACGCCAAGCCCGAGCCCGCCTGGGAAAGCGTGCTCGACCTCGACGCGCTGGGCGCCGCTGAAAAGGAAAACTGGGTCTGGGGTGGCGCCACCTGCCTGGCTCCGACGTACGAGCGCTGCCTGGTGTCGCTGTCGCGCGGCGGTGCCGATGCGAAGGTGGTGCGCGAGTTCGACCTGAAGGCCAAGCGCTTCGTCGACAGCGGCTTTGCCGTGCCCGAGGCCAAGACCGACATGGAGTGGATCGACCTCGACCACGTCTACATCGGCACTGACTTCGGCCCCGGCTCGCTCACCGATTCAGGCTATCCGCGCGTCATCAAGCGCTGGAAGCGCGGCACGCCATTGGCGCAGGCGCAAACGATGTTCGAAGCGAAGCAGACCGACGTCTCGGCGGGTGTGAGCGTGGATCCGACGGTGGGCTATCACCGCACGGTGTTCACCCGGGCCATCGACTTCTACACCACCGAAAGCTTCCTGCTCAAGGGCGACAAGCTGATGCGCATCGCCAAGCCCGACGACGCCAGCGTTGCCTTCCATGGCCCCTGGCTGCTGCTGTCTCTGCGCAGCGATCTGCCGCTGGGCGAACAGCGCTTTGCCGCCGGCTCGCTGCTGGTGGCCCGGGCCGACGCCTACCTGCGCGGGCAGCAGCGCCTGGAGCCGCTGTTCACCCCCACGCCGACAAGCTCGCTCGAGAGCTACACCGCCACGCGCTCGACCATCGTGCTCAACATCCTCGACCACGTGGCCAACCGGCTCGAAGAAGTGCGCCACGCGCAGGGCCGCTGGAAGCGGCGCCCGGTGGAGGCGCCCTTCCCCGGCAACATCGGCGTAGCCAGCCTGCACGACCCGGCGCTCAAGGCCGACCCGCTGGCCGAGCGCTACCTGCTCACCTACACCGACTTCCTGACGCCCGATTCGCTGTACCTGGGCGACACCGGCAGCAACCAGCGCCTGCTGCTCAAGCAGCGCCCGCCGCAGTTCGACGCCGCCGGCGCCCGCACCGAACAACGCTTCGCCACCTCGAAAGACGGCACGCGCGTGCCCTACTTCGTGATCTGGCCGCAAGGCGCCAAGGCCGACGGCAAGAACCCCACGCTGCTGTACGGCTACGGCGGCTTCGAGGTGTCGCTGCAGCCCTGGTACTCGGGCACGTTCGGCCGCGCGTGGCACGAACGCGGCGGCGTGCTCGTGGTGGCCAACATCCGCGGCGGCGGTGAGTTCGGCCCGGGCTGGCACCAGGCGGCCATCAAGGCCAACAAGCAGCGTTCGTATGACGACTTCATCGCGGTGGCCGAAGACCTGATCCGCACGCAGGTCACCACGCCGGCGCAGCTGGGCATCGAGGGCGGCAGCAATGGCGGACTGCTGGTCGGTGCGGTGGCGATGCAGCGCCCCGAGCTCTTCAACGCCGTGGTGTGCCAGGTGCCGCTGCTGGACATGCGCCGCTATCACAAGCTGCTGGCCGGCGCCTCGTGGATGGCCGAATACGGCGACCCCGACAGGCCCGACGACTGGGCCGTGATCTCCAGATACAGCCCCTACCAGAACGTGAAGCCGACAGCCAAGTACCCGACCATGCTCTTCACCACGTCCACCCGCGACGACCGCGTGCACCCCGGCCATGCGCGCAAGATGGTCGCGCGGTTGATGGAGCAAGGTCACCCGGTGCTGTACTACGAGAACATCGAAGGCGGCCACGGTGGCGCGGCCGACAACGAGCAGCGCGCGCACCTGCAGGCGCTGGAATTCAGCTATCTGTGGAGCCGGCTGGGCGGCGACACCCCGGCCCGGCACTGAGATCGCCTCGCAATGCGGCGCCTTCCAGGGCGCCGCATTTTTTTGTGACCGCCGGAACTCACCGCATCCATGCCGGGTCACAAGCCGGTTGCTCCGGTGCCCCGCGCACCGGCGGCAAGGGCCGCGCAGCCGGTTGTTTCGTTGTTGAGCGCTTTCGCAGCCCGCTCATTGCTTGTTGTTCGTGCAAGGCCACGGTGACACAAGAAAAAACACCTGCCGCCTTGCGTTGTTGCGCAACCAAGGAGGCATGCGATGGCCCAGCTCAACGTCAACGGTCGCGTTCGCGACTTCGAGGCCGAACCCGACACCCCGCTGCTGTGGGTGCTGCGCGAGCAGCTCGGGCTCACCGGCACCAAATACGGCTGCGGCATCGCGGCCTGCGGCGCCTGCACGGTGCACATCGATGGCGTGGCCACGCGCTCGTGCGTGCGGCCGGTGTCCACGCTGTCGACGAAGGAAAAGATCGTCACCATCGAAGGCCTGTCACGCAACGGAAACCACCCGGTGCAAAAGGCCTGGGCCGAGGTCGACGTGCCGCAATGCGGCTTCTGCCAGAGCGGCATGTTGATGGCCGCAGCAGCGCTGCTGAAGCAAAAGCCCAAGCCAACGGACGCCGACATCGACGCAGCGATGACCAACATCTGCCGCTGCGGCACCTACAACCGCGTGCGCCGCGCGATCAAGATCGCTGCAGCTTGATGGCCCACTCCCGTAGCGCCTTCGGCGCTCCCCCTCAAGGGGACGGACGCTGGCGGCCCGGCAAAGCCGGATCCGCGGCGTCCACTCGGCAACACCCCCTGCCAAGCCACGGAGCAACCGACATGGACACCCCGATCCCCACGCCCACGCTGACGCGTCGTTCCTTCATCGCAACCTCCGCCGCCGTGGGCGGCGGCCTCTCGCTCGGCTTTCACGTGCCACTGGGCGCACAGCAAACGGGTACACCGGCTGAGGTGAATGCCTGGGTCGTCATCAAGCCCGACGATACGGTGGTCGTACGCGTCGCACGCTCTGAAATGGGCCAGGGCTCGCTCACCGGCCTGGCACAGCTGGTGGCCGAAGAGCTCGAATGCGACTGGGTCAAGGTGACGACCGAATACCCCACGCCTGGCCAGAACCTTGCGCGCAACCGCGTGTGGGGCAACTTCTCCACCGGCGGCAGCCGGGGCGTGCGCGAGTCGCACGACTACGTGCGCAAGGGCGGCGCCGCCGCGCGGATGATGCTGGTGCAGGCCGCCGCCGACGGGTGGAAGGTCGCGCCCGCCGAATGCAGTGTGGCCAAGGGCGTGATCACCCATGCGCCCTCAGGCCGCAAGACGACCTACGGCAAGGTGGCCGCAGCCGCAGCCAAGCTGCCGCCACCGGCGGACGTGCCGCTCAAGGATCCGAAGGACTGGAAGATCGCTGGCAAGCCGGTGAAGCGCCTGGACACGCTGGACAAGCTCACCGGCAAGCAGGTCTACGGCATGGACTTGAAGCTGCCCGGCATGCTGAACGCGTCCATCAAGGACTGCCCGGTGTTCGGCGGCAAGCTGAAGAGCTTCGACGCGAACGCCGTCGCCAAGCGCCCCGGCGTGAAGAAGGTCGTGCCGGTGGGCGACAGCGCCGTGGCCGTGGTGGCCGACACGTGGTGGCATGCCAAGACCGCACTCGACGCGCTGCCCATCGAGTGGGACGAAGGCCCCAACGGCAAGATCTCGAGCGCCGACATCGCTGCCACGCTGAAGGAAGGGCTGGACGCGCCGCAGGCCGCCGTGGGCAATCAGGTCGGCAACGTGAAGGCCGCGCTGGCGAATGCCGCGCGCACCGTCGAAGCGGTGTATTCGTACCCGTTCCAGAACCACGCGACGATGGAGACGATGAACGCCATGGCGCGCTGGACGCCCGAGCGCTGCGAGGTGTGGACACCCACGCAGAACGGCGAGGCCGCGCTCGCGGCCACCGCCGAAGCCGCCGGCCTGCCGCCTGCGCAGTGCGAGGTCTACAAGCTGCACCTGGGCGGCGGCTTCGGCCGGCGCGGCGCGGTGCACGACTGGGTGCGCCAGGCGGTGGCCATTGCGAAGGAGATGCCGGGCACACCGGTCAAGCTGATCTGGTCTCGCGAAGAAGACATGCAGCATGGCCGCTACCACCCCATCACGATGTGCAAGCTGCGCGCAGGGCTCGACGCGCAGGGCAACATCACCGGACTGCACATGCGCATCTCGGGCCAGAGCATCGTGGCGGGGATCTTTCCGCAGAACATCCGCGACGGTCGGGACCCGGTGGTGTTCCAGGGCCTCAATCCGCCGGGGCCGGAAGCATCGATCGGCTACGGCTTCCCCACGCTCCTGATCGACCATGCGATGCGCAACCCGCACGTGCCGCCAGGCTTCTGGCGCGGGGTCAACCTCAACCAGAACACGATCTACCTCGAGTGCCTCCTCGACGAAGTGGCGCACGCCACCAACACCGACCCGCTGGCACTGCGCCGCAAGCTCATGGCCAACCACCCGAAGCACCTGGCCGTGCTCAACGCCGCGGCCGAACGCGCCGGCTGGGGCAAGCCCGCACCCGCGGGCGTGTACCGCGGATTGGCCCAGACCATGGGCTTCGGCAGCTATGTGGCAGCGGTGGCAGAGGTCTCGGTCAGCAACGACGGCGTGCTGAAGATCCACCGCATCGTGGCGGCCACCGACCCCGGCCACGCGGTGAACCCGCAGCAGATCGAGGCGCAGGTCGAGGGCTCGTTCGTCTATGGCCTGTCTGCCGCGCTGTTCGGCGAATGCACGGTGAAGGACGGCCGCATCGAGCAGGACAACTTCAGCAGCTACCCCGTGGTGCAGATGGAGCATATGCCGGCGGTGGAAACCGTCATCGTGCCTTCGGGCGGGTTCTGGGGCGGCGTGGGCGAACCCACCATCGCAGTGGCCGCGCCGGCGGTGCTCAACGCGATCTTCGCGGCCACCGGCCAGCGCATCCGCGAGCTGCCGCTCAAGAACCACAGCTTGAAGAAGGCCTGATCTCGTGTGGCTTGCCACGGTGATGCTGGCCGGCGCGGCGGTGGTGGGTGATGCAATGCCCGAGCCGCTGACCTCGCAGCCCGGCGATGCAGCACGCGGCCGGGCCATCGTGACCCACCGGCAGGTCGGCCTGTGCCTGCTGTGCCACAGCGGCCCGTTCCCGGAAGAACGCTTCCAGGGCACGCTGGCGCCCAGCCTGGTTGGTGTGGGTTCGCGCCTCAACGAAGACCAGCTGCGCCTGCGCGTGGTCGATGCACGCAGGCTCAACCCCGACAGCATCATGCCCCGCTACGGCACCAGCGAAGGGCTCCACCGCGTGGGCCCGGCCTGGGCCGGCAAGCCGGTGCTCGAAGCGCAGCAGATCGAAGACGTGGTGGCCTTCCTGCGCACGCTGCGTGAAGAGGGCACGAGGCCATGAAACGACGCGAAGCCCTGCTCGCCACGCTGGCCGCGGTGCACGTCGCACCGGCGTGGTCCACACCCGAAGCCATGGCGCGGGCGGTGCGAGCCTTTGCCGGCGGAGCATTGGTGGCACCGGACGCCCGCGTGAAGCTCGACATCTCGCCGCTGGTGGAAAACGGCAATGCCGTGCCAGTCACGGTGACGGTGGACCACCCGTTGACCGGGCCCGATGCGGTGACCGCGATCGCGCTCTTCAACGAGCGCAATCCGCAGCAGGACGTCGGCATCTTCACGCTCGGCCCGCAGGCCGGCCGTGCCTTCGTGGCCACGCGCATTCGCCTGGCCACGTCGCAAAAGCTCGTCGCGGTAGCCAAGCTCGCCGACGGACGCTGCTGGTCGCACACGGTGAGCGTCGAAGTCACGCTGGCGGCCTGCATCGAGTAGGGAAAGACGCAATGGCCACGACCCAGGCACGCACCGTCGTCACCGCGCCCGCGTCGGCACGCCGTGGCGAGGTGGTGGAGCTGCGCACGTTGATCGCGCACCCCATGGAAACCGGCTACCGCGTGGGCAGCGCCGGCCAGCCGCTGGCGCGCGACATCCTGCGGCGCTTCGAATGCCGCTGCGACGGCGAGCTCGTGTTCGCGGCCGACCTGGCGCCCGCCATCGCCGCCAACCCCTACATCGCCTTCACGATGCGTGTCACGAAAAGCGGCACGCTGAGCTTCAAGTGGGAAGGCGACAACGGCTTCTCGTGGATCGAGACGCGCGCCTTCACGGTCACGGCATGAATCGCCTCATCGGCCTCGCCCTGGCTGCCGCGGCGACCTCGGCGGCGGCCCAAGGCGGAGACGGCCGCCGCTCAGGCGCTGACGACATGGCCCCGGCGTTGCAGGCGATGCAGCGCGACGACACACAGAACCCCGCGATGCTGTGGGTCGCCGAGGGCGAGCAACTGTGGCGCAACGAGTGCGCCTCGTGCCACAAGGACGCCGCCATCAGCATGCGCGGCGCCGCAACTCGCCACCCGGCCTTCGACCCGGCGGCGGGCACACCGGTCAACCTCGCGATGCGCATACGCAGCTGCCAGCAGCACCGGGCCAAGCGCAAGCCCCACGCCTTCGAAAGCCGTGAGCTGCTCGCGCTGGAGGCCTACGTCGCACTGCAGTCGCGCGGCCTGCCCATCACGCCCGCGAAGGATGCACGGCTCGATGCCGCCCGTGCCGAAGGCGAGCGCCTGTTCAACCGCCGCATCGGCCAGCTCGACCTCGCCTGTGCCCAATGCCACGACCGCAACGCAGGCCAGCGCCTGGCCGGCAGCGTGATCCCGCAGGCCCATCCGACCGGCTACCCGATCTACCGGCTCGAATGGCAAGGCCTGGGTTCACTGCAGCACCGGCTGCGCAACTGCATGACCGGCGTGCGCGCGGAGCCTTATGCCTTCGGTGCGCCGGAAATGGTGTCGCTGGAGCTCTTTCTTGCTCAGCGTGCGGCCGGCATGAAGCTGGAGTCGCCAGGCGTGCGGCCTTGAGCATCGCGCGGCAGCGCCGCATGGCAAGGCGAGACTCAGGCCGACTCGTCACGCGCCGGCACAGCGACAGCCCAAGCCGTGCCGCGGGTGCCCGCCAGGCACACGGCCGCAGCCAGCGCGAAGCCGGCACTCAGCAGCGGCACGGCGCTCGCGTCGTCACCCGTGACCATGAACGATGCGGTCAGCGGCCCGAAGGCACTGCCCAGCAGTTGCGCGGCCGGCACCAGCCCGGCCAGCCGCCCGCTCGCATCGACCCGGAAAGCGAGGCCGATGTGGAAGGGCAGCATGAAGAGCCACACGAAGCCGAAGACCGCGCAGCCCAGCGAGAAGCGCGACGTGCTGCCTGCTGGCAACCCATGCACCGCGAGCATGATGGCGGCCAGTGCGGCCGAAGACGCCACCAGCGTGGGCACCACCGGCAGGCGCCGCACGGCAACCGCGGCAATGCTGCCGCCCACCACCTGCATGGCCAGCACACCGGCCACCAGCGTTTGCGCCGCTTGAGCCTGCAGCCCAGCCGCCTTGCCCAGCGGCTCGAGGTAAGCCCAGAACGCCCCCAGCGTGGCGAGCTGCAGGAACACCACCACCAGCGGCAGCATCGTGCGCGCCGACCATCGGAAGGACTCGAGCGCCGCCGGCGGCAAGGGTGCCAGCCGCGCCGGCTGCACGAAGGCGAGCACGCATGGCAGCAGCGAAAGCAGAGCCAGCACGGCGAACCCGCCTTGCCAGCCCGAGCGGGGGATCACGAGGTTGGCCAGCACCACGCCAAGCGCAGCCTGCGCCAGCGTCTGCAGCACGAAGAAGACGCCACTCACGCGCGCGGGGTTGGCGCTGCGCACCACCACGCCCGTCGTGCCCCACACCAGCACGCCTTCAGCCAGCCCTGCCGCAGCGCGCACTGCGAGCATCGGACCGTCGCCGCCGACGGTGGTGGTGAGCCCATCGAGCGCCGCGGCCAGCAGTGCCGCGATGAGGGTGACGAGCTTGAGCCGTGCGGCCGGCAACACGGCATCGCCAAGCAACACCCCGAGACCGAGCGCAACGATCTCGCCCATGGCCACGAGGCCCACGCCTTCGAGGCTCACCTGATTCGCCTCGACCAGCGCGCCCAGCAGGATGGGCTGCACGCCGATCATCAACACGGCGATCGTGCCGACTGCGAGTGCGGCCGCAAGCGGGCCGGCGGGAATCTCCTGGGGAACTCGGTGCAGTGACATGCTTTCGGCCCTCGTGGTGTGCGTCGATCGGCTGCTGCTCAACGGCTCGTTCACGCTCGTTCCGGCTGGTTCAGTAGCCCTTGCTCTCTTCCGGCAGCAAACCCTGCATGAAACGGTCCACCGCCCGCTGCCGGTCCCGGCGCAGGCGCCGGTTGGCGATGGTGCGCACGAGCCACGGTAGGGGCTTCACAGGCCCGCCGGCGGCCGCAGCCAGCACGCAGGCCTTGGCGCACTTCTCGAACAGCTCGGTGTTGAGCGCCATGCGCGTGGCCGTGGTGCCCAGGCACACGGGCAGGCCATGCAGGAACAACACGTTGCCGCCAGCTTGCAGCCCGCGGGCGAGCTGCTGCACGTGCCGGACTTGCGCGAGGGCCGGCCCCATGGGGCCGATGTGGCGCGCCTGCTCGTCGAAGGCCTGCGGCATGGCGCGGCCGAAGTCCGGAAGACAGCGACCCCATGCACCACCGCCCAACGAGATGGCACCCACGTCGCCCCGCGCACGGTAGATCGCCGCGTGCTCGTACGCACCGGAGGCTGCAGCATCCGCCCATGCGATGCGGCATGGCGCATCGTCGAGCGCGTGGCCGAACCACATGGCTTCAGCGCCCGGAATGCGCAGCGACAGGCAGGCCTGCGGCGAGCCCAGCAGCTGCCGGGCTCGCAGGCGCTCGCGCGTCTGCTGCCACGACTGGCGCAAGTTGTCTTCGGTGGTCATGGCGTCAGACCAGCTTGAAGACGTCTTCGAAGCGGTTGAGCGCATCGTCGATCACGTCGTCGGTGTCGGCCAGGCTGGTGTAGATGCGGCTGCCGGCCAGCGTGATGAGGCCGTGTGCCGTATAGGCCGCGCCCATCTCTTCCATCATGTGCTTGCGGCGCTTGGCTTCATCCTTCGCGCGCAGCAGCTTGAAGACGTTGCTGGTGTCCAGCAGCAGCACGCCCGAGGTCTGCAGGTGCACGATGGAGCCCATGTTGTAGGTGACGTAGGGCAGGCCGCGGCGCTCGATGATCTGGGCCAGGCCCTTGCACAGCCGGTCGCCGGCACGGCCCGCGACGCTGGCCGCGTCGGTGCGCTGCGCTTCGAGCAGCGCGTGGTAGCCGGCCACGCACGACAGCGGATTGGCCGACAGCGTGCCGCCCACGAAGGCGCGCCGCGCAGTGGTGCCGATGCCGCCCACCAGCAGCATCATCACGTCGCGGCGCCCGCCGATGGCGCCGGCCATGGGGTAGCCGCCGGTGAGGCACTTGCCCAGCACGGTGAGGTCGGGCGTGACGCCGAAGTAGGCCTGCGCGCCGCCCATGCCGGTGCGAAAGCCGGTAACCACCTCGTCGAAGATCAGCAGCGCGCCGAACTCGTTGCACAGCGCCCGCACTTGCGCGTTGTAGTCGCGCTGCACGGGCCGCGTGCCGCTTTCGGGCCCCAGTGGCTCCAGCAGCACGGCCGCGGTGCCGCCGCGCAGGCGGTTGAGCTGCAGCTTGCGGCGCAGTGCATCGAGGTCGTTGGGGTGGCATTCCTGCGTGTGGCCGGTGGCGCCGCGCGGAATGCCCACCGCCTCCATGCGGCCGGTGCCGGGCAGGCGCATGCCGTAGACGAGCTGGTCACTCCAGCCATGGTAGGCCCCGCCGATCTTGATGATCCACTTCCTGCGGGTGTAGGCGCGCGCCAGGCGCACTGCGCCCATCACGGCCTCGGTGCCCGAACCCAGCAGGCGTAGCATCTCGACGCCGGGCATGGACTGGCACACCAGCTCGGCGAGCTTCACTTCGTATTCGTGCAGCAGGCCGGTGACGGGGCCGCACGAGTCGAGCACTTCGTTGACCTTGCGGCGCACCGCGGGGTGGTTGGAACCCAGCAGCGTGGGGCCGCCGGCCTGCAGGAAGTCGATGTAGCGGTTGCCGTCCACATCGGTCATGTGGGCGCCCTGGGCCTGCGTGATGGCCAGCGGGAACGGGTGGTTGAACGCGAGGTTGTGCTGCACGCCGCCGGGGATCACGGCCTTGGCCTGTTCCGCGAGGCGCTTGGAGCCCTGGCACCGCTCGTCGAACCAGCGCATCACGCGCTGCATGTTCTCAGGGCGGATGGGGCGCATCGGCTGCTTCACGAGCGCATCGAAGCGGCGGTACAGGTCGTTGACGTCGGGCCAGGCAGAGATGGCAGGGGCCGGTGCGGCGGCCGCCGTGTGGATGGGGGCGAGGTTGCTCATGCGGTGGGAGAGTCTTTGGGAACGGGGGCGTCGCCGGTCAGCAGCTCGGTCACGCGGGCCAGGGCATCGCGCCGCTGGGGGGCTTGTCGTGCTCGTTGTGCGATGAGGCTCAGCAGCCGCGCGCGAGCCAGCGATTCGAGGTCTTCGACGGCCTGCACGGCCAGCGCCTGGGTGGCGCCACAGCACAGCACGCCGTGGTTGAGCATCAGGTAGGCGTTGATGTCGGCACGCAGCGCACGAGCCAGCCTGTACGACAACCACCCCGTGCCGGAAGGCGCATAGCCCACCACCGGCACCCGCGGCCCCAGCGTGCTGCGCCATGGGCCCGCAGGCACTTCGAGCACATCGCCGATCAGCGCGCAGGCACTGGCCACCGGCTGGTGCGTGTGGATGCTGCAGGACACGTCGGCCCGCGCCCGCAGCACCTTCGCGTGCAGGCCGCTTTCGACCGACGGCGCACGTTCGCCTTCCACCTGCGCCAGATCGGCCAGGCGCAGCACGCACACGTCGGCCGCGTTCATGCTCAGGTAGTCGGTGGCCGAGGGCGTGACGGCGAAATGCTCGGCATCGACGCGCAACGCGATGTTGCCGCCGGTGCCGGCAAGGTAGCCGCGGTGCGACAGCTCGACGCACAGCTCGACGACGGCCTCGCGAATGCGGAGGCTGCTGGTGCTGAGACTGTTGTTCTTCATGCGGTGGTGGGCTGCGGTGCGTTGAGCCGGTGGTACAGCGGCGCGAGGCGCGAGCGCACCTCCTTGAAGGCCTCGAACTTGTCGCTGTACAGGCGCCTCAGGCCCGTGGCAGGCTCGTAGATGCGGCGCGCCTTGCGCAGCGAAACCAGGTCGCTGAAGCGCAAGGCGCCCAGGGCCATGGCGGCGATGAAGGTCGCGCCGATGGCATTGGCCTGGATGGGGCTGGCCAGCTGGCGAATGGGCTGGCCCGTCACGTCGGCCATGATCTGGCACCACACGTCGGACTGCGCGCCGCCGCCCACCGCGGTGAGCGTGCCCGCGTCTCGTCCGAGCAGGCGCGCGAAGGGCTCGAGCATCCAGCGCGTGTTCAGCGCCACGCCTTCTAGAAAGGCTCGGAAGATGTCTTCGCGGGTGTGCTCGAGCGACAGGTTGATGAGCCCCGCGCGCAGGCGTGGGTCGTCCACCGGCGTGCGCTCGCCCTGCAGCCACGGGGTGTAGACCAGTCCGCGTGCACCGGCCGGCACACGGGCGGCAATGCGGTTGAGCACCTCGTAGACGGCCGGGTGCTCTTCGTCGCCGGCCAGCTCATCGGGGTGGTAGAGGATGCGGTCGCGCAGGAACGAAAGGTTGGCGCCGGCCGTGGACTGCAGCGCCATCGCGAGGTAGCGGCCGTCCACCGCGCAGGGCACGGCCGCGATCTTGTGGCGCACGTCGGTCTTCATGAACGGCACGTGAGCGCCCAGCCATGACGAAGTGCCCAGGTACAGGTGCGTTTCGAAGTCACCCACGGCCGCGCCGACGGCCACCGCCGAGGTATCCACCGCGCCGCCGATCACCACGGTCTTGGCCTCAAGCCCCAGCGCCTGCGCCACGTCGGGCCGCAGCGGGCCCAGCACGTCGGTGCACTTCACGATCTCCGGCAGCTTGTCGGCGCTGATGCCCAGCGCGCGAATCAAGCCTGCGTCGTAGCGCATGCCGCGCGCATCGCGGTTGTCGGTGACCCATGCGGTGACCAGCGAGTCGCGCGTGGCGCACACACGGCCGCAAAGCCGCAGGTTCAGGTAGTCCGGCACGTTGAGGAACTTGTGCGTGCGTTCGTAGCGCTCAGGCTCATGGTCGCGGATGTAGGCCATGTGACCCGCGCTGTCGCGGCCCGAAAGCGATGGCGCCCCGCCCGTGAGGCGCAGCCAGCGCCACAGCTTCAGCGGGCCGTAGCCTTCGACGTTCAGGCCACGGCCACGCACCCGCCTTGCAATGGCTTCGGCACCGCGTGCATCGAGCCAGGTCAACGCATTGCCGATGGGCTCGCCGGCCTTGTCGATGCAGACCGTGCCTTCGGTCTGCGCAGAGCAGCACACCGCGACCACGCGCCGGCGCAACGTGGCATCGCCCGCGAGCAACTCATTTGCGGCCCCCACCAGGGCGCTCCACCAGTCGTGCGGGTCCTGCTCTGCAAGAGCGCCTTGCACGTGCAGCTTCACGGCGCGAAAGGCCCACGCATGCACCGTGCCGTCCAGACCCACGAGCGCGCATTTGCAGCCCGACGTGCCCAGATCGACGGCCAGCACCAGTCGTGTGTCCACCGGCGAGGACATGCTGTCCGCAGCTTGCGCCATCAGAATTTGCGGCATCAGAACTTGCGCGATACGGAGACGACGAGCTTGTCGTCGTCGGTGGCGCGCAGCCGGTCACCGTCTTGCGCGAGGTAGAGCTCTCGCACCTTGGTGTTCGTGCTCACCCAGTCGGCGCTCCAGTCGAAGCCCCATTGCCTGTGCGTGACGCCGATGCGCCAGTCGGCGAAGTTGGCTTCCTTGAAGTTCTCGATCTTCTGGTAGCCGGCGTGCAGGTTGAGCGTGGTGGCCGGTGTGAGGTGGTACTTGTAGTCCAGGTCGAACAGCCAGCTGCCGCGTGAGCCATGGTCGCCTCGGGCATAGCACTCCAGCGCCTGCGTGGGGTCAGGCATCAGCAGCAGCATCGTTCCGCACACGCCACCGGTGTTGGCACCGCGGTAGGTCTTGGAGATCACGTTGAGCACGCGGCCTTCGAGCGCGCCATAGCCTGCTTCGAGCACCGCGAACGACGAGTCGTATTTCGTGGTGCGCACGTCACCGGGCGTGAAGGTGTTGAAGTCGAACGACTGCGGTGCTTCGAACTTTGCGCCGGGGAACCGCTCGGTCGCCAGGCCCACCCCGAAGTGCCAGCCGTCCGGGTCGCCGAAGCGGTATCCGCCGGCCAGCGTGACGCCCAGGCCTTTGCCGCCGAGAAATTGCTTCTTGCTCACCGAGGCGAGCTCGACGAGCGCCACCAGCCCGCTTTCATGAGCAGCCTGCACGCCGAGCTTGGCGCCGGGCTTGTTCAATGAGTCCGAGATGCCGCGTGTACGCTGGTCCGAAGTGAGCTTCACCTCGGTGTCGATGGCATAGGTGGCCGTGTCGTTGCCGGCGGCAAACGATGCGCAGGCCGCGGCGCCGGCGAGCACGGCAGCAATGGAAGATGGCAGCAGGCGAGGCAGGTGCATGGGCTTCTCCGAGGCGGTTGAGTCGTGACGGGACAGAATCAGGACTTGCACGACGGCGTGGCGGGCATGGCAGCGGTGCGCTTGAGCAGCTCGGTCTGGCCCAGCACCTCGACGCCGACGAAGGCACGGATGTGCAGCTCGTCCGACTTCACGCGGACCACGCCCTTGTATTTCTTCTGGTTGCGCGGGTCGTAGACCCAGCCGTCGCGCCAGGCGTCGTTGTCGTAGCGCTCGAGCTGCGCGATCAGCACGCCGCAGGTGTCTTTCGGCGTACCGGCGTCCTTGTCCCACACGATGCGCCCGCACAGCGCCGTGGCACGGTCCGCGCAGGGCTTGAACTCGATCACTGCGTCCTTCTCGGCCGTGAGCCAGAGCCCCTTCGCGTCGTCAGGCCCCGCGGCCCGGGCCGCCCCGGCCAGCAAGCCCGCCAGCAGCAGCGTCATCCAACAGATCGGCTTCACTCCACGTTCCTTTCGTCACTGGTAGTCACCGGTACGAGCCGTGCAATCCGCAATAAGGTAGTTATGGCTAGTTTATAGTGATGACTATCTTTTTTGATCGACACGCCGCCTAGGACAATCCCCAACGCGCGCGTCACGCCGCCCTACACACGATGCCCACGCCCAAGAAGTACCAGCCACCGCTGGCCACCAAAAAGCAGCCCGCGCAGCAGCGAGCCACGGAGACCTACGAGCGCATCCTCGAAGTGACCGCGCAGACGCTGGCCGACGTGGGCATCGAGCGCCTGTCGACCAACCTCGTGTGCGAACGCGCCGGCCTTACACCACCCGCGCTGTACCGCTACTTCCCGAACAAGTACGCCCTGCTCGCCGAGCTCGGCCAGCGCCTCATGCAGCGCCAGAACGAACGCGTGGCGCACTGGGTCACGATCGACACCTTCAAGAGTGGCGTCGAAGGACTCGAGCAGGCGCTGGAGGGACTGATCCGCGACACCTACGAGGTGACCGAAAGCACCGTAGGCGGCGTGTGGATCATGCGGGCCTTGCGCGCCGTACCGGTGCTGCAGCAGGTGCGCCTGGCGTCACACGCCGCGGTCACGCAGGAACAAGCCAAGCTGCTGGCACGCGCACTGCCCCACGCAGACGCAGCCGAGCTGAAGCTGGTGAGCCGCATCGTCGTGGATCTCATCTACGCCACGGTGGAGATGCTGTTCGACGAAGAACTGGACGTGCAGGCCGCTGCACGCATCGTGGCCGGCATGATGGCGAGCCATCTTCAACGCGTACGGCAGAAGACACCTAGGTCGGCTCGCCACCGAAGCGGCAAGCACGATTCGGAGTGAGCCGGCGCCAGGGTCGTCCAGGGAGATAGAAAGGACATGTTTGGGTCGCTTACGAAGCGAACATTAAGTGCGGCACGGCAAGTGGCCTGAGCGCCGCTTCCACCTCGGCGTCCACCCGGCACAGGATCTCGTCCATCGGCGCGGTCTTCGAGAGGCCGGGCCGGCCGGCGATGGCATTGCCGCGGGCGTGCAGCTCCGCGGCGGAAAAGGCCGAGGTGAAGAACAGCAGCGCCACGTCGGCCGTGTCCGTGCATTCGGCGAGCGCGCGCGACACGCCGTAGCCGTCGAGCACCGGCATCTCGATGTCGCACACCACGAGGTCGGGGCGCTCACGGCGCACCGTGCACACGGCCAGCGTGCTTTCGTGCAGAACCACCACCTCGTAGCGGTGCGCGAGCACGTGCTGCAGGTAGCAGGTGATGGCCGGGTCGTCGTCGATCAGCAGCAGCTTGCGTTGCCGTGCCGGCACACCGGAGCGTGAAGAAGTTGGAACCACGCCGCAGTGTCGGCAGCAAGTGTGGAGAAATTGGGGAGACACCTCGCTTGCCCCAGTCGGTCGGGCCTTCGGCGTTGCTATGCTGCCGGCGCCTTTTGCCTCTGCCTCACTGCGTTGTACCCGCGTCCCATGTCCTTCAATCGCCTGTTGCTGTGGGTCGCGGCGCTGCTGGCTTGCCTGGCGAGCCTGCATGCAGGGGCTGCGCCGGCGCCGCTGCGCGGCGCATGGCTCGACCAGGATCTGCCGGCCGACACCGTGCCGGCAGCGCAGGCGCCGTTGTTGCCGCTCTCGGGCAACGACCAGGCCGTGCGGCTGACGCTGCCCTTCCGCGACCACGGCACCTGGGTGCGGCTGCAGCCGCAGGCGCTGCAGGGCTCTGCCGTGCTGCTGGTGGAAACGGCCGTGATGCCCACCGTCACGCTGGTGCTGCCCGACGGCAGCCGTCTGCAACGCTCCAAGGTGCAGCTGTCGCCCGATGGCCAGGGCATGGCGCTGGCCATGTCGTTCCCGCTGCCGGCGGGCTTGCAGTCGGGTGACGTGCTGTGGGTGCATTTCGCGGACCGCGTGCGCGCGTCGGTCACGCTGAGCCTGCTCGACGCCGCCGACTGGCAGCGGCGCGAGCGCCACACCCTCGTGCGCCTCACGGCGCTGTGCTCGCTGCTGGCCGCGTTCGCGGTGATCGGCTTCGGCTTCTGGGTGGTGCTGCGCGAGCGGCTGTTCGCGTTCTACACGCTGCACCTGCTCACGCTGCTGCTGTTCATCGCGGCCGGCACCGGCCTGCTCGACGCGTGGCCCGGCGGCTCGCTGTGGACGCTGCCCGGTGTGCGCACCCAGTGGGCGCTGGGGGCGTGGACCATGGGGTTGGCGGTGGCCTTCGCGCGCGACTTTCTCGGTGTGCGGCGAACCTGGCCCCGGCTGTCGCGGGTGTTCGGCAGCGTGGCCCTGGGGCTGGTGGCCGCCGGCGCGGTGGTGCTGCTGCCCCTCGACTGGCCCTGGTTCGGCGCGGCGCTGTCGGCCTCGATGCTGTCGGTGCACGCGCTGCTCATCATCACCGCGGTAGTGCTGGCGCGACGCGGCAGCCGCTATGCGCGCTACTTCCTCGCCGGCTGGGTGCCGCTCGCACTGGCCGGCTCGCTGCGCGGGCTGCAGGGCATGGGGCTCATCACCACGCCGGGGGTTTCGGTCTTCTACGGCCTGGGCGTGCTGTGCGAAGCCCTCATGCTGGCGCTGGGCCTGGCAGACCAGATGCTCTCGGTGCGCCGTGAACGCGACCACGCGCTGCAGGCTGCGGGCCAGACGCGGCAGCTCGAACTGCAGAACGAGACGCTGCGCGAGAACGTGCGGCTGCGTGAACAGGTGGACCGCATGAGCCGGCACGACCTGAAGACCCCGCTCGGCAGCGTGGTCTCGATTCCCCGCATGGTGGCCGAACTGGGGCCCTTGAACCCCGAGCAGCAGCGGCTGCTGCGGCACGTGGAGCGCGCAGGCTACCGGGCGCTCAACATGGTGAACCTGTCGCTCGACCTGCTGAAGATGGAACAGGGCACCTACGACTGGCAGCCCGCCGCGGTGGACCTTTCGGTGGTGCTGCTGCGCGTGCGTGCGGACCTTGCCACGCTGGAGGCGGCGCACGGCGTGAGCGTGACGCAGCAGCCGGCCACCGACATGAGGCCCGTCGTGCTGGGTGAAGAGACGCTGTGCTATTCCATCCTCGCCAACCTGCTGAAGAACGCGGTGGAGGCAGCGCCTTCGGGCAGCGAGGTGCGCGTGTGGTTCGACACCGTCGAGCCCGGCTGGGTGGGCGTGCACATCTACAACGAAGGCGCGGTGCCCCTGGAGGTGAGGCCGCGCTTCTTCGAGAAATACGCCAGCCACGGCAAGCCCGATGGCACGGGCTTCGGCACCTATTCGGCGCGCCTGATGGCGCGCATGCAGCAGGGTGATGTGCTGCTGCGCACCAGCGAGGCCGAAGGCACCACGGTGATCCTGCGGCAGCGCACCGCCTGTGCCGAAGAATGGGAGCTGCCCGACAGCGCCCCCGCCTCGCTGCCGATGCCGCTGGAGGCCTCGGACGCGCTGCCGCGGCTGGCCGTGCTGCTGGTGGACGACGACGAATACAACCTGCTCGCACTGCGGCGCTGCTTCCCCGTCACCGGCGTGGAACTGCACACCGCCTCGCACGGCCGCGACGCACTGCAGATGCTGGGCGCCCAGGCTTTCGATGCGGTCTTCCTCGACTTGGAGATGCCCGGCATGAGCGGCTTCGAAGTAGCGCAGGCACTGCGCCGGCACGAAGAACTCAGCGAGCCGCCCGCCTTCGTCGTGGCCCTGTCGTCGCACGAAGAGCCGAAGATCCGGCAGCAGGCGCTCGCCGCAGGCTTCGACCGCTATGCCTGCAAGCCCATCGAGCGCGAAGCCGTGCGACAGCTGCTACGCGAGGCGGCGCAAGGCGCCGCTCGGCAGTGGGCCGAGGCGTAGCGGGCCGCAGCGCCGGAAAGCAGCAGTGGAGTCGGCCCCTAGGCCGGCTTGTCAGTCACTTCGTAAACCGGGGCCCCGTCTGTGCCGCCTTCGGGACGCCAGCTGCGCAGGGTAGTCGGCCCGTTCAGGGCCGACCGAGCACAGTCGGGGTGCCCTTCTTTGGGTTCCCTTTCTTGGGCAAGAAAGTGTGCGAAGCCGGGGGCCGCTCACTTCGCGTAGCGAAGCTATGCGGACACCAAAGGGGACTGCGCTGCCGGGCGCACTTCCCGGCGGGCTGCCACCTCGACAAGATGAATCAGCCAACGGCAACAAGCCAGACCTCAGCCCACCACCTTCCCCTCCCGCAAGACCGCCAAGTCCGCAGCCTCCAACCCCAACCACTCACTCAACACCTCCCCACTGTGCTGCCCCAGCAACGGCGCCGCCGAGCGGTATTCAACAGGACTCGCAGACAACCGAATCGGATTCGCCACCCCCGGCACACGCCCCGCCTCCGGATGCGCCAACTCGATCCGCAACCCACGCGCCTGCACCTGCGGATCCTCGAACACCGCATCGATGCGATTCACCGGCCCGCAAGGCACGCCCGCCGGCTCCAGCGCCGCGATCCACTCGGAGGTGGTGCGCATCACCGTCGTCTGCCGCAGCAGCGGGATCAGCACCTCGCGGTGCGCCACGCGCTGGGGGTTGGTGGCGAATCGTTCATCGGTGGCCCACTCCGGGTGGCGTGCCACGGTGCAGAACCTGGCGAACTGCGTGTCGTTGCCGATGGCCAGGATCATGTCGCCGTCGGCCGTGGGGAAGTCCTGGTACGGCACGATGTTCGGGTGTGCATTGCCCAGCCGGCGCGGCACCTGGCCGCCCACCAGGTAGTTCATCGCCTGGTTGGCCAGACAGGCCACCTGCACGTCGAGCAGCGCGAGGTCGATGTGCTGGCCCTGGCCCGTCTTTTCGCGGTGGGCCAGCGCGGCCAGCACCGCAATGGTGGCGTGCAGGCCGGTCATCACGTCGGTGAGCGCCACGCCCACCTTCTGCGGCCCGGCACCGGGCTCGCCTTCGGCGCTGCCGGTCACGCTCATGAGCCCGCCCATGCCCTGAATGAGGAAGTCGTAGCCCGCCCGCGGCGCATACGGCCCCGTCTGGCCGAAGCCGGTGATGGAGCAGTACACGAGCCGCGGGTTCAGCTCGGCGAGGCTCGCGTAGTCGAGCCCGTATTGCGCGAGGCCGCCGACCTTGAAGTTCTCGATCAGCACGTCGGCCTGCTGCGCCATGCGGCGCAGCAAGGCCTGGCCTTCGGGCTGCGCCATGTCGATGGCCACCGAACGCTTGTTGCGGTTGGTGCACAGGTAGTAGGCGGACTCGGCGGTGTCGTGGCCGTCTTCGGCCTTCAGCCAGGGCGGCCCCCAGGCACGCGTGTCATCGCCGGCCCCGGGCCGCTCGACCTTCACGACGTCGGCGCCCAGGTCGGCCAGCATCTGGCCCGCCCACGGGCCGGCGAGCACGCGCGAGAGGTCGAGCACGCGCAGGTGGGATAGGGCGCCCATTCATTTCTCCATGCAACTTCGGTGCAACACGTCAGGCGAACAGCGACGGCAACCCAGCGACCGCCGCGGATCCGGCTTGGCCGGGCCGCTGGCGGTGTCTCCTCGAAAGGGAGCGCGGCAGCGCTCCGGGGGGGCCATCAGAAGGCTGCAATGCCGGTGATCGCTCGGCCGAGGATCAGCGCGTGCACGTCGTGCGTGCCCTCGTAGGTGTTCACCACCTCCAGGTTCACCAGGTGGCGTGCCACGCCGAACTCGTCGGAAATGCCGTTGCCGCCCAGCATGTCGCGCGCGGTGCGGGCGATCTCCAGCGCCTTGCCGCAGCTGTTGCGCTTCATGATGGAGGTGATCTCCACGGCGGCGGTGCCCTCGTCCTTCATGCGGCCCAGGCGCAGGCAGCCCTGCAGGCCCAGCGTGATGTCGGTCAGCATGTCGGCCAGCTTCTTCTGCACCAGCTGGTTGGCCGCCAGCGGGCGGTTGAACTGCTTGCGGTCCAGCGTGTACTGGCGCGCCGTGTGGAAGCAGAACTCCGCGGCGCCCAGCGCGCCCCAGGCGATGCCGTAGCGCGCGCTGTTGAGGCAGGTGAACGGGCCCTTGAGGCCGCGCACTTCGGGAAAGGCGTTCTCCTCGGGGCAGAACACCCCGTCCATCACGATCTCGCCGGTGATGGAGGCGCGCAAGCCTACCTTGCCGTGGATGACCGGCGCGGAAAGGCCGGGCATGCCCTTTTCGAGCACGAAGCCGCGGATGGCGCCCTCGTCGTCCTTGGCCCACACCACGAACACGTCGGCAATGGGGCTGTTGGTGATCCACATCTTGCTGCCCGAAAGGCTGTAGCCGCCGGGCACCTTCTTGGCGCGCGTGACCATGCTGCCGGGGTCGGAGCCGTGGTTCGGCTCGGTGAGGCCGAAGCAGCCGATCCATTCGCCGCGGGCCAGCCTGGGCAGGTATTTCTGCTTCTGCGCCTCGGTGCCGAACTCGTTGATGGGCACCATCACCAGCGAGCTCTGCACGCTCATCATCGAACGGTAGCCCGAGTCCACCCGCTCGACCTCGCGCGCCACCAGGCCATAGCTCACGTAATTGAGCCCCGCGCCGCCATAGGCCTCGGGAATGGTCACGCCCAGCAGGCCCAGCTCGCCCATCTCGCGAAAGATGGCCGCGTCGGTGCGCTCATGGCGAAAGGCCTCGAGCACGCGGGGGGCCAGGCGCTCCTGGCAGTAGGCTGCGGCCGCGTCGCGCACGGCGCGTTCGTCGGCGGAGAGCTGCGCGTCGAGCAGCAGCGGGTCTTGCCAGTGGAAGCTTGCCTTGGTGTGCGTGGAAGTCATGTCATGTCTCCTTCAAGCTCGTGAATCTAGGAGCCTCTCTCCTTGAAAGCAAACGCTTTGTCGGCACCGGCCTGTGCGTAAACTGCATTCCGAAACCACACGCAGAAGACGCCGCACGCACAAGAACCATGCGCCGCAAGATCCCTTCGACCACCGCCCTGGCCGCCTTCGAAGCTGCCGCACGCCACCAGAGCTTCACGCGGGCGGCCGAAGAGCTGGCACTCACGCAAAGCGCCGTGTGCCGGCAGATCGGGGCGCTGGAAGCCTTCGTCGGCGTGAAGCTCTTCAAGCGCACGCGCCGCGGGGTGCTGCTCACCGAGGCGGGCACGAGCTACAGCCACAGTGTGCGCGCACGGCTCGACGAAGTGGAGCGTGACACGCTCGAGCTCATGGCCAAGGGGGGCGCCGCCGGTGCACTGGAACTGGGCGTGCTGCCCACCTTCGCCACCAAGTGGCTGCTGCCCCGCGTGCCGGGCTTCCAGCGTGCGCACCCGGGCATCACGCTGCACTTCACGCCCCGCACGCGGCCTTTCCTGTTCGAAGACACCGTACTCGATGCCGCGCTATTCGCCGGCGAAGCGGGCTGGCCCGGCACCGAGGCGCTGTTCCTGATGCACGAGAACCTCATCGTGGTGGGAAGCCCGGTGCTCGTGCCGAAGAAGCGCCTCAAGCCGGCCGACCTGGCGCGCTACCCGCTGCTGCAGATCAGCACGCGGCCCTACCTGTGGCGCCAGTGGTTCGAGGCTGCAGGCGTGGAGGTGCAGCAAGACCTTTCCGGCTCACGCATGGAGCTGTTCTCGATGGTGAGCGAGGCCGCGGTGCACGGCCTGGGCGTGGCACTGGTGCCGCGCTTCCTGGTCGAGGCGGAGCTGGCCAGCGGTGCCCTGCGCCAGTTGATCGACCTGGAGTTGCGCAGTGATCGGGCCTATTACCTCATCTACCCCGAGCGCAAGGCCGACGATGCGGCGCTGCTGGCGTTTCGCGGCTGGATCGAAGGCGAGGCGCGGGTCTACCGCGAGCGGCACGGGCTCGACAGGGCGGCGGCGCGCGATTGACCCTCGCTCGCTCGCGCCCGCCGCGCCGTGTGGTGTCGACCGTCAATGCGGGTTGAGCAGGTCGGGCCGGCCATCGAAGGCGTAGTGCAGCAGGTCTTCCATGTTGAAGCGCTGGTCGTCCACGCCCGGGCCCAATGACGGCTTGAAGCCCGGATCGGTGACGATGGAGAAGCGGCTCGATTGCATCGCGCGGTGGAAGGTCTCTGCCACGACGCGCGCGCCCACGCCGTCGAGCTTGTTGCCCTTGAACTCGGCCTCGCGCAGCATGTAGAACCACAGCGGCGTGTTGTCGCCCAGCTCGCGCTTTTCGGCTTCGCCCAGCTCGCCGAGCGTGACGCCGCCGTTGCCCTGGAGCACGTCGTCGGCGGTGAGCGGCATCACGTCGAGGCCGCGGCTCGCGAAGTCCTGCGCGAGCTGCTGGCCGGAGGGCAGCCCCAGCATGCGGCCGCGCGCCAGGTTGCGGAAAGCCAGGTTGCGCTTCTTCAGCAGCACGGCGTTGACCGCGCCGAAGCTGCCCAGCGGCAAGGTGCGCAGCGGATCCACCAGCCGGGTGTCGATGGCCATGGCGACGTTGAAGTCCGCCGGCACCGGGCTGAACGCCGGGTTCAGCGTGGCGAAGCGGCTGAAGTCGAACAGCCTGAGCATGTCGGCCGCCCAGTTGCTGGGCAGGCGCCGGCCCAGCAGGCCGGTGGGCGGCAGCGGCGGCGGGTTTTCGAGCTCGGCCAGGTCGGCGTCGGAGCCCGGCGGGTGCGCAGTAGGCACCAGCGTGCCGCTCGTGCCGCTGAAGCGGAAGAGGCGGAACAGGTGCCCTGAATCGAGCGCGCCGGGGTTGCGGTTGAAGAAGCGGTTCCACTGGTACCCGGTGCGGATCATGCTGTGGCCGAGCCGGAAGGCGGCCCCCGAGAACTCCACCGGCATGGTGCCGAAGGCGGCCGGCGAATCGACCTCGAACACCTTGCGCCCGCTGCTGAACACCTCGCCCACCACCGACGCATTGGCGATGCGCGGCAGGTAGTCGTGCCGCAGCATCCACTGGTAGTGCTTGGTGACGATCTCGCGCGCCCGCTCGAACAGCACGGTGCTCGGCACGCTCTTGCCCACCAGCTCGTCCACCACCTTGTTGTGGAAGCGGATGAAGGCCGCATGCACCTGCGCGACGGCGAGGTTCTCGTCGTTGCGGATGTCGGGGATCTTCGCCTCGCGCTCCGTCTTGCGCGAGCCGTCGGCGGCCGGGCCGCGGCGCGGCAGGTCGTAGCCGTCGCCGGCGGCGTTGCTGCCGTTGGTCACGTCGAAGGGGCGGCCCACCAGCAGCTTCACGCCGTCGGGCTGGTAGAACTCGGGCGACTCCTTCGGGCCGCCGCGGCCATACAGGCTGTCGAGGTCCAGCGTCGGCGAACGCATCGACTGCATCGGCAGCACGCCGGTCGTCTGCAGGTTGAGCTCGGTGGGGTCCAGCGTCATGTCGTGGTCGACGAACTGGCCCAGGTAGGTGTAGCCCGCCGGCATGGACGGGTCCGACGCGCCGCCGCCCTCGCTGACCATGGCCACCGCCAGTTGCGCGAGCAGCTCGTCGCTGTTGGGCTGGCCGACGAGCCCGGGCACGAACCGCGAGAAGCGGAACTCGACCGTTTCTTCCAGCGCCGATGCGACCCAGGTCAGCGGCTGGCCATCGGGCCCCAGGCAACGCATGCCTTCGCCCGCGATGTAGTAGGCCTCGCGGCCATGATTGCCTCGCATGGTGAAACTCCCCGGTTGCGGCGCGGCGACGTGCCGCGCCTTCGCAAGGGCAGTGGAGCCGAGCCGGGTGCGGGCGGCATCCTCAAGCGGAGGGAAGGTGAGCCCCCTAGAACCACTGCCCACGGCGCGGGATCGCATGCGCTTTCCCTCTCGATTCATACGGGCTTTGCCGCCGTTCAACAGGCTGAATCGACAGCTCACGGCGCCAATCGACAGCTCAAGGGAGTGAGGGCCTTGCTTCACTGTTCATTCACCGCCGGCCACCTACGATGCGCCTCCCATACCAACCACTTTTCAGGGAGAACGCGATGCCTCTTTGCACCGCAGCGCTCGCCGGCCACAGGCCTGGGATGCGTCAATTGAATGCATGGATCGCTGCCGCGGCCATGTTCGCGGCGGCCTGCTGTGCCGCCACGAGCGCGCATGCCGACACCAGCCTCACCCGCCCCAACGACGGCTCCAGCAGCAAGCTCAGCGACACCGCCGCCACCGAAGAGACGCGCAACGTCTACAGCTTCATCAAGACGCGCACCAGCAAGATCAACTCCAACATGATCCTCGGGCAGCACATGGGCGGCCCCGGCGACCTGATCCAGAGCGAAGCCTTCGACATGGTGAAGTACCGGATCGAAAGCGCGACGCCGGGCCGGCATGCCTACCCGCGGCTCATCGGGGCGCGATACGACGCCTTGGCGAACGGCGTCTACCGTCTCGACAGCGGCCTGATCGACCAGATCAACGCCCGCCTGATCGAGGTGTCGAACATCTACCACCCCATCGTCTCGATCACTGCCACGCCGCGCAATCCGTGGGACCAGTCGAAGGGCCGCAACTTCGTGGACGGGCAAGGCAAGCTGACCGATCTGGCCCGTGCCAACCGTGGCTCGGTGCCGGCGGCCAAGCTCTTCTGGGACGACATCGACACCATCGCCGACGGCCTGGCCAAGTTGAAGACGGCCGATGGCAAACCCGTGCCCGTGCTCTTGCGCCCCTTCGCCGAGGTCAACACCTCCGACAAGTACTACTACCGGCAACAGACGGGTGCGAACTTCGTCGCCCTGTGGCGTGACGTGGCCGACTACTACGTCAACACCCGCCAGCTGCACAACCTGATCTTCGTCTGGGAGGCCTGGGTGTGGAACCGCACGGGCTTCGAGACGCACAACATCGTGCCGTGGTTCCCTGCCAAGCAGTCCGACACCGACAACCCATGGGTGGACGTGGTCACCGGCGCCTTCTACTTCGATGCGGTGGATCCGCGCTTCAGCCTGAACTTCACCGCCGGCACCAACGACGAGAAGGTGTTCTACGACCTGATGGGCCTGGCGCGCACCCACAACAAGCCCTTCGGTGCCGCGCAATGGTCCGTCAACTACACCAAGCCCGGCGACCCCTGCACGCAGGGTGACAACAACAATGCCCTGCTCTTCATGAAGAGCGTGGACGACCGCCACTACGTGGACTCGCCGACGACCCAGCACCTGTCCTTCGTCTACTACTGGGGTGACAACAACTACTGCATGGCCGTGCAGAACCAGCTGCATGCGACGGAGTTCGTGGACGACCTGCGCGTGGCCAGCGTCACCGGCATCGATGCCATCAACACCGAAAGCGGGCGGATCGTGGAGTCGGGCCAGGGCACGGGGGTGGGCGGCCTGGTCACGCCGGGTCTGCCGCTGCGAACGGGCGACAACGCGCTGAACCGGCAGATCAAGTCCGTCCTGTCCTTCGATACCTCGGCTGCGATGCTCCCCGCGAACGCCACCCTGGGCGATGCGCCGGCCAGCATCGTGCTGAAAAAGGCAGACGCGAACGGCACCTTCCCCGCAGGCCTGTCGGACCTGGGCCTGGAAGCGGCGAATGTATTGGGCAGCAGCACGGCGCTCGCCGCCGAAGACTTCAATGCACCCGCCACGCCGTTGGGCGGCAAGGTGAACGACCCCAACGCCTCGTTCAAGGGCCAGGTGTCGTACGGCTCCGTTCCGATCGTCAACGTGAATCGAAGCGGGCGCACGCAACTGCGCCTGGCCTTCAAGACGCCTACGGACGGCAACGGCATCAGCAACCTGATCGACTGGCTCGGTCAGACCGCCGCCGGCCCCGAGCTGATCCTGACCTACACCCTGCCCAACAGCAACCCGTGACGGCAAGGCATGCAGGGCGCCCGGGGGTGCCCTGCAACATCGGCACACTACCGGCTCGGTGGCCGCGACGTGATCGTCTTGCGTGCCGCGCCCCCACCTTCCCCGTGAACCGGCAAGTGCCGTCGCTGCGAGTTGTCCACGCCTGAGCTCGACCCTCCTGAAGGAGAACCACCCTCCACTGCCACGCGGGCGCTGGAGGGTTATGCCGTCGTGCTGGCGCTGCTGGCACTGGCCCTGGCGGCGCTGGTGGTGGCACTCGCCACCCGCAACGCACGCGTGGCTGTGTTCCAGGTGCTGCCCACCGTGCTGGCCATGCTGCTGGGCGGCGGTGCGGCGGCGTTGTGGCTGCTGCGGCGGCGCGCGCCGCTGTGGTTGCTGCTGCCGGGCTCGGCGCTCGCCACCTGGGGCGCCATGCTGGCCACCGTGCTGGCCATGGCCACGCTGTACGGCCGGCCGCTGGCCTATGTGTTCGCGCGGCCGGTGGTGGAGCGCGGCATGGTCGGCGCGCCGGTGCTGGGGGCGTTGATCGGTGCCGGCCTGTGGCTGCTCGAGCGCACCCGCCAGCGCGAGCGCGCAGCCTGGGAAGCCGAACGCGCGGCCCGCGCAGGGCAAACCCGATTGCTGCACGAGCGCACCCTCGCCCACCTGCAGCTGCTGCAGGCGCAGATCGAGCCGCACTTCATCTACAACACGCTGGCCAACCTGCGCCAGCTGGTGCGCATGGACAGCGCCCGGGCGCTGCAGATGCTCGACCACCTCATTCGCTACTTCAAGCTCGTGCTGCCGAGCTTTCGCGCCGACCGCCTGCCGCTGCGCGACGAACTGGCGCTGGTGCAGGCCTACCTCGACCTGCTGCGCGAGCGCATGGACCGGCCGATGCAGCTGGTGGCTGACGTGCCGGAGCCGATGGCAGGCTTTGTGCTGCCGCCCGGCGCGCTGCTGTGCCTGGTCGAAAACGCCGTCAAGCACGGCCTGCCGGACGACGGCGCGGCACTCGCGTTGCACATCACGGCGCGGCGTGTGGGCGAGTGCCTGCTGGTGACCGTGCGCGACAACGGCAGTGGCCTGGCCGCGCCATCACATGCCGCCTTGCGCCCTCACGGCAGCGGCACGGGCCTGGCCAACCTGCGCGAGCGCCTGCGTTTGCTGTATGGCGAGGCCGCCAGCCTGCACTTGCACAATGCCCATCCCGGCTGCGAGGCGGTGCTGACACTGCCGTGGCAAGGCTGAGATGAATACCCATTCATTCACCACGGAGGCGCAGAGGACGCGGAGGGCCGCGGAGAAGACCAGTATTTCCCCGCGGCCCTCCGCGCTCTCCGCACCTCTGCGGTGAAGGCTGTTGGTCCTTAAGGAAAGCATCCCATGCGCGCACTGATCGCCGACGACGAGCCGCTGCTGCGCGCCGAGCTGCGCGAGGCACTGGCGCAGATGTGGCCGGAGCTGAGCATCGTCGCCGAGGCGGCAGACGGCCGCCGCGCGTTGGCCGCGGCGCTGGAGCACCGTCCGGAGGTCGCCTTCCTCGACGTGAACATGCCGCACGTCGACGGCATGGCCGCCGCGCAGCAGATGCGCGAGCGCGGCTACACCGGCGAGATCGTGTTCGTCACCGCTTACGACCAGCATGCGCTGCGGGCTTTCGAGGCGCGCGCCATCGACTATCTCGTGAAACCGCTGGAGCTGGCGCGCCTGGGTGAGACGGTCACGCGCTTGAAGGCCCGCCTGGCCACCGTGCCGCCGCAGCTCGCTGCCCCACCGGCAGAGGCAACGCCCTCGCCGTGGCTGCGCGTGACGCGCGGCGCGCAGACGCAGCTGGTGCGCCTGGAAGACGTGGCCTGCCTGCGCGCCGTGCCCGGCTACACGCAGCTGATCACGCGAGAAGGGGGGCACCTGATCGAGCAGCCGCTGAAGACGCTGCAGCAGCGCCTGGATCCGCACACCTTCGTGCAGGTGCACCGTGCGGCCATCGTCAACCTGCACTTCGTGCTGCGCATCGTGCGGGAGCGCCCGGGGCGCTGCGTCGTCGAGCTCAAGCACGACCTCGGGCAGGTGGAGGTGAGCCGCGCGGGCGCGGAGCTGCTGCGTTCCTTGTGAGCCTTGCCAAGGCGCCGAACTGGTCCACGTACAGCCTTCTCAGGCCTCGCGCAGGCAGTCGACGATCTTCAGCCGCCCGGCGCGCCACGCCGGGATGAACCCGCCCACGAAGCCCATCGCCAGCGCGAACGCGAGCGTCTGCACCGCGATCCCGGGCGTGAGCTTGAACTGGAAGGCCAGCTCCGAGAAGGTCTGGAAGTTGGTGGTCGAGATGTTGACCGCCTGCATCAGCGACGCGGCGGCCAGCCCCATCACGCCGCCCACCAGGGCCAGCAGCAACGACTCGCCCAGAAACGCGGTGAGCACCGCACTGCGCCGAAAGCCCAGAGCGCGCAAGGTGCCGATCTCGCCCACGCGCTGTGCCACCGCGGCGAACATCGTGATCATGGCGCCCACCACCGCGCCGATCGAAAAGATGATCGAGAGCGCCAACCCCAGGTAGCGAATGAACGTGGCCAGCGCGCGCGACTGTTCCTCGTAGAAGAGCTGCTCAGGCTTCGCATCGAGCGAGAGCCGCGGGTCGCCTTCGAGCGTGGCCTTCGCGCGCTCGAACTGGTTGGCGTCCGCAAGCTTGAAGATCACGCTGGAATAGGCGTTGCGCCGAAAGGCCTGCATCATCTGGTCGGCATCGCCCCAGATCTCGGAATCGAATCCGGTGCGCCCCGCGTCGAACACGCCCACCACCGTCCAGTCGCGCCCGGCGAAGCGCAGCGTCTCGCCCAGAGCCGCACCGCTGAAGCCGCGCGCGATGGCGCTGCCGGTGACGATCTCGCTGCTGCCGGGGCGGAACATGCGGCCTTCGACGATGCGCACCTGCGGCCGCAGTGCGAGCCCGAGGTCCGAGGTGCCGCGTACCGTCACGTTGCTGGGCTTGCCGCTGCCGCGCTTGGGCAGGTTGTTCAGCACCACCGGCTCCTTCGACACGATGCGCCGCCCCAGCCCATCGGTCGCGATGCCCGCCAGGCTCTCGACGATGGCCGCCTGATCCCGGCTCACGCCCGAGTTGATCTCGGCGCCCGCCCCTTTGCGCAGCACCATCACGTTGTCCTGCTGTCCCGTGGCCACCAGCGTGGCCTTGATGCCCTCGCTCATCATCAGCACGGTGGCGAACACGTACACCACCAGCGCCATGCCGCCCGCGGTGAGCAGCGTGGTGACCCGGCGCACCCAGAGGTTGCGGGCGATGTAGCTGAGGGGGAGGGGTTTCACCTCGTGAGCCTTGCCTTCAGGCGTGCAATGGCGTTTGGCCCTGACACCGCAGTGGTGGTGCCTGAGTTCAGTTCCGCCTCTCGACGGTCGGCCTCGCTCGCCCAAGCGTCCTCGACTTCCTGGATCGGACTGTCGGCAGGTGCGAGTTCCAGCGCTTCTGCTGCCGGTGCTTCCGATGGATTGGTTTTCATGTCGATCTCAAGGTGTAGGGGGTTCAGACAGAACCCGTCCGAGTCCTATAGTCGCGCCGACTCAACATCAAGGGAAGCTGAAAACATGGGCCTATGAAGGAGAGCACTTATATCAGTGCGACCGGGTCCCATACCCCTGGCATCTGGCCCACGTGGTTGTCGTGAGCGGCGCAAAGTGGAACCTATGCGGTCACACGCTGCTGAATGCAGGGGGAGTCGGCCTCGGCGGTCACTACTTTCACATTGCCGGAGACGGCTACGCAAAGCCCTACTACATGGACCACGCAGGCTATCTGCGCTACCTCCGTGAAAGCGCGAAGCGCGAGATCCGGCGTCAATGGATACCGCTTTCAAACCCGGCGGGTGCGCCCAGGCAAAGTTGGACTATTTGGCGACGAAGCGCTGGCTGTGGGGTGCGGCGGCCCACAACTGCGCCACGTTTGTGGAGATCCTCGCAGCGGGCGGCTCTGACCGCGGGCTGTACTCGAATTGCCCGGCGTTGGAGAAGTTCTGATGAAAACCGTTGTCGTGGCTCTCGCTTCCTGTCCTCGGCGCCGTAGCCGCCTGGGCCATTTGTGTCTTCGCATTGCACCTGCCCTGGGAAACGTCGTTGCTGGTGATCGAGATCGGTGCCATCGGCGCGGGAATTTTTGGTGGCACGCTTGCTTATAGGCGCGCGCGCTTCGAGGTCGTAGGGCACGCGCTTTCGGCTGCAGTCACTTTTCCCGAGTCAGATACGGCACGAACACTCGCCCAATCTGCGTCTCCAGAAGCAATCTTGTGCACACAATAGGTTGTAGGTTTCCAGGAGTCGCAGGACGTTCGATTTCAGTTCTGAATACGAAGGTGGGTTGGAAAACTGAAGTGCAAGCCCTTGTTGCTCTTCAAGAGCCTTGAACTCTTCGGATGAAGCCAAGCCAGACGCTCGCATATCCTTGAGCAGTACGTTGACCTCAAGAGGGGCAAGCTTTGCCGTCGACTGCATGGCGCCACTCATGAGCTCAATGAAGTCATTGCTCTCAGATGGTGGAGCAGAGTCGATTGCTTGCTGATGCGTAGATGCACGAAGAACTCCGCGGGGATGATGTCCAGCCGCTCGCTCACGTCTTCGCCGATGCGAGTCATCGGCCGGCCGCCCCCGGGCGTGGGGCAGTGCGTGTCCTCGGGCTCGTAATGGTGCTCCACGCGCCGCAGGTTGTCCGGCAATGGCTTGCGGCGCTCGGTGTCGGCGCCAGCCGGCGCGGTCTCGCCCTGGAGTGTGTCGATCTGGGCCTGCAGGGCGGCCTCGTCCTCGACCACCGCCTCCTCGAACAGGCGCCGCTGTTCGGCGGTCATCGCTTCGGTCTTGGCGCCGAACTTCCATGCTTTCAGGCGCACCAGCTCGAAGGTCACCTTCTGCAGCTTGACGTCCTTGAACTTGATCGCCTGGTCGCGCTCGTCGATCTGCGTGGCCATCGTGCCCACGCGTTCGAGCAGCAGCAACGCGATCTTCGTCGCGGCATCAGCGTCTAGGCCTTGGTGGAGGTCTTCGGCCTTGAGCTGATGCACATCGGAGCATGGGCCGGCATTGTGTGGCACCGCACGGCGCCGGGCACGTCTGGTTGCCGATGCGTGCGGGCCTACATGCGCGTGATGGTCTGCAGTTGCTGCAGGCGCTGCCAGGGCAGGCCGACCACGAGCGCGTCGAACTGCTCTCGCGTGAGCGCAGGCAGGGCCTGCGAGTTCGGCGCCGGCCACAGGAAGCGGCCCGAGAGGTGATCCCGATGAAAGCACCGCGCCCCCAGCGCGACAACTTTCGCGAGCTGGACAACCTCACGGCGGTTTTCGGGAAGGTGCTGGTCGACGCGATCAAGCCCTTCCACGTGCGCCAGTACCTCGACAAGCGCGGCCAGACTGCCAAGGCCCGCGCGAACCGCGAGAAGGCCCTGCTCAGCCACCTGTTCAACAAGGCCAGGGAATGGGGCTACACCGACGCGCCGAACCCGTGCCAAGGGGTGAAGGGCTTCACCGAAGCCGGGCGTGACCGGTACGTGACGGATGCCGAATTCGAGGCCGTGCGGCGCGCCGCTCACCCGACCGTGCGCGATGCCATGGAACTGGCGCTACTGACCGGCCAGCGGCCGGCCGACGTGCTGAAGATCCAGCGCAGCGACATTCGCGACGGCGCGCTGCGGGTGGTGCAGAACAAGATCAAGGCGAAGCGCGCCATCGAGCTCACCGGTGAGCTGGCCGCGGTCATCGAGCGGATCAACGCCCGGCCGCGCGAGCGGTTGAGCGCGTACCTGATCCAAGACGACAACGGCCGGCCGCTGAGCCAGCTCGCGCTGCGCTCACGCTTCGACAAGGCCAGGAAGGCGGCCGGCGTGACGTTCCAGTTTCGAGACATTCGCGCCAAGGCGGCCACTGACACAGGCGACCTGGCGCACTCGCAGAAGCTGCTTGGCCATCGCAACCGAGAGATGACCGAACACTACGTCAAACAGCGGGTGGGGGAGCGGGTAAGGCCCCTGCGGTAGCCTGCGCCGCCCTACGTTGTTCGACCCGCTTGTGGTAGCTGGCTTCGTCGTCGGCGACCAAGATGCTCATCACCGTGCTCTCACCAAACTGCACGAGGAAGTACGCACCGCCCCCGTCATCGGGGACAGAGTAGCGATACGTGAACTGATCTTCTAGGGAGCGCCCGGCCCGCGTGACAACAGGCCGGCCCGCGACAATCTTCAGCTTTTCCCATGGGAAGTCTGGCGAGAGGTACTCCGTGTTCGTAGCGGCCTTAACCTTGACCAACGCTCTTGCTGGTACGGCGCGACCGATGTGCAGGTAGTACAGCGCGCGCCCTAACTTTTGGGCGTAGCGAGCAACAGCATCGGTGAACTCCGGCGGCATTGTGACGATGTACACCTCGCCGCCTGGGAAGTCTTCTGGCGACAGCCGTCGTTGCCTAAGCTCACGCCGTGTCTCGATTCGACTCAGCTCGCGCATCTGCCGTACCCATTCCGGCCGCCGCCTGTTGAGTTTGGCCAGCGCCTCTTCCATTTCCGCTTCGTCGGCTGCGCTGCAGTCTGTGACCCGAATGCGCATCAGCCAACCAAGCACGAGCTCGTCCATCGTCGAGGCATCGTTGCATTGGGCGCAGGCCGGGAACACGTATCCCTGCGGCCACTGCCGGCCACGGAAAAGGTGTCTCGCAGGAATGTGGTCCTCTTCAGTGGCTGGCATTGAGCCACCACAGAAGCAGCACAAAGGGTGCACTTTGAAGAAAGCCGCTCGTCGCGCCCGGCTGCTTCCCATGGTCTCTTTGTAGAAGATGCACCGTGTTTGTAGAAAAGCCCCGAAAGGTCGAAACCTCGCGGGGCCTTGCTGTTCTTGGTGGCTCGGGGCGGAATCGAACCACCGACACGCGGATTTTCAATCCGCTGCTCTACCAACTGAGCTACCGAGCCAAGAGCCCGAGAGTATATCAGTTTCCGCCGGACCTCTTGCCGCGGGTAAGGTCCACGCCCAATTGCTTGAGCTTGCGGTACAGGTGGGTGCGTTCGAGGCCGGTCTTCTCGGCCACGCGCGTCATGCTGCCGTTCTCGCGTGCGAGGTGGAATTCGAAGTAGGCCTTCTCGAAGGCATCTCGCGCTTCGCGCAGCGGGCGGTCGAGCTCGAAGCTTTGCTCGGCCTGCGGGCCGAGCGCCATCGGCACCATCACGGCGGAGTGGCTGCTGCCGGTCATGACGGCTTCGACGGTGAGTTCGCGTTCGCTGGCGCTGCGCAGCGTGGGCGCAGCCACCGGGCGCGCGGTGGGCTTGGCCAAGCCTTGCTCGACGGCGCGCAACAGCTTCTGCAGCGTGATGGGCTTTTCGAGAAAGGCCATCGCCCCGTACTTGGTGGCCTCGACGGCGGTATCGATGGTGCCGTGGCCGGACATCATGATGACCGGCATGGTGAGCTGCGCGGCGGCGCCCCATTCCTTGAGCAGCGTGATGCCATCGACATCTGGCATCCAGATGTCGAGCAGCACGAGGTCGGGGCGCTCGCGTTCGCGGAAGGCGCGGGCCTGGGCCGCGTTTTCGGCCAGTTCGACGGTGTGCCCCTCGTCGCTCAGGATTTCGGACAGCAGGGCGCGGATGCCCAGTTCGTCGTCGACTACAAGGATGTTGGCCATGGATCTCAGTGAGCGCCGATGTCGGCGGCGGCATTGCCGGCGTCCATCCGTTCTGCGGGCGCGAGCTTCGAAAATGATATCGAAACTTGTGCCCCTGCGACCGCCCCCTCCGGACGGTCGACAGCGGGCAGGTTGGAGAGGCGCACGCGCGCCGCGTGTTCGTCAGCGATCTTCTTCACCACTGCGAGACCAAGGCCGGTGCCTTTGCTCTTGGTGGTGACGTAAGGCTCGAAGGCGCGCTTGAGCACCTTTTCCGAGAAGCCGGGGCCGTTGTCCACCACCTTGAGCCGCACGGTGCGCAGCGCGCCATGGTCGTTGCGAACCGACTCGGTGACGACGCGCACACGCCCTTCGGCACGCTCGGCGATGGCGTCGAGCGCGTTCTGCACCAGGTTGTGGATCACCTGCCGCAGCTGCGTCGCATCGCCCATGATGGACGGCAGCGCGCCTTCGCATTCGGCCACGAGGTGGCCGCTTTCGATGGCTACTCCATACAGCGCCAGCACTTCGTGCACCACCGCATTGAGGTCAATCGGCTTGAGTTCGGCGGCCGGCAGGCGCGCGTAATCGCGGAACTCGTTGACCAGTTGCTTCATCGCCTGCACCTGGGTCACGATGGTGCCCACGGATCTGACCAGCACCTGCTGATCAGTGGGTTCGAGCTTGGCTTCGAGCTTGTGCTGCAGCCGCTCGGCCGACAGCTGGATCGGCGTGAGCGGGTTCTTGATTTCATGCGCAAGCCGGCGCGCCACCTCGCCCCAGGCTTCAGAACGTTGGGCCGATACGAGCTCGGTGATGTCGTCGAACACCAGCAGGCGTTCACCATGCGGCAGCACCGCGCCGCGCGCCAGCAGCGTGATGGTGTCTTCGTGGCCCGGCAGCGACTTGAGATCGAAGGACTCCTGCCAGTGGTCACGCTCGCCAGCCTCGGGCCCGCTGGCATGCAGCTCGAAGCGCTGCTCCACTGCGGTAGCAAACTCCTGCAGCCCCGGCACCGAGACCAGGGTCTGCCCGCGGTAAGCAGAGAGAGGCAGCTTGAGGATGCGTGTGGCGCCCGGGTTCACGGTGTCGATGTGCCGCTCTGGGTGGAACACGATCACGCCGGCGGTCAGGTTGTCGAGGATGGTCTGCAGGTTGGTGCGCGCCGCCTCGAGATCAATCACGCTGCGGTCCACCTGCGCGCGCGCTTCGGCCAGCTGCTGCGTCATGTCGGCAAAGCTGCGCGTGAGACCGCCGAGCTCGTCGCGCGAGCTGAACACCTGCGTGGGCCGCAGGTCACCGCGCGCCACCTGGCGCACGCCTTCGGCGAGCAGCAGCAACGGCCGCGCGAGCTGGTGGCCCAGCGTGGCGGCCAGCAGCACGGCGCCGAACACCGCGAGGATCAGCGTGAGCGTGAGCGTGCCGATGTACATCTTGCGCAGGCCCTCGCGAGCCAGCGCGCGCTGCTGGTACTCGCGGTAGGCGGCCTGCACGGCCAGCGCGTTGGCGGCCAGCTGCGACGGCAGCAGCTGCGTCACGAGCAGGTAGCGGTCCTGGTTGCTGCTGAGGCTGAGGCTGGAAGTGGGCACCCAGGCCAACGCGCGGATGCGTGGCGGGCTGCGCATGGCCGAGGTCACGACACCGGCACTCACGTCGTCGTCCAGGCCTTCGAGCGCAGCCACCACGCGACCGGTGCGCGCCTGGCGCAGCTGTGCCGTGGTCGGCCGGTCGGTGGCCAGCGCGCCCACCAGCGCCGGGCCACGCACGGTTTCGCCGGCCATCGCCAACACTTGGCCGTTGTGGCCGAGCAGCGCCACGTCCTGGGCCGACAGCTGTTCGCGCAAGCGCTCCAGACCCAGGGGCTGAGCCCGCTCGGGTGCGTCGGCCACGCGCTCGGCTGCCACGCGGGTCTTGGTGGCGAGGTCGTTGACCAGCGTGTCGAGCGTGCCGCGGCCGAGGTTGAGGCCGGCATCGAGTGCGCCTTCGACCTTCACGTCGAACCAGCTCTCGATGCTGCGCGAGACGAACTGGTAGCTCACGGTGTAGATCAGCAGCCCCGGAACCACGCCTACGAAGGCAAAGATGCCCGCCAGCTTCATGAGCAGGCGGCTGCCGAACTTGCCGCGCAGCACGCGCATGAGCAGTCGCAGCGCGGCCAGCGCGATCACCAGGGCCAGCAACGAGGCGATGACGACGTTGACCCAGAACAGCCACGTGTAGTGCTGCTCGTAGATCTGGCGGTTGTTGGTGGCCACCGACAGCAGGAAGGTCAGCACCAGGCCCGCGCCGGTGGTGGCCACCAGCGCGACGATCCAGGCCCAGCGTCTTGCTCTACTGCTCATCGAGAAGTCGGAGGAAATTGGAGAAAACGGGCGTCGCCGCGTTGCGATTCGAAACGACGGAAGGCGATCGACCCGCGTCGGGGAACAAGTCGTCAGCGTACCGCGACTTCAGGCACCACCAGCTTGCGCTCGACCGACAGGTCCCAGTCGGCCTGTCCACCCACGCCGATCTGCAGCGGGCGGGGCAGCTGGGTGGTGTCGAGGCGGTAGTTGAACTCGAGGTAGTAGTTGTCGTCCCCCACCGGCAACGGGTCGGCCAGGCGCCAGTGCGCCACGCGCTGCACGGCAGTCAGCGCTTCACCCAGGCTTTCGTAGTTTTGACTGAGGCTGCCGAAACTGACCTTGTAGCGCCGCGTGAGCGGCTGGTAGGCCAGGCGCCAGTTGCGGCTGACGCTGGCCACGCGCTTGTCACGCCAGTACCAGCGGTAGCGGTACAGCTCGGCTTCGGCCACGAAGTGCAGCGGCACACCCTTTTGCAGCGCTTCCTCGACGGCCTTGGGCAGCTCGAAGCGCACGGTGAAGCTGAGCTGCACGCCTTCTTCGGTGCGCGAGGTTTCAATGAGCGGCAGGTCGACGTTGCCGGCTCGCGCCGACGAGGCCCAGCTGCACAGCATGACCGCCACGAGGCACCAGCCGGCCATCACCAGCCTTGCCGCTGGGGGCCAGAAACTGTGCAGAACCTCGGGGCGGCTAATCACTGTTGTTTTCGTGAGCTCGGCTAGGGGCTGCGTCGTTCGTGGCTTTTTTCAAGGAGCGCGTAATAGAACCCGTCGAGCGGCGCAGGCGGGGCGGATGCCTGCGGACCATTGTCAGGCACGGGCAGCAGATGACCGGGCGAAGGCCGGGTGCTGGCATCGGGTGCACGTTGCAAAAAAGCGTCGATCTGGTGCTTGCCCTCGACAGGAAACACCGAACAGGTGCAATAAAGTAGCCGCCCACCGGGCGCCAGCAGCGGCCACAGCGCATCGAGCAGTTGCGCCTGGGTCTGGGCCAGCGCAGCCAGGTCGGCTTCGCGACGCAGCCAGCGAACGTCGGGGTGACGGCGCACGATGCCCGAGGCACTGCAGGGCGCGTCGAGCAGGATCGCGTCGAACGGCCGGCCGTCCCACCAGGCGGCCGTGTCGCGCGCGTCGGCCGCCTTCAGCTCGGTCTGCAGGTGCAAGCGGTCCAGCGTTTCGCGCACTCGTTCGAGCCGCCTGGCGTCGGCATCGAGCGCCAGCACGTCGAGCTCGGCCAGCTCCAGCAGGTGCGCGGTCTTGCCACCGGGGGCGGCGCAGGCATCGAGCACTCTCGCGCCCGGCTTGAGCGCGCTGTCGCCCAGCAGCAGCGGTGCGGCGAGCTGCGCAGCGCTGTCCTGCACCGACACGGCCCCATCGGCAAAGCCCGGCAGGGCCTGCACCGGCGCGGGCTTGGCCAACACCACGGTGTGCGAGCCGGGTGCAGCGGCGGCGATACCTGCATCGGCAAGTCTCTGCAGGTACCACGTGGCATCGCCCTGGCGCGCATTGACGCGCAACGTCATCGGCGGGTGCTGGTTGTCGGCCGCCAGCAGTGCATCGGCCTGGACGGGCCAATCCTTGCGCAAGCGGTCGATCCACCAGCGTGGGTGGTTCCAGCGTGCCACAGCGTCCTTCTCAGTGGCGGCAACCAGCGACTCGCGCTCACGCAAAAAGCGGCGCAACACCGCATTGACGAAACCGGACTGCGCACGCGCATGTCGCTTGGCGGCGTCGACGGCCTGGTCCACCAGCGTGTGCGGGGCATAGGGCGCTTGTGCTTCGTCCCAGATCAACGCCAACGCGGTGAGCAGCAGCGCATCGAGCCAAGGGGCCGGCGGCTTTTTCGCCAGCTGCTGACGCAGCGCCATGGCACGGCCGAGCTGGCGCAGCGTCTGGAAGGCCAGGGCTTGCGTGCCAGGGCGTGCAGGTGCAGGGCATGCGGCCAGCGCGTCGTTGAGCGAGCGGCCAGCGCGCACGGCCGCCACCGCATCGGCGGTATGCGACAGCAACTGGGCAAGAGGTAGGGTAGGTGTATTCACAGAGGCGCAAAGTCTATGCGCTAGCGTTGCGGGCCATTGCCCACCCGGCGAGGCCGCAAGCCGCTCACGCGTTCACGCACTGTGACTTTGGTTGCGCGTTTGAAGGCGGTTTCCCTCGAACAGGTGGATTCCTTTTGAGCACAAGCGCTCTAGCAGGCTGCTGAAATACCGCGCGTTGAGCTGGGCTTCCTGTGACGCATGAGG
>CAMLLU010000006.1 GCA_946480925.1 uncultured Rivibacter sp.
GGCTGACGGCGTTGGGCTGCACCTGACGGTGGGCGGCGAAGGCGGTGAGGGTGTCGGCGTGGGGGCCGAGCAGTGCCTGCATGGGGCTGCTGCTGCCCTGCACGGGCCGGCTGAAGCGGATCGAGCCAAGGTCGGGGCGCTTCGCCGTGCGGTCGGTGATGACGAGGCAGTGGCGGGCCTGCCTACCTTGCGCGGGCACGCCGTGCTCGAAGTGGTAGCTCAGGCCCGCTTCGGCCAAGAGGCGGGCGAGGAAGTCGAAGTCGCTCTCGTTGTATTGCGTCTTGATGGCAAAGCGCGGCAGGGGCTCGGTGACCTCGGCACGCCAGTTCGCCTCGTCGTAGTCGCGGAACAGGTCGGCCACGATCTCCAGGGCGTCCATGTCCTGGTAGAGGAAGCTGTCGCGGGTGTGCTGCAGGAAGGCCGGCCAGGGCTGCAGCGTGAGGCGGCAACGGGCCATGCCCCCGTCGCTGCCCAACTCAGAGGCCTCCATCACGTAGCCGTGCCAGGGGCGCTGCGAGCCGTCGGCCTGGGTGAGCTGCAGCGTGACTTCGGTGCCGATCAGCGGCGTGAGGTCGAGGTGGGCGTTGACCGACAGGCAGTCGATCTCGAAGGAACCCAGGGTGTTGACGCCTTCGGTGCCGTGCACGCGCTCCACCACGAAGGGATTGCCGGGCAGTGGGGTGTCGATCGCCAGCAGGCGCTTGTGCTGGCTCGGCAGCCCCTGCAGCAGGGCAGATAGAAGTTCGGCAGCAGGCGCGAAAGATGCGCCATCCAGCGGTGGCAATCGCATGGAGTTCCTCCTTGATTACTTTTTGTGAGGGAAATGAGGGCGAGATTGTGGCGGCAGCCGTACTACGGCCCTCACGCCCGAATGGGGGAACGCCAGCGAAATCCTGCGTCAGGCGTCAACAAAGGCAACGCTGACAGCGGGTTGCCGGCCTGCACCACCCAACCCGGAAATTGGCGGGTCTTCCGCGCTCTTTTCGTCGGCTTCCCGGGCTCAAGGCTGCCGAAGAATCACGCTACCAAATCCCCCGCAAGGAGTTGGGGTCCGGATCGACCGGTGTGTCCTTCCATCCGCCTGAAAGAAGAAAGGCGCTGGAAGCATCGGGGCGACGGCCGGGCGGCGCGTGCAGGCTTTGGGCTCGCAGGCGCCAAGGCCGGCGCTTCGAGCCGGAAGTTCAGAGCTTCGACGGAGAGATTTAAATGAGCCAGACCATCAACACGAACCTCGCCTCGCTGACCGCGCAGCGCAATACCGCCAGGACGCAGGGAGACCTGAACACGGCGATCTCGCGCCTGTCTTCGGGCCTGCGCATCAACAGCGCCAAGGACGATGCCGCCGGCCTGGCCATTTCCGAGCGCTTCACCTCGCAGATCCGCGGCCTGAACCAGGCAGCGCGCAACGCCAACGACGGCATCTCGCTGGCCCAGACCGCTGAAGGCGCCCTGCAGTCCGCAGGCAACATCCTGCAGCGTGTGCGTGAGCTGGCCGTGCAGTCGGCCAACGCCTCCAACAGCGCCAGCGACCGCCAGGCCCTGCAGCAGGAAGTCTCGCAGCTGGTCTCCGAGCTCGACCGCATCTCCACCACCACCGAGTTCAACGGCCAGAAACTGCTCGACGGCACCTTCGGCACCCAGCAGTTCCAGGTCGGCGCCAACGCCAACCAGACCATCGTGGCCGCCACGGCCAACCTGCGCACCACGGTGTACGGCAACAACCAGGTGCAATCGGCCGGCGCGGCCGGCGCGGCTGCCGCCTGGGGTGCCAACGGCGTCACGGCCGGCACGGTCGCCGTCAACGGCGCGCTGGGCAGCAAGACGGTGACCATCAACGCCAACCAGACGGCCAAGGCGATTGCCGACAACATCAACGCCGTGCGCGGCGACACCGGCGTGACCGCCACCGCCCGCACCGAAATGAGCCTCACGTTCGCCACCGCGGGCTCCTATTCGCTCGCGCTGCGTTCGGAAAACGGCACGGCGCAGACGGTGTCGTTCTCGCTGTCGGCCGCCAACACCGCCGAAGGCCTGGCCACGGCCGTGTCCTCCATCAACGAGCAGAGCTCCAAGACCGGCGTCATCGCGTCGATGAACCAGGCCGGCACGGCCGTCATCCTGACCGGCACGACCGGCAACGACGTGCTGGTGTCCGACACCACGGTGGTCAACGCCGGCAACGTGACGGTGCAGAAGCTCGATGCCACCGGCGCCGCTTCGGGCGGTGCACTCACGCTGACGGCCGACGCCACCGCCGACAACGCGCTGGTGAGCGGCTACATCACGCTGGACTCCGACAAGTCCTTCGCAGTGGACGTGACCACCTCGAACGCCTTCGCCGACACCGGCTCCACGCTGAAGAAAGTGTCCGACCTCGACGTGTCGACCTTCGCCAAGGCCAGCGAGGCCCTGAAGACGGTGGACTCGGCGCTGACCTTCATCAACAGCGAACGCGCCAAGCTGGGCGCCCTGCAGTCGCGCTTCGAAACCACGATCGCCAACCTGCAGACCACCAGCGAGAACCTGGCCGCCTCGCGCAGCCGCATCCAGGACGCCGACTTCGCCAAGGAAACCGCCGCCCTGTCGCGCGCACAGGTGCTGCAGCAGGCTGGCACGGCCATGATCGCCCAGGCCAACCAGCTGCCGCAGCAGGTGCTGTCGCTGTTGAAGGGCTGAAGCCCCTCCGTACGACAAGAAGGGCCGCCTCGTAGCGGCCTTTGTTCTTGGCGCGCAGGGCTCAAGTCGGCCTCGCGCCGGCCGATAACCCGAACGAGCCGCCATCCCGGCGACTCAGGAAGCATCCCGCAGGGGTTGAACGATGGCAGGAACGATCTCATCCGCCGGTATCGGCAGCGGCCTTGACGTGTCGAGCATCATCGACAAGCTGATGGCCACCGAGCAGGCCCCGCTGACCAAGCTCAAGACCGAGGCCACCGTGATGCAGACCAAGCTGTCTGCGTTCGGCCAGATGCAGTCGCTGCTGTCGGGCTTTCGCGATTCGCTGTCACCTCTGTTCACGGCCGACAACTACTCCCTCACGTCCGCCGCCAGCAACGATTCGGCCTCGGTGGCCGTGACGAGCACGGCCAAGGCCGCCGCCGGCACCTATGCCGTTTCGGTGACCACGCTGGCCGCCGCGCAGACCACCGTGAGCACCGCGGGCCAGTTCACCGACACGGCCAGCGTGGTGGGCACCGGCTCGCTCACCATTCGCCTGGGCAGCTGGGATGCGGGGATGACCACCTTCACGCCCAAGACCGGCAGCTCCGACATCGTGGTGCCCATCGGCGCCAGCGAAAGCACGCTGGCCGGCATTCGCGACAAGATCAACGCCGCCAATGCGGGCGTGCGGGCCAGCATCATCACCGACGCCAGCGGCGCGCGGCTGTCGCTGCAGTCCACCACCACCGGCGCCGAGAACGGCTTCCGCATCACGGCCGCCGACGACGACGGCAATAACACCGACGCGGCCGGCCTGTCGCGCCTGGCCTTCGACCCGGCCGGCGGCGCCACGCAGATGTCGCGCACCCAGGCCGCGGCCAACACCGCGGCCACCATCAACGGCATCGCCGTCACCTCCACCAGCACCACGCTCACCGACGTGGTCGAGGGCATGACCTTCACGCTGAACAAGGTGACCACCTCGCCGGTGACCGTGACCGTGTCGCGCAACACCGATGCGCTCAAGGGCATGGTCAACAACATGATCAAGGCCTTCAACCAGCTCAACGGCTTCCTCGAAGAGGCCACCAAGTACGACACCTCGAGCAAGTCGGCCGGCCTGCTGCAGGGCGACCGCACCGCGGTGGGCCTGCAGAACCAGCTGCGCGCACAGATCGGCGCCAACGGCTCGTCCTCCAGCGTGTTCGGCACGCTGTCGTCCATCGGCGTGGAGTTCCAGAAGGACGGCTCGTTGAAGCTCAACGACACCAAGTTCGCCAAGGCCCTGGAGAACCCGGCCGAGCTGCAGAAGGCACTGGGCGCCTGGACCCCGTCGAACCCGGCCACCAACGGCTTCGCCAAGAAGCTGGCCATCTGGGCCGACGGCATGCTGGGCACGCAAGGCACGCTCACCAGCAAGCAGAACTCCATCAAGAGCCAGATCACCCACAACGAAAAAGACCAGGTGAAGGTGAACGAGCGGCTGGCGGCCATCGAGAAGCGCCTGCGCGCGCAGTACACCGCGCTGGACAGCACCATGTCGCAGGCCAACGCGCTGCAGTCCTACGTGCAACAGCAGATCACCAGCTGGAACAACATCAAGATAAATGCTTGATGCCCCCGTAGCGGCTTCGCCGCTCCCCCTCAAGGGGGCGACGCTGGCGTCCGCTGGGTTGCGGCGGTGGCATGCGATGACGGCGTGCCTTCGACACCGCAATGAGCTGAATTGAGGCCTCTTGGAGGCGCAAACCGAATTCAAGAATTGGCCCGGGACGCCGAAAACGTAAGCAACACACGCAGGAGCGACCCGGATGTTCACCAGCCCACAGACCTTTGGCATGCGCAAGCCCAATGCATTTGCCTACCGCGAAGTCGGCGCCAGCACGGCGATCGACGGCGCCAGCCCCCACAAGCTGGTGAGCTTGCTGTACACCGGCCTTGCCACCGAAATCGCCCGCGCCCGCGGCGCCATCGCCCGCAGTGACGTGGCCACCAAGTGCGCGGCCATCAGCAAGGCGGTGCGCATCGTCGACGAAGGCCTGCGTGCTCCCTTGAACCTGCAGGCCGGCGGCGAGCTGGCGGCGAACCTGGCCGAGCTGTACGACTACATGGTGCGCCGGCTGACGATGGCCAACCTGCACAGCGACGACGCCGCCCTGGCCGAGTGCGCCGAACTGACCGAAACCCTGCGCCAGGGCTGGGACGGCATTGCCGATCAAGTGCACGCTGCTTCGAAGGTGGCTGCATGAACACCAGGATGAACACGCAAGCCACCCATACGCCTGCGCCGAGTGAAGGACGCACCATGAACACCACCCTGCTGAGCTACTACGAAGCGATCGAGCGCGCCAGCGCCGACATGCTCGCAGCCGCCCGCGCAGGCGACTGGGACCGCGTGGTCAAACTCGAAGGCGCCTGCGCCGTGCTGATCTCGCAGCTCAAGCACGCCGCTTCGGGCCAGCGGCTCGGCCCCGAGGAATCACAGCTGAAGACGCGCATCATGCAGCGCATCCTGGTCAACGACGCCGAGATCCGCACCCTGGCCGAACCCTGGCTCGAAGACCTTGATCGCTTGATGGCCGGGCAGCCGAAGAACATACTGCACTGAGCCTGGACGCGGCACGCCCGATGGGCTCTCGAACCGATTCGAGCCGCTCCACGCAAGGCCCTGCCCTGCGCAGTGCCGCTCGCTGAGCTGGGAGCAAACATCATGAGCCTTGGAACCTTGCCGATGTCGTTGAACGCCATGCAAGGCGGCCTGCAGGCGCAGGACGACTTTCGCATCGAATCGCCCAGTGAGATCCAGGCGCTGCTGCGGCAGCTGCAGGACGGCAACGTGCTGCTGCACCTGAGCTCTCCTGAAGGCGTGAGCTACACCACCACGCTGTGGGCCGCCGACGCCGCGCGCGGCGTGGTGAGCTTCAGCGTGGACACCACCGACCCGCGCATCGAGCGCCTGCTCGAAAGCGACGAGGCCGTGGCGGTGGGCTACCTCGACAGCATCAAGGTGCAGTTCGACGTGAGCGGCCTCGTGCTGGTGCACAGCAGCAGCTCCGCGGCACTGAATGCCGCATACCCGCGCGAGATCTTCCGCTTCCAGCGCCGCGCCAGCTTCCGCGTGCGCCCGCTGACCAGCACCAGCCCGGTGGCCGTGGTACCCACGGCAGAAGCCTCGGGCGGCAAGATGGACCTGCGCGTGATGGACGTGAGCCTCACCGGCGTGGCCCTGTTCCTGCCCGACGATGCCCCCAGCATCGAGCCGGGCGTGACGCTGGAACACGTGTCGCTGCAGCTCGACGCCGACACGCGCTTCAACGTGAACCTGAAGCTGCACCACGTGACCGCACTGCACCCTGAAAGCAAGGGCGCGCGGCTGGGCTGCGAGCTCGAAGGGCTGGGCGGTGAAAGCGCGCGAGCCTTGCAGCGCTACATCGACCAGACGCAAAAGCGCCGCCGCATGATGTCGCTGGACGGCTGACGGCCGTCCTTCTGCGCGACGTTTCATCACCCCTGCGCCCAGTAGCCACGCACGGCTGCAGTGCCTTGTGCACGGCCCGTGCACGCGCGTTCACGCACCGTGCACGCACCTCGTGCGGCATCACCAATCCAACATCGCACTGCCGTGCATGCCCTGCGGTGCGCTCTTGCGGCCGATCAAGAAGTACACCCTTTCGCGGGTGCACATTCCATTCAAGTCATGACATCGGGCAACCGAAATAGCAGGCGGCTGCGCTCTCTTGCGCGAGCGGCTCGATGGCCCGCAACTTGCACGGCACTGCCTGCTCGGCATGCTTGAAGCACATCGGGCCGCCATCGTTGGTTGTTGGGAGGAAGAATGAACTTCGTGAACATGAAGATCGGCTCGCGCCTGGCGCTTGCCTTCGGTGTCGTCATCGCTCTGCTGCTGGTCATCTTCGCAGTGGCGGTGTCCGTGCTCAACGGCACGAGCTCGACGATGGACAACGTCATCGACCATCGCTACGCGCAGATCGCGCTGAGCAACAAGATCAAGGCCGTGGGCGACCGCGGCGTCGTGACCATCGGCCGCCTCCTGCTCGCCACCAGCCCCGAGCAGACGAAGAAGTACACGGACGAGTACGCCAAGCTGCGTGCCGCCAACTCCGAGAACCTGGCCGCGTTCGAGAAACTGCTCGTCACCGACGAAGCCAAGGCGATCTTCGAAGAGCAGTCGAAGGCCCGCAAGGAATACGGTGCCGTGGTGCGCAAGGTCTTCGACCTGGTGGCCGCCGGCAACCGCGAGCAGGCCATGGCCGTCTATCAAGACGAGCTGCCCGGCCCGCAGGCGCGCTACTACGCACTGATCGACAAGATGGTCGATCACCAGGCGCAGGCCATGGTGGCCGACGTTGCCGCCGCAAAGGGCAACTCGCTGCGCGCGAAGATCCAGATGCTGGTCGCTTCGGTGCTGGCCGTACTGCTGGGCGTAGCGACGGCCTACTTCATCACCCGCTCCATCACCCGGCCCATCAACCGCGCCATCTCGCTGGCCGAGTCGGTGGCCGCCGGCAACCTGACCTACAACCTCGAAGTGGAAAGCAACGACGAGGTGGGCCGCCTGATGACCGCCTTGCAGCGCATGGTCGACAGCCTGCACCGCATCGTGTCCGAAGTGCGCACCGGCGCCGACACCATCGCCACCGCGGCGCACGAAGTCTCGCAGGGCAACATGGACCTCTCATCGCGCACCGAGCAGCAGGCCAGCGCGCTGGAAGAAACCGCCTCGGCGATGGAACAGCTCACCTCGGCGATCAAGCTCAATGCCGACAGCGCCACGCAGGCCAGCGACTCCGCGCAGTCGGCGTCGGCGGTGGCCATGCAAGGCGGCGAGGTCGTGGGCCAGGTCATCAACACGATGAACTCCATCGCCGTCTCGTCCAAGCGCATCGTCGAGATCATCGGCGTGATCGACAGCATCGCCTTCCAGACCAACATCCTCGCGTTGAACGCCGCAGTGGAAGCCGCGCGTGCCGGTGAACAGGGCCGCGGCTTCGCGGTGGTGGCCGGCGAAGTGCGCAACCTCGCGCAGCGCAGCGCCGTGGCGGCCAAGGAGATCAAGTCCCTCATCGACGACTCGGTCAACCAGGTCGACGAAGGCAGCAAGATGGTGGAGCAGGCCGGCCAGACGATGCAGCGCGTGGTCGCCAGCATCAAGCACGTGAGCGACATCATTGCCGAGATCAGCACCTCGAGCCGCGAGCAGAGCGCGGGCATCGAGCAGGTCAACATCGCCATCGTGCAGATGGACGATTCCACGCAGAAGAACGCCGCCATGGTGGAACAAAGCACCGCCGCGGCCCGTTCCCTGCAATCCCAGTCCGAGCAGTTGACGGACTCCGTGCGAGCCTTCGCACTCTGACGCGCCGGGGCCCTCGCGCCCCTTGGCCAACCGACACGGCGCCCGCTCGGGCGCTCGCCCCAAAGGGGACCAGGAGACGCATACCGGGCGAAGACCCGGCGTTCTTGGGTGGGCTGCCCATCTGCCGATGGGCATGCCCTTTTGCCTTGTTTCCAGGGAGAACCTCATGAGCTCGCTTTCCCCATACGGGTGGCTGCACCGCCGCCTTTTCAGCCTGGGCACGGAGCCGGTGGCCGCTGCGCCTGCGCGCACCCGGGCTCACGCCGACCCGGCTGCCGTGCAGCGCCTCATCGACGCACACCGCCACGAAGGGCACCGCTGGGCCACGCTGGACCCGCTGCAAGCGACCCGCGCCATAGATGCCGACGAACTCGCTCCTCGTCATTTCGGCCTCTCGCCTGACGATGCATTGCCCCCCGACGGCCCGGGCCTGCCGGGCGCGCATGACGTGCTGGAGCTGGCCCGGCAACTCAAGGCCGTCTACTGCGGCCCGCTGGCGCTGGACTGCTCCGCTGTGCGCGACACGCAACGGTCTGCATGGCTCTTCTCGCGCATGGAGGCCACTTCCACATCCGTGGCTTCAGGTGGCACAGCCCTGCTGGACCGGCTGATCCAGGTGCAGGCGTGGGAACACCACACGGCCCGGCGCTTCCCACATGCCAAGCGCTTTTCGCTCGAAGGCTGCGAAGCCCTGGTGCCGCTGCTGGACAGCCTCGTCGAACAGGCTGCCGCGCACGGCCTGGAAGAAGTCTTCATGGGCATGCCGCACCGAGGTCGGGTCAACGTGCTCGTCAACCTGTTGGGCATGTCGCCGGCGCAAGTGCTCGACTACTTCGACAGGCAGTCGCCCCACCCCGAGCTGCACCGCGACCTGATCTACCACGTCGGCGGCCGGCGGACGCTGCTCACGGGCCACGGCGAAGTGGATCTCACGCTGGCATACAACCCCTCGCATCTGCAAAGCGTCCACCCCGTTGTGACGGGCATGGCCCGTGCGGCCCAGGCACGGCAAGCACTGGGTGCGGAGAAGACGCTGGCCATCGTGCTGCATGGCGACGCCGCCTTTGCCGGCCAGGGTGTCGTGATGGAAACACTGATGCTCGCGCACAAGCCCGGCTATTCGGTCGGCGGCACCGTGCACGTGGTCATCAACAACCAGGTGGGCTTCACCGAACCCAATCGCATGGACGCTCGGCAGCGGCGCTATTGCACCGACGTGACCCGCATGGTCGATGCGCCGGTGCTGCGCGTGAATGCCGACGCACCGCAACAGCTGCTGCGGGCGGCACAGATCGCCATCGAGTACCGCATGCGGTTCGCGTGCGACGTGGTGATCGACCTCGTCGGCTACAGGCGCCTGGGCCATTCCGAACACGACCTGCCCGTGCTCAGCAGCCCCAGGTTGCAGGAAGTGATCCAGCACCGGCCCACGGTCGTCGAGGTCTACGGCGCCGCGCTCAGCGCGGCCGGCTTCGCCTCGGCCACCGACATGGCGCGCTACATCGAACGCGGCCGTGCGCTGGCACGCGAGTCCTTCGAGCGCGCAACGGCTGCCTCTGCTGCCCCTGCCGTACGGCCGCAGCCTCCCGCGCCGGGTGGGCCGGCCGATCCGTTGCAAGGCGGCCTGCCCACGCTGGCGAGGCTGCAGGCCATCGTCGCTGCCGTCACGCAGCGGCCCGAGGGCATGCAGGTCCATCCGCGCACGCAGGCGCTCGTCGAGCAATGGCGCGCGGTCGTGCGAGACGAGCACGCCGCGGCCGACTGGTGCTTCGCCGAGAACATGGCCTACGCCGCCGCACTCGATGCCGGCGTGAGCGTGCGGGTGTCGGGCCTGGACGTGAAGCGCGGCACCTTCATGCACCGGCATGCGGTGTGGCATGGCCTGTCGCCGGCGGGCGAGGAGCGCGAGTTCACGCCCTTGCATCGCCTTGCCACGCAGGGCGCGCGCTTCGAGATCGTGAACTCGACGCTGGCCGAAGAGGCCGTGCTGGGCTTCGAATACGGCTACAGCATCCAGTCCCCGCGCACGCTCACGCTCTGGGAGGCGCAGTTCGGCGACTTCGTCAACGGCGCGCAGGTCTACATCGACCAGTACATCAGCTCCGGCGAAGAGAAATGGGGCTGCCCAAGCGGCCTCGCGATGCTGCTGCCGCACGGCTACGAAGGCGTGGGGCCGGAGCATTCGAACGGCCACCTGAGCCGCTTCCTGCAACTGTGCGGGGGTGACAACATGCGCGTGGCCTGTCCGTCCACATCGGCGCAATGGTTCCACCTGCTGCGCGAGCAGGCCGTGGCCAGCGAACGCAAGCCGCTGGTGGTGATGACGCCCAAGGGCCAGCTCTACGAAGAGCTGGGCTCACACTCGCCGGTGGGCCAGCTGGTGAACGGGCGCTTCGAGCCGGTGCTGGGTGACGAACAGGCTGCGCATGCCGGCGTCACGCGCGTGGTGGTGTGCAGCGGCAAGCTGTACTACGACCTGCACCGTGCACGTGTCAGCACCGGCCGCAACGACGTGGCCCTGCTGCGGCTGGAACAGCTCTATCCCTTCCCCAGCGAAGCCGTGCGCCGGCTGCTGGCGCACTACCCGCAGCTGCGCACGCTGGTGTGGGCACAGGAAGAGACTCGCAACCAGGGCGCCTGGGCTTTCGTGCGCGACGATCTCGCGGCGCTGTGCGCGGCAGGGGTGACCCTCGACGTGGTGAGCCGGGCGCCCAACGGCTCGGGCGCAACGTCGTCAGCGGCCGTTCACCAGCGCGAACAGCATGAGCTGGCGCTGCGGGCCGTGGGAACCTGACGATCGATGCCGGGGGCAACGCCGGCACGGGCCGTTCGACTCCTGTCAAGTTGCCCCCTTCGCACGCCCGCGCGGCGATTCGCCATTGCCCGGCGTGCAACGGCGGTCGGGTACAGAGTGCTGGTGCCAAGACGAAAGCTCCTCCCGTGCCCAGCCTCAGTTCGCTGTTCGCAGCCTTCCGCCTGACCCCATCCCGGGTGTCGCCCGCCGACGTTCTTCACACCGACGACTCCGCCGGCTTGTCGCCGAAGACTCCCTCGTCCTTGCCCGACGGCCCGACACCGAGACGCGCAACGGCCCATGCCAATGACCTTGCGCCGCGCACGGCCCTGCCCGACACCAAGACGCAGAAACCCAAGCATGAGCCCTATTACTCCGAGAAGCCGGACCGGTGGAACAGCGTGCAACTCAACGGCAAGGTGCCGTATCCGGGAGCCCCGGAAGGCAGCAACGAAGTCATCGAATGCCGCCACCTCGCCCTCACCTGGGCAAGTCAGCTCCAGGCCACCGGCAAGCCGGACTACAAGGCCCTCAACTCGGAGGAGGCGATCCGCAAGAACGTACGGCCGGACGTTGGCGCGCTGAACTTCAGGCTGTTGACGAGCGCACCCGAGGTTCACCTCGTCCCCCTGCAGAACTGGGGCGAATTCGTTGCCGGGCAGCTGAAGTCGCTCGAAGCCGCCGGAGACCCGGCGGCCAAGCAATTGCTGGTTGGCTCGGTCAACCACAGCATGGCGCTGGAGCTGAAGGTCAAGCCAGACGCCGACGGCAACGGCATGCGCTACGTCGCCAACTTCTACGACCCCAACCTCACGGCCACCCACAAGCGGATGGCCAGCAACGACATCGCCCATTTCGAAGCACTGAAGATCTCCGACCTGCTCCTCGACCGCTCCACGCTGGACGACTACTTCGGCGATGAGTCCATCGCCATGGTGATGGCGTTGCCTCCGGGAGGCCCTGCGTCGTTGCCAGCACGGCCAGGCGCCGAGCCCGAACGACGCCTCGCCGGCCCTGTGCCGCCGCTGGACAGAAGCGTGATCGATCCGCTGCTGACCTACGGCTTTGCCGGCACGCTGCGCGACATCAAGGATCAGGTCGTCGAACTGGCGCGCCAGGACCCGGCCAAGGCCGAGCACGCGCTCGCCGTGCAGTCCTGGGACGGCACTGCCGGCCTGACCCTGGCAATGGTGGACGGCCACAAGCATGCCGTTGGCGCCTTCGTCGATCTGGTCGCCGCGACCGGGCTGCCAAAACCGGTGCAAATGAGCCTGCTCAAGGCACAGGCGCCTGAGAACCTGCTGAACATCGACTCGGTGATGGGGACCGCCTGGCTCGAGTCGGCCCGAGCCTATTGCGATGGCCTGGCCAGACACCCTTCGCTGAATGGCAACGACAGGGCGCTGCTCATGGACTTGCGTGATGCGAATGGCCTCTCGCCCATGGCCTTCGCGATGATCTCCGGCACGCCAGACACCGTGGCGGCACTGGCTGCCCAGATCGCACACCTGGATGTCGCACCCGAGACGCGCTGCCGCATGCTGATTGCACGAGATGGAGAAGGCGTCCAGGCCCTGGGCGATGCAATGGCGTGCAACGCCGCGGACCGGGTCGCTGCTTACGTCACGGCCGTGCTCGACTCGCCGATGAGCGATCAGGAAAAGATGCACGTGTTGCAGGCCGACGCACCACCGGGCGGGCTGCTGACCGAGGCGCGGCAGCAAGGCGCCTCGCTGGCCATCGACGCCTACCGGAATGCCGTGCGAGGCTCCACACTGCCCGCAAGCGCGAAAGCAGTGTTGTTGTGCGAGCCGCCCAGGTTGCAGCCTCAGCACCAACCTCAACGCCAACCGCAAGCCGCGCACTGACGCAGGATCCGCCGCTGCCCTCGCCCGTGCGCTCGCGGCCGCGAGACTTCAATGGCGCAACCAACCTGAGAGGCATACCGCATGCGCTGCCTATCATCCGTTTCTCCAAGCCCTGCCCGCTTTCCTGCGAGAGACATCGATGAACCTGAACACCGCCCGCGTCTTCGTGCGCGACATTGCCCGCGCCCGTGAGTTCTATGCGCAGCAGCTGGGCTTGAAGCTCAATGCGGCCGACCTGGCAAAGGGCTATTGCGTTTTCAACGCCGGCAACTGCGAGCTCGTGGTGGAGGCCGTGTCGCCCGATGCGCCGCCTGAAGAGCAGGCGCGAGTCGGCCGCTTCACCGGGCTGTCGTTCCTGGTGCCCAACATGCACGTGGCGCACCAGGACCTCGTGGCCCGAGGCGTGGTGTTCACCGGCGCACCGCAGCGCCAGTTCTGGGGCGGCACGCTGGCCACATTGCGCGACCCGGACGGCAACGAGCTGCAGATCGTGCAGCGGGGCTGAGCGCGATTCCATGCTTCGCATCGGCCTCGTCTCCGACACCCACGGCCTGTTGCGGCCGCAAGTGAAGGCCTACCTCGAAGGTTGCGATCACATCGTGCACGCAGGCGACGTCTGCGATGCCGGCGTGCTGCAGGAGCTGGCAGCGTTGGCGCCCGTGACCGCCGTGCGCGGCAACAACGACCGAGGCGCGTGGGCCGACGCGCTACGCGAGACCGAGATCGTCACGCTCGAAGCGGTGCGCGTGTACGCGATCCACGACCTCGCGATGCTCGACATCGACCTGGCCGCCGCCGGCGTGCAAGTGGTCGTCTCGGGCCACTCGCACAAACCGCTCGTCACCACCCGCGACGGCGTGCTCTACGTCAACCCCGGCAGCGCCGGGCCGCGTCGATTCAAGCTGCCGATCTCGGCGGGCGAGTTGCTGGTGCAGGGCGGCGAGGTGTCGGCTCGGCTGCAGGAGTTTTCGGCTTAGGGGCGAGTACGTGTTGTCGCGGGTGGGCCGTGCGCATGAGCGGCAGGGACCGACCCAACGCGGATGTCCAGCATCTCAAGGCGAGATCCCGCAGAGCAGACGTTCCCTCCCGCGAGGCCACGGCATCACGAAACCGGCTCAAGCTTCAGGTCCGCTCGAGCGGAGCGCTAGGCCTCTCTCGCTGCACGCCACTCCTCTGCGACGTTGCGGTAGGTTTTGTACATGACGATGTCAGCAAAGGCTTTGACCTTCAGTACGTCATCGAAGGACACTGCGACCTGCTTTGCTTGGGCGTGAGCAAACTGACTTGAGCGAATTGCATAGATCTCTGCAAAAGCGCCTTGTAGGGTGTCATTGACGCCGAGGCGCCCCAGTGCCCGCTGGATGTCTTTGACTTCGTTCGCGAGTCGCTTCACGCCCAGAACTCGCTGCGTGACAAACAGCTCAACGCAGCGATAGAAGTTGCCGAAGGCTTCTCGGTGGAATGTGATGTCAAGGTGTGATGCACCGATGTGTAGAAGACCCTTCAAGTACTCGCTGCGTGGGATGAAGTCTTGGTCTTGTACCAACGATGACGAAATGATCAGCGCGTTCTGCACGTCGTCTTCAGTCAGATCTCGCAGTTCTGGGTACGGGAATGTGAGGGTTTGTTGGAGGGCGATCTCCCTTTCGGCTTCCGGCGAGTCCGGAGCGCGGACGCGATAGACGGGATGAAGCGAAGGGGAGTCATTCCAACAGAAGTAGCCGATCGTGGCGATGTTGAGGCCAATCAACATGGCTGATGCCCACCAGTGAGAGTGGAAGAGCACGTCTGTTGACCCGAGGTCCTTGAAGCTGTTGGCGTCTACGCCAAGGGAAAAGGTGTGATCCGAGGTGCGGGTCAGCCGGACGTTCGTCTTGTTCCGCTCGAAGAAGGAGAAGCATTCTTCCGTCAAGCGATGCGAGTGCGACCGGATATCAAGGAGGAGTTCCATGAGAGGCCTTGCGTTCAACACGCGCCGAGCGCTGGGCTTCGTTGCATTTTTGCCGCGGCGCCGCTTTCAATGGCGGTCGACCTCGATGTGAAAAGTGCCTCCGGTTTCCATTTGGATCTTGAATCCAGGTGCCGCTGGTGTGTCGCAGTAGTACTTTGCGTCGAAGGCGCCTCGGAAGACAAAATCGTCGATAAATCCCGTTGCGGTCCCGGTGTACCGCATCTTCATGGGCAGCCCAGCGGTCTGCGTTTCCCACCGGACGATGTCGAACAGTTGCTCCCCCGCGTTGACGTCAACGCTGCCGATCATGTCGAAGACAGTGGGGAGCTCACGGTCCGCTGAGATCTGATCACCTAGCGCCAGGTACTCCAGGTCCATGAGCCTCTTGTCGATGACAAACTGGAGCAGATCATCGTGAGGCAAAGACCAGGTGAGCCTCGCCCGAATGCGAGACGTGTCGTCTCGCATCACGAAGCCCCCGGTAACAGTCAGCCGAAGACCCTGCATGCGCCGACGCAGTTCTTCCATCTGCCAAACGGACTGTGCGGGCAACTGAAGGCTTGACGACCAGCTGAAGTGCTCGTGGCGGATCTCGCCACGGGTAATGTCCGCTCGCGACCTGAGCCCAACAGCCAAAGGTTTCGCAAGGTCAACTTTCGGGGGGCTGCAGTCTCGCCGGATGGCAACGGGCGACAGCAGGGGACCCAACTGCTCAGCAAGTGAAGCAGCGTCAACGATGGGCAGGTCAACGAGCGGCGGATCGGTTGCACGTTGCGTTGCGTGATGCACTGTGACCCGTCTGCCGTTCAGGACCACGGCGTATGAAGCCGCAACGTCAGGGTGTCGACCGTAGCTGATTGCCTGCTCAATGGCCGCAACATCAATGGGCTCGTTGGGCCCTTTTATCTCCAACACCCATCTGCCCCCACCCATCACCGAGAGCACATAGTCCGCCCGTCCACGTAGCGGTGGGTCTGTCGGCTTTCTTCTGCCGAGGATTTCGCGTTCGTAGGTCAGGGGCATCTCGCGAGAGATGTCATTGGGCGTGCCACGTTCATATCCCAATGCGGCCAGCAGCGGCACGGCCACCTCCTCGCGAACATCAGTCTCGTTTGTATCTTCAATCTTCACGGTTCCTCCGCAAACGTCGAGCGGCGGCACATCGCCACGCGGCAGTTAAATCGATGGGCGCGCCCAACGTCGATCCCCCGCAAGCGGGAAGGTGTTTTCCCGCACATCCTGTGTTTCCGCCTTGCCGTCAGGCTCGTCACATTGCTGTGCGAGCGTAGAGTTCAGCGTGGCAGAAGACGCCAACGCGGCTGGGCGCGATTTCGTCATTGCAATCCCGAGGCCTCCCCCTCGCGCGCGTACTCGTCGCTCTCATCCGACATCACGCCCACGCGATCATGCCCATCGACTACCTTGCATCGTTCCCCATCGCCGAACGCCATTTGCCCGCCAAGCTGCGAAACCTTATCTCACCGGTCGGGCTGAATCCTCAAGAGCGAGTCGAGGTCAGTGCTCTGTTCGAGGCGGATGAAGCTGACACGGTCAAGGACGAGGCCTTGCATCTGGTGATGGCCGTGGTGCCGGAGGAAGATGTCGATGCGCTCGGGGTCGTCAACGCGGCCAGCGACGGCGTTGTCTCGTACTCCGTGCCGGTGCTGCGGGACAAGGGAGGATCTGCGCGGTTCTGTCCCTCTGTATCAGGCCACGACTACGTCGTCGCATCCTGGGGCGACGGATCTTTCTACACCTACAGCCTTGCTGAGAAAGTGTGGATGGCGCTTGGCCTCACCGCAACATGCCTGGGCAACGATCAACAGCGCCTGGTCTATGACGACCTCGGCCTTCCGGAATTCGGCGTTGCCGACGGCGAGGTGTCTGCGAACTACGAGTGGGAAGTGTCGCGCAACGTGAGTTGGCGCATGTCCAACGAGTACCTGCGAAAGTACCTTTGGCTGCGTGGCGCGGTGGGCGTGCGGTGCTTCTACTACGCGGCCATTTTTCCGGATACACCGGAGCTGCGAGCAGTCATGGACGGTGGAGTGGACGGCTTGATCAAACCGGCGGGCGATTGGTGCGAGCTCGACATCCGGAAAGACGATGGTGGACTGCATGTGCAGGTTTGGGCCACAGTCGCCGCCGTTTCGTGCGAGCTGTGTGCCGAACAGAGCGCAGAAGGCCTGGAATGGCCGGGGTTCGATGGACCGATGACGCATGCGCGCGCCAACGCGCAGCTCCACGGTGGTGTCGTCTACCTGGAAGACAAGTTTCTTGAGCGCTACGAGCAGAGCGCCTTCTACGACAGCACTCCCAACCGGAGAGGTAGCACCAACCCGTCCTACCGCGGGCAATGGTCGTTCTCCGACTGCGAACGCGTTGGGCGCAATCTAATTCGCGTACCCATCCGAGAGCTCTACAAGCCCAAACCCGATCGAGAGATCGTTCACGCGCACCGGTTCGTTGTAGACCCCGGCCGCCTCGCTGGCTTCGACCTCCGTGAAGAGCACATCGTTGGAAGGACACAGCGACTACTGGCCCAACTCCTCGACGTCGGCGACAACCTCGCTCAACTTGGCGCCGCTGTCGGCGTGGCCCGAGAGGCGGTCGAACTTGTCGGCTTTTCGCGTGCCGAGCTCGAGGCGAACGGGTGGACGGGCTACAGCCAGCTCAGCCGACTCGCCCAGGTGGCGCCGCTTGACATGAGTCAGCAAGCCTTTCTGGCGCGTTGCAAGAGCTTGCACGAAGTGTGGCAACGCATTCCCAACGGCTTCCTGCGCCTACTGCTGGTGAAGGCCGGTTGCCCGGAGGACAAGATGCAGGGGCTTGGAAGCCTGAAACTCCTCCAAAGCATCCTGAATATCGTGGAACAGCTCGAGGCCCACCAGGAGTCGGTGTACGCGTTCGCCAACAAGGAAGTGCCCGACGGCTGGGCCAGCGACAACGAACGCATGGCCCCGCTGTTCCTCAACAACGATCTCAGGATCGCCGACGCACACGATGCCGTCGGAAAGGCGTTAACAGCTCTGCGGAGGCTGGGCTTCGATACGGCCAGCGTCAGCCAGGGCTACGGGCGTGCGCTTGACTTCATCTTTGACGGAGTCATAGGGGCGTTCGAGGCAATCAACAGGCCCATCCGACGGGTTCTCGGGCGCTAGGAGCGCTCGTGGGTCAACGGCCTTCCCGGGGGCATGCCAACGTGGCAGGCACGATGATTACACCCACGTCCTCACGGTCGCCTCTGTTTGAGTGCCTGGAAGCGGCCATCGATGGGCGGCAGCTTGTGGCCGGCCGCCGACACTGGAATTCGTGAGCCAACAACAGCACCAGTCTGAAGCGCAAGCTGTGCGATCAGCGCTACTGGCCGGCAGCTCGCAGTAGCGGCGATCAGCTCGCCAGCCGTTCACTCAACGTCTGCTCAGTCACTCCGCGATCTCAACGGCCCCAAAATCGCGAGATGCCCACACCGCCCTCCCCGCAATTCCAGCACCGCAACCCGTTGCACGGCGTGACGCTGGAGGCCCTCGTCACGGCGCTCGTTGCGCACTACGGCTGGGCCGACCTGGCAGAGCGCGTTCCGCTGCGCTGCTTCAGCAGCAACCCGAGCATCGGGTCGAGCCTGAAGTTCCTGCGAAAGACGCCCTGGGCCCGCGAAAAGGTTGAAAGCCTTTACCTCTTCATGCTGCGCGACATCCGCCGCACCACGGGTGATGGCCCGAAGAAACCTGTGCCGCCCACATCGCCATGACGCCATCGCCGCCGCGACTGAAGTACCTCTCGGGCTACCCGCCTGAGTTGCTTGCGCAGGTCAGCATGCTCATCGAACAAGGCCGCCTGGCCGAGAGCTTGAGCAAGCGCTACACGGAGGCTCACGACGTGCGCACCGACCGTGTGCTGTATGACTACGTGGCGGCCCTCAAGAACCGGTTCATGCGCAATGCCGAACCGCTGGCCAAGGTGGTGTACGACAACACGCTGCACGTCATCCACCATGCGCTGGGCACGCACACAACGGTGTCGCGGGTGCAGGGTGGCAGGCTCAAGGCCAAGCGAGAGATCCGCATCGCCAGCCTGTTCAGGCAAGCGCCGGCGCCGTTCCTGAAGATGATCGCGGTGCACGAATTGGCGCACCTCAAGGAGCGCGAGCATGGCAAGCCCTTTTACGCGCTGTGCACGCACATGGAGCCGGCATATCACCAACTCGAGTTCGACGTGCGGCTCTGGCTGACTTCCCTCGAGCTCGAAGGAAGGGCTGTCGGCCACGACCTGCGGTGACAACAGTCAGCCAGGCTCACAAAAGTCGTTCACGTTCCGCGCCTCTGCGCTGAGCGACTTGCCGCACCGGCACGCCTTCGGTTTGCGACACGCCGCTTCGCGCAGGCCAGGCCGCCACTGCAGGGCGGCCCCTACCCTCCCCACGATTTGCGGAGGATGCATGCAATCGATGTCGAGCAACGTGAGGCCCGAGCTGGCAAACGCCCCCAAGAGCTCGCCGACCTTCAACACCGAGCGCTTCGTCGTGGCCCCGCTCAGCCCGCAAAAGGCCCGCGAGCTGCTGGCCGTGCTGCTTCAAGACGAGAAACTGGCCGAGCAACTGCCTTGGCTGGAAGAGAAGACGAAGGACGGCGCCCTCAAGGAAGCCTTTCTGCTCGAGCTGCAATGCGCCGCGGGAACGACGCAGGCCTGGGGCATCGTGGAGCGGGCCCGCGCCATGCTCGTGGGCACCGTGCTCGCGCGGCAGACCCTGAGCGGCCTCGACCTCGAAGTGCTGTGCGCGTCGCAGTTCTGGAACCAGGGCATTGCAGACGAAGTGGGTGAGCCCGTGGCCGAATGGCTGGAAGACCACGCCGAAGTGGAACTCGTCACGGCGCACTGACGTTCAGCGTGTTGAACGCGGCGCCTCAGGCCGGCTCGCCGCGTTCGTTGACCAGGCCATGTTGCCGGTACACGGCCATCTCGTCGCCTGCAATGAAGCCGAAGATCTTCGGCCCGCCCGGTCGTCGTTGCACGAGGTACATCACGTCGAACGAGATGGAGGGCTGCGTCCCGTCGTGCTTGCGGTAGCCCGCGCGGTAGAACACGCGCACGCGGTCATGGTTCTCGTACAGGGGTTCGGCCTCAACACGCTCGAGCTGCATGCTCACCGTGCCGATGGCCCTGTAGAACACGTAGGCCTGCTGGAGCGTCTTCTCGAAGGCATCGTCATTCGCCCCTGCACTGACCTGCCCCGCCACACTGGCCGAGAGAAACGACTCGGCAAAGAAGCCTCGAATCGCCTTCGTGTCCACACGCTCGCCCAGCGAGCGTTCGTAGGCGTGCACGTAGTCACTGAAGAATGCTTCGTAGTTCGGGGCGTCCATGCTCTCCCCTGGTTGCCCGCCTTTGCGGCGCGTGCCTTCACTCAGGCAACGGCCGTACCCGGGCGCCGTTGCGCACCATGCGCGCAATGGTCCACAGGTTGACGCTCGCGACCACCACTTCGAGCGCCGTACCGCCGATGGAGCCGACGATGAGGTTGTTGGCGATCCACAAGCTGGTGCCGGCCAGCATCACCAGCCGCATGGGCACGCCCTGCAGCAGAAAGAGCGCGAGCGTGCCCAGGCACGAGGCGCCCAGCGGCAGCCAGTCACTCGGCTGCCTTGCCAACGCAGCGCCGAGAGCCAGGTTCGCCGCCACCACGGCAAAGGCCACCCAGGGCGAGCGCGTGCGCAAGGCCAGCACCGAACGCAGCGTCGACAGCAACGAGCTCGCCACCGCGGTGGGGTTGCCCAGCAGCGCGAAGTGCACCACGTAGGCCAGGCACTCGCCGGTCATCAGCAGCTTGAAGCGCCGGTCGCTGGTCTGCATGAACGAGCCCCCGCCCAGCACGAAGGCAAGGTAGCCGAAGCATTGGGCGGGAGAAAGCCAGTGCAGGTCCATGGGGGCGGCATTGTTGCCCACCGCTCACGAGCTCACGAACGAAAAAGCGGGCTGTCGCCACCGACAGCCCGCCCTGCAGGACTACGGCCGCTCGATCATTTGGCGATGCCCAGCCCCCCGTAGTACTTCTTGAAGGCTTCGATCTTCATCGCGAACAGGCCACCGGTATTCAGCGGCGTCTTGCGCCACCAGCTGCGGTCGTGCACCGTCCAGTCACCGCTGAGCACGTCCACCTTGCCTTCATGCTGGCCCCAGGGGTTGCGCAGCACGATGTATCGGTGGGTCTGCGGCTGCACGGGCAGGCCACCCGGGCCTTGCGCGATCCCCAGCGTGGTCACCGAGACCCAGCCCAGCACCGAATAGCAGTGCCAGCCGACGATTCCCGTGGTGGCGTCGTAGGCAATGGTGTCGGGCGCGTCTTCTGCCTTCGCGTAGGTCCACGCGGTGAGCGGATTCACCGTGCGCCCGCCCTTCACCTTGAAGATCGTCGGCGTGACTTGCGGCGGGTTGCTGATGCAGTTGGCCGTCAACGCCTTCCAAAGATCGTCGGCACTGGTCGTCACGGTGGCCATGCCTTGACCCGCGAGACCGGGCACGAGCTTGACGCAGGCGTCCACACAGTTGCCGCCGTGCAGCGTCTTGATGTCGGGCTTGTCGGTGGTGTTGCCCGAGCGCAAGCGGGCATAGGCCTTCTCGTAAACCGCCGGCCAGATCTCGCCGGCCTCGGACGAGCGGGCAAACACCGGCTTGCCGCTGCCGTTGTGTACCGGCACGTTCTCGGTGACTTCGAACGTCTTGGTACTGCCGGGGGCCACACCGAACGTGACGGCGTCCACGAACTGCTCGCTATTCGGACCAGTCGCACGGGTGCGCTGCAAGATGGCGTAGGGCCGCGACCATGCCACTGAAGACAACGCGGCGATCAGCCAGCAGTCACCCACGGCGCCTTGCACCGGGTCACCGAACTCGGTGCCTTCCTCGAAGAAGTCACCAGGGTCGCTCCAGGTGGCGTTGGGGTACTCGGTCTCCGTCAGCGTCGGGTCGGCCGGCACCAGCAGGTCGGCCAGCTTCTCGCGCAGCGCGGGGTTCAGCGAGGGCGAGACGTCCAGCATCATGCGCTTGCGCTCGGTAGCGCTGTGCGTGGCCTTGGCCATGGCGACCACGCCGCCAGGCTGCTGCACTGCCTTTTGCAGCGCGAATACCGGCGAGCCCTTGCCGGGGTTGAACAGCTGCGAGGCCGGCAGGCCCAGCGTGCGTTCCACCAGCTCCAACGGACGGTCCAGACGCTCCCAGTCGACACGCTTGCCGATCACGGCTTCGGTCAACGCATAGGGATTGATCGCACCACCGAGGGTTTCTTCACTCATGCCATTTCCTTCCTGTGTTTGGTTGGGATCGCGAAATGCATCACGCATTCGCCCAGACACAGTAGGTCGCGGTCTTGGGAGCTGCCACCCCTAGTCTTGCAAGGAGGCCCCGCTCGATTGGGTGGGGCTTACCTCGTATGGAAGGATTGACTTGGCGCAGGCATCTCCCCAAGAGATGCAGCGCTTTCGCGCACCGAGTGCGCCAATGACTTTCGTCAGGTATCACACAGCCCGGCGGCAGGGCTTCACACCTGCATGTTCATGATCTCGCGCCATGCCAGCCCCCACCGCCTGCGGCGGAGCCCCCCGCGGGGGCAGCGCCCTTGCCTTGGGGCGGCCCGGCGGCAGGGCTTCACACCTGCATGTTCATGATCTCGCTATACGCCTGCACCATGCGGTTCCTCACCTGCAGGGCTGACTGAAAGCCGATCTGAGCCTTCTGCATCGCGACCATGGTCTCTTCCAGGCTCACGGTCGGGTTGTCGAGTTGAACTTCGCGCTGCATCTGCGTGGCCTGGTTCTGTGCCTGGCTCACCGAGCGCAGGGCCTGCGCGAAGCTTTGCTGGAAACCGGCCGCTTGCGTGCTTTCCTTCACGCGCTGCGCCACCTGCGGCATGCCTGCACGGGCGGCCGCTTGTGCGAAGTCGAAAGGTTTGAGTTTCACGTCCATGGTGGTTTCCGGCCCCAAATGGCTTGGGGGATGGGACGGATGCTACCGACGCGCCGTCAAACCGATGGGGCGAACTGGGTGTCGTTTGCCGGGCTGTTCCCCGCATATGTTTCGGGTCGTGTCCGAATAATTCCGCTCAAGTTGCGCGGGCTCGTGCCGAGCCTTGGCGCCTTGAGGGAACAACCAAGTCGAACATGGACACCGTCGTCGCCCAACCCATGCCCACCGCCATCGCACCGGCCGCTGCCGGCGCACGGCCCATCGTGAATGCGAACCCCGGTTTCGGCGAGCGCCTGATGGCATTGCCCGCCAAGCGCAAGTTCATGCTGGGTGCAGGCCTCGCGGCGCTGGTCGCCATCGTGGTGGCCATGGCCATGATGTCGAGCCAGGGTGACTACAAGGTGCTGTACGCCAACCTGTCCGACAAGGACGGCGGCGCGATCATTGCGCAGCTGTCGCAGATGAACGTGCCTTACAAGCATGCCGACGGCGGCGCGGCCATCCTGGTGCCTGCCGACAAGGTGCACGACGTGCGGCTGAAGCTGGCCTCCGCCGGCCTGCCCAAGGGCTCGGTCACCGGCTTCGAGCTGATGGACAACGCCCGCTTCGGCATCACGCAGTTTCAAGAGCGCCTCACCTTCCAGCGCGGCCTCGAGGGCGAGCTCACGCGTTCGATCATGGCGCTGTCGGCCGTGCAATCTGCACGCGTGCACCTGGCACTGCCCAACCAGAACGGCTTCTTTCGTGAACAGCAGAAGCCCAGCGCTTCGGTGATGCTCACGCTGCACCCGGGCCGCACGCTCGACCGCGCGCAGGTGGCCGGCATCGTGCATCTCGTGTCTTCGAGCGTGCCCGAGCTCAACCCCAAGGCCGTGAGCGTGCTCGACCAGACCGGCGCGCTGATCTCCGGCCCTACCGACGCCGCGGCCAACGGCGGGCTCGACGCGCAGCAACTGCAGTACGTGAACCAGATCGAGGCGATGCACACCAAGCGCATCCTCGACATCCTGGAGCCGGTGGTGGGCCGCGACAACCTGCGCGCGCAGGTCACCGCCGAGGTGGACTTCTCGCAGACCGAATCGACCTCCGAAGAGTTCAAGCCCAACCAGGGTTCGGCCGCCGACCAGGCCACGGTGCGCAGCCAGCAGACGGCCAGCTCCTCCGGCGGCGCCGGTGCGCAGCCCAGCGGCGTGCCGGGTGCCGCCTCCAACCAGCCGCCCGTGCCGGCCACCGCGCCCATCAACGGCCAGGCTCAGCAACTGCAGGCCGCGCAGGGCGGCAATGCCGGCAGCACCGGCTCCTCGCGTGCAGAGTCCGTGACCAACTACGAGGTCGACAAGACCGTGCGCGTGACGCGCAATGCCACCGGCACGGTGAAGCGCCTCAATGCCGCCGTGGTCGTGAACCACCGCACGAACACCGACGCCAAAGGCAAGACGACCGTGGTGCCGCTGTCGGCCGAAGAGCTGGAGAAGCTGACCACGCTGGTGCGCGAGACCATCGGCTTCAGCCAGGACCGCGGCGACTCGGTGAAGGTGATCAACGCTCCGTTCAAGGTCGAGAAGGTCACACCCACCGACATCCCGCTGTGGAAGCAGCCGGAGACCATCGACCTGCTGCGCACCATGGCCATCCCCGGCGCGCTGACGCTGCTCGCGCTGATCGTGGTGTTCGGCGCCATCCGCCCCGCGCTCAAGGCGGTGGAAAGCTCGCGCCCGGCACCGATGCTCGACGCCGTGATCGACGACGCACAGACGCTGCCCGGCGAACAGCAGGCACTGCCCGCGCTGGAAGCTCCGCAGCTGGACAAGCGTCTCGAAGACGCACGCGCCCTCGCCAAGGAAAACCCCGGCGCAGTGGCAGCCATCGTGCGCGGCTGGGTGATCAAGGACTGAGAACATGGACGACCAGGGACTCGAAGACTCCGCCATCCTGCTGATGTCACTCGGCGAGGAAGAGGCGGCCGAGGTGTTCAAGCACCTCGCCCCGAAGGAAGTGCAGCGCCTGGGCGAGACGATCGCCAAGCTGAAGACGGTGCCGCGCGATCGCGTGGAGCAGGTGCTCACGCGTTTTTCTTCCGACGCGGCAGACCAGAGCATGCTGGTGACCGACACCGACGAATACGTGAAGCAGGTGCTGCGCCGCGCGCTGGGCGAAGACAAGGCCAACCTGCTGATCGACCGCATCCTGCAGGGCAGCGACGTCACCGGCATCGAGAGCCTGAAGTGGATGGACCCGGGCTCGGTGGCCGAGCTGCTGCGCAACGAACACCCGCAGATCGTCGCGGCCATCCTCGTGCACCTGGACTACGAGCAGTGCTCCGACGTGCTCAAGCACTTCACCGACCGCCAGCGCAACGAGGTGATGGTGCGCATCGCCACGCTCGACGGCATCCAGCCTTCGGCGCTGAAGGACCTGAACGAGGTGATGAGCAAGGTGCTGGCCGGCGGCGACAAGCTGAAGAAGGCTTCGCTGGGCGGCGTGAAGCCGGCGGCCGAGATCATCAACCTGATGGGCAGCAGCATCGAGACCTCCATCCTCGACTACGTGCGCGAGATGGACAACGAGCTGGCCCAGAAGATCATGGACAACATGTTCGTGTTCGACGACCTGAACAAGGTCGATGACCGCGGCATCCAGTCCCTGCTGAAGGAAGTGCAGAGCGAGTCGCTCATCATCGCGCTCAAGGGCGCCACGCCCGAGCTGCGCGAGAAGATCTTCCGCAACATGTCCACCCGCGCGGCCGAAACGCTGCGAGAAGACCTCGACTCGCGCGGCCCTGTGCGCGTGTCGGAGGTGGAAGCGGAGCAGAAGGAAATGCTGAAGGTCGTCCGCCGTCTGGCCGACGAAGGACAGATCGTGCTGGGAGGCGGCGGTGATGACCAGTTCCTCTAAGCACAAGGGGCCGCGGCAGGTCCCCCCGCCCAACACGGACCCGAAAGCCAGCTATGCGCGCTTCATCCCGCGCGAAGAGCTGCACACGTTTTCCGCGTGGAACCCGGGCGTGCTGCCGGGCGGCGAAGCGGCCGCGCAGCAGCAGCCGGAGCCCGAGCCCGCACCGCCCAGCGCAGAAGAGATCGCAGCGCAGGTGCATGCGGCCCGGCAGGCCGGCTATCAAGACGGCTACCGCGACGGCCTCGTGGCGCTCGAAGGGTTCAAGCAGAGCTACGCAGCGCAGGTGACGGCGCAGGTGGCGCACATCACCTCGGCATTCCAGCAACAGCTCGGTGGGCTCGAGCACAACCTCGCGCAGCGGCTGGCCGGCGTGGCGCTGTCGCTGGCGCGCCAGGTGGTGCGCAGCGAGCTCGCACAGCGGCCGCAGCTGGTGGTCGACGTGGCGCAGGAAGCGCTGAGCGCGCTGCTCATGTCTGCCAGGCACATCACGCTGCACGTGCACCCCGACGACCACGCGCTGGTCGCGCAAGGCGTGCACGAGCTGATCGAATCGCGCGGCGCGCGGCTGGTGCCCGATGCGCAGATCACGCGCGGCGGTTGCATCGTCGAGTCCGACATCGGCGTGATCGACGCCACCGTGGAAGCGCGCTGGCAGCGTTCTGCCGGGGCGATGGGCCGCGAGTCTGAGTGGAACGGCTCGGACGACATGAACCCGCCGGAGGCCGACGAATGAGCGTGAGCCCCGTCATGAACGCACCTGCCGACAAGTGGATGCGCTACCTGGACGACCTGCACAACTTCGCCAGCTCGCCACTGCCGCTGGAAACCCAGGGCACGCTGGTGCGCGTGGCCGGCCTGGTGCTCGAGGCCGCGGGCATCCGCGTGCCGGTGGGCTCGGTATGCGAGGTGCGCATGGAGGGCCAGCCGCCGGTGCTGGCCGAGGTGGTGGGCTTCGCGGGCGACCGTGCCTACCTCATGCCCACCGGTGAAGTGCACGGCCTGGCCAGCGGCGCGCGCGTGGTGCCGCGCTCCACGCCGGTGGCCGCGCCGGTGCTGGGCCAGCCCAGCCACCCGTGGCGCCGCAGCGAAGACCGCACGCGCCACCTGCCCATCGGCGACGGCCTGCTCGGCCGCGTGATCGACTCGCACGGCCAACCGATGGACCGGCTCGGCCCCATCTCCCACGCGCACAACGAGCCGCTGGTACGCCGCCCCATCAACGCGATGGACCGCGACCCGGTGCGCGAGCCGCTCGACACGGGCGTGCGCGCCATCAACGCCATGCTCACCGTGGGCCGCGGCCAGCGCATCGGCCTGTTCGCGGGCTCGGGCGTCGGCAAGTCGGTGCTGCTGGGCATGATGGCCAAGTACACCGCAGCCGACGTGATCGTGGTCGGCCTGATCGGCGAACGCGGCCGCGAAGTGAAGGAATTCATCGAGGACATCCTCGGCGAGGAAGGCCTGGCCCGCTCGGTGGTGGTGGCCGCCCCCGCCGACGCGCCGCCGCTCACGCGCATGCAGGGCGCGAGCTACGCCACGGCCATTGCCGAGCACTTTCGCGACCGTGGCCAGCACGTGCTGCTGCTGATGGATTCGCTCACGCGCTATGCGATGGCGCAGCGCGAGATCGCGCTGGCCATCGGCGAGCCGCCGGCCACCAAGGGCTACCCGCCTTCGTGCTTTGCCAAGCTGCCGCAGCTGGTGGAACGCTCGGGCAACGGCTTGAACGGCTGCGGCTCCATCACCGCCTTCTACACGGTGCTCAGCGAAGGCGACGACCAGCAGGACCCGATTGCCGATGCGGCGCGCGCCATCCTCGACGGCCACATCGTGCTGTCGCGCGAGCTGGCTGAAAGCGGCCACTACCCCGCCATCGACATCGAGCGTTCGGCCTCGCGCGTGATGCACAACGTGGCGCCGCCCGAGCACCTGGACGCCGCGCGGCGCTTCCGCCAGCTCTGGTCTCGCTACAACAAGGCGCGCGACCTCATCCAGCTGGGCGCCTATGCGCCGGGCCACGACCCAGAACTCGACCTCGCCGTGCGCAGCCACCAGGACATGCTCGCGCTGCTGCGGCAGGACATGCACGACCCGGCGCCGCTGCCCGACAGCGTGCGCCAGCTGCGGCTGCTGGGCGCCGCGCGCTGATTCCCAACCTGAACAGGACGCCTCATGAGCAGCAGTAACCAAGCGATCCAGGCCCTCGCCCTCGTGCTCGAACAGGTGGAGCGCGAACGCGACCAGGCCCTGGCCGAGCAGCAGCGCGCGCAGCAGATGCTCGACGGCGCACAGCGCCAGGCCGAGCAGCTGCTGCACTACCGCAGCGACTACGAACAACGCTGGAACATGCAGTTCCGCCAGGCCGGCGCGAAGGAAATCGTGCAGTGCTACCAGGGCTTCATGGGCCGGCTGCAACTGGCGGTGGACCAGCAGCAGCACCAGGTGGCCCGCGCCACCGCCGCGCTGGCCACTGCGCGCGATGCGCTGCGTGCGCAGGAAATGCGAGTGGCCGCGGTGCGCAAGCTCATCGAGCGCCGCCAGCAGGAGTTGGCGCTGGCCGCCGGGCGCCGCGAGCAGAAGCTCACCGATGAACAAGCCTCGCGCGCCGCGTGGGCACGCCTGAGCAGCATGAGCAACCAGCCGCTGACCGGCGACGTGCAGCCTGCCTGAACGACGACACGATGAACACGAACACCCGAGCACTGTCCGCCCTGCTGCCCACGGCCAATGCGGCGGCCTCCGAATCGCGTGCCGCGGCGGCGCCGGTTGCGCCGGGCATGGACTTCGCCAGCCTCATGAGTGCGCGCGTGCAGGCCACGCAGTCCGCACAGGCCTCGACGGCGCAACAGCAGCACGCCACGCCGAGCGACGTGTCGCACCGCAACGCCGGCAACACGGCGGCACAAGACCAGACACGCGCCCTGGCTGACCGGCGCGAACGCGAGCGCGTGCAAGACCGTGCGGCCGACAACCGCGCACAGCAGGCAGCGACGGAAGTGCGGCAGCAAGCGGCCCGCAGCAGCGCTGCACGCCAGGCAAACACCGCCAAGCCAGCGGCTGTAGAAGCACAAGAGGCCGTCGGTGAAGAAGACACCAACCCGGCCATCACCGACGACAAGCCATTGGCCACGACGCCGCTGGCCGAATGGCTGGCCAGTCTGAACCCCGCGACGATGCAGCTGCCGCCCGAACAGGGCGACGGCGCCACGACGGAAGACGCGCTCGCGGCCGTCGACGGCCACGAACGTTCGCCGGGCGGCGCGCAGCGCAACGCAGGCCTGCGCCGCGGCACCAATGCCGCAGATGCCGATGCGGCAGGCGACACGAAGAACGCAGCGGAAGCCGACGAGCGCTTCGAGCTGCCAGCCCAGGCGCAAGCGGCCGTGGACGCCCAGGCCACCCAGCTGGCGGCCCGCACCGAAGGCGCTGCCTCGGCGGCCTCCAAGTCGAGTCCCGACGCCATGGCAGCCGTGACGGACATCACGGCGCCCACGCCCGGTGCCACCGGCCCGAGCGAAGCCACGGCCTCGACGCAGCTGGACGTGCCCACCCCCGCCACCGACGCAGACTTCCCCGACGTGCTGGCCACGCAGGTGAGCGTGCTGGTGAAAGACGGCGTGCAGCAGGCCGAGCTGCACCTCAACCCGGCCGAGATGGGCCCGATCTCGGTGCAGATCGCGGTGGACGGCAGCCAGGCGCAGGTGGACTTCGCCGCCGCGACCGGTGCCACGCGCGAGCTCATCGAAACCAGCCTGCCGATGCTCGCGGCCGCCTTGCACGAGGCCGGCCTCACGCTGGTCGGCGGCGGCGTGTTCGAGCACGGCCGCCATGCCGGCGGTACGGCGCACGACGGGGCCTCGTCTTCGTCGCAACGCGGCGGCGCACAGCGCCAGGGCGACCCGGTCGAAGCGACGGCCGCCTCGCAACCTGCCGCACGCCGCGTCGCCATGCGCGGCACGGTCGACCTCTACGCCTGAGACATCGGTCACGGCTTGCAGCAGGCTGGCCCCTTCGTGGCGCGGCCTGAGGCTGCACCCGCCTCGCCTTGAAGGCCACCCGTCGTGCGTGGGTCCCGGGGCGTAGACATGTATGCAGGTTTTCCGCCCCTTATCGAGGCTTCGCGTGAGGGCCGGATTCGAATAATTGCTCCAAGAAGTTTCGGCTGTCTCGCGCGCGTGTGCGCCATTCGGGCAGCCGGTCCATTCAAGGAGCACACCCCATGTCCGCTGCTGCTTCCAAAGCCGCTGCCCCCGACGCAGGCGCCGAGCCTGCCAAGAAAAAGCTGTTTTCCGGAAAGCTGATGCTGTTGCTGGGCGTGGTGGTGCTGCTGCTGGCCGTGGGCGGCGGCGGCGCGCTGTACATGCTCAAGCAGAAGGCCGCGGCAGCGGCCGCAGAAGAAGGCGAAGACGAAGACGCAGAGGTGGCGCCCAAGAAGGCGGCCAAGCACGACTCCAGCCACCCACCGACTTTCCTGCCGCTGGAGCCCTTCACCGTGAACCTGGCCGACAAGGACCAGGAGCGCTATGCGCAGGTGAGCATCACCCTCGAGGTGGACGACGCGAAGTTCGCCGACACGCTGAAGAGCTACATGCCCGCCATCCGCAATGGCGTGCTGATGATCCTGGCGCACAAGAGCTCCACCGAGCTGCTGGAGCGCGCCGGCAAGGAAAAGCTGGCCGCCGAGATCCAGCGCGAGGCCGTGCGCCCGCTGGGCATCGAGATCGACGATGAAGACGACGAGCACGCGGACGAGGAAGCAGACGAGAAGCCGAAAAAGAAGAAGCGCAAGAAGAAGCCCGCCGTGCACAACCCGGTGCGCCACGTGCACTTCTCGAACTTCATCATCCAGTAGATATGGCCCACCCCCGTAGCGCCTTCGGCGCTCCCCCTCAAGGGGGCGGCGCCAGCAGACCGGCAAAGCCGGATCTGCGGCCCCCGCTGGGCGTGCGGGCGCTGAACGCGCCGCACGAAGCCAGGGAGTCTTCACGATGAATCAGCAGATCCTTTCGCAAGACGAAGTCGATGCGCTGCTGCAAGGCATCACCGGCGAGAGCCAGAAGCTCGAGCAGGAGGAGGTGCAAAGTGGTGGCATCCGGGACTACGACCTGGCGAGCCAGGAGCGCATCGTGCGCGGGCGCATGCCCACGCTGGAGATCATCAACGAGCGCTTCTCGCGCAACATCCGCATCGGGCTGTTCAACTTCATCCGCAAGACGCCCGAGGTGTCGGTCGGCGCCATCAAGGTGCAGAAGTACAGCGCCTTCCTGCGCGAGATCGTGGTGCCGACCAACTTCAACATCGTGTCGGTGAAGCCGCTGCGCGGCTCTGGCCTGGTGGTGTGCGACCCGACGCTGGTGTTCGCGGTGATCGACTCGCTCTTCGGCGGGCTCGGCAAGTTCCACACGCGCATCGAGGGCCGCGATTTCTCGCCCACCGAGTCGCGCATCATCACGCGGCTGGTCGAGGTGATCGAGACCGAATACAAGAAGGCCTGGCACGGCGTGTATCCGCTGGAGCTGCAATACCAGCGCTCGGAGATGCAGCCGCAGTTCGCCAACATCGCCGCACCCAGCGAGATCGTCGTGTCGACCTCCTTCACGCTGGAGATCGGCGACACCACCGGCACGATCCACTTCTGCATTCCGTACGCGACGCTGGAGCCCATCCGCGACGTGCTCTATTCCACCGTGCAGGGCGACTCCGCCGAGCCCGATCGCCGCTGGGTCAAGCTGCTCAAGGAGCAGATCCAGTCGGCCGAGGTGCAGGTGGTGGCCGAACTCGCACACGCACACGCCACCGTCGAGCAGTTGCTCGCGCTCAAGCCCGGAGACTTCATCGAGCTCGATCTCGAGAAGGTGATCGAGGGCAAGGTCGACGGCGTGCCCATCTTCAACTGCCAGTACGGCACGTCCAACGGCAAGTACGCGCTGAAGGTCGAACAGATGCTCACGAACTCGAACATGAGCTGGTTAGGAGATACCAATGTCTGAACCGAACTCCGTCGAACAAGACGCAATGGCCGACGAGTGGGCCGCAGCACTCGCCCAGCAGAAGGACGCGAGCGGCGGCGGCATGAGCGGCGAGGTGCTGGCCGAGGCCGAGACCGTGGCGCCCGCGGCGTTCACGAACTTCGCGCCAACCACCGGCAACACGGCCGGCAACGACATCAACATGATCCTGGACATCCCGGTGCAGCTCACCGTGGAGCTGGGCCGCACGAGGATCCCGATCAAGCACATCCTGCAGCTGGCGCAGGGCTCGGTGGTCGAACTCGACGCGCTGGCCGGCGAGCCGATGGACGTGCTGGTCAACGGCTACCTCATCGCGCAGGGCGAGGTGGTGGTGGTGAACGACAAGTTCGGCATCCGCCTCACCGACATCGTGACGCCTTCCGAACGCATGCGGCGCCTGAGCCGGGGGATGTAAGCGAGATGAAGCGCGCTTTCGTGACCACCATGGACCGGGCCGCCGCGCCGGGCCGCTCCCAAGCAAGGCCCGCCCCGCTCTCGGAGGGGTGCTCGTGGTATTCCGCGAGCGGGGTGCTGTCATCGTGACGGGATTTTCGATTCTGTGGTTCGTCGCGATCGTCGCGATGATTCCGCTCGCGCTGTGGCTGCTCAAGCGCTCGCCCTATGGCGCCTCGCTCGGCGCCGCAGGCACCGGCAGCGTCACGCGCACGGTCTCTTCCATGCAGTTGTCGCCGAGCCAGCGCATCGTGACCATCGAGGTGGGCGCGGGCGAGGCCAGGCAGTGGCTGGTGCTTGGCGTCACGCCGCAGAACATCACCACGCTGCACACGATGGCGCCGCATGAAACGCCTGCCGCGCCCGCCGCAGGCCCCGTGACGTTCCAGAGTCTGCTGACCCGCTTCCAGAAGCGGGGCGAATGAGTGATCCGATGAGTTTTTTTGTTCGCCACAAGAAGGGCCTGGCCATTGCGGCCGTATCGCTGATTTCGGCCGTTCCTTGCGCGGCTTTAGCGCAGCAGTCCGGCGGCACCGGTGCCACGCTGCCGCTGCTGGTGGGCCAGGGCGCGGGCGGCACGAGCTATTCGGTGCCCATCCAGACGCTGCTGTTCTTCACCGCGCTCAGCTTCATCCCGGCGGTGCTGTTGCTGATGACCGGCTTCACGCGCATCGTCATCGTGCTGAGCCTGCTGCGCCAGGCGCTGGGCACGCAGGCGGCGCCACCCAACCAGGTGGTCATCGGCCTGAGCCTGTTCCTCACGATGTTCGTGATGGGCCCCACCATCGACCGCGTCTACAACGAGGCCTACAAGCCCTTCACGGCCAACCAGATCAGCTTCGAGGAAGCCCTGTCGCGCGGCGAGAAGCCGATGCGCGAGTTCATGCTGAAGCAGACGCGCCAGAGCGACATGGAGCTCTTCGCCAAGCTGGCCAAGGTGGACGCCTCGGTGAAGGCGCCGGACATGCCCTTTCGCGTGCTGGTGCCCGCCTTCGTGACCAGTGAGCTGAAAAGCGCCTTCCAGATCGGCTTTTTGATCTTCATCCCGTTCCTGATCATCGACATGATCGTGGCCAGCGTACTGATGAGCCTGGGGATGATGATGCTGTCGCCCGTGCTGGTGGCCCTGCCTTTCAAGCTCATGCTGTTCGTGCTGGCCGACGGCTGGAACCTGCTGCTGGGTTCGCTGGCCGCAAGCTTTGCCAGCTGATGGCCCACCCCCGTAGCGCCTGCGGCGCTCCCCCTCAAAGGGGCGCCCCCAGCGGACCGGCAAAGCCGGACCCGCGGCGTCCACTCGGCTACACCGTCTCATGCGTCGCGGGTGATGCGCAGCGCAATGGAAAACTAGGATGAAACTCCAATTCATTCACCGCGCAGGCGCAGAGGACACGGAGGACCGCGGAGAAGACCTGTATTTCTCCGCGAATCTCCGCGACCTCTGCGCCTCTGCGGTGAAGGCTGTTGAATCCCGCTTCATACGTCGCGGGTGCTGCCACTGCGCCATGGAAAACTGAAATGGAAGCCCAACAAGTCCTCACCCTGGGCCAGGAAGGCCTGATGATGCTGCTCACCGTGGCGGCGCCGATGCTGCTGGTCGTGCTGGTGGTCGGCCTGGTGGTCAGCATCTTCCAGGCCGCCACGCAGATCCACGAAGCCACGCTGTCCTTCGTGCCCAAGCTGGTGGCCGCCGTCATCGTGCTGGCCGTCGCAGGCCCGTGGATGATCAGCTCGCTGGTCGAGTACCTGCAGCGCACCATTCAGGCTATTCCCACCGTCGTGGGATAGCCAGAGTGACTGGTGACCAGTGACTTGTGACTGGTCAAGAGCCAACACCGTCCCTTGCATTTCACTGGTCACAAGTCATAGGTCACTAGCAATGGTCACGTTCACCGAAGCCCAGTTGATGGCGTGGCTGTCGCCCGTCTTCTGGCCTTTCATCCGCATCCTGGCGCTGTTCACCACGGCACCGGTGCTGTCGATGCGCAACATCCCGGTGCGCGTGAAGATCGCGCTGGCGTTTTTCGTGGCGCTCACCGCGCAGGCCACGCTGCCGCCCGTACCCACCATCGCGCTCGACTCACACCAGGCACTCGATGCCGTGCTGCAGCAGGTGCTGGTGGGGGCTGCATTGGGCTTCGCCGCGCGCATCGTGTTTGCCGCCATCGAATTCGCCGGCGAACTGATCGGCCTGCAGATGGGCCTGAACTACGCGGCCTTCTTCGACCCCACCACCGGCGGCACGAGCACCGCCTCAGCGCGCTTCTTCGGCACCATGGCCGCGTGGCTGTTCGTCGTCATCAACGGCCACCTGCTGCTCACCGTGGCGGTGGTGAAGAGCTTCGAGGCCTTTCCCATCGGCTCCGCGCCGCTCGACTTCCTCACCACGCTGCAGCCGCAGGTGTGGGGCGCAGAAGTGTTCAGCCTCGGGTTGTGGATCGCGCTGCCCATCATCTCGATGCTGCTGTTCGTGAACCTGGTGCTCGGCGTGATTTCGCGCGTGGCCCCGCAGATGCAGATCTTCGCCGTCGGCTTTCCGATCACGCTGTCGGTCGGCCTCATCGGCATGACGCTCACGCTGCCGATGATGCAAGCGCCGTTCACGATGGCGCTCGAGCGCATGCTCGCTCTTTTTCAGTGACTTGTGACTGGTGACCAGTGATCGGTGCGCTCCAAGTCGCTGGTCACCAGTCACTGGGTACCAGCACTAGGAAGCTGCTTCCACCGAGGCTTGCACGAGGTCGCGCACGATCTCGGTATCGATGGGCTGGCGATAGCGGCACTTCAGGTGGCGCATGCCTTTGCCGGTGCCTTCGAGCGCCGTGTATTGCACCGCCAGCTCCGCACCGTTGAAGAACTGCAGGTGCGCGTGGCTCTTGTGCAGCACGATGGAGATGAGGCTCTGCCCATCGAGTTGAAACGTGAGGTTGCCCCACTTCACGGCCTGCGTGAGCTGCGGTGCGGCAGCCAGCACGGCGTCGCGCAGCGCCTGCGCGGTCTCGCGTTCTTCGGGCGAGAGGTTGTCGAAGTAGGCCGCCACCAGGGCGGCCGGACGGACCGGCGTGCGCATGGCGGCTGCTTCTAGCTCACGGCGTCTGCGCCTCGAAGGTGTTGCATTGCTCCACGCTGCCGCTTTGCAGCCCGCGCTGGAACCAGGCCTTTCGCTGCGCGCTCGTGCCGTGCGTGAAGCTCTCGGGCACCACCTGCCCCTGCGAGCGACGCTGCAGCGTGTCGTCGCCGATTTGCGCGGCGGCGTTCAGCGCTTCGTCGATGTCACCCTGCTCCAGCCAGCCCTTGCCGCGCTGCGAGTGGTGGGCCCACAGGCCCGCAAAGCAGTCGGCCTGCAACTCCAGCCGCACGCTCAAGGCATTGCCCTGCGCCTGGCTAACACGCTGGCGCATCTGGTCGACCTTCTGCGTGAGGCCCATGAGCTGTTGCACGTGGTGACCCACCTCGTGCGCCACCACGTAGGCCTGCGCGAAGTCGCCCGGCGCGCCGAGCTTGGACTTCAGCGTTTCGTAGAACGACAGGTCGATGTAGACCTTCTGGTCGGCCGGGCAGTAGAACGGCCCCATCGCGGCCTGCCCTCGCCCGCATTCGGTGGGCGTGGAGCCGCGAAACAGCACGAGCTTGGGCACACGGTAGGTGGCGCCGGCACGTTGGAACACGGCGCTCCACACGTCTTCGGTGTCGGCCAGCACGGTGGAGATGAACTTCGCCTCCATGTCGTTGGCCGGCGGGCGCTGGGCCGGCCCGCTTTCGACGGCGGTGGGCGCATCGCCGCTCAACACGCCAAGGATCGTGAGGGGGTTGATGCCGAAGAGCCAGCCGCCCAGCAGGGCAATGACGATGGTGCCGATCCCGATGCCGCGACCGCCGATGGGCAGCCCACCCAGGCCACCACCCGAAGCGCGGCGATCTTCGACGTTTTCGCTTTCTCGGTGCCCTTGCCAGCGCATCATCTACTCCGGGGCTCGGTCAAGGCATGGTAGCGCCCTGACTCCCTCGCACCAAGGGGAAAGCCCGTACTCGAAACGGGCCGCGCTCGTGAAGGCGGGTAGCCGGCAGTGCTGCGGTCAATGCCGGGTGATCGGCAGCAGCTGCATCAGCGTCGCGGCCGAGCGGCGCAGCGGCTCACACGAGCTGGTGGCTGCAAGCGCGTAGCACTCGGTGGCATAGGCTGCATCTCGTTGCAGCCGGTTCAGGTCCACCCACCAGCCCAGCCCGGCCATCAGCCACTTGAAGTCCACCAGGTGAACGATCTGGTGGCCGTCCGCGCCGCCGTGGTCGGCGCGAAGGCTGGGCGCAGCCTCGTCGCAATCCCAGTAGCCCTGTGCCTTCATGGCGCGCAGTCTTCAGTGGTTCAGTGAGCCGTTTCGCCGCTGGGCGGGCCTTGCGGGTCCAGCAGCTGGCGCACCAGGGCCTGCACTTCGTCACTCGGCGCGCTCGGCTCGACGCGGTCGAACAGATCGGCGAACGAGGTGCGCGTGAACTCGGGCGGGATCTCGTCGCAATACTCAATGACTTGCGGCTGCGGAATCATCTTCTTACTCCCAGATATGCCTGGACCTGTTATCGGCAGGCCATGAAGCAAAGATAGAGGATTGCCGCGCCGCAGCAAAGGTGAAAAAGACCCGTAAAGCCCGCCAATGCTCACTTTCAGCGCCGCGCTGACGGGCAGGCTTCATGCATGCCGACACGGCACGTCGGCACTTGTCCGACAAACGCCACAACGGCCGTCGGCAAACGGAGGCTGTGGCTCGCTCAGGTCTTGGGCAGCGTTACGCCACGCTGCCCCTGGGTCATGACCACCCCCGGCGCTACGCGCCACCCCCCGTGGGGGCTTCGCTCGCCTTGGGGGCGGCCCGGCGGCTCGCTCAGGTCTTGGGCAGCGTTACGCCACGCTGCCCCTGGGTCATGACCACCCCCGGCGCTACGCGCCACCCCCCGTGGGGGCTTCGCTCGCCTTGGGGGCGGCCCGGCGGCTCGCTCAGGTCTTGGGCAGCGTTACGCCACGCTGCCCCTGGTACTTGCCGCCCCGGTCCTTGTAGCTGGTCTCGCAGACCTCGTCGCTCTCGAAGAACAGCACCTGCGCGCAGCCCTCGCCCGCGTAGATCTTCGCGGGCAGCGGCGTGGTGTTGCTGAATTCAAGGGTCACGTAGCCTTCCCACTCGGGCTCGAAGGGCGTGACGTTGACGATGATCCCGCAGCGGGCGTAGGTGCTCTTGCCCAGGCAGATGGTCAGCACGTTGCGCGGGATGCGGAAGTACTCCACCGTGCGCGCCAGCGCGAAGCTGTTGGGCGGGATGATGCAGACGTCGGCGTTGATGTCGACGAAGCTCTTCTCGTCGAAGTTCTTCGGGTCCACCACGGTGCTGTGGATGTTGGTGAACACCTTGAACTCGGGCGCGCAGCGAATGTCGTAGCCGTAGCTCGAGGTGCCGTAGCTCACGATCTTGTGGCCGTCGGCCGCGTAACGCACCTGGCTGGGCTCGAACGGCTCGATCATGCCGTGCTGCTCGGCCATGCGGCGGATCCACTTGTCGGACTTGATGCTCATGCTGCGGGCGCCAGGGCCGCGTTGTTGCGGCCCGTCGGGAAGGAAAAGGAGCGCGGATTGTAGTTTTCGCTACTGCGCGCTACTGCGGCCGGATGGCCGGTGCGCTGTCATCGATCCCCGCTGCGCGACGCAGCAGCTCCAGGTCGAGCAACTCGATACCGCCGTAGCGCAGCGCGATCACGCCCTGCGCCTCGAACTGCCGCAGCACCTTGTTCACGCTCTGGCGCGTCACGCCCATCATCAGCGCCAGCTGCTCCTGCGGCACGCGCAGCTGCCGGCGCGGCGGCGTGTCGGCGCCGGCAGCCACCTCATAGCCGTGCGCGGTCAGCCACAGGCGCTTGGCCAGACGCTGGTGGAGCGGCAGGTGGGTGATGTCTTCGAGCACGGTGAACAGCAGCCTGAGCTTGGCGCAGGCGAGCCGGCCCAGGTGCTGCCAGTCCGCCGGGTGGGCGGCCAGCCAGTCGAGCAGCGCATACCGCGGCACCAGCAGCAGCCGGGTGTCGCCGTCTGCCACCGCGTCGTGCGTGCGCGGCAGCCCGTCGAGCATGGAGATCTCGCCGAACCACTGGTAGGGCTCCAGGTACACCAGCAGCCGCTGCGAGCCGTCGGCCTGCAGCGAGCCCACGTGCAGCGCCCCGGCGAGCACGCAGCACAACCCGTCAGCCTCGTCGCCGCGGGCAAACAGGCGCTCACCGTGTGCCAGATGCCACACACGTGCGCGCTCGACCAGCGCACACTGCAAGGCGACGGGGCAGGAGGCGAACCAGGCATTGCTGCACAGGGCCGGCAGCAGGGACAAGGAGGCGGTTTCGCTGCGCTGCATAGGGACTGTCGGGATTTTGACAGTCGGCCCAAACGCGTCACACTAGGATCAATGGCAGAGCAATGAGACAGCAAGGAGACGAATCATGCGCAACGCCACAGACCTCCTCAGCCAGTACGCGGCCTACCACCGAGACCGCCGCAACATCGCCACGCATTTCGTCGGCATCCCGATGATCGTGTTCGGCATCGCCGTGCTGCTGGCGCGGCCGCAGTTCGAGCTGGCAGGGCTCGTGCTGACACCGGCGTGGATCGTGTTCGCGCTGGGCGCCATCTGGTACCTCACGCGCGGCAGCCTCGTGCTGGGCTTGGCCACCTGCGTGGTCACCGGCGTGTTGTTCGCGCTGGCGCACCAGCCGGCCGCCGGCAGCACCGCCGTGTGGCTGGGCTGGGGCGTGGGGGCCTTCGTCGTGGGCTGGGTGATCCAGTTCATCGGCCACTACTACGAAGGCCGCAAGCCCGCCTTCGTGGACGACCTCATCGGCCTGATGGTGGGCCCGATGTTCGTGGTGGCCGAGTGGCTGTTTGCCGCCGGCTGGAACAAGGCCATGCTGGCCGAGATCGAGCGCCGCGCCGGCCCCACCATGCTGCGCGACCTGGCCGCCACGATGCCGGGTCACCTGCGCTGAGCCCCGGCATCCGGTGCCGATGAAGCTGCTGCGCCGCGCGGCGCTGGTGTTGGCGCTGCTGCTGGCCGCAGGGCTCGCCTGGGTGCTGGTGCAGGCGCAGCGCCACCCCGGCCTGCCGGCAGCCGGCACCGCTTTTTGGCTACCCGCTCCAGTGCCCGCCCAGACCAGCCGGTTGCGGGTGACTTTCGTCGGCGTGAGCACGCTGTTGTTCGACGATGGTGAAACCGCCTGGATGACCGACGGCTTCTTTTCGCGACCAAGCCTGCGCGACATGCTGGCCCGCCGGCTCGAAACAGACCGTGGCGCCGTCGAGCGAGGTTTGCAGCGCCTGGGCGTGAAGCACCTGGCCGCGGTGGTGCCGCTGCATACGCACTACGACCACGCGATGGACAGCGCCCTGGTGGCCCAGCTCTCGGGCGCCCAGCTGGTGGGATCGTCCTCAGCGCTGCAACTCGGGCGCGGCCAGGGGCTGCCTGAAGACCGCATGCGCGAGGTCAAGCCGGGCGAGACGCTGCAGTTCGGGCGCTTCAAGCTCAGCTTCTTCGAATCGCGCCACAGCCCGACCGCCTGGACGCGCGAAGGCGCCCCCACCCAGCACATCGAAACCGTGCTCAGGCAGCCGGCCCATGCCAGCGCCTTCAAGGAAGGCACCGTGTGGTCGCTGCTGGTGGAGCACGACGGCCGCCGCCTGCTGGTGCAAGCCAGCGCCGGCTTCGTGCCGGGCGCACTGCAGGGGCAGCACGCCGACGTGGTGTACCTGGGCGTGGGCACGCTAGGGCTGAAGGACTCCGCCTACGTCGATGCGTATTGGCACGAAACCGTCACCACCCTGGGAGCGCGCCGCATCCTGCCGATCCACTGGGACGACTTCTGGCGCAGCCCGGACGATCCCACCGAAGCCATGCCGCTGCTGTTCGACGACTTCGCGGCCACCATGCGCGAACTGCAGGCACGGGGCACGCGCGACGGCGTGGACGTGAAGCTGCCGCCGCTGTGGCGGCCGATGGATCCGTTTGCGGGCATCCCCGGCAGCGCTTCGCATTGACCCGGCGATGTCAGGCCGGCATCCGCTAAGGTTGCGGCCTTTCTTCATCCAACAACGTTCACGTTCGGGAGATTCCAGGTGGTGTCGCTTTTCGCCTTCGCCATGACCGCATATGGCCTCAACCCTTACCTCATCGCCTCGTTCAGCTCCGGGCTGGCGTGCGAAAACGCGAGGGCGCAGATCCTTGCCGCCGCGCAGGAGCAGGCCGTGCCCGGCACGACCACCTATGCGCTGGCGCCGCGCAGCCTGAAGTGCATCGCCACGCCAGGGCTGGTGGCAGGCGGCTCGCGGCCGCCGGAGCCGGCCGTCTCGACCTCGGCCGGCAAGGGCAAACCCAGCAAACGCTGAGGAGCGCCAGGATTCCTAGGTGTTCTTCGAGATCGAGATCGTCGGGAATTTGGTCGAGTAGTCCTTGGCCTTCTCGGCGATCTTGACGGCCACCTTGCGCGCCACGCTCTTGTAGAGGCCTGCGATCTCGCCGTCGGGCTCGCTCACCAGGGTGGGCTTGCCGGAATCGGCCTGCTCTCGAATGGAGAGGGCCAGCGGCAGTGCGCCCAGGTAGTCCACGTCGTACTGAGCAGCCATCTTCTTGCCGCCGTCGGCGCCGAAGATGTGCTCGACGTGGCCGCAGTTCGAGCACACGTGCACCGCCATGTTCTCGACGACGCCAAGGATGGGCACGCCCACCTTCTCGAACATCTTCAGGCCCTTCTTCGCGTCGAGCAGGGCGATGTCCTGCGGCGTGGTAACGATCACCGCGCCGGTGAGCGGCACCCGTTGGCTGAGCGTGAGCGCAATGTCGCCGGTACCGGGCGGCATGTCGACGATCAGGTAGTCGAGGTCTTTCCAGTTGGTCTGGCGCAGCAGCTGCTCGAGCGCCTGCGTGGCCATGGGCCCGCGCCAGATCATCGCGTTGTCGGGCTCGATCATGAAGCCGATGGACATGACCTGCACGCCGTGACCGACCATGGGCTCCATGGTCTTGCCGTCCAGGCTTTCGGGCCTGCCTTCGACGCCCAGCATCATGGGCTGGCTGGGGCCGTAGATGTCGGCGTCGAGCACACCCACGCTGGCGCCTTCTGCCTGCAGCGCCAAGGCCAGGTTCACGGCGGTGGTGCTCTTGCCCACCCCCCCCTTGCCCGAGGCCACCGCGACGATGTTCTTCACGCCCGGCAGCAGCTGCACACCGCGCTGCACCGCGTGCGAGATCACCCGCGAGGTGATGTTCACGCTCACGTTCTGCACCCCGGGCACGCTGCGTGCCGCGGCGATCATCTGGGTACGCAATGCATCGTGCTGGCTGCGCGCCGGATAACCCAGCTCGACGTCGAACGACACGCTGCCACTATCGAGCTTCAGGCTCTTGATCTGGCGCGCGCTCACGAAGTCGCGGCCGGTGTTGGGGTCGGTGACGGCTTTCAGCGCGTCGAGAACGGCTTGTTCGGTGAGGGCCATGGGGTGCGTGCGATGTCAAGCGAAAAGGCTTGACAACCAGTCTAGCCCGGATGCCTTGGCGGGGCGACGCCCATGGTGGCGCCAGCCCGCGGGCTTCAGCGCCCCGCGCCTAGAATCGGCGTTTCCTTCAGGCTCGCCACGCCCTCAGCGGCCTTCCACCATGACCCGCAAGCTCTTCGTCACCACCGCCCTGCCCTACGCGAACGGCAACTTCCACATCGGCCACATCATGGAATACATCCAGGCCGACATCTGGGTGCGGTTCCAGCGCATGCAGGGCCACGAAGTGCACTTCGTGGGGGCCGACGACGCACACGGCGCGCCGATCATGATCGCGGCCGAAAAGGCCGGCAAGACGCCGCAGGAATTCGTGGCCGGCATCGCCGCGGGCCGCAAGCAGTACCTCGACGGCTTCCACATCAGCTTCGACAACTGGCACTCCACCGACAGCGCCGAGAACACCGAGCTGGCCCAGGGCATCTACCGCGCGTTGCGCAAGAACGGCCTCATCTTCACCCGCAACATCGAGCAGTTCTTCGACCCGGTGAAGAACATGTTCCTGCCCGACCGCTACATCAAGGGCGAGTGCCCCAAGTGTTCGGCCAAGGACCAGTACGGCGACTCCTGCGAGGTCTGCGGTGCGGTCTACGCACCCACCGACCTGCGCAACCCCTACTCCACGCTCACCGGCGCCACGCCGGTCATGAAGACCAGCGAACACCACTTCTTCCAGCTGTCGTCGCAACGCTGCATCGACTTCCTGCAGGCCTGGACGCAGGACGGCAAGCTGCAGCCCGAGGTGGCCAACAAGATCAAGGAATGGTTCACCGTCCGCACCAACCCCGACGGCACCACCAGCGAAGGCCTGGGCGACTGGGACATCAGCCGCGACGCGCCCTACTTCGGCATCGAGATCCCCGACGCGCCGGGCAAGTACTTCTACGTCTGGCTCGACGCCCCGGTCGGCTACCTCGCCTCGCTGAAGAACTATTTCGAGAAGGGCGGCCCGAAGGCGAAGTACGGCGAGACACGCAGCTTCGACGAATTCATCGCCGACCCGGCCGTGGAGCAGTACCACTTCATCGGCAAGGACATCACCTACTTCCACACGCTGTTCTGGCCCGCGATGCTGCACTTTTCCGGCCGCAAGGAGCCCGACCACGTGTTCGTGCACGGCTTCATCACCGTGAGCGGCGAAAAGATGAGCAAGAGCCGCGGCACCGGCATCGACCCGCTGAAGTACCTGGGCGTCGGGCTCAACGCCGAGTGGCTGCGCTACTACATCGCCGCCAAGCTCAACAACAAGGTCGAAGACGTGGACTTCAACCCCGACGACTTCGTCGCTCGGGTGAACTCCGACCTCGTGGGCAAGTACATCAACATCGCCTCGCGCGCGGCCGGCTTCATCAGCAAGCGGTTCGGCGGCGAGCTGAGCGGCGCCATCGCCGCCGACGGAGAAACGCTGCTGGCCCACCTGCGCGCCGGGCGCGACACCGTGCGCGAGCTCTACGAAGAGCGCGAATACGGCAAGGCGCTGCGCGAGATCATGCTGCTGGCCGACCGCGTGAACGAATACGTCGACCAGAACAAGCCCTGGGAGCTGGCCAAGCAGCAGGGGCAGGACGCGCGCCTGCACGACGTGTGCACGGTCTGCATCGAGTCCTTCCGCCTGCTCACCATCTACCTGAAGCCGGTGCTGCCCGCGCTGGCGGCCCAGGTGGAGGCCTTCCTGAAGGTGAAGCCGCTCACCTTCGACGACGTGGCGCAACGCCTGGGCGCGCACGGCATCGGCGAATACAAGCACCTGATGCAGCGCGTGGACCCGAAGCTGCTCGACGCGCTGTTCGAGCCGGCCGTCGTCGAAGCCGAAAAGCCCGGCGGCGAAGACATCGCGCCGGTCATCACGATCGACGACTTCGGCAAGATCGACCTGCGCATCGCGAAGATCGTGAACGCCGAGCACGTGGAAGGCTCCGACAAGCTGCTGCGCCTCACGCTCGACGTAGGCGAGCCCAAGACGCGCAACGTGTTCTCGGGCATCAAGTCGGCCTACAAGCCCGAAGACCTGGTCGGCAAGTTCACCGTGATGGTGGCCAACCTGGCACCGCGCAAGATGAAGTTCGGCGTGAGCGAGGGCATGGTCCTGGCGGCCAGCCATGCCGACGAAAAGGCCAACCCAGGCCTCTACGTGCTGGAGCCCTGGCCGGGCGCCACGCCCGGCATGCGCGTACGCTGACCGCCGCGCGGAACTCGCTTCAGGAATCAGCCGGTACCGGCCCTCGCAGGGCCTGCTCGATGCGTGAGATCGCCGTGCGCAACGTGCGGCGGTGGACCTCGCCAAGGGCGCTCCAGCGCGCCCGCAAGGCGACGGCGCTGAGCCGCACGACCTGTTCCGCCGCGCCGGCAAACACGATGCGATTGCCGCCGTCGGCGACCGGGATGCTGTGCAGCGCACCGTCGAAGCTGGCCGCAACGCGGGCAACGATCTCCCCGCAAGCCGGTTCGGCGGCATGGAGATTGGCCACCAGCAGCCCGGCTGGCTGCAACACGGCGCGGCAGCCGTCATAGAACTCGCGAGTGCACAGTTCCCGGGGCTGCCCGTCGTAGTTGAAGCCGTCGACCAGTACCACGTCGTACCGATGGGCCAGGCGTACTGCGCGCTCCAAGAACCGGGCACCGTCGGCATGCACGACGCGAAAGCGCTCGCCGTCGGGCGGCACGTGGAAGGCCTCGCGCATGGCGATCACATGCGGATTGATCTCGACCACCGTGACGTCGGCCCCCTCCAGGTACTTGTGGCAGTACTTCGGCAGCGAACCGCCTCCGAGCCCGATCATCAGGATGCGCCGGGGCTGCGGCACGAAGAGCAGGAAGCCCATCATCGTGCGCGTGTAGTCGAGATCCAGCGAGTACGGGTCATGGCGCCGCATCCGGCTCTGGATCGCCTGGATGTCGAAGTGCATCGACACGGTGCGCTCATCCTCGTAGACGAAGGGTCGCACGGTGTCGGTGTCGGTGTCGGCAGGCAAGAGGTCTGAGTACAAGGTCGAATTCCAGTCCGGTCAATGGGTCCCGCCACCCGGGGCGGCCACGCGCGAGCGGAGGTCCTGCAGCAACGGCGGCAAGGCCATCGCGGTCAACAGGGCGGCGATCGGCACGGTGGCGGAGAAGCCCATGCGCTTGAAGGCGAGCGCACCCACGATGCCGCCTACGAAGAAGAGGCCGAGGATCATGCCGTGCACCTTGAGCTTGTCGCGGTTGGCCCGCACGAAGTGCTCGTCGTCGGCTTCGCGCGTACGGTTCCAGTAGACGAGGCGCCCCAGCTCGATGCCGAGGTCGGTGACCACGCCGGTCATGTGGGTCGTGCGAATCTCGGCCTGCGAGATCTTGGTCACCACGGCGTTCTGCAGGCCCATGATGAAGCACAGCAGCAGCACCGTGGACGGTACGAACACATCGACGACCAGCTCGAGGTTCGCCCCCAGCAGGCCGAACACGAGCAGCAGGTTCGCTTCCAGCATCAGCGGCAGGGCGAACTCGCCGCCGAGTTGCCGGCGGCGCGCCCAGTTGGTGAGCAGTGCCGTGACGGCAGCACCGGCGACGAAGGCCAGCAGGGAAGAAACACCCGCCATGGCGAGGACGACCTGCCCCAGCACCAGGTCGTCGGCGATGGCCGACACGATGCCTGTCATGTGCGAGGTGTAGCGCTGCACGGCCAGGAAACCGCCTGCGTTGACGGCCCCCGCCACGAAAGCCAGCACGCCGCCGAGCTGCCGGTTGGTGCGGCGAGTTCTGACCTTGTGCGTGAGGCCGTGGAGGAAGTCGGTCGGCATCTTTGTTGAAGGCGGGGAACGACGCCCCTCTGCTGCGGTCTGGCATGGAAGTCGCTGCGCTTGCCAAGCGAATTTCATGCCTCTACGATGGAATCGTAATGCACACGACATTAACATGCGAAGCACATGGAACTGAAGACTGCACGACTCACGCTGCTGATCGACCCCGCCAAGAAGGCTGCCTTCGAGCGCCTGTGTGCCCAGCAGGACCTGACCCCTTCGCAGGTGGTGCGCCAGCTGATACGCGAGTACCTGGCCCAGCATGGCGTGTCTTACGTGCCCAGCGGCACGAGCGAGGCGCCACCCGCTGCAGCCACTCCAGCCGCCACGGCCCGGCGCGGCGCGAAGCGCTGACGACCCAGCCCACCAGCGGCCAGCCCTTGCTCCAGCTCACGACCTGCCTGCGCACCCGAGTGGAGGAACCATGTCGCCGGTACTGCACAAGTTCCGACCTCGCCTAGTCACCGCCATGGCGGGCTACAGCCGCCAGCGTTTTCTCGCCGACCTGGGCGCCGGCCTCACTGTGGGCATCGTCGCGCTGCCGCTGGCCATGGCCTTCGGCATCGCCTCGGGCGTGAAGCCCGAGCAGGGGCTCATCACCGCCATCATCGCGGGCTTCCTCATTTCGGCACTGGGCGGCTCGCAGGTGCAGATCGGCGGACCGGCCGGCGCCTTCATCGTCATCGTCTACGGCATCGTCGAGCGCTACGGGCTCACCAACCTGCTGATCGCCACCGCCTTCGCCGGCGTGCTGCTGTTCCTGCTCGGGCTGTTCAAGCTCGGCACGCTGGTGCGCTACATCCCGGTGTCCATCGTCATCGGGTTCACCAACGGCATCGCGGTGCTGATCGCGCTGTCGCAGGTGAAAGACCTGCTGGGCCTGCCGATCGACAAGATGCCGGGCGACTTCTTCACGCAGATCAAGGTGATCGCCCAGCACCTGGACAGCACCAACCTGCATGCACTGGCGCTGGGTGCGATGTGCGTGATGGGCCTGTTCTTGTGGCCCAGGCTCTTCGCCGCCGGCTCGGTGCTGCCGACCCACCTGCTCGAAGGGCGCACGCTGCGCACTGCCGCGCGCGTGCCCGGGCCCATCGTGGCGCTGGTCTCGCTCACCGTGGTGGCCGCGTTGCTGGAGTTGCCGGTGGAAACCATCGGCACGCGTTTCGGCGGCATCCCCCAAGCGCTGCCAGCCCTCACCTTGCCGCCCTTCACGTGGGACAGCGCCAAACAGCTGTTCATTCCCACGCTCACGATCGCGCTGCTGGGCGCCATCGAGTCACTGCTGTGCGCCCGAGTGGCCGACAACGTGAGCGAACACCCGAAGCACGACCCCAACCAGGAGCTCATGGCGCAAGGCGTGGCCAACTTCGTCGTGCCGTTCTTCGGCGGCATCCCGGCCACCGGCACCATCGCGCGCACCGTCACCAACGTGCGCTCCGGCGCCACCAGTCCGGTGGCCGGGATCGTGCACGCGACCACGCTGCTGCTCATCGTGCTGGTGGCCGCGCCGCTGGCGGTGCACGTGCCGCTGGCGGTGCTGGCCGGCATCCTGCTGTTCGTGGCCTGGAACATGGGCGAGTGGCACGAGTTCCGGCGCCTGCGGCACTTCAGCCCCCAGTACCGCACCATCCTGCTGGGCACCTTTGCGCTCACGGTGATCTTCGACCTCACGGTGGCGGTGCAGATGGGCCTGGTGCTGGCGTGCGTGTTCTTCATCCACCGCATGAGCACGCTGTTCCGCGCCGAGCCCGTGACGGTGCGTGACATGCCTCCCGGCGTGGCGGTGTTCAAGCTCTACGGCGCGCTGTTCTTCGGCGCGGTGGCCAAGGTCGAGGCGCTGGCCGACCAGGTACCCCAGGGCACGCGCGCCGTGGTGCTGGAGATGCACCGTCTCATCTCGATGGACACCAGCGGCATCGATGCACTGGAGCAGCTGCGCAAGACGCTGGCGCGGCGCCACGTGGCGCTGATGCTGTGCGAGCTCAACCCGCAGCCGGCCTCGCTGGTGAAGCGCTCCGAACTCGACGTGCAGCTGGGCGTGGACAACATCTGCGCCACGCTCGACGAGGCGCTGGAGTTGCTGCGCCCGGCCGCGGGCACCGGCGATTCACGCTACGGCGTGGAATCCACCGGCTGAAGCCAGGCTGAGGACGAGAGCTTCAGGCCTTCTTCCAGAACTTCGGCGCTTCCTGCAGCCGTGGCAGCCTGGTGCGGCATTCGTCCAGCACCACATCGCGCTGGGCAGCCAGCCAGCCCACTGCGAACCAGGCGCGTGGATCCTCTTCCGCGCGTTCGCGGTAGCTTGCCTGTGCCACCAACACGTCGTTGAAACGGCCCAGGCTTTCCTGCGCGGGGCGCAGGCGCTTCAGGTAGGCCTCCACCCGCTTGGCAGGAAACAGCGACGCGGCGAACTCGATCGAGTAGCGCAGGCGTTTGACCCGCTTGCGCAGCCAGTGACGCTCCTCGTCGGTCAGGGCGTCGAAGCGGCTCACCGTTTCGGCTACCTGGGCATGCCAGCGCTTGAGGCGGCGTGCGGCCAGCGACTTGAACGGGCGCGAAGGCAGCGGCGACTGCTGCCCGCTTGGCAAAGGCTGGGGCGTGGCCACCAGCCACCCCAGCAGCTCCAGCCACAACTGCGTGGTGTCGCCCTCGCGCAGCAGCTCCACCGGGTCCACCCCCTTGCCGCCATGCAGCGGCGGCAAGGCAGGCGCGCCGGCGGCTTGCAGCGGCGGCGTCAACGTGGTCTGAACGTCGGCATCGCGTGCGTCGCTCAGGCTGGCGAACAACTGAGACACGGTCTCCACGACGTGAGGTTCGGGCGCCGGCTCGACCCAGCCATCGAAAAACCGCAGCCCCGAGCGCAGCCGCCTGAGGCCTACACGCAGCTGGTGCAGGTGCTCGGGCCCTGCCGTCCCGCCAGCCACTTCGCTGGCATTGGGCAGCACCTGCGCCAGGCAGTTGCGCAGCATGGCCTGCCAAGCCGACTCGACCGTGGCGTTTTCGCCCAGCGCCAACGGCCCGGCCTTGATCGGCTCACCCGTCTCGACGCCACGCGCCAGCCGGTCGCCGCGCTCGGCCTTGGTTCGCACGTCAAGCCACAGCCCATGCCGACGCACCCAGCGGCGGGCCACGTCGATCACGGCCTGCGGGGCACCGCTGACCAGTTCGATCTCGAGTTCGCACACCAACACGCGGCGCTCACCGGCGTGGATCTCTCCCGCGTCGAACGCCAGCTCCACGCTGCCGCCGCGCACGCGCAGCCGGCGGCGGGTGCGTTGCACATCGGTGCGGTAAAGCTCCTGGAGGAGCGCCGCGCCGTCCGCGCCGAGGGCTGTCGCGAGGCGCTGCCCGGCAGGCGTGCCATCGTGGCGCGACAGATCGAGCGCCGGCGGCGCGCCGCGTGCAGGCGCGGTGACCGGCACTTCGTGCTCCAGCCGCGCCATCGCGTGGGCACCGGCGCCCTTGAGCGTCTGCACCCAGCTGCGCCCTTCCTGTCGCAGCCGCAATGCGAGGCCCGCCTTGGCCAGGCGCCGGTCGGGCGTGTCGTAGTAGGCCGCCCGCAGCCGCTCGCGCACGCTGCCGCCGCGGCCCGCCACTTCGGCCTGCACCGCCGCCCGCGCCTGCGGGCTCACCTGGAACTTGAGTTCGATTTCTTGCACCGCGTCACTTCCCGCGCCAAGGCGCATTTCCACCCTTCCGGGGGGTCACCCACCATCGTATCGGGACACGCCGCTGCGCTATCCTCGCCCGCAGTTTGCTCTCTGCAATTCACTACCGTGGGCTTCCTTGACGATCTCAAGCGCCAGGCCGGCGACCTGCAGGCCCGGCAGAACACCGACACCGCCGCGCTCGAACGCAACGGCATGCTGGTCGAATCGGCCTGCAAGAACGTCTTCCAGTACTGGGTAGACCTCGTCAAGCAGCTCAACGTCATCAACCCACCCGCCCACGCGCGCTATGCCTTCGACACCAAGACGGTGTTCGACGGCCTGAAGTTCAGCGACTACCGCACCGACATCCGCCGCAAGCGGCTGCGTGGCCAGGAGGCCACCGACCACATCACGCTGCACTGCGTGCTGCGCACCGGGCAACGCCTGGCGATGATGAAGAACTTCCCCACCGACATCGAAAAGCTCGAAGCCCGCATTGCACAGAGCGGCGTCGTGTGCCGGCCAGAGACGGTGCGCAACCCCGAGACGGGCAAGCTGATCGAGATGCGCTACGAGTTCGACGCCGACATCGCCGCCGGCGCACGCGTGGTGCCCGACCACGACAACGGCACGCTCGAATTCACCATCCAGAACCTCGATGGACTGGGTTCGGTGGTCGCCCAGTTCAACGCGCTCGAAATCGGCAACAAGCGGCTCGACGAACTGGCCAAGTGGCTGGTCGGACAGCCGCACACCTTCTTGGCCGGTGCATTGGCGGTCAAGCACATCGAGCCGCGCTGAGACCTTGTTCTCAGAGGCCGGTGCCGTGCCGCCGGGGCGCCATCAGCCCCGCCGCTAAAATGCCGGGCTCCCTGTCGCCCCGAGGCCCACGATGCCGCTGTTCTGGAAACCCTACAAGTCCGACGTCACCCAGTTCATCGATTCGCTGAAACAACGCGACCCGCAGCTCGAGGCCAAGCAGCGCGAAGGCCGCGCCTTGCTGTGGGACAAGCCCATCGACCGCCAGGCCCAGGCCGAATACCGCGCCGCGCGCGTGCCGCAGCAGCCTTACGTCTACCAGACGAAGGGCGAGTAAGCGGCAGGCAGCCGCGCCGGCCGGCCCACTAGCAAAGCTCCGGCACGCAAGGTGTTGAGATGACCGACGAAGTGCTGGCCCCCGAGCAGGAAGAGCCGCAGACACGCACGGACACAGACGGCCTGCCCGAGGTGGTGGACCATGTGGCCGTGGCCAAGCTCTACGGCGAGCCGCTGTTCGCTCTGCCGACCGACCTCTACATCCCCCCCGACGCGCTGGAGGTCTTTCTCGAGACCTTCGAAGGCCCGCTCGACCTGCTGCTCTATCTCATCCGCAAGCAGAACTTCAACATCCTCGACATCCCGCTGGCCGACGTGACGCGCCAGTACCTCGACTACGTCGAGCAGATCCGCAAGCGCAACCTCGAGCTCGCCGCCGAATACCTGCTGATGGCGGCCATGCTGATCGAGATCAAGTCGCGCATGCTGCTGCCGCCCAAGAAGACCGAGGAAGGCCAGGAACCCGAGGATCCGCGTGCCGAGCTGGTGCGCCGCCTGCTCGAGTACGAGCAGATGAAGATGGCCGCCGCCAAACTCGACCAGCTGCCGGTGCTGGGCCGAGACTTCCTGCGCGCGCAGGTCTACATCGAGCAGGCGCTGCAGCCGCGCTTTCCCGACGTCGACGTGGTCGAGCTGCGCGACGCCTGGCTCGACATCCTCAAGCGCGCCAAGCTCAACCAGCACCACAAGATCACGCGCGAAGAGTTGTCGGTGCGCGAGCACATGAGCATCGTGCTGCGCACGCTGCAGGGGCGCCGCTTCGTCGAGTTCGAGGAGCTGTTCGACGTGAGCCGAGGCTCGCAGGTGTTGGTGGTCACCTTCATCGCGATGCTGGAGCTGGCCCGCGAGCGCCTGCTCGAGATCACGCAGGCCGAAGCATTCGCGCCGATCTACGTGCGCCTGGCCTACTCGACGAGCCCCCCCCCGTAGCGCCTGCGGCGCGCCCCTTCAAATTGACGTGCGCGCACCACCACGAGCCCTCCCCGTAGACGCACGTCTCTAGCCCGCTGCAGCGCATCAAACCCCTCTGGGCAAGCCTAGAATCCGCCCCACTTCGGAGCACGCTCGTGAGCAGCCACTCTTCCCCCGCTGACAAGCAGCAGCCGGCCCGCAAGCCGGTGTCGCTGTTACGCCTGCGCGAGATGCTCGCCGCCGGCGAAAAGATCGCGATGCTGACGGCCTACGACGCCTCCTTCGCCCGCCTGGCCGACGACGCCGGCGTCGATTGCCTGCTGGTGGGCGACTCGCTCGGCATGGTGCTGCAAGGCCAGCCGAGCACGGTGCCCGTCACCCTCGACGAGATGGCCTACCACACGCGTTGCGTGGCGCGCGCCAAGCCGGCGGCCTGGCTGATCGGCGACCTGCCCTTCGGCAGCTACCAGGAAGGTCGTGAGCAAGCACTGCGCTCCAGCGTGGCGCTCATGCAGGCCGGTGCCCAGATGGTCAAGCTCGAAGGCGGCGGCTGGACACCCGAGACGGTGCGCTTCCTCGTCGAGCGCGGCATCCCGGTGTGTGCCCACTTAGGCCTCACGCCGCAAAGCGTGCACGCACTCGGCGGCTACCGCATCCAGGGCAGGGACGAAGCCGGTGCGGCAACGCTGCGGCGCCACGCGAAGGGGCTGGCCGAGGCCGGCGCGGCCATGATGGTGCTGGAGCTCATGCCCTCCCGCGTGGCTGCAGAGGTGCAGGCCGAGAACCCGCAGCTCATCACCATCGGCATCGGCGCCGGAGCGTCCACCGCCGGCCAGGTGCTGGTGCTGCACGACATGCTGGGCATCACCCGAGGCAAGCTGCCCCGATTTGTCAGAAACTTCACGGCCGAAGGCGGCAGCATCGAAGATGCGCTGCGCCGCTACGTGGCGGCGGTGAAGGACGGCAGCTTCCCCGACGAATCCACCCACGCCTACTGATCCCCGCAACCGAGGCCGCTCTTGCGCATCGTCCACACCATCGCCGAACTGCGCCAGGCCCTGGCCGGCGCCACCCGCAGTGCCTTCGTGCCCACGATGGGCAACCTGCACGAAGGCCACCTGTCGCTGGTCAAGCAGGCCAAGGAACACGGCGGGCCAGTGGTGGCGAGCATCTTCGTCAACCGGCTGCAGTTCGCGCCGCACGAAGACTTCGACACCTACCCACGCACCTTCGAACGCGATTGCGACCTGCTGCGCAGCGTGGGTTGCAACGTGGTGTTCGCCCCCGACGAGACCGAGCTCTACCCCGAGCCGCAGGTCTACAAGGTGCACCCGCCCGCCGAACTGGCAGACATCCTGGAAGGCCACTTCCGCCCGGGCTTCTTCACCGGCGTATGCACCGTGGTGCTCAAGCTCTTCAACTGCGCGCAGCCCAAGGTGGCGGTGTTCGGCAAGAAGGACTACCAGCAGCTCATGGTGATCCGCCGCATGGTGCAGCAGTTCGCGCTGCCCATCGACGTGGTGGCCGGCGAGACGGGGCGCGCCGACGACGGCCTGGCGCTGTCGTCGCGCAACGGTTACCTGAGCGAAGCCGAGCGCGCCGAGGCGGTGCAGCTGTCGATGGTCCTGAAGGACCTCGCCGCCTCGCTGCAGCAGGCACTCAGGCAGCCGGCCGAAGTGGACCTGGCCGAGCTGGAGCAGCGCGCGATGGCGACGCTGCAAGGCCGCGGCTGGAAGCCCGACTACCTGACGCTGCGCAGCCGCACCGACCTGCAGCCGCCCACCGAAGCGCAGCTGCGTGCCGGCGAGCCGCTGGTGGCGCTGGGCGCCGCGAAGCTGGGCACCACGCGGCTGATCGACAACCTGGAGATCTGAAGCGGCAGCGCGGCCGGCCGGGCGGCATCACGACGGCGCGGACGCAGTTCGATGCCATCTAAACGACGGCCTCCATCACGGCCATCCACACCGGCACCGACACCATGCCCAGCAATGTGGACACGGTGACCAGCCCGGCCACATAGGGCCCGTGCCCGCCCATGCGCACGGCCAGTGCGTAGGCACTCGACGCGGTAGGCAGCGCAGCGAAGGCCACCAAGACGGCAAGCTGCCCACTTGGCAGCGCCAGCCACAGGCCCAGCGCCAACGCCAATGCCGGCAACACCAGATGGCGAATGCCTAGAAAGGCCGAGGCCAGGCCCGGCGCCTCTTTCAGCCCGCCGAGCTTGAGCCCGGCCCCCACCGCCATGAGCCCCAGCGGCAACGCAGCCTGGCCGATGCGCGACAGCGTGGTGGCTGCCGGCGCCGGCAGCTGCAGCCCCGCGAGATTGGCCAAGAGGCCCGCGACCGTGCTCACGATGAGCGGGTTGCGCACGATCTCTCGCAGGTAGTGGTGGCCGCCATGCCGTGCCAGCGGCCACACCGCCCCCACGTTGCACACCGGCACGCACAAGGCCACCAGCAGCGCCACCCAGGCCACACCCTGTGCGCCGGCCAGGCGCTCGGCCAGTGCCAGCGCGACATACGAGTTGAAGCGAAAGGCCGTCTGCGCACCCGAGGCATGCAGACGGGCATCGACACCCGGCGCCCAGCGCAGCGCATAGGACAGTGCGATGCCCACCGCCACCGTGGCCACGCCACAGAACGCGAGGCTCAACGTGGCCGACGGCTGCAGCGGGCTCCTGACGATGGAGTTGAACAGCAGCACCGGGAAGAGCAGGTAGTACACCAGCTTCTCCACCGATTCCCAGATCGGCCGGTCGAGGGCGGTGTAGCGGCAGATGAGGTAGCCGCAGACGATGAGCAGGAAATCCGGCAGCAGCAGGAACGCGTTGTGCATGGCACCGAGCGTAGCGCCGGCTGCCCTGCGTAGTACCCACAATCGCGACACGTCGGCGCTTGGCGCAGCATCCGCGTTCAGCCAGGGTGGGCGTCACCGCATCACCGCCACGCAGTGGCAGTGCAGGCCAACCTACGCAAAGCCGTAGGACTGCGCTGATTGCGTTGCCACCACCTTCGGCGAGGATCGCCAGAATCCGAGAAGCTGCTCGCTTTCATCATCACAGGAGACCCCTATGCAACGAAGAACTCTCGCCGCCAGTGTCATCGCCGCCGTCGTGGCGATTGCCGCGCCGGCAGCCTTCGCGCAGTCCTATCCCAGCAAGCCGGTGAAGCTGATCGTGCCCTTCGCACCCGGCGGCACCACCGACATCATTGCCCGCGTGATCTCCGAGAAGATCAACGCCCCGCTGGGCCAGACCATGATCGTGGAGAACAAGGCCGGCGGCGGCGGCATCATCGGCGCCAATGAAATCACGAAGGCCGCACCCGACGGCTACACACTCGGCGTGGCCACCGTCTCCACCACGGCCTCCAACCCCGCCATCAACCCCAAGACACCCTACAACCCGCTGACCGACTTCACGTCGATCATCAACATCGCGGCCACGCCCAACGTGATCGCGGTGCACCCGAGCTTTCCGGCCAAGGACTACAAGGGCTTCGTGGCCGAGCTGAAGAAGAACCCCGGCAAATACAGCTTCTCGAGCTCGGGTACCGGCGGCATCGGCCATCTGCAGATGGAGCTGTACAAGTCGCTGGCGGGCGTGTTCGTCACGCACATCCCGTACCGCGGCGCGGGCCCGGCGCTCAACGACACGGTGGCCGGTCAGGTGCCCATCATCTTCGACAACCTGCCCTCGGCCCTGCCCTTCATCAAGGACGGCCGGCTGGTGCCCATCGTCGTGGCTGCACCGCAGCGCGTGGCCAGCCTGCCCAACGTGCCCACCTTCAAGGAAGTGGGCCTGGAGCCGGTGAACCGCACGGCTTACTACGGCATCCACGGCCCGAAGGGCTTGCCGAAGGAAGTGGTCGACAAGGTGTCGGCCGCCGTGAAGAAGACGCTCGAAGACCCGGCCGTGCGCAAGCGCATCGAAGACACCGGCTCGCTGATCGTGGCCAACACGCCCGAGCAGTTCGCTGCGCAGACCAAGGCCGAATACGAGGTCTACAAGAAGGTGGTCGAGCAGCAGAAGCTCAAGCTAGACTGACCCGCGCTCCACACCGCACCCGAAGCCGCTCCTGGAGCGGCTTTTTCTTTTCTCGTGATGACGCCTCGCGACACCAGCCAGTCCTCGATCGACCGCTTTCTCGACGCACTGTGGCTCGAGGACGGCCTCTCCGCCAACACGCTGGCCGCCTACCGGCGCGACCTGAGCCTCTACGCCGACTGGCTGGCCCGCGAACACGGGCTGGCGCTGGACAACACGCTCGAAAAACACCTGCTCGGCTATGCAGTGTTTCGCCATGGCACCCACACCAAGGCGACGACTGCGAACCGCCAGCTCACCGTCTTCAAGCGCTATTTCCGGTGGGCCCTGCGCGAGCACCTGCTCGAGGCCGACCCGACGCTGAAGCTCGACCCGGCCAAGCGCCCGCACCGCACACCCAAGACGCTGACCGAAGCGCAGGTGGAGGCGCTGCTTGCCGCGCCCGACGTGAACGCGCCGCTGGGCCTGCGCGACCGCGCGATGCTGGAGTTGATGTATGCGAGCGGCCTGCGCGTGAGCGAGCTGGTCACGCTGAAGACGGTGCACGTGGGCCTGAACGAAGGCGCCTTGCGCATCACCGGCAAGGGCGCCAAGGAAAGGCTGGTGCCCTTCGGCGAAGAGGCCCACGCCTGGCTGCGCCGCTACGTGGCCGAAGCGCGCGGCGCCATCCTCGAAGGGCAGCAGAGCGACGAGCTGTTCGTCACCGCGCGCGGCGCCGGCATGACGCGGCAGATGTTCTGGACGCTGGTGAAGAAGCACGCGCTGCACGCCGGCATCGACGTGCCGCTGTCACCGCACACGCTGCGGCACGCCTTCGCGACCCACCTGCTCAACCACGGCGCAGACTTGCGCGCGGTGCAGATGCTGCTGGGCCACGCCGACATCTCCACCACGCAGGTCTACACGCACGTGGCGCGCGAGCGGCTGAAGGCGCTGCATGCGCAGCACCATCCGAGGGGATGACGCGGCAGTCGCGTGATCAACCCGCCGCCAGTCGTCTTGCGGCCTGTACCACCTGCGCCACCGCATCGGGCGCGTCCGCCGCGATCACATGCCGCCCCGGCATGCTGCGCAGCCAGGTGAGCTGGCGCTTGGCGAGTTGCCGCGTGGCGGCAATGCCGCGCTCGCGCAGTGCTGCAAGGTCGGGCGGGTCGCCGGCATCCAGCGCCTCCCAGGCCTGCCGGTAGCCCACGCAGCGCATCGAAGGCATCGAAAGATCGAGGTCGCCTCGTGCGCGCAGCGCTCGCACCTCGTCGATGAAGCCTTGCGCGAGCATCGCGTCGAAGCGTTGGGCAATGCGCTCGTGCAGCCAGCCCCGTTGATCCGGCTCCAGTGAGATGAGGGGCGTTTCGGCCGGCACCGCCCGTGCCTCGCCGCCGAAACGGTCGCTGTGGAAGCTCGACAACGGCCGCCCTGTGCTGCGCCACACCTCGAGTGCGCGCTGGATGCGCTGCGAGTCGCCCGGCGGCAGGCGCGCCGCGGTGGTGGGGTCTACCTGCGCGAGTTCGGCATGCAGTGCCGGCCAGCCGCGCTCGGCCGCCTCACGCTCGATGACGGCGCGCACCTCGGGGTCGGCCGGCGGCATGGCGTCCAGCCCGTCCTGCAGCGCCTTGAAATACAGCATCGTGCCTCCCACCAGCAGCGGCAGCCGGCCGCGCGCGCGGATCTCTTCGACCAGCCGGTTCGCGTCGCTCACGAACTGCGCCGCCGAATACGCCTCGCGGGGGTCGATGAGGTCGATCAGGTGGTGCGGCACCTGCGCGCGCTCGTCGAGCGAAGGCTTGGCGGTGCCGATCTCCATGCCGCGGTACACCAGCGCCGAATCGACGCTCACGATCTCCACCGGCAGCACCTTCGCGATCGCCAGGGCCGCCGCCGTCTTGCCCGACGCGGTGGGCCCGGCCAGCCCCAGCCATTTCATGCCGCCGGCCCCGGCTCGCCATGCCGCTGCACCAGCGTCCAGGCCACCGCGGTGGTCACTACCGACCAGAACCCGATGGTCAACACCACCGGGTAGACCGTGCCGTTCATCGTGGCGCCCAGCCAGGCCCCCACGGCGAAGGCCGCGGCCGCGAGCACGAAGCCGGCCAGCGCCGAAGCAGCGCCGGCGTTGTGCGGAAACGGCCCCACCGCGCCGGTCTGGCCGCAGGGCTGGTGGATGCCGTGGCCGAAGGCGAACAGCCACTGCGGCACCATCACCGCCCACACCGTGTGCACCCCGGCCAGCGCCAGCGCGGCCATCGAGAGGCCGCCGGCCAGCGTGCACCAGGCGCCACGCGCCACCGTGCCACGGATGCCGTGGCGCAGCAGCAGGCGCCGGCACCAGAAGGTGCCCGCCAGGTAGCTCACCGAGCTGGAGGCCATCACCAGCCCGTAGGTCACCCGCGAGGTGCCCAGCACTTCGATGAACACGAAGGACGAGCCGGCCAGGAAGGTGAACAGCCCCGCATAGGTGGACGCCGTGAGCGCCGCATAGGCGATGAACGTGCGGTGGCGCAGGATGCGCCCCCAAGCCGCCATCAGCGGGCCGATCTGCGTGGCGGCCAGGTTCTTGCGCGGCGCCGTCTCGCCGACGCGCCAGGCCACGAAGGCCAGCGTGCCCACGCCGAACAGCGTGACGGTCAGCAGTGCGGCGCGCCAGCCCAGCGTGGCGCCGATCACGCCGCCCAGCGCCGGGCTCGACAGCGCGATCACGCCCAGCCCCGACAAGCCCTTGCTCATGACGCGCACGCCTTCGTGCGGCTCGTAGAGGTCGCGCACCATCGCGCGGGCACACACCACGGCCGCCGCCATGCCCGCGCCCTGCACCGCCCGCCACACCACCAGCCAGCCGATGCTGGGCGCCAGCGCGCTCAACACGCTGGAGGCGACGTACAGCGACAGCCCCCACAGCAGCACCGGCCGGCGTCCGTAGCGGTCGGCCAGCGGCCCGCACGCGAGCTGGCCGAAGCCGAAACAGATGATCAGCGCCGACAACGTGAGCTGCGCGGCGGCCATAGGCGCGCCCAGCTCGCGCGTGAGGCTGGGCAGCGCCGGCAGGTACAGGTCGGTGGTGACGGGCTGGATACCCAGCAGCAGGGCGAGCGCCAGCGCCACGACGGCGGGGTTGGCGGCGTGCATGCCGCCGCTGCTACGTGCCGTTTCGGCTGTTTCGGAGGTGGAAGCCATCTTTCGAGCGTAGCAGGGGCATCGTATGGGTCGGGCGCTGGCCGCACAAAGCGGGCGCGTGGCGCGCTGCTCCTGCCAGGGCAACGCGTGGCGGGCACGCCGTGTGCTGGTGCCTCTGGTCGGCGGCGCCGCGTTTCGCCTGTGGCACAGCATGGCCAGCGCAGCCCTGACGGAACCAACACATTCAACCAGGAGCACTCATGACGAGCATCCGTACCCGACTTTCCATTGCCGGCCTGGTGGCCGTGGTCGCCCTTTCTCTTGGCGCGTGCCAGCGCCGTGACGAAGCCGCGCCGGGCGCCACCCCAGGCGGCCAGGCGGGCACCAGCCCGGGCACCTCGAGCACCAGCCCGTCCACCGGCACCGGCATGGGCTCCGGCACCGCCACGGCACCCGACGCTGCAGCTTCTGCGGCATCGAATCCCTGACGAGGCGACCAACCCCGCGGCAGCGGCCAGCATCAACCCTGGCCGCCGTCGTTGCATTTGGTGACCGGCAGCCCGGGCGCGAAGTTACATTCGCCCGGGCCGGGCACTTTTGCGCGGCGATACCTGGAGAAGACAACATGAAACGAACCCATCGTTGGTTGGCCGGCTTCGTGGCCGTGTGCATCAGCTACACCGGCGCTGTCACCAGCGCACAGGCCGCCCTCGTCGGCACCGAAGAAGTGGCCGCCGCTCAAGGCATGGTTTCGGCCGACCAGCAAGCGGCCCAGGCCCGCGTCCATGTGAACGCCATGCTCGACCGTGCCGACGTGGCACAGGCGCTGGCCGAACGCGGTGTCGACGTTGACCAAGCACGAGCCCGCGTGGCCGCGTTGTCGGACTTCGAAGTGGCCCATCTGGCCAAGACGCTCGACGAAGCCCCGGCCGGCGCGAGCGACGTGCTCGGCACCATCGTCTTCATCTTCGTGCTGCTGCTGATCACCGACATCCTGGGCTTCACGAAGATCTTCCCGTTCACCCGTTCCGTTCGCTGAAACGCGCACCGTGGACAGGCGCACGCTGCTGAACTCGGCTCTGCTCTCGGCAGCGGCCGCCCTTGGCGGCTGTGCGCCGTTCACCCCGCCGCAGACCGAGGCGCTGCAGGAACACCGACCGGCCGATCTGGCCACCCACGTCGAACTCAGCGCCACCCCGTTCTTCCCGCAGACCGAGCTGCAATGCGGTCCCGCGGCGCTGGCCACGGTGCTGGCCGCGCAGGGCATCGAGGTCACGCCCGCGCAGCTCACCCAGGCCGTGTTCCTGCCGGCCCGGCAGGGCAGCCTGCAGGTCGAGATGCTGGCCGCCGGCCGGCGCTACGGCGCGCTCGCGGTGCGGGTGCCGGGTGAGCTGCAGGCCGTGCTGCGCGAGGTGGCAGCCGGCCACCCCGTGCTGGTGATGCAGAACCTGGGGCTCGGCTTTGCGCCGGCCTGGCACTACGCCGTGCTGGTGGGCTACGAACTCGACCTCGGCGTGGTCGTGCTGCGCTCGGGCACCACGCGGCGCGAGATCATGCCGCTGCGCACCTTCGAACACACCTGGGCCCGCTCGGGCCATTGGGCCTTCGTGGCCGTGAAGCCGGGCGACCTGCCGGCCACCGCGCCCGAAACCGAAGTCACCGCCGCCACGGTGGCACTCGAACGCAGCGTTCCCCCCGCCGTGGCCGCACGCGCCTACGACGCCGCGCTGCAACGCTGGCCGCAGAACCTCACGCTTGCCATGGGCCTGGGCAACGCCCGCGCCAGCGAAGGCGACCTGGCCGGTGCCGCACAGGCCTTCGAGCACGCGGCCAGGCAGCACAACAGCGCGGTCGCTTGGAACAACCTCGCGCACATGCGCATGAAGCAAGGCCAGCAGGCCGCCGCGGTGGAAGCCGCTCAACGTGCCGTCGAGCGCGCCCAGGCCGCCGAGCCGCAGTGGCTGTCCATCACGAAGGCCACGCTGGCCAGTGCGCAGTTCCAGGTGAGATAGGCCCATACGCCTAGAAGGGGCGCAGCAGCTGAAGTCGCCACCGCGAGCGAAACACTCAGAACTTCTCGTCCCAGCGCAGATAGCGCCATTGCCCCTGCGGCAAGTCGCCCAGCGCGACGCGGCCCATGCGCACTCGCTTGAGGCCGGTCACCTGCAGGCCCACCAGTTCGCACATGCGTCGGATCTGGCGTTTCTTGCCTTCGCGCAGCACGAAGCGCAGCTGCTGCTCGTTCTGCCAGCTCACCTTGGCCGGCTTGAGCTTCACGCCGTCCAGGCTCAGGCCGTGGCGCAGGCGCTCGAGCTTTTCGGGCGGGAAGTGCGGCGCGATGTCGGTGAGCTCGGGCCGCTCGGGCCAGCTCACGCGCACGAGGTATTCCTTTTCGACGCCGGAGTCTTCGCCGATCAGCTGCTTGGCGATGCGGCCGTCCTGCGTCAGCACGAGCAAGCCGGTGGAGTCGATGTCGAGCCGGCCGGCGGGTGCGAGGTGGCGCAGGTGCGCTGAGTTGAACTTGGTGTCCGAACGATCGCCGTTCCAGCGGTTCGCCGCCGTCACCAGCACCACGGCGGGCTCGTAGCCGTCTTCGGCCTGGCCGCTCACGTAGCCCACCGGCTTGTGCAGCAGCACCGTCACGCGCTGCGACTGCTGGTGTTTGGCCTGCGGGTCGATGGTGATCTGCTGGTGCGGCAGCACGCGGGCGCCGAGCTGGTTGACGATCCGGCCGTCCACGCGCACCCAGCCGGCTTCGATCCATTCGTCGGCTTCGCGGCGCGAGGCAAGGCCCAGCTCGCTCATGCGCTTGGAAAGGCGCAGGCTGCCGTCGTCGGCCGAGGTTGACGGCTCGGCAGGCGTGGCGCGCGGCATTGGTCGTGGTGACTTGGCAGCGGGCCTGGAGGCCGGGCGCGACGGGGTGCTGGGTACGGCCGCCTTGGTGGTGCGGGGGGGCCTCTGCTCGTCACGCGCTGCATCGGCTGGCCGCGGGGGCCGGCGAGCACCAGCCGCTTTACCGGCATGGGCCGCGGCAGCCGGCTTGTCGGTGCGAGCCACATCCCTCGGCTTGCCGGGTGGAGGCGACTTGCGGGCCGGGCGTGGCCGATCGTCATCTTCACGCCGGCGCTCCGTGGCGTCGGGGCTGTGTTGCGGCGGCTGGGCGGCCCAGGCCGCCTTGCGCACTGCCCGCTCGGCTTCTGCTTCAGCCAGCGTGGGCCGCTTGCGCACGCCGCTGCCGGCGCCGCGCACCGGTGGCCGGTTGCTGCTCTTGCGAGGGGCTTCCGCGCCGCCGGCGGGTTTCTTGAGTTTGAGAGTGGCCATCGGAAAGTGGAACTCAGCGCCCGCGCATGAACAGCGCGTCGAGTTCCTTGATCGAGAGTTGCCGCCATGTGGGGCGGCCGTGGTTGCACTGGTCGGCGCGTTCGGTGCGCTCCATGTCGCGCAGCAGCGCGTTCATCTCTTCGAGCGTGAGCGTGCGGTTCGCGCGCACCGCGCCATGGCAGGCCATGGTAGCCAGGATCTCGTGCTGAGCGCGCTCGATGGCGTGGCTGGCGCCCACCTTGTCGAGCTCGGCCAGCACGGAGCGCGTGAGTTCCACCACGTCGGCAGTGGCCAGCGCCGCAGGCCGCGAGCGCACGGCCAGCACGCCGGGCGACAGCGGCGAGACGTCGAGCCCCAACGTGAGCAGCGCGTCGTGTTGTGCCTCGGCCGTGGCCACTTCGGTGGGCGTGGCCGCGAACGTGGCAGGAATGAGCAGCGGCTGCGCCTCGATGCGGCGCTCCTGCAGGTTCGGGCCCAGGCTGGCCTTGAGCCGCTCGTAGACGATGCGCTCGTGCGCCGCGTGCATGTCGACGATCACGAGGCCGTGGCGGTTCTCGGCGAGCACGTAGATGCCGCCCAGCTGTGCGATCGCGCGGCCCAGCGGCCAATCGTCGGCACCTGGCCCGAACGCGGGTGCAGGTGCTGCGATGGGAGCAGCGGCCCAGGCAGCCGGGGCTTCCTGCGCAAACAGCACGGCGGCCTGCTGCAGGCCCAGCGAGCCCTGCACTTGCGGGCGTGGCGGCCAGCTCGGGCGCGGCGTATCGGCCCATGAAGCCGGCAGCGCCGGGCTCATGGGGCCAGGTGCTGCCATCGCGGCCCCACTCGCGGGCAGCAGCGAAGGTGCAGCCACGCCATCGGCAGCACCTTCACCGGCGCGCGCCAGGGCCAGCGCGTCTTGCACGGCGTGCCGCACGGCCTGGTGCACTTCGCGCGATTCGCGAAAGCGCACCTCGATCTTGGTCGGGTGCACGTTCACGTCCACCCGCTCGGGCGCGATCTCGATGAAGAGCACATACACCGGCTGGCGCCCGCCGTGCAGCACGTCTTCATAGGCCGAGCGCACACCGTGTGCAATGAGCTTGTCGCGCACGTAGCGGCCGTTCACGTACACGTATTGCAGGTCGGCTCGCGCACGCGCGACGTCGGGCACGCCGGCGCGGCCGAACACGGCCATGGGCCCGGCCTGCACCTGCACCGCGCGGCTTTGCGAAACGAAGTCATCGCCCAGCACGTCCTTCAGCCGCTGCTCGGCATTGGTAGTGCGCCGCCACTGCTCGACCAGCTTGCCTTCGTGCCACACGGCGAAGCCCACGTCGGGCCGCACCAGCGCATGGCGCCGCACGGCTTCGAGGCAGTGCGCGAGCTCGGTGGCATCGGTCTTGAGGAACTTGCGGCGCGCGGGTGTGCTGAAGAAGAGTTCACGCACTTCGACGCTGGTGCCCACGGCACGCGCGGCCGGGCTGAGCTCGCCCGAGCGCGCGTCGAGCCGGTAGGCATGCGCTGCATCGGCCGTGCGGCTCGCGATCGACAGCTCGGCCACCGACGCCACGGCCGCCAGCGCCTCGCCGCGAAAACCCATGGTGGCCACGCTTTCGAGTTCGGGCAGCGAGGCGATCTTGCTGGTGGCATGGCGCTTGAGGGCCAGCGGCAGTTCGTCACGCGGAATGCCCGCACCGTTGTCTTCGACCACGATGCTGCGCACGCCGCCGGCCATGAGCTTGACCGTCACTTCGCTGGCGCCTGCGTCGAGCGCGTTGTCTACCAGCTCACGCACCACCGAGGCCGGACGTTCAACCACTTCGCCCGCGGCGATCTGGCTGATCAGTTCGTCGGGCAGTTCGCGGATGGGGCGGCGCACGGCGGCGTCGGAGGGCACGGCATTCATTGGTTGCGGATTGTAGGGAGCCGGCCTGGCCGTCATGTACGGCACAGATAATCCCGGCTCATGGAAATCGTCAGCTTCCTCATCGACTTCATCCTGCACGTCGACAAGCACCTCGCCACCTTCGTGGCGAACTACGGCACCTGGGTCTATGCCCTGCTGTTCGCGATCATCTTCGTGGAGACCGGTGTGGTGGTGATGCCCTTCCTGCCCGGTGACTCGCTGCTGTTCGTGGTGGGCGCACTGTGCGGCGTGGGGTTGATGAACCTGCCGCTTTCGATGGCTCTGCTGCTGGCCGCGGCCGTGCTGGGCAACCAGACCAACTACACCATCGGCCGCACGATCGGACCGAAGGTATTCCAGTGGGAACAGTCGCGCCTCTTCAACAAGCGCGCGTTCGAGCAGGCCCACGAGTTCTACGAGCGCTATGGCGGCATCACCATCGTGATCGCGCGCTTCATGCCGTTCGTGCGCACCTTCGCGCCCTTCGTCGCCGGCGTGGCGCAGATGAGCCGCGCCAAGTTCACCTTCTACGACGTGACCGGCGGCGCGCTCTGGGTCATCGGCCTCATCCTGGTGGGTTATCTGTTCGGCAACATCCCGTTCGTCAAGGAACACCTCGAAAAGATCATCTGGGCCATGATCATCATCCCCGGGTTGATCGCGATCTTCGGCGCCTGGAAGGCGCGCCGCAAGACGGTGGTGGCCTGAGCGCCCGGGCGGTCTGGCCCCTACGGTTTGTCACAAAAGGGGCAATCACGCCTCATTTCCGCCTTTCGACCCTCGGTCGCGCGCACCACACTCCTCTTGAAGCAAGACAGGGCTCCGCCCCGACGCACAGAGAGGACAGCATGAGCAAAGCGACCCGGCCGATCCCGCTGCCGCAACACCTTGCGGCAGTTTTCATGCTGGCGCGCCGGCTGGAGCAGCGCGAGAACAACGCCGCACGCGTCGATGCGCAGCTCTACCGCTTCGAGGCGCGCTGCATGGCCGAAGAGCTGCAGGCAGCCCCCACCGACGACGCGCTGGAAGCGCTCCTCGAGGTGTTCCCGGCCACGGCCGAGATCTACGAGAACCTGCACTACGCGAGCTCCGGCCTGTGCCGCAGCGAGCCGTCGGCCGCCATGGCCGCACTGCTGATCACCCGCAAGGCCATCGCCAAGGCGCGCCGCAGCTCGAAGCCCAAGCAGCCGCGCCGCTGAGCACGTTCACGAAGCGTGATCCTGAGTGAGCGTCACAACGCGCGGTTGCGCGCCAGGGGCGGGTTCTTCGCGAAATACCGCGTGATGCCGGAAAGCAGCGCATTGACCAGCTGCTCCTGATATTCGTTGCTGCGCAGCTTCGCTTCTTCTTCCGGGTTGGAGATGAAGGCCGTCTCGACCAGGATGGACGGGATGTCCGGCGCCTTCAGCACCGCAAAACCCGCCTGCTCCACCTGCGCCTTGTGCAGGCGCCCCACCTTGCCGATGTGGCCGAGCACTTCGGAGCCGAGCTTCAGGCTGTCCTTGATCTGCGCGGTGGTGCTCATGTCGAGCAGCGCACGCGTCACCGAAGCGTCCTTCACCTTCACGTTCACGCCGCCCACCAGGTCGGCGGCGTTCTCCTTCTGTGCCATCCAGCGCGCAGCGGCGCTGCTGGCGCCCGATTGCGACAGCGCGAACACCGAAGCACCCCGGGCGTTGGGGTTCAGGAAGGCATCGGCGTGGATGCTGATGAAGAGGTCGGCCTGCACGCGCCTCGCCTTGCGCACGCGCTCGTGCAGCGGCACGAAGAAGTCGGCGTCACGCGTCATCATCGCCCGCATGCGCGGCAGCGCGTTGATGCGCTCGCGCAGGCGCTGCGCCACCTGCAGCACCACGTCCTTTTCCTTGAGGCCCGAAGGGCCGATGGCGCCCGGGTCTTCACCACCGTGCCCCGGGTCGAGCGCGATGACGATGAGGCGCTCGGTGGCGCGGATGGCGCGCTCGGGCACCGAGGCCGGCGGCGCGGAGGGTGCCGCGGCCACGGGCGGTGGCGCGGGCACGGCGGGCGGCACCGGTGAGGCCGGCGGCCTGCCCTCGCCCATCTTGCCGATGAACTCGCCGAGAGCATCGTTCACGTCCGACGCGGCCCGATCCGACGGCGTGGCGGCTTCGGCGGCCTTGTCGGCAGCCGCCTTTTCCTGAATGAGCGCCAGCAGCGGATCGCGCTCGTGCACCGGGTACAGGTCGAACACCAGCCGGTGCTGGTAAGCCGCCACCGGCTCCAGCGTGAACACCTGCGGCGTGATGGCCTGCTTCAGGTCGAACACCAGCCGCACCACACGCGGCAGGTTCTGGCCCACGCGCACTCCCTGGATGTAGGGGTCGTCGGACTTCACCTTGCCCACCAGCTCGCGCAGTGCCGGGCTCAGCTCGAGCCCTTCCACGTCGATGACCAGCCGCTGCGGGTTGCCGGTGATGAAGTGCTTCGCCGCCAGTAGCGCATCGGACTCGATGGTCACCCGCGTGTAGTCTTCGGCGGGCCACACGCGCACGGCCACGATGGTGGCGCCGAAGGCGATCTCGCGCGCGGTCAGCAGCAGCACGAGGCTGCCGCCCTGGGCCAGCAGTTGCCGCCGCTTCATCGGGCCCCCTCGCTCGCCGCATGTGGCGATTGCATCAACTCCACGCCGCGCTGCGTACACGCGTCCACACGCACCTCTCTCACGTCGTCATCACGCGGCACGATGGCCACGCGCAAATCAGGCACCGGCAGCAGGTCGCCGGCATGTTCGGGCCATTCCACGAGCTTCAGCCCCGGGCCGGCAAAGATGTCGCGAAAGCCCGCGTCTTCCCATTCGCGCGGGTCGCCGAAACGATAGAAATCGAAATGCCAGGCATTGAGCCCCGGCAGCTCGTAAGGTTCCACCACCGCATAGCTTGGGCTCTTGATGCGCCCTTGCACGCCAAGCGCGCGCAGCAGGTGGCGCACGAAGGTGGTCTTGCCGGCACCCAGGGTGCCGTGGAGTTCGATGAAGGCCTGGCCGATCTGCGGGTGGGCTGCGAGCCCCGCGGCGGCGGCGGCACAGGCCGCCTCGTCGGGCCATAGCAAGGCATGCGTTTCTAGAATGGCTGGATGCATCAAGCTCGCGACAACATCGATGGAGCCCGCCTGCTCGCGAAGTTGGACGAGTGGGCACGGGCGCTGGGATTTTCCCAGATCGGTGTGGCCGACGTGGACCTCACCAGCGCGGAGTCCGGCCTGCTGGCCTGGCTCGAACGCGGGTTCCACGGCCAGATGCACTACATGGCCACACATGGGCTCAAGCGCGCACGGCCGGCCGAGCTGGTGCCGGGCACGGTGCGCGTGATCACCGCGCGCATGGACTACCTGCCGCACACCGCGCCGCCGGAATGGCAGCGCATCGAGTGGGACCGGCTCGCGCGCCCGCGCGACGCCACCGTGTCGGTGTATGCCAGAGGGCGCGACTACCACAAGGTGCTGCGCGCGCGCCTGCAAAAGCTCGCCGACCGGCTGGCCGAAGAGATCGGCCCCTTCGGCCACCGGGCCTTCACCGACTCCGCGCCCGTGCTCGAGGTGGAGCTCGCCAGCCGCAGCGGCCTGGGCTGGCGCGGCAGGCACACGCTGTTGCTGTCGCGTGAAGCGGGGTCGAGCTTCTTTCTCGGCGAGATCTACGTCGACCTGCCGCTGCCTCTCACTGAAAGCACTTCCGCGCACTGCGGCTCCTGTCGTGCGTGCATCGATGTCTGTCCAACGCAGGCCATCGTCGGCGAGTACAGGCTCGATGCCCGGCGTTGCATTTCTTACCTGACCATCGAGCACGACGGGCCCGTTCCGTTGGAATTGCGGCCTTTGATCGGCAACCGCGTCTATGGTTGCGACGACTGCCAGCTCGTGTGCCCGTGGAACAAGTACGCGCAGCGCGCGGTGCTGCCCGACTTCGACGTGCGCCCGGTGTTCGACGCGCCCACGCTGCTGCAGCTGTGGCAATGGAGCGAAACCGACTTCCTGCGCCACTCCGAGGGCAGCGCCATCCGGCGCATCGGCTTCGAACGCTGGCAGCGCAACGTGGCGGTGGCGATGGGCAATGCCTTGCGCGCAACGGGCGATGAAGGCATCGCCGCGGCCTTGCAGAGCCGGCGTGATGCCGCCACGCCATTGGTGCAAGAACACATCGACTGGGCGCTGGCGCAGCGGCCCCAAGGCTGACCGGCCCATGCCATTGCTCGACGTCACGCAACTCGCCAAACGCTACGCCGACGCCTCGGTGTTCGAAAACGTCTCGCTGCAGATCGAGCCCGGCGAGTTCGTCGCGCTGCTGGGCGAATCGGGTGTGGGCAAGTCCACGCTGCTCAACACCATCGCGGCGCTCGACAGCATCGACGCCGGCCACGTGCAGATCGCAGGCACCGACGTGCATGCGCTCGACGAAACCGCACGCGCACACTTTCGCCGCCGGCACCTGGGCTTCGTGTTCCAGGCATTCCACGTGCTGCCGCACCTGGACGTGACGCACAACGTGGCCCTGCCGCTGCTGCTGCTCGGCCAGCCCGATGTGCAACGCGTAGAACACATGCTCGAAGCCGTGGGCCTGGGCGGGCTCGGCGCGCGGCTGCCGCAGCAGTTGTCGGGCGGCCAGCTGCAGCGCGTGGCGATCGCCCGCGCGCTGGTGCACCGGCCGAGGCTCATCCTGGCCGACGAACCCACCGGCAACCTCGACCCCACGACCGCCGAGCGCGTGATGGCCGTGCTGGCGGCACAGGTGCGAAGCGAAGGCGCGGCCTGCCTGTTGGCCACGCACTCGCAGGCCGCAGCCGCCATGGCCGACCGCGTGCTGCGGCTCACCAGCCGCGGCATCGTCGCGTAGCGCCGCACGCACCGCCTCGCACACGGGGCCAACTCACCCGCGCTTGACGCAACTCAAGCCTGCGGGAGGCGTGCTCGCGAAGAATCGCTCCTCACCCACGAAAACGCAGGGAGCCGCGATGCCGTTCGAACTCTTCCGCAACAAAGACCACGTGTGCCTGATGTTCTCGGACCTCAGCTCGGAAGATGGCGAGGCCGTGCAGTCCAACCAGTTCCTCTTCGTGCATGGTGACACCGGTGCCGTGCTCGACCCGGGCGGCAACATCGCCTACAACGAGCTCTACCTCACGATGACGCGCTGGTTCCAGCCGAACCGGCTGTCAGGCATCCTCGCCTCGCACGCCGACCCGGACATCATCGCCTCGCTCGACCGCTGGCTCACGGCCACCAGCGCACCGCTGTACATCTCCAGCATCTGGGCACGCTTCGCACCGCACTTCTGCAAGCCGGGCAAGACCGGGGGCCGCATCATCGGCATTCCGGACGCCGGCATGCGCATCCCGCTGGGCAACAGCGAGCTCGTTGCGCTGCCTGCCCACTTCCTGCATTCCGAAGGCAACTTCCAGTTCTACGACCCGGAAAGCCGCATCCTCTTCTCGGGCGACCTGGCTGCGTCCATCGGCGCGGGCCTCGAGCCGCACGAGGCGGTCACGTCGCTGGCGGGGCACATCCCGCGCATGGAGGCTTTCCACCGGCGCTACATGGTGTCGAACAAGGTGCTGCGGCTGTGGGCACGCATGGTGAAGACGCTCGACATCGACATGATCGTGCCGCAGCACGGTGCGCCGCTGGCCGGCGCGGCGGTGGGCGAGTTCATCGAGTGGGTGCAGGGCCTGTCTTGCGGCATCGACCTCATGACCGATGCCCACTACCGCGTGCCTGATTGACGCTTTGCAGCACACTGCGGGCCCATGCCCGCCTTGCAGTTGCTGCGTCTGCTTTCCTGGCCCGAGTTCAGGCACCACCCGGCCCGGCACCTGAGCGCGGTGCTGGCCATCGTGCTGGGCGTGGCGCTGGCCTTTTCGGTGCACCTCATCAACGCTTCGGCGCTGGCCGAGTTCAGCGCCGCGGTGCGCAGCGTCAATGGCGAACCCGACCTCGTGCTGCGCGCGCAGCGCGACGGCTTCGACGACCGGCTGTTCGACCGCATGGCCTTGCATCCGCAGGTGGCGCTGGCCAGCCCGGTGGTCGAGATCGACACCTATGCGCAGGCGCGTGGCCCGGCCGAGCGCCTGCGCATGCGCCTGCTGGGCCTCGACGTATTGCGCACCGGCCCCCTGGCACCCGACCTCGTGCCGCGGCCCGAAGGCGGCCGCGACCAGCGCTTCAGCGTATTCGACCCCGACCACCTGTTCCTCAATGCCGCGGCGATGCGACAGCTCGGCGTGAAGCCGGGTGATGCGCTGCAGCTGCAACACGGCCTGGGCTTCGTGACGCTGCAGGTGGCCGGCCGCGTGATGGCCGGCGGCGGCCCGCTGGCGGTGATGGACATTGCCGGCGCGCAGGCCCATTTCGCGCGGCTCGGCCGGCTCTCGCGCATCGACCTCAGGCTCACGCCCGGCGCCAGCCGCGAGGCGTTGCTGGCGGGCCTTGCGCTGCCGCCCGGCGTCACGGCCACCGTGCCGGACGACAGCACCCAGCGCATCTCGAACGTCTCGCGCGCCTACCGCGTGAACCTCACTGTGCTGGCGCTGGTGGCGCTGTTCACCGGCAGCTTCCTCGTGTTTTCGGTGCTTTCGCTGGCGGTGGCCAAGCGCACGCCGCAGTTCGCGCTGCTCGGCGTGCTGGGCCTGTCGGCCCGCGAGCGGCGCGTGCTGGTGCTGGCCGAGTGCGCACTGCTGGGCACGGTGGGCAGCCTGCTCGGTCTCGTGGCCGGCACGGGGCTCGCGCACGTGGCGCTGCGCTGGCTGGCCGGTGACCTGGGCGGCGGCTACTTCCCCGGCGTGACGCCGAGCCTGCGTTTTTCGTGGCCGGCTGCCGCGGTGTTCGCGGGGCTCGGCATCGCCGCTGCCTTGGCCGGCGGCTGGCTGCCGGCGCGGCAGGCCGAGGGGCTGGCGCCGGCCCAGGCCCTGAAAGGGCTGGGGCTCGATGCTGCGCCGCCGCTGCGGGCCACCTGGGGCCCGGCGCTGCTGGCGCTGGGCGTGTTGCTGGCGCTGCTGCCGCCCATCGGTGAGCTGCCGCTGGCCGCCTATGCCTCGGTGGCCGCGCTGCTGCTGGGCGGCATTGCGTGCATCCCTTCGGGCGTGGCCTTGCTGCTCGGTCGCCTGTCGCCCGGTGCGCGCGTGCTGCCGCTGCTGGCAATGGCCCGCGCGCGGCAGCAGCGCCACACGGCGACCGTGGCAGTGGCCGGCGTGGTGGTGAGCCTGAGCCTCGCGGTGGCGCTCACGGTAATGGTCGCGAGCTTTCGCGATTCGGTGACGCGCTGGCTCGACAGCGTGCTGCCGGCCGACCTGTACGTGCGCACCGCCAACAGCGGCGCTGCGGCTGACGACGCCTGGCTGCCCGAAACTTTCGCGCAGCGCGCGGCCGGCGTGCCGGGTGTGGCGCGCGTGTCGGGCTTGCGGTGGCGCCTGCTGCAGCTCGACGTGCAGCGCCCGGCCGTCGCGCTGATCGCGCGGCCGCTGCAGCAGCCCGATGGCGCAGACAGCTCGCGCCTCGGCCTGCCGCTGGTGGGCGAGCCCGGCCCTGCCCCCTCGTCCGGCGAAGTGGCGGTGTACGTGAGCGAAGCGGTGGTCGATCTCTACGGCGCCCGCGTCGGCGAACGCCTGCAGCTGCCACTGGGCAGCGACCGGGGCACCGTGCCCGCCCGCGTGCGCGGCGTGTGGCGCGACTACGCACGCCAGCACGGCGCCATTGCCATCGACAGCGCGGACTACCGGCGCCTCACCGGCGACACGCGCATCAACGACCTCGCGTTGTGGCTACAGCCCGGCCACGACGTGGGCGCCCTGCAGGCCGCGCTGCGCCAGGCGGCGGGCGAGCACGCAGCGCTGCTCGAATTCGCGCTGCCGGGCGAGATCCGCCATGCATCGCTGCGCATCTTCGACCGCAGCTTCGCCGTCACCTACTACCTGCAGGCGGTGGCCATTGCGATCGGCCTGTTCGGCATTGCCGCCAGCTTCTCGGCCCAGGTGCTGGCACGCCGCCGCGAGTTCGGGCTGCTGTCGCACCTGGGGCTCACTCGTGCACAGATCCTGGCCGTGGTGGCCGGCGAAGCGCTGGCGTGGACGGCCGCCGGTGCGCTGCTGGGCATCGCACTGGGCCTCGCGGTCAGCATGGTGCTGGTGTTCGTGGTGAACCCGCAGAGCTTCCACTGGACCATGGAGCTGCTGGTGCCGTGGCCTCGCTTGGCCCTGCTGGCCGCCGCGGTGCTGGCGGCCGGCACCGTGACGGCGGCCGTGTCGGCACGGGCCGCCGCGGGGCGCGATGCGGTGCTCGCGGTGAAGGAGGACTGGTGAGAACGACTGACCGCCTGCGACGCGCACTGTTGCTGAGCGGCATGGCGGCTGCGGCACCGGTGCGCGCGCTCGCTGCCGCACCGGCGGCACTGCAGCGCGGCCTGCAGTTCCCACGCGACTTCGGCTCGCACAACGAGTTGCGCACCGAGTGGTGGTACGCCACGGGCGTGTTGCAAGCCACCACCGGCAATGAAAGCTTCGGCTTCCAGCTCACGTTCTTTCGCTCGCGCAACGACGCGGTGAGCGCCGACCACCCCAGCCGCTTCGCGGCCCGCCACCTGCTGTTTGCCCACGTGGCGCTCACCGACCTGCAGGCGCAACGGCTGCGCCATGGCCAGCGCATCGCGCGCTGGTCGGGCCGCGACGATTCGCAGGTGGCCTTCGCCTCGCAGGCCGACACGCATGTGGCCATCGACGGCTGGCGCCTGCGGCGTGAAGGAGGGGCAGATGCCAGCCGCTACACCGCGGCGCTCGATGCGCGGCACGACGCCGGCTTCGCGCTGGACCTGCAACTGGCTGCCACACAGCCGCTGCTGCTGCACGGGGAGGCCGGCTACTTCCGCCGTGGCGAGTCCGAAGCCGCGAGCCATTACTACAGCGAGCCGCAGCTCGCGGTCAGCGGACGCCTCATGCGCGACGACGGCCGCCCGCTCGAAGTGACCGGCCGCGCCTGGCTCGACCATGAATGCGGCGAAAGCTTCCTGCCGCCCGATGCCGTGGGCTGGGACTGGATCGGCATGAACCTGCGCAACGGCAGCGCACTGATGGCCACGCGCATACGCCGTGCCGATGGCAGCACCGTGTGGTCTGCCGCCACGTGGCGCGCGGCCGGCGCCGCGCAGGCCCGCAGCTTCACGGGCGATGAAGTGCAGTTCCTGCCCGGCCCGCGCCACTGGACCAGCCCGGCCACGCAGGCACGCTACCCCGTCGAATGGACGCTGCAGACGCCCGTGGGCCGCTACGTCGTGAAGAGCCGGCTCGATGCGCAGGAGCTGGACAACCGAAACAGCACCGGCACGGTGTATTGGGAAGGCATGGCCGATCTCATCGACACCAACGGCTCGCGCACGGTGGGCAGTGGCTACCTCGAGATGACGGGCTACGCCGTGCCGCTGCGCATCTGACGCATCCGACACGGCGATGACGGCGCGAGGCGCGTGGGGCTTCGCAAGAAACCCCGTGGCTATACTGCCCCGATGCGCCGCTGGCTGCTGATCCTCTTCATTGCGCTGCTGCCGCTGCAGTTCACCTGGGCTGCGGTGGCGAGCTACTGCCTGCATGAAGAGGCGCCCGCCGGCGCACAGCATTTCGGTCATCACGAGCACGAACACGACGACGCCGTGACGGGCACCGAAGAAGCAGCCGCCAAGTCAAGCGTGCTGCAGGTGGACGGTGACTGCGCGTACTGCCACCTGGGCTGCGCACAACCCATCGCCACTACGCGGTTCGACGTGCCGCACGCCCTGGCCTCGCCGCGCGTGGCCATTCAGCCGAGCCTGCATGGCTCGCACTTCCCGCCCGGGCTCGAACGCCCTGACAGACGCCTCGCCTGATTCGGCGAGCGCAGCTGTTCTTCTCTCCCTTCCTTCTCCAAGCCAGAAGCAAACGACGCCTCGCCGAACGACTCCCCCGTTGCCTGAACAACCACGGAGCCTTCGATGCGAGCATTTCTGCTGCCGCCTTTGCTGGCAGCCCTCACCATTTCACCCAGCCTGGGCCAGGTCGCACCTGCTGCCCAGGCCCCTGAAGCCGCGCCACGGCCTGCTTCCACACTGAGCCTGCAGCAGGCGATCGACCGGGCGCTGGCCCGGCACCCTGACCTCGCCGCCGCGCAAAGCGAGATCGAGGCGGCCGATGCCGCCCGGCTGCAGGCCGGCGCGCGGCCCAACCCGGTTCTCGAAGCCGAGTTCGAAGACAACCGGCGTGAAACGCGCACGACCACGGTGCTGCTCACGCAGCCGATCGAGCTGGGCGGCAAGCGCGCCGCGCGGCTCGAAGCCGCCGAGCGTGCGCATGCACTGGCGCAAAGCCAGCTCGCGGCCCGCCGCGCGCAGATGCGTGCCGACGCCACGGCCGCATTCATGGCGGCACTCACGGCCCAGGAACGCCTGCGCGTGGCCGATGCGCTGCTGGACCTGGGGCGCCGCGCCACCGCAGCGGCCGGCAAGCGCGTGGCGGCCGGCAAGGTCTCGCCGATCGAGGAGACCAAGGCGCAGGTCGCCGAAGCCAACCTCCGCATCGAGCAGGTGCAGGCACGCGGCGAGCTGCGCGCGGCCCTGCTTGCGCTGGCCGCGATCGTGGGCTCGCCTCAGCCGATCGACCGCGTCGACGGCGCGGTGGCATTGCCCGACGTACCGAACGACGAAGCCCTGCAGGCACGCTTGGCCGACGCTCCTGCGCTGCGCCAGGCGCAGCTCGACGTCGAACGGCTGGGCGCGCTTGCACGCCTGGAACGCGCCAGGCGCATTCCGGACCTGAGCGTCGGCGTGGGCGCCAAGCGCTCCGAAGAGATGGGCCGCAACCAGCCGATGCTGGTGCTGTCGGTGCCGCTGCCGGTGTTCGACACCAACCGAGGCGCCGAGCTCGAAGCGCTGAGGCGCCAGGACAGGGCCCGCCACGAAGCCGAGGCCGCCGCCTTGCGACTGCGGGCCGATGCTGCGCAGGCACACGAGCGCCTGAGAGCCGCCTCGGCCGAAGCCGAAGCCGTGCAACGCGAGGTGCTGCCCGGCGCGCAAACCGCCTACGACGCCTCGACCAAGGGCTTCGAACTGGGCAAGTTCGCCTTCCTCGACGTGCTCGATGCGCAGCGCACGCTGCTCGAGGCCCGCACCCGCCACCTGCGCGCCATTGCCGAAGCACACCGCGCCGCCGCCGAGATCGAGCGGCTGCTGGGCGATGGCCACCACACCGCCGAACTTTCCGGAGCTGCACGATGACGTTCCCCACTCGCAAGCCTGCCTGGAACCCCGCCCGCGACATCAGCAGGAAACAGTGGATCGCGATGGCGCTCCTCATTGCCGCCGGTGTTGCCGGCGGTGCCGCCATCCTGGCCACCGAACGCGCAAAGCCGGCCGATGCCCACGGGCACGGACATGCACAGGGCCATGGCGACGGTGAACACCATGGCGAAGAGGCCGGCAGCGGCCACGACCACGCCAGCGAACACGCCGACAACGAACACCACGACGAAACCGCCAAGGGTTCGCACGGCGGCCAGCTGCTGGCCGAAGGCGACTTCGCGCTCGAAGTGCTGCTGGCCGAAGAGGGCGACCAGCCGGTGCTGCGCGCCTGGCCCTATGAGAAGGGCCAGCCGGTGGCGCCGGGCAATGTGAAGGTGGCCGTGACGCTCACACGCCCGGGCGGCGAGCCGCAGCAGCTCACCCTCGCGCCGGCGCAGGACGGCAGCCTTGCCAGCACGGCGCCGGTGGCCGAGCCGCACGTCTTCGATGCGCAGATCGAGGTGCAAACGCCCAGGGAGCCCTACCTCTTTGCGTGGAGCCGGCAGGAAGGCAAGGTGGCGATGACGGACGCGCAGGTGAAGGCGGCTGGCATCACGGTGGAGCCGGCCACCGCCGCGCTGATCCGCTCGTCGCTGCAGTTGCCCGGCGAGATCCGCTTCAACGAGGACCGCACGGCGCACGTGGTGCCGCGCGTTGCCGGCGTCGTGGAACGCGTGGCGGCCGACCTGGGCCAGCGCGTGCGGCGCGGCCAGGTGCTGGCGGTGATCAGCAGCCCCGGCGTCTCGGAGCAGCGGGCCGAGCTGCAGGCGGCACAGAAGCGGCTGCAGCTGGCTCGCACCACCTACGAGCGCGAGAAGCAGCTGTGGGAAGACAAGATCTCGCCGCAACAGGACGTGCTCGAGGCGCAGCAGGCGCTGCACGAGGCCGAGATCGCCGTCACCAACGCACAGCAGAAGCTGCGGGCCATCGGCTCCGCGCCGACCGCGGGTGACCTCAACCGCTACGAGCTGCGCGCGCCCTTCGACGGCACGGTGGTCGCAAAGCACATCGCGCTGGGCGAAGCGGTCAAGGAAGACAGCAGCGTCTTCACGATCTCGGACTTGAGCAGCGTCTGGGCCGAGATCAACGTGCCGGCGCGGGACCTGGGCCAGGTCCGCGTCGGCGAGCGGGTCAACGTGCGCTCCACCGCAGCGCCCGAGACGGCTGCCGGCACGGTGGCCTACGTCGGGTCGCTGCTCGGCGAGCAGACGCGCACGGCCATCGCGCGCGTCACGCTGGCCAACCCGAAGGGGGCCTGGCGGCCGGGGTTGTTCGTCACCGTCGAGCTGGTGACGGCGCAGGCACAAGCGGCCGTGACGGTGGCGGCTGATGCGATCCAGCAGGTGGACAACCGCCCCGTGGTGTTCGTCCAGGTGCCGGGCGGCTTCGTGCCGCAGCCGGTGGAGCTGGGGCGCAGCGACGGCAAGCGCATCGAGGTGGTGGGCGGGCTCAAGGCCGGTGCCCGGCACGCCGCGGCGGGCAGCTTCGTCGTGAAGTCCGAGGCCGGCAAGGCCTCGGCCACGCACACCCACTGAGCGGAGCCACACGATGTTCGAACGCATCATCCGCTTCGCCATCGAGCAGCGCTGGCTCGTGCTGCTCGCCGTCTTCGGCATGGCCGCCCTTGGCGTCTTCAGCTACCAGAAGCTGCCGATCGACGCCGTGCCCGACATCACCAACGTGCAGGTGCAGATCAACACCGAAGCGCCGGGCTATTCGCCGCTGGAAACGGAACAGCGCGTCACCTTCCCCATCGAGACGGTAATGGCCGGGCTGCCGGGGCTGCAGCAGACGCGCTCGCTGTCGCGCTACGGCCTGTCGCAGGTGACGGTGATCTTCGAAGACAACACCGACCTCTACTTCGCGCGACAGCTCGTGAACGAGCGCATCCAGTCGGCCCGCAGCCAGTTGCCCGCCGGCGCGAGCCCGGTCGTCGGGCCCATCTCCACCGGCCTGGGCGAGATCTTCCTGTGGACGGTGGAAGCCGAGCCGGGCGCGAAGAAGCCCGACGGCACGCCCTACACCGCGGCCGACCTGCGCGAGGTGCAGGACTGGATCATCAAGCCGCAGCTGCGCAACGTGCCGGGCGTCACCGAGATCAACTCGATCGGCGGCTTCGCGAAGGAGTACCAGGTCTCGCCGCACCCCGAGCGGCTGTCGGCCTACGGGCTCACGCTGGCCGACGTGGTGGCCGCGCTGGAGCGCAACAACGCCAGCGTGGGCGCCGGCTACATCGAACGCCGCGGCGAGCAGTACCTGATCCGCGCGCCGGGCCAGGTGGGTTCGATGGAGGACATCGGCAACGTCATCCTCGGCAACGCGGGCGGCACGCCCATCCGCATCCGCGACGTGGCCGAGGTGGAGATCGGCCGCGAGCTGCGCTCAGGCGCCGCCACCGCCAACGGGCAGGAGGTGGTGCTGGGCACCGTCTTCATGCTCATCGGCGAGAACAGCCGCACGGTGTCGCAGGCCGTGGCCGCGAGGATGGTGGAGATCAACCGCACGCTGCCGGCCGGCGTGCAGGCCGTCACCGCCTACGACCGCACCACGCTGGTCGACAAGGCGATCGACACCGTGAAGAAGAACCTGCTCGAAGGCGCGGTGCTGGTGATCGCGGTGCTGTTCCTGTTCCTCGGCAACATCCGCGCCGCCGTGATCACCGCGCTGGTGATCCCGCTGTCGATGCTGTTCACCTTCAGCGGCATGGTGAGCCAGAAGGTCAGCGCCAACCTCATGAGCCTGGGCGCGCTGGACTTCGGGATCATCGTCGACGGCGCGGTGGTGATCGTGGAGAACTGCGTGCGGCGCCTGGCGCATGCGCAGGCCCATCACGGCCGGCCACTCACCGCGCGCGAACGCCTGCACGAGGTGTTCGCCGCGTCGCAGGAAGCCCGGCGGCCGCTGTTGTACGGGCAGCTCATCATCATGGTCGTCTACCTGCCGATCTTTGCGCTGGCCGGCATCGAGGGAAAGATGTTCCACCCGATGGCCTTCACCGTGGTGGCCGCGCTGCTCGGCGCCATGGTGCTGTCGGTGACCTTCGTGCCCGCGGCGGTGGCGCTGTTCATCGGCCGGCGCGTGGCCGAGAAGGAAAACGCGCTGATGGCTGCGGCCCGCCGCGCCTATGCGCCCATGCTGGACCGCGCCATGGCCGCGCGGCCGGTCGTGGTGACGGGCGCCGTGGTGGCCGTGGTGCTCTCGGGGCTGCTCGCCACGCGGCTGGGCAGCGAGTTCGTGCCCAGCCTCAACGAGGGCGACTTCGCCATCCAGGCCCTGCGCATGCCGGGCACGAGCCTGTCGCAATCGGTGGCGATGCAGCAGCAGCTGGAACGCACGCTCAAGGCCCGGTTCCCGGAAATCGAGCGCGTGTTCTCGCGCACCGGCACCGCCGAGATCGCCTCCGACCCGATGCCGCCGAACATTTCCGACGCCTACGTGATGCTCAAGCCCATCGACCAATGGCCCGAGCCGCGCCGCACGCGCGAAGCACTGGTCGCCGCGGTGCAGGCCGAGGTGGCGAAGCTGCCGGGGCAGAACTACGAGTTCTCGCAGCCCATCCAGCTGCGCTTCAACGAACTCATCTCCGGCGTGCGAGCCGACGTGGCGGTGAAGGTGTTCGGTGACGACATGACCCAGCTCACCACCACCGCCGGACAGATCGCCGGCGTGCTGCGCGGCATCGAGGGCGCCGCCGAAGTGAACGTGGAGCAGACCACCGGCCTGCCGATGCTCACCGTGGCCATCGACCGCGAGAGGAGCTCGCGCTACGGCATCAACATCGGCGACGTGCAGGACACGGTGGCCGCGGCGATCGGCGGCCGCGAGGCCGGCACGCTGTTCGAAGGCGACCGGCGCTTCGACATCCTGGTACGGCTGCCCGAGCACCTGCGCGGCGACCTGGAGGCGATGAAGCGCCTGCCGCTCGCGCTGCCCAGGAGCAACGGCGAACGCACCCGCTACATCCCGCTCGGCGAAGTGGCCGAGCTGCAGCTGGCCCCCGGCCCCAACCAGGTGAGCCGCGAAGACGGCAAGCGCCGCGTGGTGGTCAGCGCCAACGTGCGGGGCCGCGACATCGGCTCGTTCGTCGCCGAGGCACAAGCCGCCTTGCGGCAGCAGGTGCAGGTGCCGCCCGGCTACTGGACGACCTGGGGCGGGCAGTTCGAGAACCTGCAGTCCGCGAGCGAACGGCTGCGCGTGGTGGTGCCGGTGTCGCTGCTGCTGGTGTTCACGCTGCTCTTCGCGATGTTCGGCAACGTCAAGGACGGGCTGCTCGTGTTCACCGGCATCCCCTTCGCGCTGACCGGCGGCATCCTGGCCTTGTGGTTGCGCGGCATCCCGCTGTCGATCTCGGCGGCGGTGGGCTTCATCGCGCTGTCAGGCGTGGCGGTGCTCAACGGCCTGGTGATGCTGTCGTTCATCCGCAACCTGCGCGACGAAGGCCGGCACCTCGACGAGGCCATCCGCGAAGGCGCGCTGACGCGGCTGCGGCCGGTGCTGATGACCGCGCTGGTCGCCTCGCTCGGCTTCGTGCCCATGGCCATTGCCACCGGTACCGGTGCCGAGGTGCAGCGGCCGCTGGCCACCGTGGTGATCGGCGGCATCCTTTCTTCGACGGTGCTCACGCTGCTGGTGCTGCCGGTGCTCTACCGCATGGTGCACCGCGTGGACGAAGCGGCCGAATACCCGGACGAGCCGGCTCAAGCAGCGGCCGCCGCCCGCTGAAAGCGGCCGTGGCACGAACAGGCCCGCGAGCAACGCAGCTGGGACCCGAAGGTTTCCGACGACGGCGAGGCCGAGCATGCCTCGCATTCCCATTGACTCCCAACCCCTTCAGGAGAATCCATGAAACAGCTCATCACCCTCACGTCGCTGATCGCTGCCGCAGCGCTTTCTGCACCGGCCCTGGCGGCTGAAGACCACAAGGACCACGACCACTCGGGCAAGGCCGCCGGTGCGCATGCGCACGATGCCAAGCCGGTGCACGGCGGCGTGATCAGCGTCGTGAAGGACGTGAACTACGAACTCGTCGCCAAGGACGACGTGCTGGCGCTGTACGTGTCGGACCACGGCAAGCCGGTGGACCTGAAGGGCGCGAGCGCCAAGGTGACGCTGCTGTCGGCCTCTGGCAAGAACGAGGCGACGCTCGCACCCACCGGCGACCGGCTCGAAGCCAAGGGCAGCTTCAAGGCCGCCGCCGGCACCAAGGCGCTGGCCAACGTGGTGCTGGCCGGCCAGGCACCGGTGGCGGTGCGGTTCACGCTGAAGTGAGGCTGGCTGCCGTCAGCCCAGCGCGGCCCTGATCTCGGCAGCCCGCTCTGCAGTGAAGACGCCGGAGCCCAGCAGGTCCTTGATGGACAGCACGCTGCCACGCGAGCCCCAGCTGCCCTCGTCGATCAGACGGAACGTGACCCACCAGGCAGGAGAGGCCTGCGCGAGACCGCAAGCCTTGGCCATGGCGCCGAGAACGTTCTCGATGACCTGCTTGCGAACGGCATCCGGCCAGGCGGCGTCCATCACGCACAGGTCGATGGTGGCCACGTCGGGCATGGGGTCGTGGTCTGCCAGCAACCGGCCGCCGATGGCCATGCTGTCGACGGCAAGCGCCCTGAAGTGCACCTGGAACCCCACCCGAGCCGGCGGGGCCAGTTGACCGACTTCAGGCACCAGGACGGCATCCGTCAGGGACTGGGCCAATTCGCGGCGCTGTGCGGCATCGAGGCGGTTTTCGGGGGTGGTGACTGTGATGATGGTCATGAAACACTCCTAAACTTGCTATGCCATCCGGCATAGAGACAAACGCAATGCAACCCAGTACCAGAGAAAAGATGGTGGCCGGCGCCGTGGACTTGCTCAGCCGGCGTGGCGTGCGCGCGACCAGCCTGCGCGACGTGGTCGAGCACACGGGCACCCCTCGCGGCTCGCTGGCCCATCACTTCCCCGGCGGCAAGCGGCAGATGCTCGAAGAGGCACTGCGATTCGCGACCGAAAGCGTCGCTGCGCCGCTGGAGGCCCTGGTCGCCGCGAAAGGCCCCGTCGGCGGCCTGCATGCGTTCGGCGCGTGGTGGAAGCGGATCCTCGAAGCCTCCGGGTTCGAAGCCGGCTGCCCCGTGCTCGCCGCGGCCATCGAACCGGACTCGGGAAGCAGCGGCCAGGTCGAAGCCGATGAAGGACCAGCGCTGCATGTGCTCGCAACGCAGGCCTTCGAGCGCTGGCAGGACATCCTGGCCAAAGGATTGGTGCAGGCCGGTGTTCCGGCTGGCCGAGCCCGGCGCCTTGCGGTACTGACCGTGGCATCCGTCGAAGGCACGGTGGCCATGTGTCGCGCCGCCAAGTCCACAGCGCCGCTCGACGACGTGCTGCACGAACTGGTGGCCTTGTTCGAGAGCGTCATTCACCGCGCCTGATTCAGCGGGTCGGTCACCGGGCCGCGGGGGCAGGTCGCAGGGCTGCAAACCAGGCCAGGGCATCGGCCCAAAGAGCCTGCGAATGCTGGCGGAAGTAGCCCATATGACCGATGGAGTGCCGGGGCTCTGGCGGCGTCAGGTCCAACGTGGCCACGGCAGCGTTGCGATAGCCCTTCATGAAGGCGTCCCGCGACGCAGGCGTCGCCCACCGGTCATCCAGCGCATTCACGGCCATGATGGGTGTGCGCACGCTGGCGTATGCCGCCTCGATGCCCCGCATGGCCGGGTCGTCGAAGAAGTAGTGAGGGAACTTGCACCAGCGCCGCCATTGCCAGAACACGTCGGCCGGCAGATCTTCACCCAGGCCCAGGGCCTTCCAGGGGCAATAGCCTTTCCACCACGTCAGCACGGGCAACACCGCGTTCCACATCGTCCGCACGCGGATGCGCTCGGCCCAGGGCATCCACCCGTGCCAGCCGGACCCGGTGCCGAACACGTAGAAGCCGGTGACCCTGTGGTGATTCGGCAGCAGGCCGAAGGCATGCCCGCCATACGAGTGGCCCACCACGTAGAGCGGCACGCCATCGTCCGGCATGGCGTCGACCACGGCGGCCAGATCCAGCCGCCCCCAGTCCAACAGCGACATCCGGAATCCCTTCAACGACCGCGGGCGTGACTTGCCGATCCCGCGGTAGTCGAGCGTCGTCGTTTCGTAGCCGTGGGAAGCAGCGAATTCGGCGAAGCGGCGGTAGAAGCCTTGTGGCACGGCCGTGGCACCGGCAACGACGAGCCGCCCTCGCATGGCGGCCTCCGCCGGATACCGGGTTGCAGACAGCGTGAAGCCATCAGACGCCTCCAGGGTCAAGGCCTGTGGCAGGTCTTTCCCGGCACACTCGCGCTCTATGTCATTTGTCATAGGCACAAGTCTAATATATGACAGTTGTCTTAGGAAAGTGATTTCTGGAGACGAGGCCCCTGGAAGCCGCGACGCGCCGGTGTTCCGGACGACGCACGCCGGGCTCCCGGCATGCCCGGCTGAAGAAGCGAAGTCGGCGCGGTGCCAGCCTCGAGCGCCTGGATGCGCGGGCGGGTCAACCTTTCACCGTTCGCACCACCTCGGCAACGTTCGCCCCGAACACCTCGGCCGTGCGCAAGTCACCTGCAGCCATTTCGTCCACCGAAGCATCCGACGGGCTGGTCACGAGCAGGCCCTTGTGGCCACCAAGATGGTTCAAGTCATCGCGCGTCGCGGCCTTGCTGCTGGACGGGTGCATGCCTGTGCCGGTCCAGAGCATCTTGTGCTGGGCGGCAAAGGTGACGAGATAGTCGATCGTCGACTCCTTGTTGCCATTGAGGGACGCGGAGTTCGTGAACCCGGACGCGACCTTCCCTTTCCATTCCATGCTGAACCACGACTTGCTGGAGGTGTCCGCGAACTTCTTGAACTGCCATGACACCCCGCCCATGTAGGTCGGAGAGCCGAAGATGATCCCGTCGGCGGCCTTCAGCGTTTCCCAGGCGGTTTCGGGGACATTGCCGTCGCCGTCGATGGCAACCAGTTGGACCAGGGCGCCGGCTGCCGTGGCCCCCTTGCTGACATGCTCCGCGACCCGACGGGTGTGGCCACGGCCGGAATGAAACACGATGGCGATGTTGTTCATGCTGAGATACCTCATTGAATGTGCCGGGCTTCCTGCGGCGACTCGGCCGAAGCCCGTGAAGTCGGTGATGGACCGACGGCCCTTTTGTGAATTCGATGAGGGCTTTGCGACGAAGCGCGTCAGGCCCTGCCGGTGTGCTGGCTATAAGGTCAGCACGACCCTGCCCGGCACCCGCAACGCCCCGCCTTCGACCGCGGCGATCGTCGCCACGCCCTCGGAGAACTGCCTTTCCAGGCCGATGGCAGGCTTCAGGGTGCCCTGGGCCGCAAGCGCCGCGATCTCGGCAAGGTGCCGGGTCGCCATCGTGGCGAACACCATCTTGTAGCGGCGCGTCAGCATGCCGCGAAGCAGCCGGCGAGGCGTCGGATTGATGTCGAGGAAAACGCCCCCCGACTTGAGCATCGACAGCCCTCGACCCACGTCGAGCGTGCCGGCGGTATCGAAGATCACGTCGAACTGCCCCGCGGCACGCCACGAGCCCGGGTCGGCATAGTCGAAGACCTGATCCAGACCGGCCTGCCGGGCGCGCCCCATCGACTTTCGGCTGCACGTGCCTGCCACCTGTGCGCCCTGCGCCACGCCCAACTGGACCGCCATCGCCCCGACCGCCCCGGTGCACCCGTTGATCAACACGCGCGTGCCGCTCGACACCCGCCCCTTGCCCAGCAAGGCCGCCCAAGCCGTGGTGCAGGGGATCGGCAGACAGGCGGCTTCTTCGAACGAGAGCTGCGAAGGTTTCTTCGCCACGTTGCGTGCCTCCGTCACCAGCACTTCAGCGAAGGCACCGGGGCGCTTGACGTCCATCGTGCCCAGCACTTCATCGCCCACCTGGAACGCATCGACACCTTCACCCACCGCCTCGACCACCCCGGCAAAGTCGGACCCCATGCCCTTGGGAAACCGCCTGTCCATGAAGAGCCGCATGGCCCCCTGGCGCTGCTTCCAGTCCAGCGGATTGATGGCTGCGGCCCTGACGCTGACTCGCACCTGCCCGGGCTTCGGCGGCGGCACGTCGCCCCACCCGAGGCGCATGGCACCGGCGTCGCCGTAGCGATCGAACTGAATCTGCTTCATCGATTCTCCAAAGTTTGCACTCAGTGCACAACAATATCGCACCAAGTGCAACTTTGCAACCAGTGCAGTCACACTGCTAGGATGGCGCCATGCAGAACGAAGATCGGCAATCCGAAGATGGGGTGCAGGAAGGGCTGCGCGAGAGGAAGCGTCGCGACACGCTGCAACGCATCGCACAGACCGGGCTCGAACTCTTTGTCGCCAAGGGTTATGAAGAAACCACCCTGGACGACATCGCCGCCGCTGCGGGCATCTCCAGGCGGACGTTCTTTCACTACTTCAAGTCGAAGGACGAGATCCTGCTCGCGTGGCAGGCCGGGCTGGTCGACGCGGTGCGCGACGCCGTGCTGGAGGCCTCAACCGACCAACCGCCCCTGGAAGCGTTGTGCGGCGCCCTCCTGACGCTGGCCTCGCACTTCGATGCGGAAACGGCGATCGTGATCGCACAGGTGCTGCGTTCGAGCGACCAGCTGCGCGCGGCCAACCAGGCCAAATACATGCACCTGGAGAACGCCGCATTCGAAGCGCTGTGTCAGCTCTGGCCGCAACGCAGCCGTCGCGGGCGTCTTCGGATGGTGGCCATGGCCGGCCTCGGCGCGTTCCGGGTTGCGATCGATGAATGGACCGACGAAGAAGGAAAGGAGCCTCTGACCAAGCGCATCGAGAAGACCTTCGGCAACTTGCGCTCAGAACTCCAGCAGGGCCAGGGCACCTCCAGATAGCGACGACGAGCCCGGACGAACATGTCCGGTTTCACACCGCACTGACTTCGATGAACATCGTCTCACGCTCCCGGTTGTCGAGCTCGACGATGCTGCGGTTCGGACTGGCGGGCTGGCCGAAGGTGCAGCGCGCCAGCCTTGCATGCCGGGCCGCAGCCCCAGTTCAGTCGCATAGGCTCCATGAAGATGACGAGTAGCTCTGGTGAGCTTCCCAAGGCACAAGGTGTGCCCGGGCGACCGCAGACGCCGCATGCCAGCTCGGCCCCCTACCCTCGAGCCGTCAGCCGCCCCTCGCGCCACAGGCGCGTGCCGATGCTGCGGATCTCCGCCTCGCCTTGCGCGAGAGCGGCCCGGCTCGTATGCACCGAGTAGTCGCCCATCACCAACTCGTGCGGGTGCTTCACCGCCGAGCCCAGCACGAAAGCGGTGTCGCCGTGCGCCACGAAGTCGATGGCGCCACCGGATTCGTCGAACACCGCGAGCTCTCCACTGCCCACCGGCCCGCCCGCGTCGAGCTGGCCCGCGTTGACGGCAACCCAGGCCACCGTGTGGCCCGCGGGCGGCGTGTAGCGCCAACGCTCCCCGCCCTTCAGCCGCACGGCCAGGTAGTTCATCGGCGTGGGAGCCGCAATGGCGCTCCGTGCAGTGCCGTAGCGGCCGAGCAGCACGCGCACCGGGCCTTCCTGCGGCACCTGCGAAGGCGCAAGGTAGAGGCTTTGTGCCGGCGCGTTCTCGTGCGATGCGGGCAGGGCCACCCACAGCTGGAAGCCGGTGATCGGCGAGTCGTCCACCGGCGCGCCGGTGTGCCACACGCCATTGCCGGCACACATCCATTCCACGCCGCCGGCCGGCAGCACGCCTTGCTGGCCGGTCGTGTCTTCATAGCGCGCGTCGCCTTCGATCATGAAGGTGAGCGTGGCGATGCCCGAGTGCGGGTGCATGCCGAAGCCGCCGCCGCGCCCGGTGCTGGGCTTGAAGCTGAAGAAGTCTAGAAACACGAACGGCTTCAGGACCTGCCCCAGGTCGCCCGGGCTCATCAGCCGCGTGATCGGCCCATGCGTGTGGCCGCGCGTGCGCTGGACGATGGCGCGGGTTTGCGCTGTGACGGCGGTGTTCATCTCAATCTCATCTCGCCGGTTGTACGGACTTGCGGGCGCCGCCCCACCAAGCCAGCCCGTCGATGCGCAACTGCCAGGCCACGAAGGCCGACAGCAAGCCCAGCACGAGGGCCGGCACGGCGCTGCCGCCGATCAGCAGCAGGTGGGTGGCCACCGCGCCGACCATGGTGGCCGCCAGCAGCAGGCCGCCGAAGAACCCGGTGGCGGGCACGAGCAGCAGCACGGCGCCCACGACTTCGACCAGCCCCGTCACGAGGCGGAACCATTGGCCGACGCCGATGGCTTCGAACACCTGGACCATCTGTTGCACGCCGGCCAGCTTGGCACTGCCAGCGGCACCGAACGCCAGCGCCAGAAGAATGCGAACGCCCCACATGATGCGACGGCGGGTGGGAGATATGGAAACGAGAGCGGCCATGGGAGTTGTTCCTTGCGAATGCAGGCCCCGGTGGGCCCTGGTGCTTGCAAGGTTAGGCTCGCACCCATTGATTGACTAGACGGCTCAATTGGATTGAACTCGTCCACCAATGAAAGGAATCAGCGCCCGTGTTCGACCTCAACGACGTCGCGATGTTTGTGCAGGTGGTGCGCTGCGGCAGCTTTGCCGAGGCCGCTCGGCGCCTGGGCATGCCGCCCAACACCGTGAGCCGGCGCATCCAGCAGCTCGAGGCACAGTTGGGCACGCGGCTGCTGCAACGCTCCACCCGCAAGCTCACGCTCACCAGTGCCGGGCAGGCCTTCCACGAGCGTTTGCGCGGGCGCGGTCGACGGGTTGCTGGAAGCAGGCCAGGCGCTGATGACGGGCAGCCAGGAGCCCGGCGGCCTGGTGCGCGTGGCCGCGATGGCGGATTTCTTCGAGTTCTTTCCGATCGAATGGGTGGCCGAGTTCCTGGCCGCGCATCCTCGGGTGCGGATCGATTTCGTGCTCAGCGATGGGTCTGCCGACCTGATCGGCGAGCAGATCGACGTGGCGCTCCGTGGTGGCCCGTTGCGCGACTCCGGCTACGTGGGGCGCCAGCTCCTCAGCGCCCGCCGCGACGGCCTGGTGACCAGCCCGGCCTACGTCGCCACGCACGGCATGCCGGCCACGCTGCGAGAGCTGGCACACCACGACTGCGTGACCGCCGCGCACCCCAGCGGCCACACCACCTGGCGCTTGACAGGCCCCGACGGCGTGGAAGAGGAGGTGCAGGTGACCGGCCGCTTCTCCGGCAATACGGCCCAGGCGCTGCGCAAGGCCACCCTGGCAGGCCTGGGCATCGCGCTGCTGCCGCCCGGCCTGGCGGTGCTCGACGTTCAGGCCGGCCTGCTGGTGCCGGTGCTGCCGCAGTACCAACGCAAAGGCCATGGGCTCAACGTGCTGTACCCGAGCCGGCGGCAATTGCCGCCGGCGGTGTCGGCCTTCATCGAGCTGGTCGCGCAGAAGCTCGAGGCGGTGGAGGCGTTGCCGGCGATCCTGCGTTCGGGCCAGGCGTGAGCGCGTGAGCGGGGCTGCGCTCAGTACACCTGCGGCACCACCATCTCGTCCGGCACGGGCCGGCGCATGTAGTCGGCATGCCGCTCGCGCTCGGGCAGCTCCACCGCCGACCGAGGCACCTCGACGTAAGGCATCTGCTGCAGCAGGTGATGGATGCAGTTGAGCCGCGCACGCTTCTTGTCCACCGCCTGCACCACCCACCACGGTGCCTCGGAAATGTGGGTGCGCTCGAGCATCACTTCCTTGGCGCGGGTGTAGTCCTCCCAGCGGCGGCGGCTTTCCAGGTCCATCGGCGAGAGCTTCCACTGCTTCAGCGGGTCGTGGATGCGGCTCAGGAAGCGCAGGTGCTGTTCGTCGTCGGTGATGGAGAACCAGTACTTGATGAGCTGGATGCCCGAGCGCACGAGCATGCGCTCGAACTCAGGGACCGAGCGGTAGAACTCTTCCACCTCGTCGGGCGTGCAGAAGCCCATGACCTGCTCGACGCCGGCGCGGTTGTACCAGCTGCGGTCGAACAGCACCATCTCGCCGGCCGCCGGCAGGTGCGCCACGTAGCGCTGAAAGTACCACTGCGTGCGTTCGCGATCGCTGGGCGCGGGCAGCGCCACCACGCGGCAGATGCGCGGGTTGAGCCGCTGCGTGATGCGCTTGATGACGCCGCCCTTGCCGGCCGCGTCGCGCCCCTCGAACAGGATCACGACCTTGTGCTTGGTGGTGGACACCCAGTCCTGCAGCTTCACGAGTTCGCCCTGCAGGCGGAACAGCTCCTTGAAGTAGCGGCGGCGCTGTTCGCGGTGCTCGGCGTCGTCGGTCACGCCGGCCAGTTCGTCCACATGGCGGTCTTCGGCTTCGAGCTCGAACTCCTCGTCGTAGCCGTCGATCAGTTCGCGCTCCAGGCGTTCGAGCAGGGCATCGTGCGTGGTGGGCAGCAGGTCCGGTTTCATCAAGGCAACTCCAATGACAGGCAGCCGGGCAGACTGGACGGTGCCGTTGACAGCTTGATGAAAACGGCCTGCGCTGCCGCTACTGAACGCGCCGTTGTTGCTGCTGTGCCTTCAGCCACTCGAGCTTGGCGGCATACAGGTCGTGGTGCGCCTGCGTGGTGCTGTTGTCCACCGCCAGCGCGATGTGCTTGCTCGCCTGCTTCGCATCGCCCAGCTTGTAATTCGCCACGCCCAGCCAGAAGTGGAACTCGTGCTGGTAGGCCGCGCGGCGGATCTCGCGCGTGAACAGGGCCTTGGCATCCGCAAAGCGCCCTTCCTTCATGGCGGCGATGCCCAGGTCGAAGAAGTGGTACGGCGGGTGCGGCTCGATCTGCGCGAGGCGGCGCTGCAGCACCTCGGCCTCGCCCTGGCGCCCCTGCGCGGCCAACAGGCGGGCCAGGTTGGCCAGCGCATGGCGGTTTTCGGGCTCCACCTGCAGCACGTGGGCGAACACCGGCTCCGCTTCGCGCAGCAGGCCACGGCGCTGGTAGATCACACCGAGCGTGTTGTGCGCGCTCAGGAAGCGCGGCTCCTGCACGATGGCCTCGCGTGCGTACCAGTAGGCGTCGTCCACGCGCCCGGCGGCCAGCGACTCGACCGCGCGGTTGTTCATGTACATCGCGACGACGGTGGACTCGGTGATCGTCTGCGTGCGGCGGCCGCTCACGTCCTGCGCGGGCAGGAAGTCCACTACCAGCAGGTCGCTCGCGGTGGTCACCATGCCTGCGCGGTCTGCCAGGCGCTGGCCGAGGGCGATGTTGACGTGCCCGCTGGTGAGGTAGAGGCCGCCGTTGCGACTCCATTCCTCGTCCACCGCCACGCTCTGGTAGTGCACCGGGAGGTCCAGCGCCTTCGCGAACGCGGCGGTCATGATCACGAGCGACAGGCAGTTGCCCGCGCGCGCCTCGAAGGCTTGCGCGGCATTGCGGGTACTGGCCGTGTCGTAGCGCAGCTTGAGCTGGCTGCGGCTGTACAGCGCGTCGAGCAGCCCTTTGCGGCGGCCTTCGGCGCGCAGGTGCGCGGGCATGTCGACGGCGATGTAGCGGCGCATCGCGTCGCTGAGCGCAAACACCTCCTCGGCCGCAATGCGCTGGCCCGGCGGCTGGAACAGCGCATCGTGCAGCAGCTGCTGCTGAGGCTGCGTATCCGCCACCGGCGGCGGTGCGCTCACGCAGCCCGCCAGCAGGCCCGACAGCACCAGGCTAGACAACAGGGTGGCCAGGGACTTCATGCGAACCGCTCCTGCATGCACCAACAAGGCAACACCGCATGGAAGCACGAAACCGGCGCCGCCGGTATGCGCGTTTTGCCCTAAGCCCTGCGCCTGTGGACCTCAACCGCCACGCCGGAAGGTGAGGTTGATGCGGCAGGCGCCGGTGAGCGGGTGTTCGCCCGCGGCCAGTGGTGCAATGCCGTGAAACGCCAGCCGCGACGCGCCGCCCCACACCACCACGTCGCCATGCGCAAGGCGGATGCGCCGTGGCGTGTCACTGCGGCGGTGCGGCGTGCCCCACAGGAACACGGCCGGCAGGCCCAGCGAGACCGAGACGATGGGCCATGCCAGGTCGCGCTCGTCGCGGTCCTGGTGCAGCGACAGGCGGGTGCCGGGCTCGTAGCGGTTGAGCAGGCAGGCGTCCGGCACGAAGCCGGGAAATCCGGCTTCGGCTGAGGCAGTGAAAGCCAGTGAAGTGAACCGCTCGGGCATCACCGGCCACGGCCGGCCGGTCTGCGGGTCGGCGCTTTCATAGCGGTAGCCACGAGCGTCGCTGTACCAGCCGAGCGCACCGCAATGCGTGGTGGCCACCGACATGCGCTGGCCACCCGGCGTGACCATGTGGCGCCACGACGCCTGTGCCGCGATCTCCTCGACCGCCGCGAGCAATTCGGGAGCCCGTGCGCGAGCGAAGCCGCGCAGCACCACGGCGCCCGGCGCCAGCGGCTCCACGGGTGGCTCGCCGTAGTCTTCGTCGCTGAACAGATCAGCCGTGGTCATTTGCGCGTCCGGCTCTGCTTGGGGCGGCTCGTAGTAGCGCCACTGAATGCTTCATGCAGCATCGTGAAAGATCAGCCCCAGCGTGTGGCGTTGGCCCGAGCGTAGCTCGCTCACGCCGTGGCGCAGCTTCACGCGGTAGCAACCCCGCGCGCCTTGCACCGGCCGCTCGTTCACAGCGAACACAGCGGCATCGCCCTGCTGCAGCGTCACCACCGAGGCACGCGACTGCGAGCGCGGGCGTTGCTCCACCAGCACCAGCTCGCCGCCGGTGAAGTCCACGCCCGGCTGTGACAGCAGGAACACCACCTGCAGCGGAAAGACGTGCTCACCGTACAGGTCCTGGTGCAGGCAGTTGTAGTCGCCAGCCGCGTATCGCAGCAACAGCGGCGTGGGCCGCTTCTGCCCGGCGCGGTGGCAGCGTTCAATGAACTCGGCGTGCCGCCGCGGAAACCGCAGCGACGAACCCAGGCGTTCCTGCCAGCGGTTGGCCACCTCGGTCAGCGGCGGGTACAGCTGGGCGCGCAGCGTGGCCACCGGCCCGGGCAAGGGGTAGGCGAAATACTGGTATTCGCCGCGCCCGAAGCCATGGCGCTGCATCACGACGCGGCTGCGGAACAGCGCTTCATTGCCGTAGCACTCGCGTAGCGCTTCGCAGGCTGCGGCATTCAGCAGGCCGGGCAGCACGGCAAAGCCCTGGGCGTCGAGCTGGGCGGTCGCGGCGGGCCAGTCGATGTGGTTGGTTCGAGGTGCGGGGTCCAGGCGGGCAAGCATGCCGCTACTGTGGCGGCATGGCTTGCCGGGGGCTCGCCGTTTTCGGACCTGTCGGTGTGCTGGTCAGTGCGCCCCGCCCGCATCGGCCGCGACCGCCGTGGCCCGCACCGGCTTCGCAAACCAGATCACGCCGATGAGCAGCAGGAACAGGAACACCGAGCCGAGAAAGATGTCGTCGGCCGCGCGCGTGAAGGCCTGCTGGTCGATGAGCCGGTTGATCTGCACCATGGCCTGCTCGGGCGTGAGCCCAGCCGCCGAGAGCTTGCCCATGGCGTCGGCCAGCGCGGGGTCGCCCACGCCGCCCATGTGCTCGGCGAGGTGTGCGTGGTGCAGGGTGGCGCGGTTGTCCCACAGCGTGGTGGCAATGGAGGTGCCGAACGAGCCGGCCGTGATGCGCACGAAGTTCGACAGGCCGGAGGCCGAGGCCGTGCGCTCCGGCGCCAGGCCCGACAGCGTGATGCTCATCAGCGGGATGAAGAAGAACGCCACCGCGACGCCCTGCACCAGCGTGGGCAGCAGGATGGTCCACTCGTCGGCCTGCGTGGTGAAGCGCGAGCGCATCCACAGCACCAGCGCGAACACGAGGAAGGCGAAGGTGGTGAGCCGGCGCGGGTCCACCTTGCCCAGCATGCGCCCCACGAAGGGCGAGAGCACGATGGCGAACAGCCCCACCGGCGCCAACGCCATGCCGGCGGCTGTGGCGGTGTAGCCCATGTACTGCTGCAGCCACAGCGGCAGCAACACCACGTTGCCGAAGAAGAGCGCGTAGGCCACCGAAAGCGTGATGGCGCCGAAGGCGAAGTTGCGCCGCGCGAAGAGACGCAGGTCCACCACCGGGTGCTTCTCGGTGAGCTCCCAGATCAGGAACACCACGAAGCCGATCACCGCCACGAGCGTGAGCACGATGATCTGCGACGAGTGGAACCAGTCGAGCTCCTTGCCCTTGTCGAGCATCACCTGCAAGGCGCCGACCCACAGCACCAGCAGGCCCAGCCCCACCGTGTCGATGGGCAGCTTGCGAGTGGGCGTTTCACGCTTGCGGTAGATGGCCCACGTGGCCGCGGCGGCGGCCAGGCCCACCGGCACGTTGATGTAGAAGATCCACGGCCACGAGATGTTGTCGGTGATCCAGCCGCCCAGCAGCGGCCCCACCACGGGCGCCACCAGCGTGGTCATCGACCACATGGCCAGCGCCATGCCCGACTTCGCCTTCGGGTAGCTCGACAGCAGCAGCGTCTGCGACAGCGGGATCATCGGCCCGGCCACCAGGCCCTGCAGCACGCGGAAGAAGATGAGCGCCTCCAGCGTAGGCGCGAAGCCGCACAGCCACGAGGTGAGCACGAACAGCAGCACGCTCGCCGTGAACAGCTTCACCGCGCCGAAGCGCTGCGTGAGCCAGCCGGTGAGCGGCACCGAGATGGCATTGGCCACGCCGAAGCTGGTGATGACCCAGGTGCCCTGGTTCGGGCTCACGCCCAGGTCGCCTGCGATGGCCGGCAGCGACACGTTGGCGATCGACGTGTCGAGCACGTTCATGAACGTGGCGAGCGACAGCGCCACGGTGCCCAGCACGAGCGCCGGGCCTTGCAGCGGCGGCAGCTCGGCTGGCCGGCTGGGAGTGTCTGAAGACATGGCGGGCTTTGGCTTGTGCTGGCGTCTCAGAAGGTGTGAATGAATCCGGCGTGACCGAGCAGGGCGCCAAAACCCGGCCAATCTAGACGCAAAGCACAGTCGTAGCTCGGGCTACGGCGAGCATTTGCAACGACGAGTGGCCGGGTTTTGGTGACCTGAGCGGGCATGGTGGATTCGTTCATACCCTTCTCAGATGGCCGGCTTGTGCTGCGCGGCCGCCTGCTGCGTGGCCTGCGCGCCGCGGCCCAGGTTGGCGGCGATGATGCGGCGTACTTCGCCGTCGGCGTCGCGGTCGAGCGCATCGAACACGGTGGTCTGCGCCACGGCCTGCGTGCGCGGCGCATCGGCCAGCATGCGGCCGCCCTGCTCGCTCACGTCGACCTTCACTTCCATCGACAGGCCCACGCGCAGCGGGTGCTCGGCGAGCTGCCTGGGGTCGAGCGTGACGCGCACCGGCACGCGCTGCACCACCTTGATCCAGTTGCCGGTGGCGTTCTGCGCGGGCAGCAGCGCGAACGCCGCGCCGGTGCCGGCGCCCAGGCCGGCCACGGTTCCGTGGTATTCGACCTTCTGGCCGTACACGTCGGCCACCAGGCTCACCGGCTGGCCGATGCGCAGCTTCTGCAGCTGGCTTTCCTTGAAGTTGGCATCGACCCACAGCTGGTCGAGCGCCACCACGGTGAGCAGCGGCGAGCCGGCCTGCACACGCTGGCCCACCTGCACGTTGCGCTTGGCCACGTAGCCGTCCACCGGCGCGGGCAGCTCGGCGCGCTTGAGCGCCAGGTAGGCCTCTCGCACACGGGCCGAGGCGCGCTGCACGTTGGGGTGCTGCTCCACGCTCGTGCCGTCGGTGAGCGTCTGGTTGGCCGAGAGCTGCTCGCGCGCCGCCTGCAAGGCCGACTGCGCGCCGGCCACCGCGCTCTTTGTCGCAGTGAGCTGCGCGCTGGCGTGGTTGAACTCTTCCTTGCCGACGGCGCCGCTGGCCACCAGCGGGGCACGGCGGTTCACGTCGTCCTGCGCGCGCACGAGGTCGCTCTGGGCCCGCGCGACATCGGCTTCGCGCAGCGCGATCTGCGCCTTCAGCGCCGCGTTGTTGGTGAACAGCGTGCGCACTTCGCGCACCGTCTGCGCGAGCTGCGCCTCGGCCTGGTCGAGCGCCACGCGCGCGTCGGCGGGGTCGAGCTTCACCAGCGGCTGGCCGGCCTTCACGAAGTCGGTGTCGTCGGCGTTGATGGCCAGCACCGTGCCGCCGACCTGCGGCGTGATCTGCACGACGTTGCCCTGCACGTAGGCGTTGTCGGTGCTTTCGTAGTGGTTGAGCACCAGCGCGTAGTAGGCGCCCCAGGCAGCAGCACCCAGCGCCACGACGGCAGCCACGGCGGTGAGGGCCTTCCTGCGGACGCCGTTGCCTGCGGGGTTGGCAGCGGAAATGGTTTGCGGAGCATTCATGGCATGAGCCTTTTGGTGTTCGGTGAGATCAGTGGGCAGTAGCCTGGGCGAGCTGGGCATCGGCTTGTGCCGAATAACCGCCACCGAGCGCACGGATCAGCGCGACCTGCGAATCCAGGGCGCGGGCCTTCAGGTCGGTAGCTTGGCGGCGCTGGGCCAGCACGCTGCTTTCGGCGCTGAGCACGGTGAGGTAGGTGCCGAGGCCCGCCTTGTAGCGCTGCATGGCGAGCGTGTAGGCGTTTTCAGCACTGCCCTGCGCACGCGCCTGCTCGGCCTGCTGGCGTACCACCGACTGCAGCGAGGCGATCTGGTCGGCCACGTCGCGCACGGCGTCGATCACGCTGGCGTTGTAGGACTCCACCGCGGCATCGAGGTCGGCCGTCTTGCCGCGCAGGTTGGCACGCAGCCGCCCGCCGTCGAGGATGGGCAGCGTCACCGCCGGGCCGATGCCGTATTGGCGGCTGCCGACCTTGAGCAACTGGTCGAGCCCGATGGCGCTGAAGCCGGCGAACGCCACGAGGTTGACGTTGGGATAGAACTGCGCGCGCGCCGCGGCCGCGTCTTTCGTGGCGGCTTCAACGCGCCAGCGTGCGGCTGCCACGTCGGCGCGCCTGCCCAGCAGGTCCGCCGGCACGGCGGCCGGCAGCGGCGTGGCCTGCACCTGCTGCATGCGCGGTGCCAGCGAAGCGGTGGCCGCAGGCGGCTGCACGGTGAGCGCAGCCAAGGCATGGCGCGTGAGCGCGATCTGCTCGTCGAGCGCTTCGATCTGCTGGCGCGTTTCGGGCAGCGCGCCCTCGCCCTGGTGCAGTTCGACGTTGGTGTCGATACCGGCCGACACGCGGCGGCGGATGAGATCGAGCGTCTCTTCGCGCTGCGCCAGCGTGCGTTGCGCGACTTCGCGCTGCTCCACGAGCCGGGCAAGCTGGAAGTAGTTGTGCGCCACGTTGGCGGCCAGCAGCGCCCGCGCGGCCTCTGCATCGGCCTGCGCGGCGCGCTGCGCCCCCAAGGCGGCCTCGAGCGCCGAGCGGTTGCGGCCGAAGAAGTCGAGCTCCCAACTGGCCGCAGCCTGCAGCGTGGCCGAGGTCTGCGTGGAACCGGCCAGCGGCCGGGGCACGAGGCCGTTTTCGGTGTAGCGCTGGCGCGTTGCATCGAAGCTGCCGTTGAGCTGCAGGCCGCTCGAGGCATCGGCCCCTTCCACGGCCGCCTGCGCACGCTCGATGCGGGTCTGCGCGGCCTTGAGGCTCGGGCTGTCGGCCAGCGCCCGCTCGACCAGTTGCGACAGCGCGTCGTCGCCGAAGTCACGCCACCAAGCTTGGTGCACGGCCGGCACGGCAGTTGCGTCCACACCGGCTGCCGCAGGCTCGATCGCCTTGGCATGCGGCTTGATGTTGCCGGCGCTGGCACAGCCGGCCAGCAGCAGTGCCGCAGCCAGTGCGGTCAGCAAGGTCAGCGTGGTGAGCCAGGTACCCTGCGCAGGCGCCGGCTTCTCGGCCGGCCGGGCCTGCTTGCTAGTGGAGGTTGCATTCATGTTTGCCACGTCTTTTATTGCTTAGGCAATTATTCGAGCGAAGAAAAGGCCCCGTCGCCAGGGCCGTTTTCAATGGCAGCTTCAGCTGTTGCGCATGGCCTCGCCGTTTTCGATCATGCGGCGCAGGTAGGTCTTGAGCGCCTGCCATTCCGTCTTGGAAAACCCCGCGAGGTGGCCGTTGAGCACTTCGGCCAGAACCGCCGGCACGGGTGCAACGGCCGCCTCGCCTTCGGCGGTGAGTTCCACATTGACCACGCGCCGGTCTTCGGTGGAGCGAACGCGCCGGCACAAGCCCTTCTTCTCGAGGCGATCGAGCAGGCGCGTCATGGCGCCGACGTCGGTCTGCAGCTCGCGCGCGAGGGCAGCCACGGTGGCGGTACCTTCTTGCTTGTGGATCTTGAACAGGGGGGTCCACTGCGCGCTGGTGAGGCCATGCTCGGCCAGGCGCTGGTCGGCCACCAGGATGATGGACTGCGTGACGCGGCGCATCAGCCACCCCACGCTTTCGTCGGCGCCGTAGGCGCCAGGCACATAGAAATCTGCAGGAACGGGACGTCGGCTCATGCCTTGCAATTTATTTGCCCAGGCAAATAATGTCAAGGCTGGATTTTCCGGAAGACCGCTTCACGAGAACCGAAAGTGCGGCCACCTACACTGCCGCCCATGAGTTCTTCGACCTCACGCGCCCTCGGCACGCAGCACGTTGCCGACGAAACCGGCGCCGACCACAAGCCGCAGCGTTCGGTGCGCCCGTTGCGCGGCCTGCTGCCCTTTCTGAGGCCTTATCGCTGGCGCATCGCATTGGCCGGACTCTTCCTCCTGCTGGCTGCGGTAAGCACGCTGGTGTTTCCAGTGGCGTTGAAGTCACTGATCGACCAGGGCCTGGTGGCCGCCGACCCGGGCGAGCGGGTGATGGCGCTGCGCGAACACTTCTTCGCACTGTTCGCCGTCGGCGCGGCTCTCGGCGCGTTTTCTGCCGCGCGCTTCTACATGGTCACGTGGCTCGGCGAACGCGTGACGGCCGACCTGCGCAACGCCGTCTATGCGCACGTGGTGACGCAAAGCCCGGAGTTCTTCGAAACCACGCAGACCGGTGAGGTGCTGAGCCGCCTCACCACCGACACGACGCTGGTGCAGACCGTGGTGGGCTCCAGCCTTTCGATGGGACTGCGCAATTCACTGATGGGGCTGGGGGCGCTGGTGATGCTGGTGATCACCAACCCCTACGTGATGACACAGGTGATCGGCGTGCTGGTGCTGGTGGTGGCACCGGTGCTGCTGATCGGCCGGCGCGTGCGCAAGCTGAGCCGCGCCAGCCAGGACCGTGTGGCCGACTCGAGCGCGATCGCCGGCGAGGTGCTCAACGCCATCCCGGTGGTGCAGAGCTATACGGCCGAAGCACGTGAAGGCAGCCGTTTTGCCGAGGCCACCGAACGTGCCTTCGCCACCGCGCTCAAGCGCACGGCCACGCGTTCGGTGCTGATCGTCTTCATCATCGTGGCCAACTTCGCGACGCTGCTGTGGGGCCTGTACCAGGGCACGCAAGCGGTGCTGCAGGGAAGCATCAGCGCCGGCCACCTGGGGCAGACGGTGGTGTACGCGGTCATCCTCATCGGCTCGGTGGCTGTGCTGGCCGAGGTGTACGGCGACCTGCTGCGCGCGGCCGGCGCCACCGAGCGGCTGATGGAGCTGCTGGCCACGCGCTCGCCCATTGCCACGCCAACGCGGCCGCAAGCATTGCCGGCGCCCGAGGGCGGCTCGTCGGCCAGCTTCGAACGCGTGAGCTTCCACTACCCGTCGCGGCCGCAGACCGCAGCGCTGCGGGAGTTTTCCCTGCACATCGAGCCCGGAGAAACGGTGGCACTGGTGGGGCCGAGCGGCGCGGGCAAGAGCACGGTGTTCCAGCTGCTGCTGCGCTTCTACGACGCGCAGAAGGGCCGCGTGCTGGTCGATGGCCAGCCGGTGACGGCGCTGTCGCTGCAGGCCTTGCGCGAACGCATCGGCATCGTTCCGCAGGACAGCGTGATCTTCTCGACCAGCGCGATGGAGAACATCCGCTACGGCCGGCCCGGTGCCAGCGACGAAGAGGTGATCGCCGCTGCACGCGCCGCGCATGCCGACGACTTCATCCGCGCGCTGCCCGAGGGGTACCAGAGCTTCCTCGGCGAACGCGGCGTGCGGCTCTCGGGCGGCCAGCGCCAGCGCATCTCCATCGCCCGGGCCATCCTGAAGAACGCACCGCTGCTGCTGCTCGACGAAGCCACGAGTGCGCTCGATGCCGAAAGCGAACGTGCGGTGCAGGCCGCGCTGATGGCCGCGATGGCGGACCGCACCACGCTCGTCATCGCGCACCGGCTGGCCACCGTGCGGCACGCCGACCGCATCGTCGTGATGGACCACGGCGAGGTGGTGGACGTGGGCACGCACGACGAACTGCTGGCGCGCGGCGGGCTCTATGCGCGACTGGCGGCGGCGCAGTTCTCTGCGTGAAATGATCGGTATGAGTCGGTGACCGCACCATGACGGCTGCCTGTCGGTACAGACGGACACGTTTTTGGCGGTCTTGCCGACGCAGTTGTTAACAATCCGCGCGGATACTCCGCTCACCTCGGGGCTTTGCGCGCCGGGGGTTTTGTGCAGAAGGAGTCACTGATGAACACAACAAACACGCTTCACCGCCGCATCGCATTGCCCGCCACGCTGGTCGTGAGCATGACGCTTGGCGCCTGTTCCAACATGGACCAGCGCCAACAGGACACCGCCAAGGGCGCCGGCATCGGCGCGATCGCCGGTGCGGTGATCGGCGCCGCCGTGGACGGCAAGAGCGGCGCTGCCAAGGGTGCGGTGATCGGTGGTGCGGCCGGGGCCATCGGCGGCAATATCTGGTCGCGCAAGATGGAAGAAAAGCGCCGCGCGATGGAGCAGGCCACGCAAGGCACCGGCATCGACGTGTCGCGCACGGCCGACAACCAGCTCAAGCTCAACATCCCCAGCGACGCCGGCTTCGACGTGGGCCGCTCGGCCATCAAGCCCAGCCTGCGCACCGTGCTCGACTCGTTCTCGAGCGGCCTGTCCAACGACGCCAACGCGCGCATCCGCGTGATCGGCCACACCGACAGCACCGGCAGCGACGCCATCAACAACCCGCTGTCGCTCGACCGCGCCCAAAGCGTGCGCGACTACCTGGCCGCCAAGGGCATCAACCCGTCGCGCGTGGAAACCGTAGGCCGCGGCTCGCACGAGCCCATGGCCGACAACAACAGCGAAGCCGGCCGCGCACAGAACCGCCGCGTCGAAATCTTCCTGCGCGAGCCCGAGCAGCAGCAAGGCTGAGGCCGCTGAAAAGGCCTGCTCGCGGCAGGCCCTGCGTACCACACTTCACACACCCCACGGCCGTACCAGGCCGTGGGGTGTTTTTCCTTCGGGCTATCCTCGGGCCTGTTTCAGCGGCCCGGCCCACGCCTGAACCCAGCCCTATGCAACACCCCGAGCACCAATACCTGAACATGCTGCGCCGCGTTCTGGAGCAGGGCGACCCACGGGTCGACCGCACCGGCGTGGGAACCCTCTCGTGCTTCGGCGAAATGGCGCGGTTCGACCTGTCGAACGGCGAAGTGCCCATCTTGACCACCAAGCGCGTCTACTGGAAGACCTCCGTGAAGGAGATGCTGTGGTTCCTGACGGGAGGCACCAACATCCGCGAGTTGCTTGCCGAGAACGTGCGCATCTGGACCGACTGGCCGCTGGCCCGCTATCGCCGAGCAACGGGTACCGACATCGCCCAGGAAGCCTTCGAGCAGCGCATCCTGCAAGACCACGCGTTCGCGCAGCAGTGGGGCGAGCTGGGGCCTGTGTACGGCAAACAGTGGCGGCGCTGGGTAGGCCCTGACGGCACGACGCATGACCAAATCGCACAAGTCGTCGAGATGCTCAAGTCGACCCCCGCGAGCCGGCGCATTCTTTTCCATGGCTGGAACGTGCCTGATATCGGCAGCATGGCCTTGCCGCCGTGCCACTTGCTCTACCAGTACCACGTGTCCAACACTGGCAAGCTCAGCTGCATCCTGTATCAGCGCAGCGCTGACGTGCTGCTGGGCGTGCCCTTCAACTGGACCGGTGCCGTCGCACTACAGCTGATGCTGGCGCAGCAGGCCGGCCTGCAGCTTGGCGAATTCGTATGGATGGGCGGCGACGTGCATCTGTACAAGAACCACCTTGCACAGGCGCAAGAGCAGCTCAGCAGAACGCCGCGCCCGTTGCCGAAGATGCGGCTGGTCAATCGGAAGGGCTCGATAGACGACTATCGGATCGAGGACTTCGTCGTCGAAGGCTACGACCCGCATCCGCCCATTCAGGCCGACGTGGCGGTGTAAGGACGACCGGCTACAGCAGCGGCTTGGGGCAAGAGTCAAGCTGCACCGGCACCGGCTTCACCGCGGCCGGCTCCGAGACATCGGAAACGCGCCGCGTGCACGCGGCCGTGCCGGACCACACGAATTCGACGAGATAGGTGGACGACGGGTCGGCAGGCAACTTGGCGGCCAGTGGACCGCACGCCCCCTTCGATCCGCCATCGAACCAATTGCTGTATCCCTTGACTTGGACAGGCCTGCCGGCCGGCACACTTGCTTCGAGCTGAACCGGCGTCTTGTTGAAGACGTTGTCATCTTGGCAAGCCCCGGCAGAAGCGGGCCCCGCCCGTTGTCGCGAACAGTACCCACCTTCTCGAACCCTTCACACCGAGCGCCGGATGAGCTGACGGAATAGTCGACGTTCATCGGCATGTTGACCGACTTCAGCACCAGCTTGGCGTCGTTGGCCTGAGCCGTGTAGCTGCGAGGCGGGTCGGGCATGGCGCAGGCCGCGAGAAGCACAGCAAGAGAAAGGAGAGGCCACGTACGGGGGACGAGTGAGCGTTCATTGGAGCTATGAGCAAGGCCAAAAGGAGCTGGATGAACGAATGGCAGTCGCGATTGAGTTGCCGCTTCGAACGGTGGCCCATCAATATCCAAGAGGGAAGTCCGCCAGCGTCTTGCCGTGAGTGGCCAACGTCGTTTGCACGAACTCAGGGTCGAACTTCATCAGCAGGTGTGCGCAGTCGGCGATCTTCCAGTGATGGAGCTCGGGGTGCTTGAGGATCGCTTGCAGGTGAGTCTTGAGGGCAGGAAGGTATTCGGTAAACTTTTTCTCTTCGACAAAGTGGAAGAAATAGTCGATTGCAAATGGCATCTCTCCAGACAGCTCGATGATCTTTGATATCGGTCTGAAGATCTTCCGCCGTGCTTCTTCACCTCTGCCTGCGTCGGCGCATCCAGCCCAATACATCTTCAAGGCGAGCAACGCCATACGGTACGTGTCGTCGTATCCGCGCAAACGATGTGGAAACCATCCTTCATTGACCGGCTGGCGATCACAGACAAATTGCGTCAGATACTCAAAACCCTCTTCGTCGGTCCATCCGCATAGGACGCGGGCCGCATCGAATGCAACAGCGTCGTCGGGATGGCAAAGCAATTGTCTGAGTTTGGGAATCCGCTCTTTCGGAATATCTTCCTCATCTAGTTCAGAAAGATCGCTCGCGTAGTCTGCGTTTGGTGGCATGGCGTACAGCAGATCGCGCAATTCCTTATCCATCTGCATCCTCCTTCACTGCTTCTTGGGTTGCTGCGGCATGATGGGCGAACGAGTCCCTTTAGGGACGCTGACGTAAGGTGCGGGAACACAACCCTTGATCAGGCATTCGCCGTCCCGTGCTGCATTAGTCAAGTCTTTCTGCGCATCTTCAAGCCGTTCGGAGTTTCGTTGAGTCGGATTCCGCTCGTACCGCGCCTGAGCTTGATCCACCTTCTGCTGGAGCTCTTCAACCACACGCTGATGCGGCACGATCTCGGTCGTCTCCGGCGACACCCGTCCAGCATTGATATCACGCTGCAGATCGCGGGTGTTGATCTCGACCTGCTGCGAGCCGAAGTTCTTGGGAGCCTCCGTCGAAGTGGGATCCGTCGTGGAAATGTACGGCGTGTTCTTCGGGTCGCTGCCGCGCACGTGGGTAGTGACACTGCCCGTACCCTGCGGGTTGGCCGCGTTCAAGTTTCCTTCTGCGTCGATAGACGCCTTCGGGTTGCCCCTGTCGTTGACGGGCGACGAGAAGTCGTTGTCCCTCCGCGTCACGGTCTCCGGCACGTCCTTCGGCGCCGTGTTGTTGATGTACTGCTGGCCGTCATCGCGACGGACGTTGTTTTCAACCCTGGCGCGCTCGGTGGCCCGCGCGCTTGCCCCCTCGGCCTCCTGCATCGCCTTGGTGACTGGCTTGTTGCCGTTCGCCTTGGCCCCTCCCGGTAACGCAACGGCCCCCAGGAAGTCCACCATCTGCCCCAACCGCAGTTGCTTGAGGTCTTTGGCCTCCTGCACGCTCAGGTAGCCCGCTTGAACGAGCTGGTCCGGACTCGCCGCTGTGGTTCCGAGCGCTTGGTTACCTCGCTGGGCCAGCACCTCCAGGTTGGTGCGGTACTTCTCCGTCGCCTGCTTGAGGTTGTTGCTCTCCTCCGGTGTCAGCCGGTTGAGGCCCCTGCCACTCGGGTTGGCCAGCAACGCAGCCATGTCGGTCTGCAGCTCGGCGAGGTTGGCTCGGCACTGCACACTCGCTCCATCGACGCAGCTCACCGTCATGGCTTCGTTGCGGCGCTGGCTGACCTCGTCCCACTTGCGGTTGACACTCTCACGGCACTGCTGGTCCTTGCACGCCGCGAGCTCGTCACGCTTGGCCTTCAGCTCTTCATGCTTGAGGTAGTTGTTGGCCGTCTGGTTGAACCCCGCAGTTGCACCGGCCGTGCCACCTGCGGCCGCACCAACTGCCGTGCCCGCCGCGGCGATAACCACTTGCCGCACCGGTTCGGGCAGGCCCATGCCGTTGACGGCCTCGGCGATGGCCGGCACCGTGGCGGCCGAGGCGCCGGCCCCCAGCGCACCTTGCACGCCGCCTGCCAGCCCACCCACCGCCGCGTGCGCCGCCACGCGGTACGCACCGCCCTCGTCCCACTTGCTGGCCTCGTCCAGCAGCGCCTGGCGCTTGCTGGGGTCGGCTTCGGCCGCCGCCTGCATGCGCAGTTCCTTGACCTTGCCACCGGCATAGTCCCCCACCGCCTTGGCCGCGTTCTGCCCGAACTGTGCCGTGATGCTGGCCTCGGCTTGCACCTTCTCTTGCAACCGCTGGCCGTCCCAGGCCTGGCCCAGCGCACCGCTGGTGTCCTTGCCCGTCAACACGTCGCGGTTCAGGCTCGCCACGGTCTGCTCGGCGTTCTGGCCGCTCACGGCTTGCTGCTGCTTGTCGTCGGTGATGACGACATTCGCCTGGCTGATGCCCGCACGTGTGGTGCTGGCCTGGTGCCCGCTGCGCTGGCTGGCACCGCCACTGCCGCCGCCGGTGCCTCCGCTGGCGCTCACGGCGCTGGCCTTGAAGTCGTCCCGGTTCTGCAGGTCACTGGTGGTCAGCGTGGCGGTCGTGAGGCTGTTCCTGTTGGCATCGATGGCCGCCTGGCTCGAGCTGATGGCCCCGCCCTTCAGCTCGGTGTTGCCGTTGACTCGCACCTGGAAGCCGCCGTCGCCCGCCTGGAGGGCGCTCTGCTCGGTGACGCTGACGAAGTCGCCTTGCACCTTGGCCTGGCTGGCGCTGGCGCTCACGCTGCTGCTGCCGTAGCAGAACGGCGGCACGCACACGCTCACGCTGACACCGGCGCTTTGCTGCTTGGCGTCGTACTTGGTGCGGTCCTGCAGGCTTTCCACCTTCAGGTCGCCGCCCACCTCGGCCGTGACCTGCCGGCCGCTGGCCACCGCCCCCTTGAGGGTCGTGTCGCCGCCGGATTGCAGGTTCAGCGCGTTGCCCGCGCTGACGTGCGTGTTGGCGTGGCTGGTGTCGGTGCCATCGGCCTTGCCCAGCGAGCGGCTGGCCGAGACCTCCAGCGTGAAGCCGTTTTGCTGGCCGCCGAATGCGAAGCCAACGCCCACGCTGGCACCGCCGCTGCTGTTCTTGCTGTGCTGCTCGGCGGTGTTGGTGGCCGCCTGCAGGACCAGCGCGCCGTCGGACTTCAAGGTGGCGTCCTGCCCGGCCTTGATGTCACTGCCGCTCACGTTGAGAACGCTGTCTTTGCCCGCCCCCGTGGCCGCGATGTGGACGTCACCACCAGCCGTCACCTGGCTGCCCGCCGCGGTACTGCCGCTTTGCGTGGTCTGGTTGCGGCTTTCGCTATGGCCCAGGCTCACGCTGACCTTGATGCCGCCGGCCACACCATTGGCTGCCACCTGCTCCGCCGCTGCTTGGGCCTGCATGCCCGCATTCACCGCGGCCAGCGCCTGCATGCGCGCATCGCCCGAGGTCTTGCCCGCCTGCACCGACTGCTGGATGCCCTGCACCGCGTTGAGCAGCGGCACGCTCACGGTGCCGCCAATGGCCGTCTTGCTGTACTGGCTGGTCTGCGTGGCGCTGCCGCTGTCGTGCGCGGCGCCAATGTCGACCTGTTTGGCCTGGATGTCGATGTCCCCCTGCGGCGCCAGCACCTGGCTCGAGGTCTGCGTGTACTGCTCACCCGCCTTGAGTTGGACGCTGCCGTTGAGGCTCGCCACCTGGCTGGCCACCTGCGCAGTGCTTCGCTCCTGGCCCGTCTGCGTCTGCTTGACGGTGCCCACCGCCGGTTGCCAGAAGCTGCCCACGAAGCCGCTGGTCTTGCTGCTGGCGCTGCTCGTGCCGCTCTGGGTGTTCTGCGTGCTGACGATGTTCAGGTTGCGCGCTGCGTTGATGTCCACGTGGCCGTCGGCCACCAGCGTGGAGCCCTGCACGGTGGCATCGCGACCGGCTTCCACGCTCAAGGTGCCGGCACTCACGGTGCTGCCCACCGCCTGCGTAGTGGTCTGTTCGTTGGCCTGGGTGTTGCTCTTTTTGGTGAGCAGCCGCGCGCCTTCAGGCGACGGCAGGCCGGTGGTCAGCATCGAGGTGGCGGTCAGCGCGGTGCCCACGGCCTTGGCAAAGCCCTTGGCCTCCTTGACGGTCTGGCTGTCGTGGTTGGTGCTGGTGGCCTGCTCGGCGCTGGTGATGGTGACGTCACGCCCGGCGCTGAGCACCGCCGCACCCTGCGCGGTGACGCTGCTGCCCTGGATGAGCAGGTCGCCGCTGCCCTTGGCCTTGTCGCCCGCTTGCAGCACCACGGTGTGGCCGCTGAGCGTGCTGCCCACCACTGCGGTCTGCTCGAAGGTGTCGCGGGTGGTCGTGGTCTTCTTGTGGGTCCAGCTGTTGCTGCCGCTCACCTTGTGCGCTTCGTCGACGTCGCGGGTCGCAACGCCGGCAGTCACGGAGAGGTTGCTGCCGGCCACGGCCGTCAGCGCCCCCTGGCTGCTCGTCACGGTAGCGGCCCGCGCAGTGAGGTCATTGACGGCCGAAAGCCGCACGTCGCCCACGGCCTGGATGGAGGTGCCTACCTCGGCGCTGCTGGCGTCCTTGCGCCAGTTGTTCGCGTCCCAGGTGATGGACTGGCGGCTCGATTCGGTCACCGTGCCGAGCTTGAGGTCCCGGCCGGCGGCGATGACGGTCTGCCCGCTTTCGCCCGCGTTGACGATGCTCGCAGCAATGAGGTTGATGTCGCGCCCCGCGGCGGCCACCAGCGTGCCACCGGCGTTGCCCACGTACAAGCCTGCGACGCGACCCACGTTCGTGCGGCTGCTCTGGTCGTTGCTCGTGCCGTGCATGCCGGTGACCACGTTCAGGTCGCGGCCGGCACTCACGCTGAGGCTGTTCCCGGCGTCGATGAGGCCGCCCAGGTGGTTCAGGTCGTTGCGTGCCGATACGGCAACGTCCTGCCCGCTGATGCGCCCGCCGAGGTTCTGCACGTTCTCGGCCGTCAAGCTCACGACCGTACGACCGGCGATGGTGCCGCCGTTGTTCAGGTCGCCGCTGAGGTTCAGGCCGATGGCGCCAGCCGACAGCAACGCGCCCGAGCCGTCGATGTCTCCTTCCTTCACCCGCACGTAGACCTGCGGCACCAGCACCTTCTGCACGCTGCCGTCGGCCAGCGTGACCGGCCGCTCCACCAGCCAGACAATGTCGGTGGTCAGCTGCGCCATCTGCTCGGATGTCAGCGCCACGCCCGGCACCAGCTTCCACTGCTTGGCGTAGGTGACGCCGGCCCCCATCAGCGCCTGGTACTGGGCTTCGTCGTTGGCATAACCCTCGAGGAAGCGCCGGCCGGTGAGTTGCGCCACCTGCTCGCGAATGAGCTTCTGCTCATAGAAGCCGTCACCCAGGCGCTTCTGGGTCATCGCGGGGTCCAGTTCGAGTTGCTGCAGCAGGTAGTCCGAACTCAACCAGCTGCGGTAGTCCGCGAAGCGCGGGTCGGTCTCGACCAGGAAGCGCGCATTGGCATCTGGGTTCTGGCGGAACAGGCTGCTGTTGGGCAGCGTGGTGTTGGGCACCACGGCGCGGATGACGAAGCTGGTCGTCGCCACGGCGGTCGCCGGTGCGGTGGCGGCCTCGCCGTTCGAGGCGATGGCGGTGGTTGCCTGGCTCGCTGCCGCGGCCGTGGCGGAAGAGACGGACGCGCCCGCCACGGTTGAAGGCGACGCCACAGCCGCGGCAGCGTCCACGGCGGCAGCGCTGCGCGAAACGTCGGCCGCCGTCGCGGTGGACGCTCCTGCCCCTGTCGCCGCGGTCGGGCCGCTGACGGCTACGGATGTTCCCCCCACAGCACCGACGTGCTGGTTCGCCGCAGCACCGGTCGCAGCCGCCACGGTCGATGCAGATGCCGCGCCAGGCGCGTTGACCGCTGCCGCGGTGTCGATGGCCGTGGCAGCCACGCCTGCTCCGCTGCCCGAGGCAGTGGCTACGGTCGAACCCGAAGCCGAGGCCGGCGCGCTCACAGCCGCCCGCACTTCGATCAGCGTGCCGCTGCGCAGACCAGCGGTGGCGTCACCCGCTCCCGCCGCGGTCTCCGTCACCGTGTTGCTGGTGAGAGCCGCAATCTGCGTCCCGGTACCGGCCACTGCCGTGTTCTGCAGGTAGGTCGCCATGCCGACCTTGATGGGCACGACGGTCGCAGCCGGGTTGTAGGCGCTCGCGCTGGCCCCCTGCTCGTCGCGTCCCTTGTGGCGGATGCGGAAGAAGTGCGTCGAGGTACCGGCGTCGGTCGTCGTTCTCTGGCCGTCCGCCCCAAGGTTGCTCAGCATGCCAATGCTGCCGGTCAGCGTGGCGCCGGCGATGACACGGCTCCTGTCGTTGACGAATGCATCGGCCGTGATGCGCATCGCTCCACCCGCGAGGATCTGCCCGGGGTCGGAGATCAGCACTTGCGTCTCGGTGACGATGCGGTTGTAGTCGTAGCGCACGAAGTCGTCGCGGGTGCCCTCCGGCGTCACGGCCTGCAGCAGGTCGTCGGATGCACCGTTGTTCTGCGATGCCTGCGTCGAGTCGTAGATGTTGGGCGAGCCGGCGAGCTGGAAGTCCTGCCTCGCCTCGCGCGAGACCTCGGCCACCTGCGTGCTGAAGTGCTCGTTCGTGTTGTTGATCTGCCGCGCCGACAGGTCCAGGCTGCCCAGCGCCTCGATGGTGGCGCTGTGGTTGTTGACGGTGGCTGCCTGGCCGGTCGCCAGCCGGTTGGCGTCCAGGCTCCCGCCAATGGCCATGTCACCGGCGCTGAAGATGAGCGCGCGTTCTCGGTTGGTGACGCTCTGCGCGCCGACGTCCAGCCTTGCCCGCGCCGCAATGGTGGCGGCCGTGCCGTTCTCGACGTCGTTGTTGAGGGTCGTCGCGCTGATGGCCACATGGTCGCCGTAGATGCGGCCGGTGCCCAGGTTGTTCAGCGTGCCGGCCGAGACGAAGGTTTCCTGGCCGTCGACGAGGCCGCGGTTGGTCAGCGTGCCGGAGGCGCTGACGTTGGTGTTCGCCGCGCTGATTTCACCGGCGGCAGTGTTGTCGATGTTGGCGGCCGAAACGTTCAGCGTGTTGCCTGCCAGCAGCTTGGCCTGGTTGGTCAACGTACCGGTGGTCTGCAGCGTGGCGGTGCCATTGGCCTGGAAGTCACCGGTGTGCGTGTAGTCGCCGTTCAACCGCACGGTGAGGTCGCCCTCGCTCAGCAGCTTGCCGTCGCCGCTGAGGCTGGCCGTGTCCACCGTCACGGCCTCGCCGGCGATGAGCGTGCCGGTCGTGTTGTTGACGGCAAGCGTCTTGGCCGACGTGTTGGCATCCAGCACGGAGATGGCCTTGCCGGACGACACCAACCCGAGGTGGTTGCCCAGGCTGCCCGAGCCGGTCAGCGTGAGCGATTCGTCGGCGCGGATGGCGCCGGACGTGTTGTCCAGCGAGCCGAATGTGAGCGCCACCGAGCGCCCCTCGAGCCCCTGGTTGGCACCTTGCGTGTTCGCGTTGGCGATGCTGCCCGCCGAGACGGTGAGCGTGCCACCCGAGCGCACGAGGCTGCCGGTGTTGTCGACGCTGCCCGCGCCGGCGTTGAGGGTGACGTCGCCCAGCGCTTGGACCTGGCCACCGCGGTTGTCGAGCGAACTGGCCTGCAACGCGATGGCGGCTTCGCCGGTCAGCACGCCGCCTTGCGTGTTGCGCACGGCAGCGCTCGTGACGGTGAGACCGCCGTGCGAGCCGATGAAGCCCGCCTGGTTGTTCAGTTCGCCGGTGGCCAGCGTGACGCTACCTTGTCCGATGATGCCGCCCGCGCTCGAGGAGTTGGTGTTGACCAGCGCCTGCCCGTGGGTGTTGACCACGAGAGCGCCACCAGCCTGAATCAACCCGGCATCGTTGCGCAGCGCTCCGCTTTGCACGTCGAGCGTTTCGCGTGCAGCGAGCGTGCCTCGCGTGTTGTCGAGTGCCTGTGCACGGCTGTCGATGCGCAGGCCCTGCCCGGCCACGACACCGTCGGTGTTCGTGATGCCGGTGGCCGTCACGGTCACCGCTTGTGCTGCCTCGATGCGGCCCGTGCTGTTGATGACGACGTCCGCGGCCGTCGCCGTGACGCCGCCTTGCACCGAGCCGATGGTGCCGAGCGTGTTGTCGATGCGCCCGCCGTCGACGACCACGTCGCCGCGAGCAGCCATCACGCCCGCGGCGTTGTCGACGGCCTGGGTGGCATGCAGCTGCAGGCGCTGCCCTGCCGTGACCTGGCCCTGTGCGTTGTTGAGCTCAGCCGCTTCAATGCTCATCGCACCGCCAGCGCTGAGCTGGCCCTGCGCGCGGTTGTCCACCGCACCGCTGGCCTGGAGGTTCAGGCTCGCCGCCTGGATGGTCCCGCCCTGGTTGGCCACGTCACCCGCGACGATGCTCGCATTGCCGTTGCCGGCCAGCGTGCCGCCGGTGTTGTCCAGACGTGTGAGAGCACTGATGACCGTCGCACCGCTGCCGGTCTGAATGATCTGGCCGCCGCGGTTCGAAAGCGTTTGCGTCTGCAGCTGCAGGCCCTGCGCCACGGTGCTGCCGGCGTCCAGCACGGCATCCGTCGCGGTCAGGCGCAAGGTGCCGTTGCTGGCGACCTGGCCGCGCACGCCGTCGAAGGTGCCGGCCGTGAGCGACAGCTCTCCAGCCCCGGCATGCTCGATGCGCCCATCGGTGTTGGTCAGCGTCTGCGCCGTGACGGCCAGGTTGCCGCTGTTGGCGGCGAGACGGCCGTTGCGGTTGTCGAAGTTGCCGCCCAGTGCGATGGTGGTGTCGCCACTGCCGGTCTGCACGATGAGGCCTTGCACGTTCGACAGGTTGGCCACGTGCAGGTCGAGCTGTGCGGCCGTCAGCTGGCCGGCGTTGTTGTCGAGCGCCTGGCTCGCCTGGTTGTTGGCAGTGGCGCTGAGCGTGCCGGCCGCCGAGACCACGGCCTGGCTCGTGGTGATGGCGCCTTGCGTTGCCGTGAGAGATAGGCCAGCTCCACTCGTCTGGCTGCCCGAAAGATCGACGGTGGCGCCGGTAAAGCGGCCCGTGGCCACCGCGATGTTCTGGCCGTGTGCCACGAGCGCTTCGCCCGCCGTCGCAGAAAGGTTGCCACCAAAGGACAAGGTGCCGTCAGCACGCAGCCCGGCGGCGAGCAGGCTGCCGGCCTGGCTGTCGATGCGACGCGCCTGCAGCGTCGTGTCGCCCTGCGCGGCGATGACGCCGGTGTTGGTCAGCGTGCCGGTGACGGTGAGGCTGCTGTCGCCCTGGGCATAGAGGCTGCCGGTGTTGCTGACGCTGCCGGAGCGCACCGTCAGGTCGCCGCCTGCGTAGGCCTGCCCCTGGGTGTTGATGAACGCGCCGCTGAGTTGCAGGCCCACGGCGCCGAGCGCCTGGGTCGTGCCACGGGTGTTGTCCAGGCCCCCGCCGGTGAGGGTGAGGTTGCCGTTGGCAGCCAGCACGCCGTCGGTGTTGTCCGCCGCTTGCGCGACCGTTGCGGCCAGCGATGCCCCGGCCAGCACGCGCCCGGTCAAGTTGTTCAACTGCCCGGCGTTCAGCACCGTGTTGCCACCGGCCGTGATGAGGCCGTTGGCCGAGTTGTCCAGCAGGCCGCCGGCAGAGACTCCGGCGGCACCAGCGGCCTGCACCGTGCCGCCGCGGTTGGCCAGTTCACCGAGCGTGAGCGTTGCACCGCCGTTGCTCGCCAGCAAGCCGCCGGTGTTGTCGAGGCGGGTCGTCGCGGCCACGGCCATGGAGCCCGTGCCGGTCTGGATGATCTGGCCGCCGCGGTTTGAAAGCGTGGCCGTGTCGAGTGCCAGCTGTGCAGCCACCGTGCTGGCCGCGTCGAGCGTGGCGCTTTGAGCTGCCAGCTGCATCGTGCCGTTGGTGGCCACCACACCGCGGGTGCCGTCGAGCGTTGCGGCATCCACCGCCAGCGTGCCGGTGTTGGCATGCTCGATGCGGCCATCGACGTTGGTGAACGTCTGCGCAGACAGCGCAAGGTTGCGGCTGTTGGCGGCAATGCGGCCGCCCGCGTTGTCGAGGCTGCCGCTCAGCGCGACCGTGGTGTCGCCTGTGCCGGTTTGCACCAGCTCGCCTTGAACGTTCGAGAGGTTGGCCAAGTGCAGGTCGAGCTGCCGTGCGGTCAACTGGCCGGCGTCGTTGTTCAGCGCCTGCCCCGCCTGGCGGTTGGCAGTGGCACTGAGCGTGCCGCCCGCCGACACCACCGCCTGGCTCGTCGTGATCGAGCCTTGGGTGGCTACCAGCGTGAGATCGGCCGCACCCGTCTGGCTGCGCGACAGGTCGACGGTGGCTCCCGCGAAGTTTGCGGTGCCTGCTGCGACGTTCTGGCCATGTGCCGCAAGCGCTTGTGTCGCGGTCACGGACAGATTGCCGCGGTCTGCCAGCGAGCCGTCGCTGCGCAGGCCGGCGGCGAGCAGGCCTGCCGCAGCACTGTCGATGCGGCCCCCTTGCAACGTCGTGTTGCCCCCTGCGGCGATGAAGCCCGTGTTGGTGAGCACATCGGTGGTCGAGACACTGGCGTTGCCCTGCGCATAGAGACCGCCGCCGTTGTCCAGCGTTGCAGCCTGCACGCCCAGATCTGTGCCTGCGTTGATCTGCCCCTGTGCATTGACCAGCGTTGCACCAACCTGCAGGTTGGCGTTGCCCAAGGCCTGCAGCGTGCCACGCGTGTTGTCCAGGCCAGCAGCGGTAAGGCCGAGGTTCTGGTTGGCTGCGACGAGGCCGTCAGTGTTGTCGAGGTTTTGTGCAACCGTCGCCGTGAGCGACGCCCCCGCCAACAGGCGGCCGTGCTCATTGCTCAACTGCCCCGCACGCACTGCGACGTTGCCGCCAGCCGTGACGGTGCCCTGCGCGGAGTTGTCGAGCTCTCCGGTGGCGGTGATGTCGAGCGATGAGGAGGCGCCGGCCGCCTGGGCCGTGCCGCCCTGGTTGCGCAGGTCGCCGACGCGCAGCGTGGTTGCACCGTTGCTCGCGAGGAGGCCACCGGTGTTGTCCAGGTAGGTCGTCGCGGCAATGGCCGTGGCCTCGCTGCCGGTCTGCACGATCTGCCCACCGCGGTTCGACAGCGTTTGCGTGTCCACCATGATGCGCCGGGCCGAGGTGCCGCCCGCGTCGAGCACGGCGGTCTGAGCCGTCAGCACCAGCGCGCCGTTGCCCACCACGACACCACGTGTGCCGTTCAGTGTGAGCACGTCGATGTTCAGGGTGTCGTTGCCGGCATGCTCGATGCGGCCGTCGGCGTTGACCAGCGTGCGGGCCGACAGCGCGAGGTTGCGGCTGTTGGCGGCGATGCGGCCGCCGGTGTTGTCGAGGTCGCCGGCCAAGGCGATGGTCGTGTCGCCCGAGCCCGTTTGCACGAGCTCCCCCTGCACGTTGGAAAGGTCATGCGCGCTGAGCTGCAGCTGAAGGCCCCACAGCTGGGCGGCATCGGTGCGTAGCGTCTGCGTCGCGCTTGCGCCCAGCGTCTGGCTGGCTGCGACCGTAGCGCCATGCGCGTCGATGTCGCCCGCCGTCGCGCTCAGCGCCACATCGCGTGAACCGGTCTGGCTGCCGGAGACGTCGATGCTCGCCCCCCGCAGCCGTGCGAGGCCGGCCGCGAGGTTCTGGCCGCGGGCCACGAGCGCCTGTGCGGTGGTCACGGTGAGGTCTCCGCTGCCAGCCAATGAACCGTCACCGCGCAGGCCGGCGGCCAGCAGGCTGCCCGCGCTGCTGTCGAGTCGGCTGGCCTGCAAAGTCGTGTTGCCTTGGGCAGCGATGACGCCGGCATTGCTGAGTGCGCCACTTGCCGTGAGCGCGACGCTGCCCTGTGCATATAGGCTGCCGGTGTTGCTCACGTCGCCTGCCTGCACGGCCAGGTCGGTGCCGGCAAACGCTTGCCCCTGCGCATTCGTGAAAGCGGCGCCGACGTTCAGTGCTGCAGCGCCCTGCACTGCTTGCAGCGTTCCGCGGGTGTTGTCGAGGCTGGCCGCGGCGACGCTCAAATCCTGGTTGCCGGCCAAGAGGCCGTCGGTGTTGTCGAGCGCCCGAGCAGCGTTCACGGAGAGCGAGGCACCTGCAGTGACTCGCCCTTGCTGGTTGAGCAGTTGCCCGGCGCTGATGACCGTGTTGCCGCCTGCGGCGATGAAGCCGTTTGCCGAGTTGTCGAGCTCTGCCGTAACCGTGACGTCGACGTTCGAGGCGCCAGTTGCCTGGATGACGCCGCCCTGGTTGAGCAGCTCCCCTGCGCTCACTGAGGTCGCACCGTTGCTTGCGAGCACACCGCCGGTGTTGTCAAGGCGCGTGGTGGCCTTGATGGTGGTGGCGCCCACACCGGTCTGCACGATCTGGCCGCTGCGGTTCGACAGCGCCGCCGTGTCGAGTTGCAGACGTGCTGCCGAGGTGGTGCCTGCGTCGAGCGTTGCTGCCTGCGCAGCGAGCTGCAGGCTGCCGTTGCTCAGCAAGGCACCGCGCGCTCCGTCCAGCGTGCTGGCGTTGACCACCAGCGTGCCGCTGCCGGCGTGCTCGATGCGCCCATCGGTGTTGGTCAGCGCCTGGGCCGAGAGCGAGAGGTTGTGGCCGTTGCTGGCAATGCGGCCGCCGGTGTTGTCCAACTGGCCAAGCCCGGTGATGCTGCTGTCACCGTTACCGGTCTGCACGACGCTGCCGCCGGCGTTGGCGAGGTTGGCTACATGCAGGTCGAGCTGTTGCGCGCTCAGTTGGCCGGCACGGTTGTCCAGCGTTTGGGTGGCCTGTGCATTGGCCGTGATACCGAGCGTGCCGGTCGCGGAGACCACGGCTTCGCGTGTGCTGACGTCGCCTTGCGTGGCCGTGAGGCTCACTTGGTGGGCGCCGGTCTGGCTGCCGGTGAGGTCCACGGCCGTGCCGGCCATGCGCATTTGCCCGGCCGCAAGGTTCTGCCCTCGAGCCACCAAGGCCCCGCCTGTCGTGATGATCAGGTCGCCGCTCACGGCCAACGTGCCGTCGCCGCGGATGCCCGCGCCGAGCAGGCTGCCCGCCTGGCTCTCCAGGCGCTGTGCCTGCAGCGTGGTGTGCCCTTGAGCGGCAATGACGCCGGCATTCACCAACCTGCCGTTCGCACTGACGCTCGCTTGGCCTTGCGCGTAGAGGCTGCCGGTGTTGTCGATGTCACCCGCCTGCACGTGCAGGTCGCTCGTAGCGAAGACCTGGCCTTGGGCGTTCGTCAGCAAGCCGCCGACACCGAAGTTCACCATGCCCGATTCCACCGTGCCACGGGTGTTGTCCAGGCGGGCCGCCGTGACGTTCAGCGCCTCGCTCGACACGAGCGCGCCATCGGTGTTGTCGACGCCCTGCGTGGCCTGGGCATCGAGCGAGCCGGCGGCCGACACGTGGCCGCGCTGGTTGTTCAGCGCCCCTGCGGCCAGCACGGCTCGGCCGGCTGCAGCGATACGCCCCTCTGCAGAGTTGTCGAGCAGGCCTGTGGTGCTGACGCGCAGACTGGCAGCACCGGCGGCCTGCACGGTGCCGCCTTGGTTGACGAGGCTCTGTGCGGTGAGGGTCGTGCTGCCGTTGCTGGCAATGACGCCGCCGGTGTTGTCGAGACCCTGCGCCACGCTGAGCGCGGTGTCGCCGGTGCCGGTCTGCACGATTTGCCCGCCCCGGTTGGACAGGCTCGTGGCCTGCAGGCTCAGGCGGCCTGCCACGGTGATGGCACCGTTGAGCTGGGCCTGCCCCGTGGAGGCCGCGAGCTGGCCTTGCGTGCCGATGTAGCCGCGTTCGCCATCGAGCGCGACCGCGGCCAACGTCAACTGCCCTGCGCCCGCATGTTCGATGCGGCCTTCGGTGTTGGCCAGTGTCTGTGCCGAGAGCGCCAGGTTCTGCCCGTTGGTGGCGATGCGGCCGCCGGTGTTGTTCAAGTCGCCGGCCAGTTGCAGGCTCGTGTCGCCGCTGCCGGTTTGCACGAGTTCGCCTTGCACGTTCGAAATGCTGCGGGCGCTCAACGTGAGCTGCTCTGCAGACACCTGCGCCCCGTCAGTGCGCAAGGTTCGCGCCGCGCTTGCAGTCAACGTCTGTGCTGCAGCCAGCGTGGCGCGGCTCGCGTCGATGTCTGCACTGCTCGCGCTCAGGTTGATGTCACGAGCACTGGTCTGGCTCTGGCTGATGTCGACGGCCGATGCAGTCACGCTGATACTGCTCGTCGCCAGGTTCTGGCCATGTGCTGCCACTTCGTTTGTCGACGTGATGTTCAGCGCGCCCGCCGCACCGAGGCTCCCATCGGAGCGCAGCCCCGCGGCGAGCACCGAGTCGGCTGTGGCGTCGACCTGCGAAGTACGGCCGGTCGCCGCAAGCGTGGTGTTGCCTTGTGCAGCGATGACCCCGCCGTTGTCGATGTTGCCGCGCGTGTTCAGCTGCGTATCGCCTTGGGCGTAGACGATGCCGCTGTTGGCGATGCCGCCTTGGGTGTCGGCGAGCACGCTGCCCGTTGCCGTGATGCGCCCGGCGTTCTCGAGGCGACCATCGGCCGTGACGACCACGTTGCCCGCGCTCGCGCCGATGACGCCGGTGTTGCGCACGCCCACGCCGGCTTCGGTGCCGACGAGGGTGATTTTTCCGGCGTACATGCCGCCGAGCTGGGCGACGTCTATCGCGAACGAGGGTGCAACACCGCTGGCCGTGGTGGGGGTGGCCTGCGTGTGACCGGCATCGACTTCGTTGACACCGGTGGTCACCTTGAGCTCGTTGGCCCAGATGCTCGCGTTGGCCTGCACGGCGCGCGCGATGATGTCGGTGTAGTCGGTGCGGCTGGCGTCGAGTCCCGCGCCTTCGATGCTGACGACGCCTCGCTGCACCCGGTAGCCTTCCAGGCTGCCACCATTGACGATGGGCGTGCCAGTCGTCAGCGTGGCGCGGCTGGCGTTCAGGAAGCCACAGCCGTCGCAGGTGATGCCTGCCGCATTGGCGATGACGACCTGCGCGCGCTGGCCAGCCACTTCGATGTAGCCGCGCAGCTGGCTCGGGTTGCTGGCATTGACCTCGTTGAGGATGACGCGTGCCGTGCCGTTGGCCAGCCACGGGTTGCCCTGCACCCAGCCGCCCAGTTGCGTCTGCACGTTGCTGCGCGAGTTGTTCAGGATGGCGCCCTGGCCGTTGACGTCGAACTGGCTGTAGGTGTTGCGTGAGATACCGGCCGCACTGGGCGTCTGGATGTTGACCAGCGGCACGCCGTTGCCGGCATTGAGCACGGTGGGCTGCTGGTTCTTCGGCGCGTTGGGGTCGGCCACGATCTGGGCGTTGGCCAGTGGGGAGGCAAGCGTTATCAGGCCCAAGGCGGTGAACAGGGCGAAGCTCAAGCTGCGCAGCGTCGCCGTGATGCCGAGCGATGCCGCTCCGGTGCTGGTACCGGGCGCCTTGGCGTCGCTGGAGGCGGTTTCGGCCACAGCCATCAGTTGGCCGCGCTTCTTGTTGAAGACGATGCGATGGAGGTGCTTGTTCACGTTCTATCCTTGTTCCCTTGATGCGCGGCGAGCTTTCGAAAGGCCCGCGCGACTTGTCTTATTTCTGGAGGCCGGCGATCGGGTGCGTTTCGAACCAGGCGCGGGCTTCCTGCGGCATCACGGCGATGCCGGCGAACTCCTTCACGCGAGGCCCGGAGCCGAAACTGCGTCGGTGATACAGCGCGCGGAAGCAGCGGTTGGCAAACAGGCGCCGCGTCACCAGCCGGCGCATCGCGGGCGTGTGGCCGAATGGCGCGACCCAGTCGAGTACCCACATGCGGTCGCCGCCGGCCCAATCCTCTTGCGGCATGCACACCGGCGGGTTATGGAGATAGCGGTGCTCCGCCTCGGCGCTCAGGTGTGCCCATGCAAGGTAGAACACCGGCTTGCCGTGCTCCGTCGCCAGCACGAACTGGCGGTGCTTGAACGCAGGCAGGAGCAGCGCATTCAGCGTATGCAATGGTGCGTCACGATGCGCTTCGGAATGCATCCACAGCCAGACGGCGGAACCGAAGGCTTCGGCCTCGTTCCACGGGGTGTCGAAAAGGCCAGGCGCGATGAGGTCCAGGGAGCCGATGCGCATGGCCGCCTCAATACGCCCAATTGAGGTTGAAGCCCGCCGTGGTGCTGGCCGTCCGGTAGCCCTGTGGCTTCTCGAGGGGCACGCCGGCAAAGAAGTCGTAGCTCACGCGCCGATAAGCGCCCCGCAAGCCCAGCGCCGTGCCCATGAGGTGTTCGCCCAGCAGCAGTTGCGCCGATGCACCGCTCACGCGACCGTAGTCCAAGCCCCAATAGAGCTCGGCCCCCAGCGACGCGAGCGCGAACCCCAGGTCGTTGCGCAGCAGCCAGCCGCGCTCCGACGACAGCGTGGTTTCACCGTCGAAGCCCCTCACGGTGTAGCGGCTGCCGATGGAGAAGCGGTCTTGCGGCACGAGCGGCGTGTGGTTCCACTGCGCGCGCCAGGCGGCGCTGTAGCGCATGCGTTGGCCTTCCAGCGCGAAGGGCAGGCTGAACTGGGCATCGGCCGTGACCAGCCGCAGGCGCGAGGAGCCTTCACCGAAGGCCTCCTCCGGTGCCCGCAGCGCCCGCTGTGCACCCGTTCCGCGGCGGTAGGCCAGGCTGGCATCGAGCGTCGCGTCGGCAATGAATTCGCGGTGTGCGAGCCCGAATTCCCAACCTGCCATGCGGCGGCGCTGCACCTCGACTTCGGTGTCGTCGATGAAGTTCTTCGAGCTACGCGCCCAGCCGCGCAGCGATGCGGTGGTCTTGCGCACGGCGTCGCGATACACCAGGCGGGAGAGCCTCACGTCGCCGTTGCTGCTGTCGCCGCTGTAGACGTAGTTCTGGCTCGCGCCTGCCACCGACTGGTAGTAGCTGTTGCGGCTGGCGTTCACCGCCAGCAGCCAGTAGCCCATCGGCACCGAGTAGTGCACGCTGCGGCCTCGTGTGCCTTTGCCGTCGTAGCCACTATCGCCCAAGTCGTGATTGAGCGTGACGTAGAAGAGGTCGTTGAGCGTCCACCAGTGGTCGTACGAAAGGGTGACGCTGCCTTGGTACTTGCCGGTGGCTTCGCTACCCGAATCGTCGGCCGACACGTTGACACGCAGCGGGAAGCCTTGGCGCCAGCGGATGAGCAGGTCGCTCTCGCCAGGCTGCTCGCCCGGCGCAATCTGGATGTCGGCTTCGGCGCTGGGAACGCGCTTGAAGTTCTCGAGGCCCTGCTCGATGTCGCGCAGGTCCAGCAGTCGGCCGGCGCCGGTTGGCAGGGCATTCCACGTCGTGCCGCGGTGCGTGTTGTCGTCCTCCAGCCGCACGGCCCGTACGCGGCCCGGGATGACGGTCAGCACCAGCGAGCCCGTCTTGAGGTCTTGCGGTTCGGCCAGCACGCGCGTCGTGACGTAACCACGCTCGACGATGGCGTTCTGCATGCGCTGCAGGATGTTGCTGATGCCGCGGGCGCCCAGGCATCGCAGCTCGGCGGCGTCGGGCAAGGCCTGCAATGCGAAGCGGAATCGCTCCGCTCCTTCGCCTTTGAGAACGACGTCGTGTATCGGAAAGCACGGTGTGTCGGGTGCCACGTCATCGGCCCGCAACTGCCGTTCACCGTCACGAGGCAGGCGCACGTCTGGCGCTCTTTGCAGCTGTTCACGCTGCGCTCTCTCGCGTTCTTGTTGCCGCAGCAGCTCTTGTGTGGCGGTCTCTGCGTTGTTGGGTTCCGCGGCCATCGCGCAACACGCCAGCATCAACGCGCTTGCAGCCCATGCGCCGCTGCGCAGTCTGTTCTTCACTTCGCTTCCCCGTTTACAGCTTGGCCGGACCTTCCTCTTGTCCAGCGGGGCGCGAGTCTATGCGAGGGTCAGCACAGCCCTTGGCAGCGGATTGCCAAGTAGTTCTCAGGTCCATTCCCCTCTGTTGGGGGGAGTTTTTTCCGGGGAAGGTTGCATCATGAATTCATCGAACCTCGGTCATCTTTGGCGCCCTGGGGCCACCAACCGGCGGGGCCTTGCAGGTGCCCCGTCGTGCACGCCAATACCCGACGCGCCGTCGTGGCATGCGCCGCCACTATGAAAGAATCCCCCTGCACCAATAGCGGTGTGAACGCAAGAGACTGACAGGGATGCGACTCGCATTGATCGCGGCCGTCGCCCGCAACGGCGTCATCGGCAAGGACAACAAGCTGTTGTGGCACCTGCCGGAAGACCTCAAGTTCTTCCGGCACACCACGATGGGCTGCCCCATCCTGATGGGGCGCAAGACCTTCGAATCCATCGGCCGGCCGCTGCCGGGGCGCCGCAACGTGGTGATCTCGCGCAACGCCGAGTGGATCGCGCCCGGCGTCGAGGTGGCCACTTCGCTGCCCGCCGCACTCACGCTGCTGCACGACGCGACCGAAGTGTTCGTGATCGGCGGCTCGCAGGTGTATGCCGAGGCCCTGCCGTTCGCCGACGAGCTGTTCCTCACCGAGATCGACAAGGACTTCGAAGGCAACGTGCGCTTTCCCGACTGGGACCGCAGCGCCTTCGTCGAGGTGTCGCGCCAGCAGCACCGCGCCGGGCCGCCCAACGACTTCGACTACGCCTTCGTCACCTACCGTCGCAAGACCGAACCGCCGCGCCCCTCATGAAGTTCGCCACCTGGAACGTCAACTCGCTGGCGGTGCGTGCACCGCAGTTGCTCGAATGGCTCACCGCCAACCCGGTCGATGCCATCGTGCTGCAGGAAACCAAGCTCACCGACGACAAGTTTCCGCACAAGGACTTCGAGGCGCTGGGCTATCACGCGCAGTGGCATGGGCAGAAGACCTACAACGGCGTCGCGCTGCTGTCGAAGGTGGAAGCCCTGGCGGTGCAAAAGAACATTCCAGGCTTCGAAGACGACCAGGCGCGCGCGATCGCCGGCACGGTGAATGGCGTGCGCGTGGTCGGCGCCTACTTCCCCAACGGTCAGGCACCCGGCACCGAAAAGTTCGCCTACAAGCTCAAGTGGATCACCGCGCTGCGCAACTGGCTGCGCGAGGAGCTCAAGCTCCACTCGCGACTCATGCTGATGGGCGACTACAACATCGCGCCTGAAGATCGCGACGTGTACGACCCCATCGCGTGGGCCGGCCAGATCCATTGCACGGCCGAAGAGCGAGACCATTTCCAGCAGCTCGTCGGCCTCGGCCTCACCGATGCCTTCCGCCTGTTCGAGCAGCTGCCCAAGTGCTGGAGCTGGTGGGACTACCGCAACCTCGCGTTCCGCAAGAACCAGGGTCTGCGCATCGACCACATCCTCGTGAGCGAAGCGCTCAAGCCAGAAGTGAAGGCTTGCACGATCGACAAGCTGCCGCGCAAGGCCGAGCGGCCGAGCGACCACGCGCCGGTCATCGTCGAACTGGGCTGAAGAGCGCCGCACGGCGCCCGCCACAGGCCTGCGCCTTCTTCCGAAAAGCTGACCAAAGTCTTTCCCAGGGTTTGTTCGTGTTGTCCGCCGGGAACCGGCGCGCGCATAGTCGCGCCCGCATTTCCCCGCTTCCGGCAGTACTTACAAACACCAGAGGAGACAAGACTGTGAAGCTTTCGATGCGTACCTTGCTCGCGTTCGCGGGCGCGGTTGGCCTGACGCTGGCCGGCGCGGCCCTGGCCACCAACTACTCGCTGTGGATCAACGGCCGCACCGGCGGCGGCGTGATCGGCAACTACGCGGACTTCAGCTACTGGGGCCCGTCCACCACCGAAGCCGGCATCAACAAGAAGGCCGTCAACTGGGACGGTCGCAGCCGCATTTCCGACCAGAACTATCTCGTGCGCAACGCGCTCGACTGCTATTGCACCGGCCCCAACTGGTGCTACGTGGCCGTGCACAGCGCGGGCAACCTGATGATCGGCTACGCGCTGTCGATGTACGGCGGCACCACGCGCTACAAGAAGAACCCCGTGCCCAGCAGCTCGGGTGAATGCAGCAACAGCGACGGCGGCACGCAAGTGGGCTGGAACATCAAGTGGGTGGACGTAGCCGGTGGCGCCGCTGGCGGCAGCGAGCTGGCCGACCTGGGCGACTGGGCCGTCTCGGAGCCGCTCGTGTCCGACCTCAAGACCGCCACCGCACGCGCCATGTACGACCACAACAACACGCGCTCGAAGTGGTTCTACATGTACGCCGGCGCGAAGGGCACCTTGTATTCCGGCGCGCTGCCAGGCCAGGACGACGAGGCCATCGCCTACCACTCCAGCGGCGGTGTCTCGGGCAGTTCCGGCGGCAGCTACTGCAACCCGTCCGACTGGTTCTGCAACGACCTTGCGCTGGGCACGGCCGCCAACGAGGGTGGGCGCGCCAAGTGGAGCTACCACTCGGTGATGTTCCGCGACGACACCGAGGCCTACAACCACTACGCCAACGGCAACTGGGGCGGCATTGTTTCGAAGGTGCGCGCCGACATGGTGGCCAACGCCCGGTAGCCGCGTGGCATGAGCCGGCACAAGAAGATCGCGGTGCTGACCGCCGCGCTCGCGGGCCTGTTGCTGGGCTGGCAACTGCTACCCGCACAGGACTCGCCGCAGGCCGTGGCGCAGGTCGGCAGTCCGGGGGCAGGCGCAGCACCTGCCTCCACCGCCGCGCCGGCATCGTCGCCAGGCCCAGCACAGGCACCGCTCAGCGCCGAAGGCCAACGCGCAAGGCAGGCCCAGCTAGTGCTGTGGCAGCAGCGGCTCGAGCGAGCCGAACAGGCGCTGACCAGCTACCGCGCTTCGACCCGCTACCCCTACGAATCGCGGCCGATCAGCGACCACCCCGACCAGCTGCGCCCGTTCGAGCCGATCACGGAAGACTTGCCGCTGCGCACGCCCGGCCGCGAACCGGCCCGCGGCGTGCACATCAAGACCACGCAGGAACGCGTGTTCGCGAGCGGGCAGGAGTCCATCCGACTCACCGTTGCCGCCTATGACGACGACGGCAAGACGCTGCCGCTACTCGTGACCCGCGCGACCGCCTTCGACGTGCCCGAGCCGGGCCAGGCCACGGGTCGCCCCCAGGCACCGATCACCTTCAACGACAACGGCCAGGAGCCCGACACGCGAAGCGGGGACGGCGTGCTGAGCGCACGGCTGCAGCCGGCCACACAGGGCTTTGCCGACTACGCCGGCACGATCCGCGTGCAGGTCTACCTCAACCAGAGCGGCAAGCTGGGCAACGTGTACTTCGACGTGGTCTACAGCCCGGAGGTGCCGGCCGAATGGGCGGGTGTGCGCGAGACGCTGCACGACGGTTCGCTCGACTTCCTGCTCAAGGCCCGCGTGGCCGTGGCAGGCCGCTACGTGGTGAGCGCGCGCGTCGACGACGCCCAAGGCCGCCCCTTCGCGCTGCTGAGCTTCAACGACGAAGTGGCCGCTGGCGACCAGGAATTCAGGCTGCGCCTGTTCGGCAAGCTGGTGCGCGACGGCCAGCCCGCCTTCCCGCTCAAGCTGCGTGACGTCGAGGGCTTCCTGCTGCTGCCGGATCGCTTTCCGGACCGCGCAATGATGCGCCGGCTGGCGGGCACGGTGCACACCAGCGGCAGCTACGCGCTGACCGCGTTCTCGGACGCTGAGTGGAGCAGCGAGGAACGGGAGCGCTACCTCGCGGAATACTCGAAGGACGCAGAAGAGGCCCGCGAACAGGTGGAACGGCTGCAGCGTTGAGGCTGCAGCCGCCCAGCGACTGCATCAGCCGTGTCGTGCGAGCGGCTACAGCAGTCGGCCGCCGCCGCGTCAGTCGTCCAGCCCCAGTTCCTGGATCTTGCGCGTGATGGTGTTGCGGCCGATGCCGAGCTTCTGCGCGGCTTCGATGCGGCGCCCGCGGGTGATGTCGAGCGCTGCATGGATGAGCTGCGCCTCGAACTTGCGTGTGAGGTTGTCCCACACCTCGGGCTGGCCGCTTTCGAGCATGCTGCGCGCTTCGCGGTCGAGGTCGGCCAGCCAATGGCTGATGGCCGCCGGCGCGGCCACAGCGGCTTGCGGCAGCTCGATGGCGGCAGGCACTGGCGCAGCCACAGCAGGCGCCACCAGCGCCGGCTCCACCTGCACCGGCGGCTTGGGCGACAGCGTGGCATCGCCCAGCAACTCGGGCGGCAGGTCCTTCGATTCGATCACCTGCGCCGGCGCCATCACCGTGAGCCAGTGGCAGATGTTCTCGAGCTGGCGCACGTTGCCCGGGAAGTCGAAGTTGGCCAGGCGGTTGAGCGCAGCCTCCGAGATGCGCTTGGCCTCCACGCCCAGCTCCTTGGCGCTCTTCTGCAGGAAGTAGCGCGCCAGCGTCGGCACGTCTTCACGGCGCTCGCGCAGCGGCGGCAAGCGCAGGCGAATGACGTTGAGGCGGTGGAACAGGTCTTCGCGGAAGCCGCCGATCTTCACCCGTTCTTCGAGGTTCTGGTGCGTGGCCGCGATGACGCGCACGTTGCTCTTGAGCGGGTGGTGGCCGCCCACGCGGTAGAACTGACCATCGCTGAGCACACGCAGCAGGCGCGTCTGCAGGTCGAACGGCATGTCGCCGATCTCGTCGAGGAACAGCGTGCCGCCGTCGGCCTGCTCGAAACGCCCGCGGCGCATGGTCTGCGCACCGGTGAAGGCGCCGCGCTCATGGCCGAAGAGCTCGCTCTCGAGCAGATCTTTCGGGATGGCCGCGGTGTTGATGGCCACGAACGGGCCGCTGCCACGCGGGCTGTGCTTGTGCAGCGCGCGAGCCACCAGCTCCTTGCCGGAGCCGGATTCGCCGGTGATGAGCACGGTGACGTTGCTCTGGCTCAGCCGGCCGATGGCGCGGAAGACGTCCTGCATCGCAGGGGCTTGGCCCAGCATCTCGGGCATCTGGGCCTGCGACACGTCGCGCACTTCCTCGCGCACGCTTTCGTCGACCGCGCGGCGGATCAGCTCCACCGCCTTGGGCAGGTCGAAGGGCTTGGGAAGGTATTCGAAGGCGCCGCCCTGGAAGGCGGAGACCGCGCTGTCGAGGTCGGAGTAGGCGGTCATGATGATGACCGGCAACCCCGGGTGGCGCTCCTTGACCTTGGTCAACAGGTCGATGCCCGAGCCGCCCGGCATGCGGATGTCGGACACCAGCACCTGCGGCTCGTCGTCCTCGAGGGCGGCGAGCACGTCGCGCGGGTTGGTGAAGCTGCGCACCGGGAAGTCTTCGCGTGCGAGCGCCTTCTCCAGCACGAAGCGGATGGATTGGTCGTCGTCAACGATCCAGATGGGTTTCATGCGTGCCCTAAGGTCTCACTCGGCCTTCTGTTCGTCGGCCGTAGACCCGACGAGTGATCAGGGCAGCGGCACCAGAATCTTGAAGATGGTACGCCCGGGTTCGCTCTCGCATTCGATCGTGCCCTGATGCTGCTGCACGAAGGTCTGCGCCAGCGTGAGCCCCAGACCCGACCCGCCGTCGCGCCCTGATACCAAGGGGTAGAAGATGCGATCGCGGATCGACTCGGGGACTCCCGGGCCGTTGTCCTCGATATGCAATTCCAGTGCCAGACGGAAGCGCTGCTTGCCCAGCGTGACCTGCCGCGCGACGCGGCTACGCAGCGTGATGCAGGCGTCACCCGCGACGATGCGCTCGTGCAGCGCCTGCGCCGCGTTGTGCGCGATGTTGAGCACGGCCTGGATGAGCTGCTCGCGGTCACCGCGGAACTCGGGAATCGAGGTGTCATAGTCGCGCAGCACCCTCAGCCCGCGCGGAAACTCCGCCAGGATCAGCGATCGCACGCGTTCGCACACTTCGTGGATGTTGACGTCGCTCACCACGTGCGGCTTGCGGTGCGGCGCCAGCAGCCGGTCGACCAGCGCCTGCAGGCGGTCGGCCTCGTGGATGATGACCTGGGTGTACTCGGCCAGCCCCTTGGACTCGACCTCCATCTGCAGCAGCTGCGCCGCGCCGCGAATGCCGCCCAGCGGGTTCTTGATCTCGTGCGCGAGATTGCGGATGAGTTCCTTGTTGGCCTGGGCCTGGCCGAGCGCCCGCTCTTCGCGGTCCTGCCGTGTCTGCTGCTCGATTTCGACCAACTCCACCACGGTGAGCTCGCCGCTCAAGTCCATCTGGTTGACGATCACGTGCACCGGCAACGGCTCGGGGTGCAGACTCGGCTGGCGCTTGAGCTGGGCCTCGAAGCGGCTGGTGGCGAAGTCATTCCGCGCCACTGCGGCCACGGTGTCGCGCACGGCGTCGGCATCGGTGAACCAGTCGAAGAGTGACCCGCGCAGTACAGCGCGGCGTGAGAGGCCGAGCACGTGCTCGAAGGCCGCATTGGCAAACAGGCACTGGCCGTCGGGTCGCACGATGGCCACCATGGTGGCCAGATGGTCGAGCGCCTCGAAGCGCTGGCTCACACCAGTCACCACGGCGCCGGACGTGGAAGCGGCGGCCGCTGGGGCCGCCGCTGCGAGGAGTCGCTTGCCTGAACTGCGCGCGTTCACTGCGGCAGCTTGGCGAGTTCGCGCTTGATGGCCGCGATGTCGGCTTCCTTGCGAGCGATCGAGGCCTTCAGATCCGCCGTGCGGTCGATGTACTTCTGGTAGTTCTTCTCGTCACCACGACGCTCGGGCTCGCCGTTGTTGTATTCCTTCTTCAGCGCGGCCAGGGTTTCCTCTTCCTTGCGCAACTCGGCCTCGAGGATGCGGCGCGCATCGCTGTCGCGCGCCCGTTGATCTGCAGGGTCGACCTTGTTCTGCGGGGAGCCGCCGGTGGACGGCGCCGCGGTGGCAGCAGCACGCTTGGGCGACTGCACGACCGTCACGTTGCCGCCTTCGACGGGCTTACAGCCCTTGGCATCAGCCTCTTTGGCGGTGATGGAATTGGTGAAGTTGTTGCCGGGGCAACGGTAGACGGTGCTGCCTTGGGCATGGGCTGCGCCGATCAGGCCACACAACAGCAACGACAACGGCAGATTCGTACGCAAACTCATCGGGTGGGATCTCCTGCCTGCATCAACGCTTGCCAGTGAAGCGGCGCTGACCGCAAGGCGCCGGGCAGTATGGCTGAAATCACAGGTCGGGGCAAAACGGGAACAACGCCTGTGCAACACCGCAAATAAAAAGGGCGGCTCGCGCCGCCCCTTTGGACCCACCGGAACCGTCGAGGTTCAGGCGGCGTAGTACATGTCGAACTCGACCGGATGCGTGGTCATGCGGAAACGCGTGACTTCCTGCATCTTCAGCTCGATGTAGGCGTCGATGTACGCATCGGTGAACACGCCGCCCTTGGTCAGGAAGGCACGGTCCTTGTCGAGGTACTCGAGGGCCTGGTCGAGGCTGTGGCAGACGGTCGGGATCTTCGCGTCCTCTTCCGGCGGCAGGTGGTACAGGTCCTTGGTGGCAGCTTCGCCCGGATGGATCTTGTTTTCCACGCCGTCGAGGCCGGCCATCAGCATGGCCGAGAAGCCGAGGTACGGGTTGCACAGGGGATCGGGGAAGCGCGCTTCGATGCGGCGGCCCTTCGGGTTGGCCACGTACGGGATGCGGATCGAGGCCGAGCGGTTGCGCGAGCTGTAGGCCAGCTTCACCGGGGCTTCGAAGCCGGGCACCAGGCGCTTGTACGAGTTCGTGCCGGGGTTGGTGATGGCATTCAGCGCACGGGCGTGTTTGATGATGCCGCCGATGTAGTACAGCGCGAACTCGCTCAGGCCGGCATAACCGTCACCGGCGAACAGGTTCTTGCCGTCCTTCCACACGGACTGGTGCACGTGCATGCCGGAGCCGTTGTCGCCGACGATGGGCTTGGGCATGAAGGTCGCGGTCTTGCCGTAGGCGTGCGCCACGTTCTGGATCACGTACTTCTGCAGCTGCAGCCAGTCGGCGCGCTGGACCAGCGTGCTGAACTTGGTGCCGATTTCCATCTGGCCGGCGTTGGCCACTTCGTGGTGATGCACTTCGACCGGGATGCCCAGCGATTCGAGGATCAGACACATCTCCGAGCGCAGATCCTGGCCCGAATCGACCGGCGGCACGGGGAAGTAGCCGCCCTTCACGCCAGGACGGTAGCCGGAGTTGCCGTGCTCGTATTCCTTGCCCGTGTTCCAGGCGGCTTCCTCGGACTCGATCTTCGAGAACGAGCCGGACATGTCGACGTTCCAGCGCACGCTGTCGAACACGAAGAACTCGGGCTCGGGGCCGAAGTAGGCCGCATCGCCCAGGCCGGAGGCCTTCATGTAGGCCTCGGCGCGCTTGGCCAGCGAGCGGGGGTCACGCTCGTAGGGCTTGCCGTCGCCCGGCTCGATCACGTCGCACGTGAGCATGAGCGTGGGCTCTTCGAAGAAGGGGTCGATGTTGGCAGTGTTCGGGTCCGGCATCAGCAGCATGTCGGATGCCTCGATACCCTTCCAGCCGGCGATGGACGAACCGTCGAACGCGTGGCCGGACGTGAACTTGTCTTCGTCGAAATGCGAAACGGGCACGGACACGTGCTGTTCTTTGCCACGGGTGTCGGTGAAGCGGAAGTCGACAAACTTGACTTCGTTGTCCTTCACCAGCTTCATCACGTCGGCGACGGTCTTGGCTGCCATCAAGTGCTCCTAGCGGGCTGGTTGGTGTGATTGATTCGGCCCGAGAAAACGCGAGGGATGCCCCCGCCGGGCGCACGGGAATGTAGCAGAAAGCATGCCATTGACGCCCTTGCCCAGAGGCATTGCGCACCGGGGCTGCAAGGGTGTGCACGGCGTCGGGGAGTATTGGATGTTCAGGCCTGTATTTCAAGCAAAAGCGCACCACCAAGGCGCAATTGAGCGCCCCACTTGCGTGCGGTTTCGAGCGGACTCAACGCACCAACTCAGGGCCAAGCTGAGCACCATGCTGGCGCAGACCGTCCAGCAGCATGGCGTAGGCTGGTGCCACGCTTGCGGCCGGGCCCTTGACGCCCAGTTCGATGTGGCGGCCGTATTCCGGGTGGTCCACGCTCGGCAGGCTGAACACCTTGATGCCAGGGTGGCCCGCCTCCACGGCTTCCATCAGCGGCGTGAGCGCCGCCTCCATGCTGCCGAAGACGATGACCGAGCGTTCGGTCTCGCCCAGTTGGCCGTGCAGGTGTGCGTAGCGCTCGTCGAGCACCCAGGCGACCATGGGCCAGGCCATCACCGGGAAGCCGGGCACGAAGTGCACGTCGCCCACGCTGAAGCCGGGGATCTTGTTGTACGGGTTCGGAATGATGCGGGAGCCTTCCGGGAACACGCCCATGTTGAGCCTGTGCACGTTGTCCGGCCGGTCCGGCTCGCAAGGCACCCCCTGCTCGGCGGCCACGTCGCGCATGCGCTCGAGGATGAGTTCGCGCGCCTGCGGGTGCAGCGCCAGCGGTACACCGAGTGCGCGGGCCGCGCATTGGCGGGTGTGGTCGTCCGGCGTGGCGCCGATGCCGCCGCAAGAAAACACCACGTCCCCGCTCGTGAAGGCGTGCCGCAGGTCGGCGGTGATGCGCTCAGGCTCGTCGCCCACGTAGCGCACCCAGCTCAAACGCAGGCCCCGTTCGCCCAGCAGTTCGATCACCTTGGGCAGGTGCTTGTCCTGGCGCTTGCCGGAGAGGATCTCGTCGCCGACGATGATCAGGCCGAAGTTCTTCATCGTGTCGTTCAGGCAGGTGGCAAGGGGTTGAACACGGGCTCGGCGGGCAATTCGGGCGGAGCAGCCGGCTGGGGCAACACCACCACGTCGTGCTCGGCGCGCCAGGCCTGCAGCGCGGCCAGGCAGTAGTGCGTGAACCACAGCGACGCGAGGGCGAACACCAGCGTGTACAGCCAGATCGAGATGAAGATGAGGAAGGGCGCAAGCACGATGGTCATGGCGCCGAAGGCCCAGATCAGCGACGGCGCAGCCCCCAGGTAGCCGGTGACGATGCCGATGCCCAGCAACGGCCAGCGGTGCTGGCGCATCACGCCGCGCCGCTCTTCGCGTGTGGCGTGGTCGGCCAGCGCGTCGAACGACATCACGCGGTAAGTGAGCCAGCCCCAGATCACCGGCGGCAGGATCAGCACCAGCGGCGGCACCAGCCACAGCGGCATGCTGGCCAGCAGCACCACGAGCGCCAGCAGCGTCGTGCCGATGGAAAACGCCACGCTGGCCCACAAGGCCTCACCGTGCCGGCGCTCCAGCGCAGGGAAACGGCGGTTGGCCACGAGGTTGACGATGGCCGGCGTCATGAGCAGCGCCACCAGCAGCAGCGACAGCATCACCAGCGTGGGCACCGCCAGCGCCAGCACGATGAGCGGCGCGATCACGGTGCGGAAGCCGCCCAGGCCCACCGCCTCCATCCAGCCGAGCGCGGCCTCGACGAGTGCCCAGCTTTCGAGCTGTGCACGCACCGCCACCAGCGCGCTTTCCCAGTAGAAGTAACCCAGCACCCCGGCCAACACGCCGATGACCAGCAGCGGCAGCAGCGACAGGAAGATGACCCGGGGGTGGAAGCAATAGGCGCAGGCGCGCCAGAACGCGTCGAAGAGCAGGTTCATGCCGAGAGGATAGCGTCGGCGGGGGCGCAGGGGCCGCCGCGCCGGGCAGCTCTCGAGCAAGGCCAAGCCCCTCTCCGAGGGGTGGCCGGTGTACCCGCCGGTCGGGGTGTCGTCACACCAGCCCGTTGCGGATCGCGTAGACCGTGAGTTCCGAGTTGTTCGAAAGGCCCAGCTTTTCGAGCACCCGCGCGCGGTACACGCTCACGGTCTTGGGACTCAGCGTCAGCTCCTCGGCGATGTCGGACAGGCGCTTGCCCGAGGCGATCATCACCAGGGTCTGCAGCTCGCGGTCGGAGAGCTTTTCGTGCGCGACCTCGGGCGCCGGCTGCGTGAGGCTTTCCACCAGCATCTGCGCCATCTCGGGCGTGACGTACTTGCGGCCCTGGGCCACGGTGCGCACGGCAGCGACGATCTGCCCCGGCTCACCGCCCTTGTTGACGTAGCCGAAGGCGCCGGCTCGCATGGCCCGCAGCGCGTACTGGTCTTCGGGGTACATCGACACCACCAGCACGCGCACCGGGGAGTTTTCCTCCTTCAGCACGTGCAGCACGTCGAGGCCGCTGCGGCCCGGCAGGTTGATGTCGAGCACCAGCACGTCGCAGCCCTTGCCGGAACGCAGCAGCGTGCGCAACTCGCCGTAGTCACCGGCTTCGCCCACCACCTCGATGTCGGGCGCGTCGGACAGGGTGTCGCGGATGCCGCGCCGGATCAGCGCATGGTCGTCGCAGAGGATGACTTTGATCATAGGGTTCCCCATGAGGTGGGGTCATTCCAGTCGTCGTCGGTGACATCTTCGTGGACGTCCAGCGGTACAGGCTTGCTGGGAGTGCCCGCCGTCAGTGGCACAGACAGGATCAGCGTGGTACCACCCGGGCCACTGCTCAGGTCCACCCAGCCGCCTACCGTGGCCGCTCGTTCGTGCAGGCCGCGGATACCAAAGGAGCGGGCCTTGGCCAGGTCTTCGGCCGACAGCCCGCGCCCGTTGTCGCTCACTTCGAGCGACAGCACGCCGCCGGCCACCGCCAGGTCGACCTGCACCTTGCTGGCCTGCGCATGTTTGCTCACGTTGGTGAGAGCTTCCTGGGCCGTGCGGTAGGCCACCAGGGCCACGCCGGCCGGCCATTGAGGCGAATCCCCGCCGACGCCCAGGTTCGAGAAGCTGGCCGTGATGCCGCTGCGCTTCTCGAAGCGCTGGGTCATCCACTGCAGCGCCGCCACCAGGCCCTGTTCGAGGATGGCCGGGCGCAGGTTGTGCATGATGCGCTGGCTCGCCTCGATGGCATGCGTCACGGTTTCCAGCGCCTGCTGGGCCCGTTCCACCACCACCGGGTTCTGGGCGTGCCGCGCGATCCAGGCCAGGTCGAACTTCACGGCCGTGAGCGAGCCGCCCACGTCGTCGTGGATCTCGCGGGCGATGGCGGCGCGCTCGGCCTCGACGCTGGTCTGCAGGTGATGGGTGAGCTCGCGCAGGCGCTCCTGCGAGCGGTTGAGCTCCTGGTCGGCCTCGAGCTTGGCACGCAAAGCCTCGGTGGCCTCGATGGCGTGCAGCATGGCCGGCACCAGGCGTGTCAGATTGTTTTTCAGCAGATAGTCGGAGGCGCCGTTGCGCATGGCGGCCACCGCCACGTCTTCACCGATCTCGCCCGACACCAGGATGAAAGGCACCAGCGAGCCGGTCGCCTTGAGGATGTCCAGCGCCACCAGGCCTGAAAAGCCGGGCAGGTTGTAGTCCGACAGGATCACGTCCCAGGGCTGGGAAATCGCCTGGCGGTATTCGGCCTCGGACTCGACGCGCCGGGCCTGCGCGTCGATGCCGCCGCGCACGAGGTGGGCCAGCATGAGCTGGTGGTCCAGCTCGGAATCCTCCAGGTGCAGCACATGCAGGCGGCGCCTTTGGTTGGGCGGAATCGGGGTGGACGGCGTCATGGGCCGATCTTATGAAGTGGTTTGCCGCGCAAATCAACCCCAAAGAGTGAAATTGGACCGGCTTTCCCCGCGTCATCCCCTCAATACGGGCAGCCTCCCTGCCGAAAAATTCTAGCAACCGATGCCTCGGAACGGCCCTGTGTGGCGGCCCGCGGCGTGATTCCCAGCGCTCAGACCCATTGCCGGAGCCGCCGACGATGCTGACCACCGAAGCAACGCCAGACGATTCGCCCAGCGAAACCATTCCTCTGTTGATGGCCGCCGACCTGCAGGACCACCTGATGGTGGCCAGCAACGACCTCGATCGTCTGCAACGACTGCTGGCGGACACCTGCGATGCGCTGATGCAGCGCTTCTACGGTGCCTCGGCCGAGCTGTCCCGGGCCATGGATGCCAACAACGGCCTCGTGGACGGCACCGCCGTGTCCGCGGCGATGCAGCACCTGGGCTGCGCCGTCACGGCGCTGCAGTTCCAGGACATGGCCTCGCAGCTGATCAATCACACCCACCGGCGCCTGCGCAACTGTGCCGACCAGCTGGCGCGCGACGCGATGGGCGATGACGAAGACGGCACCGCGGTGGTGGAAGACGCCCCGCTGCGGCCCAACCCGGTGACACAGGACGAGATGGACGCGGGCTCGATAGAGCTGTTCTAAAGAACCCCGCCAGCCGGCCGATATCGATTTCGATTTCTTTCCTCACGGATTCTTCTCGGAGAGCAACATGCATTCAATCCTCGCCGTGGACGACTCGGCTTCCATGCGCCAGATGGTCAGCTTCACGCTCAAGAGCGCTGGCTACAACGTGGTGGAAGCGGTGGATGGGCAGGATGCCTGGGAAAAGGCCGGGGGCCGCCAATTCGACCTGGTGCTCACCGACCAGAACATGCCCCGCATGGACGGCATCAGCCTGACCAAGAAGCTGCGCGACAACCCGCAGTTCAAGGCCACGCCGATCCTGATCCTGACCACCGAGTCGAGCGACCAGATGAAGCAGGCGGGCCGCTCGGCCGGCGCCACCGGCTGGCTGGTGAAGCCGTTCGATCCGGTCAAGCTGATCGAAGTCATCAAGAAGGTCATCCGCTGAAGAAGCAGCTCCCTTCGCGCTGCGCGCGCCCCTCGCGAGGGGCCACGCTGGCGGCCCGGTGAAGCCGGATCCGCGGCGTTCACCGCGCAACGCGAAGCAAGGCGGGCGAGACAGCACAACAAGGATCACTGGAGATTCCCATGGGCGAGATGACTTCCGAAGGCTCCAATCTCGGCGCAGGCATCGACCTGAGCCAGTTCTACCAAGTCTTCTTCGAAGAAGCCGGCGAAAACCTCGAGCGCATGGAGCAACTGCTGCTCGAGCTCGACATCGAAGAGGCCGACGACGAGGAACTCAACGCCATCTTCCGCTGTGCGCATTCCATCAAGGGCGGCGCAGCCACCTTCGGCTTTTCCGACGTGGCCGAACTCACCCACCAGATGGAGACGCTGCTGGACAAGCTGCGCCGCCACGAGCTGGAGCCCACCTCGCAGATGGTGGACGTGCTGCTGGCCTCGGGCGATGCGCTGAAGGCGCAGCTGGCGCGCCACCAGGGCTCGAGCAGCGAAGTGATCGACACCACCGACCTGCTGGCGAACATCCGCGCGCTGGTGGCAGGTGAAACGCCGGTGGCCGTGGTGGCCACGCCCACCGTGGCACACAGCACGCGTGAGCAGGAGCTCGACGCCGCGGCTGATGCGCACGCCGCCAGGATCGCCGGCAAGTACGTGCTCGAACTCACCATCGGCCCGCTGGAAAACCCGGCGCCAGCCGAGAGCGTGGCCGAGCTCTTCAAGGAGATCGTCGACCTCGGCACCATCGAAGCCGTGGACGGCGGGATGATGCAAGACGGCCTGCGTCGCTTCAAGATCATCACCACCAGCACCGAAGCCGATCTGCTGGACCTGTTCTCCTTCCACGTCGGCCGCGAACACGTGAAGTTCCTGCCCTGGGGCGGCGAAAACGTCGCGCCCGGCTACGGCTTCTTCAAGGACAACCCAGGCGCGCCGCAGGACCACGAGCCCGACCCGGGCTATGGCTTCTTCGAAGACGCCCCGGGCGCACCGGTCGGCGACGCCGCCACCGAACGCAAGGATGCGGCCTCCGCAGAGCCGAAGGCCGCGCCTGCCGCCGCCAAGCCGGCCAAGGCAGAGGCCAAGGCGCCGGCCGCCTCGCTCGAATCGGCCACGCTGCGCGTGTCGGTCGAAAAGGTGGACCAGCTCATCAACCTGGTGGGCGAGCTCGTCATCAACCAGGCCATGCTGGCGCAGAACAGCCGCGACCTCGACCCGCAAGTGCACCAGCAGCTGATGGCCGGCCTGGGCGACCTGGAGCGCAACACCCGCGACCTGCAGGAAGCGGTGATGTCGATCCGCATGATCCCGATGTCCACCGTGTTCAACCGCTTCCCGCGCATGCTGCGCGACCTGGCCTCCAAGCTGGGCAAGAAGGTCGAGCTGGTGACGCAAGGCGAAGCCACCGAGCTGGACAAGGGCCTGGTCGAGAAGATCACCGACCCGCTGACCCACCTGGTACGCAACTCCTGTGACCATGGCATCGAGCTGCCCGCCGACCGCCTGGCCAAGGGCAAGCCCGAGACCGGCACGATCACGTTGGCCGCCTCTCACCAGGGCGGCAGCATCGTCATCGAAGTGCGCGACGACGGCCGTGGCCTCTCTCGCGACAAGTTGCTCAAGAAGGCACGCGAACGCGGCCTGCACGCGCCGGACTCGCTCACCGATCCGGAAGTGTGGAACCTCATCTTCGAGCCCGGCTTCTCCACGGCCGACCAGGTGACCGACGTGTCGGGCCGCGGCGTGGGCATGGACGTGGTGAAGAAGAACATCACCGCGCTCGGCGGCACTGTCGAGATCGACTCGGCCGAAGGCTACGGCATGCGCGTGGCCGTGCGGCTGCCGCTCACGCTGGCCATCATGGACGGCATGAGCGTAGGCGTGGGCGAAGAGGTCTACATCCTGCCGCTGTCCTCAGTGGTCGAGAGCTTCCAGGTGCAGCCCAACATGATCAAGACCATCGGCGGCTCGGGCCGCGTGGTCGAGGTGCGCCAGGAATACATGCCGGTGGTCGAGCTCGAACGCGTGTTCGACGTGCCGCGCTTCGACTTCGAGCACGTGAGCTCGATCATGGTGGTGGTCGAGGCCGAGGGCGGCCGCATCGCGATGCTGGTGGACGAGCTGCTCGGCCAGCAGCAGGTGGTGGTGAAGAACCTCGAAGCCAACTACCGCAAGGTCAACGACGTGTCGGGCGCCACCATCATGGGTGATGGCCGCGTGGCACTGATCCTCGACGTGGGCAGCCTCGTGCGCCGCTCCAGACACTGAACGACAACGCCCCCTCTCTGCGATCTACGAAGGAACTGCCATGGGCATGATGGAAAAACTGGACGCCGACGTGAAGGCGCAAGCGCTGGCGCGCGAGTACCTCACCTTCCGCCTCGGGGCCGAGGAATACGGCATCGACATCCTGAAGGTGCAGGAGATCCGCGGCTACGAGCAGCCCACTCGCATCGCCAACGCTCCGGGCTTCCTGAAGGGCGTGGTCAACCTGCGCGGCACCATCGTGCCGATCGTGGACCTGCGCCTGCGCTTCCACTGCGAGAGCGCCGAATACAACAGCTTCACCGTGTCGATCATCCTGCACATCGGCAACCGCACCATCGGCGCGGTGGTCGATTCGGTGAGCGACGTGCTGGATATCCCGGCCGAGGCGGTGAAGCCCGCGCCGGAGATGAAGTCGGCCGTCGACTCGGGCTACATCCTCGGCCTCGCCCAGATGGGCGAGCGCATGGTGATCCTGCTCGACATCGAAGGCATGTTGATGAGCGAAGACATGGGCCTGGTGGGCTGACACGCCCCAACCCATCTTTTTTGACCTGGCGGAGGTACCCCATGGACCTGAAGAACATGAAGCTGGGGACCCGCCTCGGCTTTGGCTTTGCATCCGTGCTGCTGCTGATGATCGGCATGGCCGTCGTCGGTGCCATCCGCCTGAACGAGATCGTCTATCTCAACACCAAGCTCAACGCCGACTCGGACCGCCAGATGCTGGCGCTGCAATGGAAGGGCGAAACGCGCCTGAACCTCATGCGCACGATGGCGATCGGCAAGTCAGGCAACCAGCAGGAGCTCTCGGCGTATCTGCAGCCGCAGATGAAGAACACGTCGGCCGAGATCACCGAGCTGCAGAAGAAGCTCGAAGCCATGGTGGCGAACGAGGCCGAGAAGAAACAGATGGACAACATCGCCGAGCGCCGCAAGGCCTACATCGGCCTGCGCAACAGCATCTTCGACGCCTTCAAGGCCGGTGACACCGCCGGCGCGCAGGCCCGGCTCGACAGCGAGCTGGCGCCGGCTTCCGACGCCTACCTCGCCGCGATCACCGCACTGGGCGATCACCTGGGCAACGAAGTGGCCACCGACAGCCCGCTGCTCGAAAGCAAGGCGAGCCAGGGCCGCTTCCTGCTGCTGGGCCTGGCGCTGGCCGCGCTGCTGGTGGGCGGCGTGCTGGCCTGGCTCATCACGCGCTCGGTCACGCAGCCTCTGCGGCGCGCCATCGGCGCTGCCCACACCGTCGCGCAGGGCGACCTGTCGCAGGCCATCAGCAGCGACCGCGGCGACGAAGTCGGCCAGCTGCTGAAGACCCTGGCCGACATGCAGCACAGCCTGCGCGAGATGGTCTCGGGCATTCGCCAGACCACCGAAAGCATCACCACCGCCAGCACCGAAATCGCCGCCGGCAACCAGGACCTCTCGGGCCGCACCGAGCAGGCTGCCAGCAACCTGCAGCAGACCGCTTCTTCGATGGAGCAGCTCACCGGCACGGTGAAGCAGACGGCCGATTCGGCCCGCACCGCCAACCAGTTGGTCTGCTCCGCTTCGGCCTCCGCGGCCAAGGGCGGCGAGGTGGTCTCCGAAGTCGTGGCCACGATGGACGAGATCAACGCCAGCTCGAAGAAGATCGCCGACATCATCGGCGTGATCGACGGCATCGCGTTCCAGACCAACATCCTCGCGTTGAACGCCGCGGTGGAAGCCGCCCGTGCCGGTGAACAAGGCCGCGGCTTCGCGGTGGTGGCCGGCGAAGTGCGCAGCCTCGCGCAACGCAGCGCCGAAGCGGCCAAGGAGATCAAGTCGCTGATCGGCGCTTCGGTCGAACGCGTGGAGACCGGCTCGAAGCTGGTGCAGGACGCGGGCAGCGCGATGGACGAGATCGTGGCCAGCGTGAAGCGGGTGAACGACATCATCGGCGAGATCACCGCCGCGGCTTCCGAGCAAAGCGACGGCATCGGCCAGGTCAACACCGCCGTCACCCAGCTCGACCATATGACGCAGCAGAACGCCGCGCTGGTGGAAGAAGGCGCCGCTGCCGCCGAAAGCCTGAAGGACCAGGCCTTCAAGCTGGCCGACGTGGTGGGCCGCTTCAAGCTGTCGGCCGAGGCCACCTGGCATGCGCGCTTCCACGCACAGGCCGCATCCAAGGCAGAGCCGGTGGTGGCCGTGGCCGCCGCCAAGCCTGCCGCACCCAAGGCGAAGAGCACGCCCGCCGCTGCCTCCGCTCTCGCTCCTGCCCATGCCCCGTCGCAACCCTCCGCGCCGCGCCAGACCGCCGCAGCTGTGCCGGCCGCGGCCGGCGACGACTGGGAAACCTTTTGATCACAACAACAACCCGGCACCGAGGTAGACCCATGAACTTCATCAGCTTGATGCGCAACTTCACGATCCGCATGCGAATGATCGGTGCCATTGCGGTGGTGCTCGTGCTGTTGGCGCTGGTCGGCAGTGCCGGCCTGCTGGGGCTGTTCCGCACCGAACGGCTCAGCGAGGACTTCACCTCCCTCACCTACACCGCGACCATGCGCATGGGCGCGCTGCGCACGGCGATCGCCGACGTGCAGCGCAACGAGAAGGATCTCGTCATCAATTACGAGAAGCCCGCTGAGATCGCACGCTACAAGGCCACCTGGACCAAGGCCCAGCAAGACGTGGCCGTGGCCGCCAAGGCGCTGGCCGAAAGCCAGCACGGCGCCGGTGCCGCACTGGTGGAGGAGATCGCCGCGCTGATGGCCACGCACGCCAACGAAGCCAAGCCGGTGATCGCGCAGCTCGAGGCGAGCGCCTACGACACCGCCACCGTGGCCAACCGCATGCTCGCGCGCGCCAAGGGATCCATGGAAAAGGCCGAGGCCAAGCTGGCCGAGCTGGAAGCCAAGCTCGCGGCCGATGCCAAGGCCGCCGGTGAAGCACGCGCCACCGCCGTCAACCAGACGGTCCTGTTGTTCGGCGCCGTGGTGGTGGCCGCCATTGCCATCGTGATCCCGTTGACGCTGCTGAACATGGTGTCGATCTGCCGGCCGATGGAAGAGGCCATGCAGCTGACCGCCGCCATCGCCAAGGGCGACCTCACGAAACACATCCACAGCGCCGGCAAGGACGAAGCCGCGCGCATGCTGGCCGCGCTCGAAGAGATGCAGAACTCGCTGCGCAGCATGGTGAGCCAGGTGCGCCAGAGCACCGACAGCATCACCACCGCCAGCTCCGAGATCGCCGCCGGCAACCAGGATCTCTCGGGCCGCACCGAGCAGGCTGCCAGCAACCTGCAGCAGACCGCTTCTTCGATGGAGCAGCTCACCGGCACGGTGAAGCAGACCGCCGATTCGGCGCACACCGCCAACCAGCTGGTCAGCTCCGCCTCGGCCTCCGCGGCCAAGGGCGGCGAAGTGGTGTCGCAGGTGGTGAGCACGATGGACGACATCACCGCGAGCTCGAAGAAGATCTCCGACATCATCGGCGTGATCGACGGCATCGCATTCCAGACCAACATCCTCGCGTTGAACGCCGCGGTGGAAGCCGCGCGCGCCGGTGAACAGGGCCGCGGCTTCGCGGTGGTGGCCGGCGAGGTGCGCGGCCTCGCGCAGCGCAGTGCCGAAGCCGCCAAGGAGATCAAGTCGCTGATCGGCGCCTCCGTCGAGCGCGTCGAGACGGGTTCACGCCTCGTGCAGGACGCCGGTTCGACGATGGCCGAGATCGTGGCCAGCGTGAAGCGGGTGAACGACATCATCGGCGAGATCACCGCCGCGGCCAGCGAGCAGAGCAACGGCATCGGCCAGGTGAACACCGCCGTCACCCAGCTCGACCAGATGACGCAGCAGAACGCCGCGCTGGTGGAACAAAGCGCCGCGGCCGCGCAGTCGCTGAAAGACCAGGCCTTCAAGCTTTCCGACGTGGTGGGCCGTTTCAAGCTGTCGGCCGAGGCTGCCGCAGCGGCGGCCATCGCCCCGCGACAACCCGCCAAGGTGGAGCCGGCCATTGCCGCCGCACCGAAGGCATTGCCTGCCGCAAAGCCTGCACCCGTCGCCAAGGCCGAGCCCGTTGTGGCTGCCGCTGCACCGGCAGTGCCGGTTGCCGTCGCCGCAGCCAAGGTGGCCGACGACGACTGGACCACGTTCTGAGTACACCGCAGCCCACGACCGTTCCTGTCCCGCTGCCGGCCCGACCGGCAGCACGCATTCGAAGCACGCCATGTTCAAGAACCTCGCTTTCAAACAGAAGATCGTGTTGCTCGTCAGCGTGGCCATCGCGGGCCTGCTGATGCTGAGCGCGGTCGCGGTGCTGCAGATCAGGTCCTACATCGCCGAGGGCCGGCAAGGCCAGCTGGTGGCGGCCGTGCAGTCGGCCTACAGCATCGTGACCGCCTACCAGGCCAAGGCCGCGTCGGGCGCCATGAGCGTTGAAGACGCGCAGAAAGCCGCCAAGGAGGCACTGCGCCTGTCGCGCTACGGCGGCGCCGACGGCAAGGCCGACTACTTCTACATCTGGAACACCGACGGCGTCGGCGTGATGCACCCCATCAAGCCCGAGTGGGAAGGCCAGCCGATGGTCGGCAAGGTGAAAGACGCCAGCGGCGCGGACGTCATCAAGGCCATCGTCGACGGCGCCAACCAGAGCAAGGACGGCCGCGCCTTCGTGCACACCAACTTCCCGCGCCCGGGCAAGACCGAGCCGGTGTCCAAGCTGCAATACGTGGAGCGGGTTCCCGGCTGGAACTGGATCGTCGGCTCGGGCCTGTACATGGACGACGTGGGCGTGGCCATGCGTGAAGCGCTGTGGAGCGTGCTGGCGGTGGTGGTTGCGGTGCTGCTGCTCATCACCGGCATCGGCTACGTGGTGGTGCGCAGCGTGCTGAACCAGATCGGCGGCGAACCTTCCGAGGCGATGGTCGTGATGTCGGAAGTGGCACGCGGCAACCTCGCGGTGGACCTGCACAACCCGAAGCCTGGCAGCCTGCTCGCCGCGCTGTCGGACATGCTGAACTCGCTGCGCAACACGGTGGCCCAGGTGCGCCAGAGCACCGACAGCATCACGGTGGCCAGCACCGAGATCGCTACGGGCAACCAGGACTTGTCGAGCCGCACCGAGCAGGCCGCCAGCAACCTGCAGCAGACCGCTTCGTCGATGGAGCAACTCACCGGCACGGTGAAGCAGACGGCCGATTCGGCGCGCACGGCGAACCAGCTCGCCTCTTCAGCCTCTGCTTCCGCAGCCAAGGGCGGCCAGGTGGTGGCACAGGTCGTGTCCACGATGGACGAGATCAACGCCAGCTCCAAGAAGATCGCCGACATCATCGGCGTCATCGACGGCATCGCCTTCCAGACCAACATCCTCGCGTTGAACGCCGCGGTGGAAGCGGCCCGGGCCGGCGAGCAAGGCCGCGGCTTCGCGGTGGTGGCCGGTGAGGTGCGCAACCTCGCTCAGCGCAGTGCGCAGGCTGCCAAGGAGATCAAGAGCCTGATCGGTGCCAGCGTTGAACGTGTCGAAACCGGCTCGAAGCTGGTGCAGGACGCTGGCAGCACGATGCAGGAGATCGTGGCCAGCGTGGCGCGCGTGAACGACATCATCGGTGAGATCACCGCCGCGGCTTCCGAGCAGAGCGACGGCATCGGCCAGGTGAACACCGCCGTCACCCAGCTCGACCAGATGACGCAGCAAAACGCTGCACTGGTGGAAGAAAGCGCCGCCGCAGCCGCCTCCTTGCGCGAACAGGCGCAGAAGCTCGCGGCCGCCGTGGCGGTGTTCCGCCTCGGCCAGGCTCAACAGCAAGCCGGCCTGGCCATCGCCCGTGCGCAGCACACCAGCAGCAGCATCGTCGCCAGGCCGGCCGCCACGCCGCCCAAGGCCGCAGTGCCGCCGCAGCCGCGCGCCATCGCCCCGAAGGCAGCCACCCCTGCCCCTGCGCCGCTGCCACAAGCCCCGGCTGCCAAAGATGACACGGACTGGGAGACCTTCTGAAGTGCCAGCGCGCTTCAGTTCCGGCATCCACGTCCGATAACCGTTTGCAGGGCTCGCTGTTTGCCGCGGCCCGGCAAACCTGCCCAGCAAAATCCAGGAGGTTCACGCCATGAACATGAACGATGCCGCCCTCGTCGCCCGTCACGAGTCTGCCCGCGCGCAGGCCGCAGCCATGCCGCAGGCCCACGCCGGCGGCGAGTTCCTGACCTTCCGCCTCGGTGCCGAGGAGTACGGCATCGACATCCTGCGCGTGCAGGAGATCCGTTCCTACGAGCAGCCCACCCGAATCGCCAACGCACCGGCCTTCCTGAAGGGCGTGGTCAACCTGCGCGGCGTGATCGTGCCCATCGTCGACCTGCGCGTGAAGTTCGGCTGCGAGAGCGTCGAGTTCAACAGCTTCACCGTCGTGATCGTGCTCAACGTGAAGGGCCGCGTGCTGGGTGCCGTGGTCGACTCGGTGAGCGACGTGATGGAGCTGTCCGGCGAGATGGTGAAGCCCGCGCCCGAGATCAGCGCCGCGGTGGACATGAGCTACATCACCGGCATCGCCAACGCCGGCGAGCGCATGTTGATCCTCACCGACATCGAAGCGTTGATGAGCAGCGAAGAGATGGGGCTGATCGACAGCGCCGTCTGACGCCGCCGCACACCATCTCGCTCCCGGTGTGATGCGCGTGCACCGGAGCAGCAAGCTGCCGGGCGCCGCGCCCGCTTCAAGCGCCACAACGAGAGAAGCACCATGAAGCTCGCCAGCTGGGCCAGCATGTCGGTCGCCAGGAAGATCTCCATCGTTGGCAGCGTCAGCCTGTTCGTGGTGCTCATGACCATCAGCACGGCAATGAGCGCGGCGGGCACCCTGCTGGGCAAGCAGCACCCCGCCCACGCGGCGGTGATGAGGGAACAGGCTCATCGCCTGGCCGAGGTGCTGGCGGCGTTCAAGCTCCCGGCTGACGCATGGCGGCCATGCAGCACACCGCCTCAGCGGCGCCCGGGCCTGCGCCCCCAGGGATCCAAGCGTGAGGCTCCAGATAGCGTCAACAGGCCCTAGCGGTTCCATTTCTCCATGCCCCTCGCGACCGCTTCACCACAACACGGAACAACAAAACATGAAGCTTCGTACCGCACTGTCCTTGCTGCTGGCATGCAGCATCGGCACGGCCCTGTGCCTGGGGGGCACCACGCTGTGGAGCGCACGGCAGCTCGATGCCAGCACGCAGCGCGCACTGGTGGCCAAGGACGTGACCGCCGACATCCTGCCGCCGCCGATGTACCTCATCGAGGCGCGGCTGGTGCTGTCGCAGCTCATCGAAGGCAGCATGCCGCTGGCCACGGCGACCAGCGAACTCGAGCGGCTCGAGAAGGAATACCTCGCACGCGTGCAGTACTGGCAGCAGCACCCGCCCTACGGGCTGGAGCGCGAACTGCTCGGGGCCCAGCACGACGCCGCGGTCAGGTTCCTGGCCGATGCCAGGGCCAAGGTGCTGGCCGCCGCCGCGCGAGGCGACGCCGAAGCGGCCAGGGCCGCCTTGGGTGACGTGCATGCGCTCTACCTCGCACACCGCAAGGGTGTCGATGACACCGTGAAGGCTTCGGGCGTGTTTGCCGAAGCCTCGATGAACGAGTTCGGGCAGGTGCAGCAGCTGTCGGTGTGGCTCACCGTGGCCATGACGCTGCTGGGCACCGCACTGCTGGGTGGGCTCACGCTGCTGGCTCGCCGCACCGTGCTGCGCAGCATCGGTGCCGAACCGCAGGATCTGGCGGCGCGCTCGGCCGCCATCGCCGGGGGCGATCTCACGCAGGCGATCGACACGCCGCATGCCGACAGCATCGCCGGCTCGATGGAACGCATGCGCGCCAGCCTGGCAGGGCTCATCGGCGCCGCGCTGCAGAACACGCAGCACATGGTGGCCTGCTCGGGCGAGCTGGCCCAGGGCAACCGCAACCTCAGCGAGCGCACCGAGCAGGCCGCCAGCAACCTGCAGCAGACGGCCAGCTCGATGGAGCAGCTCGGCGGCACCGTCAAGCAGACCGTGGATGCCGCTCACGTGGCGCGCCAACTCGCCGGCACGGCCTCCGCCGCGGCCACGCAAGGCGGCACGGTGGTGGGCCAGGTGGTGACCACCATGGAAGAGATCAGCGCCAGCTCGAAGAAGATCACCGACATCATCGGCGTGATCGACAGCATTGCGTTCCAGACGAACATCCTCGCGCTCAACGCCGCGGTGGAGGCCGCACGCGCCGGCGAGCAGGGGCGCGGCTTCGCGGTGGTGGCCGCCGAGGTGCGCACGCTGGCACAACGCAGCGCCCAGGCGGCCCGCGAGATCAAGTCGCTCATCGGTGCGAGCGTCGAGAAGACCGACTCCGGCGCACGCCTGGTGCAGGACGCGGGCGCCGCGATGGAGCAGATCGTCGAATCGGTGCACCGCGTGACCGAGGTGATCGGCGAGATCTCGACGGCTGCGGCCGAACAGCACGACGGCATCGGCCAGGTGATCACCGCGGTGAACCGCCTGGACGACATGACGCAGCAGAACTCGGCACTGGCCGAGCAATCCATCACAGCCACCGAAACCCTGAAGGACCAGGCCGGGAAACTGGCACAGGTCTTGAGTGACTTCCGCCTGACGCACGCCACGTAAACACATCCTTTCTCCAACGGACCATCGCACCATGAAGCAGTTGTTGAGGCGTCTGTCCATCCGCCACCGCCTGTATGCCTGTGTGGCCTTCATCGCCGTGCTGACGCTGGGCCTCGCGGCCTGGACGCAGTTCTCGCATCGCAGTTCGCTCGCCGCGCTGGAAGCGGTGCTCGACGCCGAGCAAGATGCGGCAACCCAGGTAGGTGCCCTGCGCACGGGGCTCGCGCAGCTGCACGAATACGAAATGAGCATGATGCTCAATGCCAGCAACACGCTGGAGGTCGATCGCTTCAACGGCCTGTGGAAGAAGGAGCTGAAGACGCTCAAGGAAGGCCTGACGGCACTGGGCAGCGAGCAAGCCAAGGCCGCCGCCGCAGCGCTGGCCGAATACGAAAAGGTCATCGCGCCGATCGCGCAGCAGCTGGTGGGCGCCACCATGGACGCCAGCGTGGCATCGGCCTACGCCGCCAATGCCGCGCCGCACCTGGCCTCGGCCGCCAGGAACATGGACACGCTGGTGCAGCAGGCCCAGCAGACGATGGCCGCCACGCGCGCCGACGTGAAGCGCAGCGGCAACGTACAAGGCACTCTGACCGCCGTGCTCGGTGTTGCGGCCGTGGTGCTGGTGGCCCTGGTGCTGTGGCTCACGCAGCGCTCGATCTGCGAGCCGATCGACCAGGCCAAGGCGCTGGCCGCGCGCATTGCCGAAGGCGACCTCACGGGCGACATGCAGCCCGAAGGGCACGACGAAGCGGCCGAGCTGCTGCGCACGCTGCTGGCCATGCAGGTGAGCCTGCGCAACATCGTGGCGCAGGTACAGCAGTCCACCGACAACATCACCAACGCGAGCACCGAGATCGCCACCGGCAACCAGGATCTGTCGAGCCGCACCGAGCAGGCCGCGAGCAGCCTGCAGCAGACCGCCAGCTCGATGGAGCAGCTCACCGGCACGGTGAAGCAGACCGCCGATTCGGCTCGCACAGCGAACCAGCTCGCCTCTTCAGCCTCTGCTTCGGCAGCCAAGGGCGGCCAGGTCGTGTCGCAGGTGGTGAGCACCATGGACGAGATCACCGCCAGCTCGAAGAAGATCTCCGACATCATCGGTGTGATCGACGGCATCGCCTTCCAGACCAACATCCTCGCGTTGAACGCCGCGGTGGAAGCCGCACGTGCCGGTGAGCAAGGCCGCGGCTTCGCGGTGGTGGCCGGTGAGGTGCGCAGCCTCGCGCAGCGCAGCGCCGAAGCTGCCAAGGAGATCAAGGCGCTGATCGGCCGCTCGGTCGAGAAGGTGG
>CAMLLU010000007.1 GCA_946480925.1 uncultured Rivibacter sp.
TGCGCACGCAAGGCTGCGGCGACAAGCCGGTGCCCAGCGCGCACGGCACGGCCGTAGCCTCGCTGCTGGTGGGGCGCGAAGGCCGCTTCACCGGTGCCGCGCCAAGGGCGACGCTGTTCACCGCCGACGTGTACTGCGGTGAAGCGACCGGCGGCGCCGCCGATGCCATCGTGCAGGCGCTGGCGTGGATGGCGCGCGAACGGGTGCCGGTGGTGAACGTGAGCCTGGTGGGGCCGCCGAACCGGCTGCTCGAACGGGTGGTGCAGGCGCTGTTGGCACGCGGCCACCTCATCGTGGCGGCGGTGGGCAACGACGGGCCGGCCGCGCCGCCGATGTATCCGGCGGCCTACCCCGGCGTGGTCGCGGTGACGGGCGTCGATGCGCGCCGGCGCGCGTTGCCCGAAGCGGGCCAGGGGCCGCACGTGATGTTTGCCGCGCCGGGGGCCGAGCTGGCCGCGGCGGCCATCGACGACCCGGGCTACGTCGCTGCCCGCGGCACCTCTTTCGCGGCGCCGCTGGTGGCCGGCCTGCTGGCCGCGCGGCTTGCGCAGCCGGATGCAGCACAGGCCGAGCGCGCCATCAACGAACTCGCGGCCACCGCTGCGGACCTCGGCGCCAACGGGCGCGACAAGGTGTTCGGCTACGGCCTGGTGGCGCAGACGCTGCGCGTCGACCCCGCGCGGCTGGCCCGCGCCGACGATGCCGCGGCGCAGCGGCTGATGCAGGGCCAGTAGGCGCCGGCCGTTACATCCGTTTGCGCTTTGCCGTGCAGCGCAGGGAAGAAACGCACGAGCCCCGTCGTTGTTGTTCATGAGACCGCAGTTCGTGGGTCTGCGCTGCCGGGCAGACGGCGTGCAGAAAGAACGCGGCACAACGAAGACAGGAGCTCGTTATGAAGAAGCGCAATCACTGGTTCGTCACGCTGGGTATCGCAGCCGCCATGGCGGCCACGCTGCCGGCGCAGGCCGGCGTAGGCGGCGGCCTTGGTGTCGGCGGTGGGCTGGGAGGCGGTCTGGGTGGTGGCCAGGGCAGCGGCGGTGTCGGCGCCGGGGCGGGCGGTGCCGGGGTTGGCGCGGGTGGCGGCCTGGGCGGTGGCTTGAACGCAGGCGGTTCGCGTGGTGGCGTGTCGGTGGGCGTGGACGGTGCCGCGCAAGGCAGGCCCCAAGGGGCGGTGCGCGGCGAGCGTGCCGAGCGCGGCATCGAAAACGCGGCGCAGAAGGTCGACACCGCCGCGCAGCGCGCAGCGACCACCGTGAAGAGCACCAAGGACGGCGTGCAACAACAAGGGGCCGAAGCTGCCGCGACAGGGCGGGCCGCCGTGCAAACAGGTGCTCAGGCCGGCATGGGCGCGGCCCGCGATGCGGCGCAGCGCAGCCGCAATGTCGGCGCTGAAGCCGCGGCCAATGCGCAAGCGGCCGGCAATGCCACCGGCCAGCTGAGCGGCAGCGGCACCACTACCGGCTCTGCCAAGAGCGGCAAGGCCGAGCTCAGCGGCTCGGGCAGCGCGGCCGCCGATGCCGCCGTGAGCACGCAGCGCGGCTCGGCCAGCGTGGGCGCCGAAGGCTCCGCTCAGGGCTCCGCACGCGGCGAGCGCAAGTAAGTAGAAGAAGGAAGCCGACGGCCTGCGGCGGGTGTCGCTCTCTCCCACCCGCAGCAGGCACGTGTGGCCGCAACAAAAACGGCGCCTTGGGGCGCCGTTTTTCATTGCAAGCAGGGCGGGCCGTGTCAGGCCTGGCCGGCCTTCACCTTCAAGCGCCAGGCATGCAGCAGCGGCTCGGTGTAGCCGCTGGGTTGCTCCAGGCCCTTGAACACGAGGTCCAGCGCCGCCTTGTAGGCCGCCGAGGTGTCGAAGTGGCCGGCCATCGGCTTGTAGAGCGGATCCCCGGCGTTCTGCGCGTCCACCACCTTGGCCATGCGCTCGAAGGTTTCACGCACCTGCTCGGCACTCACCACGCCGTGGTGCAGCCAGTTGGCGATGTGCTGGCTGCTGATGCGCAGCGTCGCGCGGTCTTCCATCAGGCCCACGTTGTGGATGTCGGGCACCTTCGAGCAGCCCACGCCCTGGTCGATCCAGCGCACCACGTAGCCGAGGATGCCCTGCACGTTGTTGTCGAGCTCCTGCTGGCGCTCGGCCGGCGTCCACTTCGCCTCCTGCACCACGGGAATCTGCAGCAGGTTGGCGAGGACGTTGTCGCGCTCGGCGTGCGCGTCGGTCTTTTCCAGCGCCTTCTGCACCGCGCTCACGTCCACCTGGTGGTAGTGCAGTGCGTGCAGCGTGGCCGCGGTGGGCGATGGCACCCATGCCGTGTTGGCACCGGCCTTGGGGTGGCCGACCTTCTGCTCCAGCATCGCGGCCATCAGGTCGGGCATGGCCCACATGCCCTTGCCGATCTGCGCGCGGCCGCGCAGGCCGCAGCTCAGGCCCACCAGCACGTTGTTCTTCTCGTAGGCCTGGATCCAGGCGCTGGTCTTCATGTCGCCCTTGCGGAACATCGGGCCGGCGTGCATGGCGGTGTGCATCTCGTCGCCGGTGCGGTCGAGGAAGCCGGTGTTGATGAAGGCCACGCGGGCCGCGGCCGCTTCGATGCAGGCCATGAGGTTGACGCTGGTGCGGCGCTCCTCGTCCATGATGCCCAGCTTCACCGTGTTGGCCGGCAGGCCGAGCACCTGCTCCACGCGGCCGAACAGCTCGCTCGCGAAGGCCACTTCCTTCGGGCCGTGCATCTTGGGCTTCACGATGTAGATCGAGCCGGTGCGCGAGTTGCGGATGACGCCCGCTGCGCCCTGGCGCTTCAGGTCCACCATCGCGATGGTCACGGTGATCACCGCGTCCATGATCCCTTCGGGGATCTCCTTGCCGTCGCCATAGAGGATGGCCGGGTTGGTCATCAGGTGGCCCACGTTGCGCACGAACATCAGCGAGCGGCCATGCAGCGTTACCTCGCCGCCGTTGGCGCCGGTGTATTGCCGGTCGGTGTTGAGGCCGCGCGTGAAGGTCTTGCCGCCCTTGCTGACCTGCTCGGTGAGCGTGCCCTGCAGGATGCCCAGCCAGTTGCGGTAGGCCAGCGTCTTGTCTTCGTCGTCCACCGCCGCCACCGAGTCCTCGAGGTCGAGGATGGTCGAGAGCGCGGCTTCGAGCACGACGTCGCTCACGCCGGCCGGGTCGGTCTTGCCGATGGGCGTGGCGCGATCGATGCGGATGTCGATGTGCAGGCCGTTGTGCTTGAGCAGCACCGAAGACGGCGCCGCCGCATCACCCTGGTAGCCGACGAACTGAGACGGCTCGGCTAGCGTGGTGGTGTCGCTGCCCAGCGCCACCACCAGCTTGCCGCCTTCGACGCGATAACCCGTGGCCTGCTTGTGCGAGCCATTGGCCAGCGGCGCGGCCTGGTCGAGCACGTTGCGCGCGAACTCGATCACCTTCGCGCCGCGCACCGGGTTGTAGCCCGAGCCCTTCTCGGCGCCGCCGGTTTCGGCGATCGCATCGGTGCCGTACAGCGCGTCGTACAGCGAACCCCAGCGTGCGTTGGCTGCATTGAGCGCATAGCGCGCGTTGAGGATGGGCACCACCAGCTGCGGGCCGGCCTGCACGGCAAGCTCGGCATCGACATTCGCCGTGGTGGCCTGCACGCCCCTGGGTTGCGGCAGCAGGTAGCCGATCTGCTCGAGGAAGGCGCGGTAGGCCTTCATGTCGGTGATGGGGCCGGGGTGCGCCTTGTGCCAGGTGTCGAGCTCGACCTGCAGGCGGTCGCGCTCGGCCAGCAGCGCGACGTTCCTGGGCGCAAGGTCGGCCACGATGGCATCGAAGCCCTGCCAGAAGGTGGCGCTGGCCACGCCGGTGGCCGGCAGCACCTGGTCTTCGATGAAGCGGTACAGCCCGGTGGCGACCTGGAGGCGGTGAACGGTGGTGCGTGCGGTCATGGTGAACCTCTCTTGGAACGGAAGCTGAAAGTCAGGAAGCAGGAAAGAAACCCAGCACGTCGCGCAGGCTGGTGCCTGTGCGCGTGGGCGCCCCCAGCGGTTCGGCCGGGGCGCCCGTGCGATTGACCCACAAGGTGGTGTAGCCGAACCACGTGGCGCCCAGGGCGTCCCAGCCGTTGCTGGACACGAACAGGATGTTTCTTGCCGGCAGGCCCAGTGCCTGCGGTCCCAGCGCGTAGGCGGCGGGATCGGTCTTGTAGCGGCGCACCTCGTGCACCGACAGCACGTGGTCGAGCAGGCCGTCGAAGCCCGAGCTCTTCACCGCGACCGCCAGCATTTCGGGGTCGCCGTTGCTCAGGATGCCGGTGCGCATGCCGCGCTTCTTCAGCGCCTGCAGCACCGCCTTGTTTTCGGGGAAGGCGGCCAGCGCGCGGTACTGGTTCATGAGCCGCTCCTCGCGCTCCAGCGGCAGCGGGAGCGCGAGGCGCTGCGCGGCATAGCGCAGGGCTGCGCGGGTCAGCTCCCAGAACGGCCGGTAGTGCTCGGGCCCGCTCATCGAGACCATGCGGGTGTAGTCGATCTGCTTGTCGCGCCACAGCGCCGAAAGCTTTTCGCCCTGGCCGGCATAGAACTGCTCGGCCAGGCTCGCCACGCTGTACACGTCGAACAGCGTGCCGTAGGCGTCGAAAAGGACGGCTTGGGGCTTCATGAGTCGAGCACTCTAATGCTGACTTCAGTGACGATAAATATCGCCGGTGGCGGTTGATCTTTGCGCAAATGAGGGCTAATCTGCCCCACCCATGGACCGCCTCAAGCAGATCGAATCCTTCGTCGCCGTGGCCACCAAGGGCAGCCTCACTGCCGCCGCCAACGCCGAAGGGGTGGCGCCAGCGGTGATCGGGCGCCGCATCGACGCGCTCGAGGAGCGCCTGGGCGTGAAGCTGCTGGTGCGCACCACGCGCCGCATCACGCTCACCCACGAAGGCAGCGCCTTCCTCGAAGACTGCCAGCGCCTGCTGGCCGACCTGGCCAACGCCGAAGCCAGCGTGAGCGCCGGCGGCGTGAAGGCCAGCGGCCATCTGCGGCTCACCGCGCCGGCCGGCTTCGGCCGCCGGCACGTGGCGCCGCTGGTGCCGCGCTTCGTGGACCTGCATCCGGAGGTGTCGATCTCGCTGAACCTGAGCGACCGCGTGGTGGACATCGTCAACGAAGGCTTCGACTGCGCGGTGCGCGTGGGTGACCTGCCCGATTCGAGCCTCGTGAGCGTGCGCCTGGCCGACAACCGCCGCCTGTGCGTGGCCACGCCCGACTACCTGCGACGCCACGGCACGCCGCGCCACCCGAGCGAACTTTCGGCACACGGCTGCCTCACGCTCAGCTCCGATGCCAGCCAGACCCGCGGCTGGGCCTTCACGATCGACGGCGAGCTTCACCACATGCGCCCGCCCGCGCGGCTGGACTGTTCCGACGGCCAGGTGCTGCACGACTGGTGCCTCGCGAACCTGGGCATCGCGTGGCGCTCCACGTGGGAGGTCGAGCGTGAGGTGGCTGAAGGCCGGCTGGTCAGCGTGCTCGACGACTTCGCCGCGCCGCCCAACGGCATCTATGCCGTGTTTCCGCAGCGCAAGCACCTGCCGCTGCGCGTGCGGCTGTGGATCGACTTCCTGAAGCACACCTACGGCGACGCCGGTTACTGGTCTCCATCGGCAGCCTGAGGCGTCGCCCAAGCACGAGCGCGCTTCGACCGCAAGGGCCTTGGAGCGCACGACTTAGGGGGAGGTTTTGCATCGCCCGCTCCGTACACTGCGCCGCGTTTTCCAAACCGCGCCAAACGGCGATCGATCAGGGGGAGTTGCGATGCTGATGCGCAAATGGGTGAAATCTGCCGTGGCAGCCTGGGCCGCAGCCTTGGTGCTGACTGCATGCGGCGGTGGTGACGGCGACAACGCCCCGCCGCCTGCCACCGGCAGCGTGTCGGGTCGCGTGCTGGCGGCCGACAGCAGCGAGCCGCTGGCCAACGCCAAGGTGTCGGTGGGCGGCAGCACCGTGCAGACCGATGCGCAAGGGCGCTTCGCGCTGCCGGCCGTCGCAGTGGCCACGCGCGCCGTCGTGAAGGCCGAAGCCTCCGGCTATGGCGACAACTTCGGCGTCACCGAAGTGCGTGCCGGCGCAGCCAGCGCGGTCGAGCTGCGGCTGGTACCTTCTGCTCCGCCGCAAACCTTCGCGGCCGATGCTGCGGCGACGCTCGGCATTTCGCAGTCCACTGCGCAGGTCACGCTGCCAGCCAATGCGCTGGTGGTCGAAGGAACCGGCGCCGCCGCCACCGGCACGCTGACTGCGCGGCTTACACCCATCGACCCCGCACGCGACCCTCGCAGCATGCCGGGCGACTACACCACCAGCACCGGCGCTGCACTCGAAAGCTTCGGCGCACTCGGCGTGGTGCTCACCGACGCGACCGGAAACCGCCTCAACCTCAAGGCCGGCACCACCGCCACGGTGCGCATCCCGCTGGCCACGCGCTCGGCCAACCCACCGGCCACCATCCCGCTGTTCCATTTCAACGAAACCACCGGGCTCTGGGTGGAGGAAGGCAGCGCCACGCTGCAGGGCACGGCGCCGAACCAGTACTACGAAGGCAGCGTTTCGCACTTCTCGATCTGGAATGCCGACCAGGTGGCCGACACGATCTACGTGCACGGCTGCCTGCGCCATGCCAACGGAACGCCGGTCACCTTCGCGAGCGTGGTCAGTGAAGGTATCGACTACTCGGGCACCGGTTTCGATCTCACCGACGATCAAGGGCGCTTCTCCGTGCCGATCCGCAAGAACGGCCGCGCCGCCATCCAGTCCACCGAAGGCAATGGTTCCAACGTCGTGGAGGTCGGCCCTTCGACCACCGACATCACGCTCACCACCTGCCTGGTGCTCAACGACAAGCCTGCGGCGCCGCAGATCGTCGTGCCGCCGCAAGACCGGGTGGTTGCGCAAGGCGATTTCGCCAGCTTCTACGTGGGCGCCAGCGGTACCGGTCCGCTGCGCTACCAGTGGCAGCACAACGGCACCAGCATCGCAGGGGCGACCTATCCGTACCTGATCGTCAGCCCTGCCAAGCTGGCCGATGCCGGGGCCTACACCGTGGTGGTGAGCAACGAAGGCGGCTCGGCGAGCGCGAGCGCGTTGCTCTCGGTGGGCACGGCGGCCCCGCCGGTCATCGTGCAGCAGCCTGCGTCGCTCACGCTGTTGCCCGGCGCCACGGCGAGTTTCTCGGTCAGCGCGGCGGGTGGCTCTGCCTTTCAATGGCGCCGCAACGGCGTCGACATTGCCGACGCCACAGCATCCACCTACAGCTTCGGCCCGGTGAGCGTGGCCGATTCGGGCAGTGTCTTCACGGTGCGTGTCTCGAACGCAGCAGGCAGCACCGTGAGCGACGCCGCCTCGCTGACCGTGACGAACACCGTGGTGGCTCCCACCATCACCGTGCCGCCAGCCAGTGCCAGCGTGCCGGTGGGCCAGAGCGCGGTGTTCAGCGTGACGGCCGGCGGCACGGCGCCGTTCACCTACCAGTGGCGGCGCAACGGTGCCGACATCGCCGGCGCCACCTCGGCGAGCTACATCACCCCGCCGGTCGTTGCGGCAGACAACGGTGCCAGCTTCAGCGTGGTCGTGAGCAACAGCGCAGGGTCCGTGACGAGCGGTTCCGCCACGCTGACCGTCGCGGCTGACGACACCGAGCAGAAGCTGGCGCTGCTGCGGCTGCTGTCGCTGGCCGGCAACCTGCTGGAGGCGGGCGCCGCGCCGATGGAGCTGGTCGGTGACGACGCGAAGTCGCTGCCCAGCGCTTCCGTGTGCCCGGGCGGCGGCTCCGTGAGCGGCACGCTCGACGGCGCTGCACTGGGTGCCGGCGTGACGATGCCCGCCTCCGGCACGCTGGCCGCCACCTTCAGCCGGTGCGTGACCGATAGCGAGGCCTTGTACCAAGGCAGTGCCTCGGTGGTCTACAGCTTCTCGAGCTTTGAGCCGGCCAGCGGCAATGCCACGGCCACCATGAGCAACCTGCGCATCACCCACAGCGGCGGCACCGGCGACCTCACGGCCAACGGCGGCGTCAGCCTCGTGGTCGCCAACAGCGTGGCCAATGGCGATGTGACCTACAACTACACCATCACGCCCGGTGTCAACGCCACCTTGCGCAATGAAATCAATGGCCTGCTGGCCACATTCAACTCGGGCGCGCTGCAGAACCGTTTCGTGATGGTGGCTGCCACCGAGCGGCTGAAGTCGATCCGCAACCAGTACTCGGCGTTGAACTTCTCGGTCGGCGGCGTGGCCTACGTGGCCGAAGGCTTCTACCAGCTCGACTACAACACCAGCGGCGGGCTGCCCGTGCTGCTGGGTGGCTCGGGCGAGGTGCGGCTCACGAGTGGCGGTGCACTGGTGGGGCGCCTGTTCGCGAACGACCAGGGCCTGTTCATCGAGGTCAACGGCACCGTCACGCCCTTCTGACGGGCTGGGCACCGCCACGCCTGCTCCACAAGAAGGTGCCCGCGCGGGAATAATCGCGGGCACTTTTTGCGGAGGAAACCGATGCTCGTCGAATCCTTGCTCGCCTATGCGCACTTCGTCGCCATCCTGAGCCTGGTGGTGTTCATCACCAGCGAGGCTGCGTTGTGCCGGCCCGAATGGATGAATGCCGCGGTGGTGCAACGGCTGGCGCGCGTGGACATGATCTACGCCGCCTCGGCTGTGGCGGTACTTCTCACGGGTGTGGCCCGCACGGTGTGGGGTCTCAAGGGCGCGGGCTGGTACTGGAGCCAGCCGCTGCTGCACATCAAGGTCACGCTGTTCGTCGTGATCGGGCTCATGTCCATCAAGCCCACGCTCACCTTCATCCGCTGGAAGAAGGCGCTGCTGGCCAACGGCAGCCTGCCGGCAGAAGCCGAGGTGCGCAGCACGCGGCGGCTCATCATGGTGCAGGCCCATCTCATCATGCTGATCCCGCTGGCTGCCGTGATGCTCGCGCGCGGCGTGTGGGTCCGATAGTTGGCCGCTGCAGAAACGACAAAGCCCGGCATCGCCGGGCTTGTCGTTGTGGCAGTCGCTTCCTGCTTACTTGGCGAGGCATTCCTTCATGAATGCCTTGCGCTCGTCGCCGGTCTTGCCGGTGGCTTCCTTGTTGCAGGCCTTCATCTTGTCCTGCTGAGCGGCCTTGACCTCGCCATCAGCGGCGGTCTTTTTGCTTGACAGGCACTCCTTCATGAAGGCCTTGCGTTCGTCGCCCTTCTTGCCCTCCGCTTCCTTGTTGCAGGTGGCCATCTTGCTCTGCTGAGCCGTCGGCTTCTTGGCTTCTTCGGCAGCCAGGGCCGGGGTGGCGAAGGCGCAGGCCAGTGCAATAGCGGTGATCACGTTCTTCATTTCTCTTTTCCTCCTTGAGAAGCGGCAACAGTGCCGGCGCGCATTGGACCACCACTGCAAAAAGGCGAACAAGCCACCCCACGGGGGGATGGTGTGCATCTGCGCAACGGTTTCAGAGGATGCGGCGCGGATGCGCCAGCGCTTCGTGCGCCGCATGCAGGCGACGCACCAGCACGCGGATGAAGGCCTCGTCGAACTGGTGCCGGCAGCTGGGCGACAGCTGCGACAGCGACTGCGGCACGAAGGCGATCGTGGTTGTCGGCGTGGTGACGATCACGTCGGTGCTGTGCAGGCGCAACTCGGGGCTGGGCGCAAGGTAGGCCATCTCGCCCACCGAGGTGCCCGCGCCCAGCTGTGCCACGCGCACGCCGTCGCGAAACACCTCCACGCCGCCGCTGGCGATGATGTGGAAGCTGTCGCCTTCTTCGCCGCACTTGTAGAGCGCATAGCCGGCCGGAAAGCGCTGCCACTTCGCGCGGTGCACCACCTCCCACAGCTCGACGTCGCCGAAGCTCGCAAAGAAATCGAGCGTGCGCAGCAGGTTGAAGCGCTCGGAATCGAGCACGCCCTGCAACTGGCCGCGCGGCACCTGCTGGTTCGCGATGATGCCTGACAACGCCTGGGCGAATTCATCCCAGCTCGCATAGCGCTCGTCGGGCCGCTTGGTCAGCGCACGCTGGATCACCGCGTCGAGCGCCTCGCTCACGCCGGCGCGCAGTGTGGTCAGCGGCGCAGGCGTGTGGGTGTAGATGAGGCTCATCATCACTGACTGCTGCGGCGCCTCGAAGGGCGCGCGGCCAGCGATCAAGTGATAGAGCACCGCGCCCAGCGAATAGATGTCGGCTTGGGCCGAGACGGCGCTGCCGTCGAGCTGCTCGGGCGACATGTAGGCCAGCGAGCCGACGCGGAACACCTGCGTGGTGTCGGCGCCCAGGTTGAGCACGCTGCCGAAGTCGCTGATCTTCACGTCGGTGACGGTGTTGTTGTGCATCACCGCCAGCAGGTTGGCCGGCTTCACGTCGCGGTGGATGAGCCCCTGACGGAACACGTAGCCCAGCGCCATGGCGCACTTGAAGCCCACTTCGACGATGAGCTCCAGCGGCAGCAGCTGGTCGGCGCGGCAATAGGGACGCAGCGTCGTGCCGCCCACGTACTCCATCACGACGTAGGGTTCGATGGGGTCGGCCACCGCGTCGTAGATCTGCACCACGTTCGGGTGCTGCAGGCGCCCCACCAATGCAGCCTCGGCCGCGAAGAAGCGCGCATGCATGTGCGTGCCGCCCTCGCTGGCTTCGTCCAGCGCTCCGGCGCGCACGCGCTTGACCGCGACGTCACGGTCGTGGAAGTCGTCGCGACAGAGGAAGACCTCGCTGGTGGCACCTTCGCCCAGCTTGCGAATGACGCGGTACTTGCCGATCTGTTGCGGGCCTGAGAGCGAGTCGGGAGCGTTCATTGGAGGAATGGCAGACATGTGCATCTTTCCACCGTGCCGCACTCCGCACAATCCGGATTAACGGGCGGTTGATCATGCAATTTGTCACATCGTACGGCCCATGCGTTAACGCCTCGTCAAGCAGGACCCCACCCGTAGAATCCCCGGATGATCCGCGCCAAGCAAGAGCTACTGTCTGCCCTGGGTGATGCCCTGGCTGAATTGGCACCCGAGCACCCGGTGCCTGCCGCATTCGAACTGCCCAAACAAGCCTCGCATGGCGATCTCGCCTGCACCGCGGCGATGCAACTGGCCAAGCCCTTGCGAAGCAATCCGCGCGCCGTGGCGCAGTCGCTGATCGAGGCGCTGCAACGCCGTGAGACCGTGGCGCGCTGGGTCGACGCGATGGAAATCGCGGGGCCCGGCTTCATCAACCTGCGCCTCAAGGCAGCCGCCAAGCAAGCCGTGGTGGCCGACGTGCTGGAACAGGCCGACCACTTCGGCCGCAAGCCGGCCAACGGCCAGCACCTGATGGTCGAGTTCGTGTCGGCCAACCCCACAGGCCCGCTGCACGTGGGCCATGGCCGCCAGGCGGCGCTGGGCGACGCGATCTGCCACCTGTTCGAAACCCAAGGCTGGGACGTCACCCGCGAGTTCTATTACAACGATGCTGGCGTGCAGATCGCCACGCTGGCGGCGTCCACCCAGGCGCGCATCAAGGGGCTGAAGCCCGGCGACGCCGGCTGGCCCGAGAGTGCCTACAACGGCGACTACATTGCCGACATCGCGGCCGACTTCCTCGCGAAGAAGACGGTGAAGGCCGACGACCGCGAGTTCACCGCCTCGGGCGACCCCGAAGACCTCGACGGCATCCGCCAGTTCGCCGTGGCGTACTTGCGCCACGAGCAGGACCTCGACCTGCAAGCGTTCGGCGTGAAGTTCGACAACTACTTCCTCGAGTCGAGCCTGTACACGACGGGTCGTGTCGAAGCCGCGGTGAAGAAGCTCGTCGAGGCGGGCAAGACCTTCGAAGAAGGCGGCGCGCTCTGGCTGCGAACCACGGACTATGGCGACGACAAGGATCGCGTCATGAAGAAGTCCGACGGCAGCTACACCTACTTCGTGCCCGACGTGGCTTACCACATCAACAAGTGGGAGCGCGGCTTCACGAAGGTCATCAACATCCAGGGCACCGACCACCACGGCACCATCGCGCGCGTGCGCGCCGGCCTGCAGGCGGCGGGCGTGGGCATTCCCGAGGGCTACCCCGACTACGTGCTCAACACGATGGTGCGCGTGATGAAGGGCGGCGAAGAGGTCAAGATCAGCAAGCGCACCGGCGGCTACGTGACGCTGCGCGACCTGATCGACTGGACGAGCCGCGACGCGGTGCGCTTCTTCCTCATCAGCCGCAAGGCCGACACCGAGTTCACCTTCGACGTGGACCTCGCGCTCAAGCGCAACGACGAGAACCCGGTGTACTACGTGCAGTACGCCCATGCGCGCATCCAGTCGGTGCTGGCCCAGTTTGCCGAGCAGAAGCAAGGCGACGTGGCCGCGCTCAAGCAAGCCGACCTGTCGCTGCTGGCCGCCCCGACCGAAGCCGCGCTGATGCTCAAGCTGGCCGAATACCCGGACATGCTGGCCAGCGCGGCGTGCGACCTTGCACCGCACGACGTGGCCTTCTATTTGCGCGACGTGGCGGGCGCCTTCCACACCTACTACAACGCCGAGCGCTTCCTTGTCGACGAGGCTGCGCTGATGCACGCGCGCCTAGCACTGCTGCAAGCCACCGCGCAGGTGTTGCGCAACGGCCTTGCGTTGTTGGGCGTGAGCGCGCCCGACAAGATGTGAACCTCTCCTTTCTCTGAAGCTTTAGACGACTCCTACCTCCATGAAATCTCAACGCGGTGGCTTTTTCGTCGGCATGATCGTCGGCCTGCTCGTGGGCTTGGCGCTGGCGCTGGCCGTGGCGCTGTACGTCACCAAGGTGCCGGTGCCTTTCGTCAACAAGGTGCCGCAGCGCACCGCCGAGCAAGACGCCGCCGAGGCGGAACGGAACAAGAACTGGGACCCGAACGCGCCGCTGGCGGGTCGGAACCCCGCTCGCCCGGCATCGGCCGTGCAGCCGGCCGCATCTGCACCGGCGGCACCCACGGCCAACAATGGCACGGCGAAGCCGGCTCCGTCGTTTGCGCCGGCCGCCGGTGTCAACGCCAACGCGCCCGCCACGGCCAAGGACCCGGCCGCGATCCTGGGCGACAAGCAAGCCACCGCGACTGCTGCTCCTGCGGCCGCTTCCGATGCCTTCGTCTATTTCGTGCAGGCCGGTGCCTTTGCCCGCACCGAAGAGGCCGAGCAGCAGCGCGCCAAGCTGGCGATGCTGGGCCTGGAGGCCCGCATCACCGAACGCGATCAGGCCGGAAAGACCATCTACCGCGTGCGCGTGGGTCCCTACGACAAGCGCACCGATGCCGAGGCGGTGAAGGAAAAGCTCGACAGCAGCGGCGCCGGCGACTCGGCGCTGGTGCGGGTGCAAAAGCCCTGAGCGGCCGGCCAGGCCGATTCCATCAGTCAAGAATCAAGACACACGGACAACATAGGAAGGACATTTCGATGAAGCGTCGCGAGTTTTCGGCATGGGCGGCGGGCACCGGGGGCGCCCTGGCGCTGGGGCTGCCGCTGGCGGCCCGTGCGCAGGGGGGGCCGATCGAAGGCAAGCACTACGTGAGGCTGTCCCAGGCGCTGCCCGTGCAGGCCGCTGCCGGCAAGATTGAAGTCATCGAATTCTTCTGGTATGGCTGCCCACATTGCTTTGCCTTCGACCCGATGCTCGAAGCCTGGCTCAAGCGGGCGCCGGCCGACGTGGCCTTCCGGCGTGTGCACGTGGCTTTTGGCGCGCCCTATCGCGTGCACCAGCGGCTGTTCTACACGCTGGAAACCCTCGGCCGCGAATCGCAGGTGCACCAGAAGATCTTCAACACCATCCACCTGCAGCGCCAACCGCTCGACTCGCCGGAGACGATCGCCGACTTTCTCGCGGCCAATGGCTTCGACCGCGCGCAGTTCCTCGACGTCTACAACTCGTTCGGCGTACAGACAAAGTGCCAGCAGGCTTCGCGGCTGGCCGAGGCCTACAAGATCGACGGCGTGCCGGCGATGGGCGTGAATGGCCGCTACTTCACGTCGGGTTCGCTGGCCGGGGGCAACGACCGCGCGCTCGCGGTGGTGGACTGGCTGCTGGAGCGTACCCGCAAGGGCGGCGCCTGACGCGCCGTTGTCAAGCGAAAAGGGCGCCGTTTCAGCGCCCTTTTTTCATGCGCAGAACAGCTATGACCCACCGACGTGTGGCTAGAATGGCCTGCAAGTTCCATGCCGAAATGGCCGAGTTCGTGTCACTCCCCCTCCGTTCCATGGTTAACCCGCATGCCTTCCAGCCGGCAACGACTGGGCGGAAGGCCGTGGCAGCCGCTTTCGCGGCGTTGCTCTGCCTTGCCGCCGTGCAGTCGGCGGGCGCCGAAAAGGCCGACCGCTACCAGCCGCTGCACTATGAGGGCGATCGCGCCGAAGCCGACGGCCTGAAGCAGGTCTACACCCTCAAGGGCAATGTCATCATCACCAAAGGCACGATCCAGATCCGCTCCGACCAGGCGCAGATCCGCCAGAGTCCGGAGGGCTACGCCTCCGCGGTGGTCACTTCGGCCGGCGGCAAGCTGGCACAGTTCCGGCAGAAGCGCGAGGGCACGGCTGAAACCATCGAAGGCGAAGCCGAGCGCATCGAATACGACGCCCGCACGGACACCGTGCGTTTCGTCAGCCGCGCCATGCTGCGCCGCTATCGTGGCCAGACGCTCGCCGACGAGGTGACGGGCAACCTCATCACCTACGACAACACCACCGAGGTGTTCCAGGCGGTGGGGGCGCCGGCTGCGGCGCCAGACGCCGCTTCCGCCCCGGCGACCGGTCGTGTGCGCGGCGTGCTCGCTCCGCGCCAGGGGGCTTCGGCGCCCGAAGCTGCTCCCGCGGGAGAGAAGCGTTGAGCGCGCAGCCTCGAGTCGAGGCTCCTGCGGGCAGCCGTCTCGAGGCTTCCGGCCTGCAGAAGAGCTATGGCGCCCGAAAGGTCGTGAAAGACGTGCACCTGGCCGTCAGGAGCGGCGAGGTGGTAGGTCTGCTGGGCCCCAACGGCGCGGGCAAGACGACCAGCTTCTACATGATCGTGGGGCTGGTGCGCGCCGACGCCGGCGAGATCCGTATCGACGGGCGCGCGGTCGCGCGGCTGCCGATCCACCAGCGTTCGCGGCTGGGCCTGAGCTACCTGCCGCAGGAGGCGTCGATCTTCCGCAAGCTCACGGTAGAGGAAAACATCCGCGCCGTGCTGGAGCTGCAGGTCGACCCGCAGGGCCAGCCGTTCAAGCGCGAGCTGGTCGACGACCTGCTCAACGCCCTGCTGCAGGACCTGAGCATCGAGAAGCTGCGCGCCAGCCCGGCGCCGGCGCTGTCGGGCGGCGAGCGCCGGCGAGTGGAAATCGCGCGGGCGCTGGCCACGCAACCACGGTTCATCCTGCTGGACGAGCCGTTCGCGGGCGTCGATCCGATCGCCGTGATCGAGATCCAGCGCATCATCGGCTTCCTGAAGGCGCGCGGCATCGGCGTGCTGATCACCGACCACAACGTGCGCGAGACGCTGGGCATCTGCGACCGCGCCTACATCATCAGCGAGGGGCGCGTGCTGGCCGAAGGCACGCCGAGCGAGATCGTCGAGAACCCGGACGTGCGCAAGGTCTATCTCGGCGAGCATTTCCGCATGTGACGGTGCTGTAGTCATGAAACCGTCGCTACAGGTTCGCCTCTCGCAGCATCTGGCGCTCACGCCGCAGTTGCAGCAGTCCATCCGGCTGCTGCAACTGTCCACGCTCGAACTGCACCAGGAAGTCGAGCAGATGCTGGAGCAGAACCCCTTCCTCGAAATGGAAGAGGAGGCGTCCACACCGTTCGATGCCCAGCCTCTGCCGGAGCGAACCAGCGCTGCCGAGCGCACTGCCAGCGAAGCCGAGGACAACTGGCAATCAGGTGGTGGCGAAGGCGGTGAACAAAACGGCGATGCCGAGCCTGCGGTCGATTCGATGGAGTTCGGCGCCACCGAACGCGACGATTGGGAAAACGGCACCGAACGCGACGACTTCGACGGCATTCGCGAAACGCCCAGCGCAAGCAGCGGCGCGGGCAGCGACAACGACGACCTCGACCCGATGGAGCGTTCGACCGTCGCGCAGACGCTGGCCGACTACCTGCGCGAGCAGCTGCGCGGTATGCGCCTGGCGCCGGAAGATTCGGCCGCGGTGCAGGTGCTGATCGAGTCGCTCAACGAAGACGGCTATCTGGCCGACGCGCTCGAAGAGATCGCCGAGCGGCTGGGCGGTGACGACATCGAAGCGCGCACCGAGCTGCTCGAGCGCCTGCAATGTGCGTTGCGCTGGCTGCAGAGCATGGAGCCCACCGGCGTGGGCGCACGCGATCTGCCCGAATGCCTGGCGCTGCAACTGCGTGCCGGCCCGCGCTGCGAGGCGCAGATGATCGCCATCCTCATCTGCAAGAACCATCTCGAACTGCTGGCGCGGCGCGATGCGAAGAAGCTCATGGCTGCCACCGGCGCCGACGAGGAGTTGCTGAAGGAGGCGCAGGCGCTGATCGTGCAGTGCGAGCCCAAGCCGGGACGTCCGTTCACTCGCGCCGAGGCCAACATCATCGTGCCCGACGTGATCGTGCAGAAGTCCGGCCGTGGCTGGAAGGTGGTGCTCAACCCCGACGTGATGCCCAAGCTGCGCATCAACGACCTCTACGCGCTGGCCGTCAAACAGCAGGGGCGCGGCAGCGAAGGGGGGCAGGCGCTGAGCGCGCGACTCCAGGAAGCGCGCTGGTTCATGAAGAACATCCTGCAGCGCTTCGAGACCATCCAGCGCGTGTCGCAGGCCATCGTCGAGCGCCAGAAGAACTTCTTCAGCCACGGCGAGATCGCGATGAAGCCGCTGGTGCTGCGCGAGATCGCCGACGAGCTGGGCCTGCACGAGTCGACCATCTCGCGCGTGACCACCGCCAAGTACATGGCCACGCCCTACGGCACCTTCGAGCTGAAGTACTTCTTCGGCAGCTCGCTCAACACCGAAGCGGGCGGCAACGCGTCGAGCACCGCGGTGCGGGCGCTGATCAAGCAGTTGGTGAGCGCCGAAGACTCGAAAAAGCCGCTGTCGGACAGCCAGCTAAGCCAGATGCTCGAAGAGCAGGGTATCCAGGTGGCGCGCCGCACGGTGGCCAAGTACCGCGAAGCGCTGAAGATCGCGCCGGCGAACCTTCGCAAATCGCTGTAGGGCCACTCCGCACTGCGCCTGTCGCACCGACAATCGGCGCATGCAATTGCCTTCTCTCTTCTTGCCTTGCGCCCAAGGCGTCGAACCCTGGCTGGCAGCGGAGCTGCAACTGATCGTCGGCGCGGCAGCCCGTGTGGACGAAGCGCGGGGAGGTGCGGCGGTGATCGCACCTTCCGCCGACACCCTGAGGATGCTGGCCATGCGGCTCAACCTCGAAAGCCGGCTGGCACAACGGGTGTTGTGGCAGGTGATGACAGCGCCTTATCGCAGCGAAGACGACCTCTATGCGTTGGGCCGCAACGTGCGCTGGGCCGAGTGGATCACGCCACGCGAAACCCTGCGCGTGGACGTCACGGCGCAACGCTCGCCACTCAGAAGCCTCAACTTCGCCGGCCTGCGCGTCAAGGACGCGGTGTGCGACGTGATGCGCGAAGCCGCCGGCGCGCGACCGAGCGTGGACACCGTCAGGCCCGATCTGAGCCTGGTGTTGCACCTCACTGCCGAGCACGCAAGCCTGTATGTGGACACCTCCGGCGAGGCGCTGTTCAAGCGCGGCTGGCGCGAAGACAAGGGCGAGGCCCCGCTGAAGGAAACGCTGGCCGCAGCGATGCTGGCGGTAGCCGGCTGGCAAGGGCGTGCCGAGGACGGGCCGCTGCTCGACCCGGTGTGCGGGGCCGGCACCATCGCCATCGAGGCGGCGCAGATCGCCTGCGGTATCGCCCCGGGCTTCGCGCGGCGTTTCGCGTTCGAGAAGCTTGCGCCATTTCGGCCGTTGCAGCGTGACTGGCAGCAACTGCGTGAGGCGGCGCGTGCGCAAGTGCATGCCCCCGCGGTGCCAGTGTTTGCCGGCGACGTGAGCTTTCGCATGACCGACTTCGCGACGCGCAATTCCGAGCGGGCCGGCGTGGCCCGCGCCATCCAGTTCAAGACGGCCGATGCGCTGCAGCGCCCGGCGCCGGCCGAGCGCGGCACGCTGATGCTCAACCCGCCCTACGGTGAACGCATCGAACCCAAGGGCTCGCGTGGTGCCCGCACACCGCCGGCCGCACGTGAAGGTTTCGAAGGTGGCGCCGAGGCCGCAGAGTTCTTTGCGCGCCTGGCGTCACACTGGAAGCGCGCCTACGCCGGCTGGACGGCCTGCGTGCTCAGCCCCGACATGAAGCTGCCGCAGGCCATGCGCTTGAAGGAAAGTCGCCGCACAGTGATGTGGAACGGCCCGATCGAGTGCCGACTGTTCCGTTTCGACCTGGTGGCGGGGTCGATGCGCGACGGCCAGTCGTCTGCGCGAGGCGAAGGCTGAGGCGCCGCATCCTCAACGCGTGTTGCCGGGTCAGAACAGCGCGGCCAGCGCAGCCAGTGCCATCAGGGGCGCCGTGTCGGCGCGCAGCGTGCGCGCTCCCAGGCTGATGGGGGCACAGCCCGCGGAGAGGGCCAGCGCTTCTTCGGCCTCGCTGAGGCCCCCTTCGGGGCCGTTCACGAACAGCAAGGAGCAGTCGTCCTGGTGCAGTGCGGGTTTCAGGGCTTCCGCGAAAGGCTGTGCGTTGCGCAGGCTCAACACGAAGGCCCGTGGTGCCTGAGTGGCTGGGTGCGCCAGCGTTTGCATGTAGTCGGCGAAGCTTCGTACGGGAGCGAGCCGCGGCAGCTTTGTGCGGCCGCATTGTTCGCAAGCCGCAATGGCGATGCCACGCCAGTGCTCGAGCTTTTTCGCCGCACGGTCACCGGCCAGTCGCAACACCGAGCGTTCGCACATCAAGGGCTGTATGGCGGCGACGCCCAGCTCGGTGGCCTTTTCGACGAGCCAGTCCATGCGGTCGTTCGCGGGCATGCCCACCGCCAAAGTAATGGGCAGCGGCAATTCGCGGTCGACGGCATGGTGCTCGCCCACTTGCGCTGCGACGTCACTGCGGCCCATGCGGCTGACCTCGGCCGACCACTCGCCGCCTTCACCGTTGAACAACGTCAACGCGTCGCCCGGTTGAAGGCGCAGCACCTGGGCGTGGCGGGCCGCTGCAGCCGGCAGCGCAGTGTGCAATCCAGGCGCCAGCGGCAGATCGACGTAAAGCCGAGGCATGGTGGTTACTCAACCACGAATGCGCTTGACCAGCGCAGTGGTCGAGTAGCCCTCGACAAACGGCAGCGCCAGCGAGCGGCCGCCCCAGCTGCGCACGACGCGGGTCTCCTCGAGCGTTTCCATGTCGTAGTCGCCGCCCTTCACGTAGATGTCGGGACGCGCCTGCTTGATCAGCTCGACGGGTGTCGACTCGTCGAACAGCGTCACGAGGCTCACGCTTTCGAGCGCGGCCAGCACGGCGGCACGGTCGGCTTCGCTGTTGAGCGGGCGATCGGGGCCTTTGCCCAGCATGCGTGCCGAGCTGTCACTGTTGAGCCCCAGCACCAGGCTCGCACCCAGCGCGCGGGCCTGCGCCAGATAACTCACGTGGCCGCGATGCAGGATGTCGAAGACGCCGTTGGTGAACACCAGCGGGCGCGGCAAGCCGGCGATGCGTGCGGCCAGGCTGTCGCGGCTGCAAAGCTTGTCGTAAAACGTGGGCAGCGACGTGGTGGACTCGGTCATCGGCTCATTGTCGCCTGCGCGGCAGTCGTGCCGGCGTGTGCCTCATAGACTGCCTTGCCTTCCAGACGAGGAGACGTTCCATGCTCAAACTGTGCGGTTTTCCGCTGTCCAACTACCACAACAAGGCCAAGCTGGTGCTGCTCGAAAAGGGTGTGCCGTTTGAAGAAGTGCTGGTACCCGGCGGTCCGCTCGAATACTCGCCGATGGGCAAGGTCCCGTATCTGCTGACCGATGAAGGTCCGCTGTGCGAAAGCCAGGCCATCGTCGAGTACGTCGAGGCGTGCTGGCCGACACCCGCGCTGTTGCCGGCAGATCCCTGGGCTGCGGCCAAGGTGCGTGAACTCAACATCGTGCTGGAGTTGCACGTGGAGCTGGTGGTACGCCAGCTGTATGGCCCGGCCTTCTTCGGCGCTCCGCCGCTGCCGGAGAAGTTCACCGAGCGTGTGCGCGTTCAACTCGACAAAGGGTTGCGTGCCTTCAAGCAGCTGGCGAAGTTTTCGCCCTACGTGGCAGGCGAGAGCTTCACGCTGGCAGATTGTTCGGCCTACGCACATCTGCCGGTGGCTGCGATGGCCAGCCGCGCGATTTACGGCAGTGATCTCGTCGCCGCAGCGGGCGTGGACTGGAAGACCTACGCCAAGTTCATCGAGCAGCGCCCCACGGCGCAGAAGGTGGCAGCCGACCGCAAGGCCGATCAACAGCAGCGCACTGCTGCCATTGCCGCCAAGGTGGCCCAGGGATGACGCCTATCGCTCGAAGCGGGCCAGTACGCGTTGTTCGTTGAGCAGCTGCAACGTCTTGCCTTCGAGGCGGTAAGTCCGCGTGGAGGTCAACGCCGCGAGATAGCGTCGCTCCAGCGCGTCGCCGTCGCCGCCGCACGCCATGCGGGTGCTGACGAGGCTGGAGAGCTGTAGTGCCGGCGGTTGCAGTGCGTAGTTGCCGCCGAACTGATTGCAGCCGGCGAAGCCGCTGGCGCGCGGGCTGTTGACGTCGAGCATCAGCGTTGCGGGGCGGTTGCCTTGCCCGCCACCGGCAGGTCGGCCGTCCAGCTCGGTGAGGGTCCAGGTCGCCCCGAGCAGCGGGGCCTGCGAAGCCAGGCTGATGCTCTCGCAAGACGTGAGCAACGCCGAAGCCAGCACGGCAACGCACAGCCGCAACCAGAGGAAATTCATCGTCATTACCCACTCCTGTTCGACGTCGAAACGGGCCAGCATGCCGCGGCCCGGGCCGGCAGACAAGAACACAGCAAAAAGAAAGGCCCGCAACGCGGGCCTTTCTTCGAAGGGGGCGAGCAGCTCAGGCCGGGTTGGCGTCAGGCGTCGGGCGCCCGGCGGCAGCCAGTTGCGTGATCAGCTCCTTGCGATAGCGATTGAGCTCCTGCACGCTGGAGAAGCTGCGCTCCATCAACAGGCTGAGGTTGTGCAGGATGCGCTCGACCACCTTGGTTTCCCATACGGCGTCGAACTTGATCTGCTTGTCGAGCCAGGCTTCGAGCCACGCCGGGTCGGGCAGGCGACTCTGGATGGTGTCGCGCGGAAACAGCTTTTCGTTCACGTGCAGGTTGGTCGGGTGCAGCGCTTGCGCCGTGCGGCGCGCGCTGGCCATCAGCACGCCGACCTTGGCGAAAGCGGCCTTGGCCTCGTCGCCGAACTTCTGCAGCGCGCGCTTCATGTAGCGCAGATAGGCGCCGCCGTGGCGGGCTTCGTCGCGCGCAAGCGTTTCGTAGATGGCCTTGATGACAGGCTCGGTGTGCCACTCGGCGGCACGGCGGTACCAGTGGTTGAGGCGGATCTCGCCGCAGAAGTGCAGCATCAGCGTCTCGAGTGCGGGCGCCGGATCGAACTCGAAGCGGATCTCGTGCAGCTCAGCTTCGGTGGGCACGAGGTCGGGGCGGAAGCGGCGCAGGTATTCCATCAACACCAGCGAGTGCTTCTGCTCCTCGAAGAACCACACGCTCATGAAGGCGGAGAAGTCGCTGTCGTCGCGGTTGTCGCGCAGGAACATCTCGGTGGCCGGCAGCGCCGCCCACTCGGTGATGGCGTTCATCTTGATGGTCTGCGCCTGCTCTTCACTCAGCCTGCTGGCGTCGAACTGGTCCCAAGGGATGTCCTTGTCCATGTTCCAGCGCACGGCTTCGAGTTGCTTGAAGAGTTCGGGATACAGCATGGCAATGCCCTCGCAAAAGTGCTCAGGATTGTAGGCGGCCGATATGTCATGACTGCGTCATGCCAGACGCAGGGCGCAACGGCATTTGCCACGACCCGAAAAGTCCGAATAGTTGCGTGCATGGCGCGTGCATTACTGGAAAGTTTTATATTTGAACTCATTAGTTCAATTAATGAGCTAATGAGGGGGCACCTAGACCAGCCATATCTATTGGTTGGCTTGTAACAACAGCGAACAATGAAGTACGGAACTACTTCTTCTTTGGCTTCTCGAATCGTCCAGATTGGTACTTCAGTCCGGGAGTGGAGTGCGGGCACATCGATTGCCGCACTCGATTCAGACACGTTTCCGCTGCGAAGCCTTCCGGTTCGACCGGTTGCAACCTTAGAGCATCTCTCCTCCTCCTCCCTCCCTCCCTCCTTGGCTCTCGGGCGCTTCGCAGCGTTCTCTACAGCAGGCGGCGGTGACGACCTCGGTGGCGTCACCGCCGCTGCGCTTTTGGGCGGGCGCGCATGAGCCGCGTGGCCGTCATCGGCTCGGGAATCGCCGGGCTGGCCGCAGCGTGGCGCCTGAGCGGGCCTGGTAGCCTCGTACGAGTGACGCTGTTCGAAGCTGGCCCCTACTTCGGCGGCCACACCCACACGGTGGACGTTTCTCTTCAGGGCCGCACGCATGGCGTGGACACCGGCTTCCTCGTGTTCAACCAGCGGACCTATCCGGAGCTCATCCGGCTGTTCGAAGAGCTTGGCGTCGATACCGCCGCTTCGGACATGTCGTTTTCGGTCCAGGCGCCGGACATCGGCCTCGAATGGAGCGGCAGCAGCCTCAACTCGCTGTTTGCACAGCGTCGCAACTTCGCGCGGCTGGCGTTCTGGCACATGCTGGCCGACATCGTGCGCTTCAACCGGCTGGCCAGCGGTTTGGCGCTGCGCGACGAGGACGTCGCGCTCATACAGCCGATCGGCGAGTTCCTGGCGGCGCATCGCTTCGGTAGCGAATTCCGCGACTGGTATTTTTTGCCGATGATCGGCAGCATCTGGTCTTGCCCGACCGAGCAGATGTTGCAGTTTCCAGTCGCAACGATGATCCGTTTCTGCCACAACCACGGGCTCGTCCAAATGGTGAACCGCCCGCAGTGGCACACGGTGGCCGGTGGAGCGCGCCGCTACGTCGAAAAGATGCTGCCGCGCGTGGCTGATGCGCGGGTCAACATGCCGGTGCGCGCCGTCAGGCGCCTGGGCGCCGAGTTGCCTACCCCGGGTGTGCAGGTGCTCACCGACCAGGGCAGCGAACACTTCGACGCGGTGGTGTTCGCCTGCCACAGCGACCAAGCCCTGACGCTACTCGGCGAAGACGCCACGCCCGCCGAGCGGGCCGTGCTCGGCGCGATCCGCTACCACCGCAACCGCGCAGTGCTGCACACCGACACCAGCGTGCTGCCCAAGCGCCGCGTTGCCTGGGCGGCATGGAACTACGAGCGTGCGGTCAGCCACTCGCGCGAACAGGCCGCGGTGTGCTTGCACTACCTGCTCAACCGCCTGCAGCCGCTGCCGTTTACGCAACCAGTGTTGGTATCGCTCAACCCGGCACGCGAGCCCCGCGCCGAGGCGGTGCTGGGGGAATACGACTACAGCCACCCCGTATTCGACCTCGCGGCCATTGCTGCGCAGCGCCGCCTGGGCGAGATTCAGGGCCGGCGCGGCAGCTGGTTTTGCGGCGCCTGGACCGGCTACGGCTTCCATGAAGACGGCTTGAAGTCCGGCTTGGCTGCGGCCCGCGGTCTGCAGGAGCGGCTGGCCGGCATGCAGCCCGGCAGGTTGGTAGCTTGATGAGGGACGCCCTGCCCCTCATTGGCTTCGGCACCGTACGCCATACGCGGCTTCGCCCCAAACGCCACGCGTTTGCGTATCCCACCTACTTCCTCATGCTGCCGATGCGCAGCCTGCGGTCTCATGCCGTGCCGGCACTGCGCCGCAACCGCTTTGGTTTGATCAGCTTTTTCGATGTCGATCATGGCGATGGCCGCACGGACGCGCTGGCCTGGCTCGATGAACTGCTGACCCGCGAAGGCGTGACCGACGCCACCGGTGAGGTCTGGCTGCACACCTATCCGCGCGTATTCGGCTACGTGTTCAAGCCGGTGAGCTTCTGGTATTGCCACCGCGATGACGACTCGCTGGCTGCCATCGTCGTGGAGGTCAACAACACCTTCGGCGAGCGCCACTGCTATCTGCTCAGCGGTGCAAACCTTCGCTGGGGCCGTGAGCTCACAGCCTCCAAGGTGTTTCACGTCTCGCCGTTCTGTCGCGTCGAAGGCCACTATCGCTTCCGCTTTCTGCGCACAGCGGCCGACGCAACGCATCCGCTGCACACGGTGGCGCGTATCGACCATGACGACGCCCAGGGTCCGCTGCTGCAGACGAGCGTGAGCGGTGCGCTACAGCCGCTCGATGCGACCGCGTTGCGGCGCGCGTTCTTTGGCATGCCGCTGCTGACCTTCGGGGTCGTCGCACGCATCCACTGGCAGGCGCTGAAGCTATGGCTCAAGCGCGTGCCGTTCTTCAGCAAGTCGCAACCGCCCGAGCTGCCCGTCACGCGATCATGAACAACGACATGCTGTATGCCGAGCACCCGCCAGCGCTGCCCACACCCGTGCCCGCCGCGGCCCGTGTCATCTTCCGGCTCCTGCGGGAGCTGCGCCATGGCACGCTGGAAGTGCAGCTGCCCGACGGCAGCATCGCCCGCTTCGGCCAAGGCGAAGGCCCGCGAGCAGCAATCCGGCTGCACAACTGGAACGTATGTGCCGCGGCATTGAGATCCGGCGACATCGGCTTTGCCGAAAGCCACATCGCCGGTGACTGGACGGCGCAGGATCTCACCGCGCTACTCGAACTCCTCATCGCCAACCGCGAGGCAATCGAGTCGCTTTTCTACGGCACGTGGTGGTGGGCGCTCCTATATCGGGTCAAGCAGCTGCTCAACCGCAACAGCAGGAGCGGCAGCCGCCGGAATATCCGCGCGCACTACGACCTCGGCAACGACTTCTACCGGCTCTGGCTCGACGACACGATGAGCTACTCGAGCGCGTGGTTCAACGGCGACCGCAGCCAGCCGATGGAGCTGGCCCAGCATGCCAAGGTGCGCCGTGCGCTTGAAGAAGCTGGCGTGACGGCCGGCGCACGCGTGCTCGAGGTGGGCTGCGGCTGGGGCGGCCTGGCCGAAGTGGCGGTGCAGGACTTCGGCGCACGAGTCACCGGCGTCACCCTGTCGCACGAGCAACTGGCTTGGGCGCGGGAACGCATGGCGCGCCAGCAACTGCCGGCCGACCTGCGCCTGCAGGACTACCGCGACATCGCCGATGCGCCCTTCGATGCCATCGTCTCGATCGAGATGTTCGAGGCCGTCGGCCGTGAGTACTGGGCCGGCTACTTCGAGATGCTCAAGCGCTGCCTGAAGCCGGGTGGCCGCGCCTGCATCCAGAGCATCACCATCCGCGACGACCTGTTCGAGCGCTATGTCAGATCCACCGACTTCATCCAACAGTACATCTTCCCGGGCGGGTTGCTGCCGAGCATTGCCGCCTTCCATGCAGAAGCCGCCAAGGCCGGTTTGGTGGTCCAGAAGACCTTCGCGTTCGGAGGCGACTACGCCGAAACGCTGCGGCGCTGGCGCGAGCGGTTCCTGCACCACGAACCGCAGGTGCGCGGCCTCGGTTTCGACGACCGCTTCCTGCGCATCTGGGAGTTCTACCTCGCGTACTGCGAGGCGGCCTTTGCGACGGGCAACACCGATGTGGTGCAGTTCACCCTGCGGCGTCCTTGAGTGCCGTGCCATCACCCGACGTGTCTGGCTGGTGGGGCTGGCGGGCTGGGCTGCCGACGCACGGCTTTTCGGGGACGTGTTGGTGCCGATCGACGAGCGCGCGATGCTCAACCGCGCAGTGATGAGGAAGTTCCGCATCCGCCTGGTCGAAGTGCAGCTGTCGTTCACCAAGCTCTGAGCGGGCACGATGGCAAGCCTCAACCCGCGTCTCGAGCATTGCCCGGCCAGGTGGTGTGGCTGCTCGGCGCCGGCGTGGTGGTATCGGCACGCAACGTGAATGCGCTGCAGGCCCTCGTGGCGGCGCATCCCGGCAGCTCGGCGTGTCGGTCATCAACCCCGGCTTCGTCGAGACGCCGCTCACGGCGCAGAACCGCTTCAGGATGCCGGCCCTGCTGATCCACGGCTGGTATTTCTCGGCCGTGCGGCGCGCGACGGGGCTATGACGAGGCGGGATACTGCGGCCGATGCCAGCCTCCGCTCCAGCCCACCATCCCGACCCTCGCGTCGCCCGGGTCGTTCGCCTGTTCGAGTCGCTGCAGCGTGCCGACATAGCACGCCTGGGCGATCACTACAGCGACGATGCGACGTTCAAGGACCCCTTCAACGACGTGCGCGGCCTGCCGGCCGTGCAGCGTGTGTTTGACCACATGTTCGTGCAGGTCCACGAGCCGCGTTTTGTCGTCACTGCGGCAGTGGTCGAAGGAAACGACTGCTTCCTCGTGTGGGACTTCCTCTTTCATTTCAAGGGCCGTTCGCAAGCCGAGCAGACGGTGCACGGAAGCACCCATCTGCGTTTTGCCGCCGACGGCCGCATCGCGATGCATCGTGACTACTGGGACGCCGCCGAAGAGCTGTACGAAAAGCTGCCCCTGCTGGGCGCACTGATGCGCTGGCTCAAGCGGTGCGTGAACGCATGACGGCCCGGCGCGTGGCCATCGTCGGGGCGGGCGTGGCAGGTATCGCTTGCGCGTCGCGCCTCCAAGCCGTTGGAATGCAGGTGCAGCTGTTCGACCAAGCCGCGCAGCCCGGTGGGCGGTGCGCGAGCCTGCGCACCGCAGCCGGCACGTTCGACCATGGTGCGGCCAGCTTCGCCGCGAATGGTGATGCCTTTGCACGGCAGGTGCGGGACTGGGCCGCGGCGGGCTCGCTGGAGGCCGATCCGCAAGTGGCTAATGCGTGGATGGGCCGCCCGACGATGTCGGACTGGGTGTCGCACTGCGCCATGAAACTGCACATCGCATCCGGCCACGAAGTGGCGGCCATCGAACCGGCCGGCGAAGGGCGCTGGCGCCTGCGTTTTCACTGCGGACTGGCTGACGCTGGGCCATTCGACGCCGTGCTCGTGGCCACGCCGCCGGAGTCGGCTGCCGTGCTGCTCCAAGCGGACACGACGCTGGCTGCCAGCCTGCGTTCCGTGCGCAGTGAACCGTGCTGGAGCGTGGTGGCCGCGTGGTCGGCGCCGCTCGGGCTCGACGAGTCGGCGATTCGCGGCGGGCCGTTGCTGCACCAGGTGCGCCGTGAAGAAAACAAGCCTGGCCGTGTGCGGGCGGCCGCCTGCGCCACCCGCTGGGTGCTGCACGCAACGTCCTACTGGAGCGCCAACAACCTGGACGTGCAGCCCGAACAGGTGACGCGTCATCTGCTGGAGGCTTTCGGCAAGGCCGCTGGCAGGCGCCTGGCCCGCCCCACAATTGCTGCCGCCCACTTGTGGCGGCAAGCACGGGTGCTGGAGCCGTTGAGCGACGCGTGCGGCTGGAGCGTCACGCTGCAGCTGGGGGCCTGCGGCGATGCCTGGTTCGGCGAGGCAGGCGCGGCCGGCGTCGAGCGCGCCTGGTCCAGCGGCTGCGCACTGGCCGCGCGCGTGCTGGACGCTACCTGAGCCAGCCCTTGCGGCGGAAGTAGATGAAGGGCGCGGCGACCGAGGCAACCATCAACGCCAACGCATACGGATAGCCCAGCTTCCACTGCAGCTCAGGCATGCCCTGGAAGTTCATGCCGTAAATGCTGGCGATCAGCGTAGGCGGCAGCAAGGCCACGCTGGCCACCGAGAAGATCTTGATGATCTTGTTCTGGTTGATGTTGATGAAGCCGACCACGGCGTCCATCAGGAAGTTGATCTTGTCGAACAGAAATGCGGTGTGCGAGTCGAGCGAATCGATGTCGCGCAGGATCTGGCGTGCCTCTTCGAACTGCTCGGCGTTGAGCAGCCGCGAACGCATCATGAAGCTGACGGCGCGGCGCGTGTCCATCACGTTGCGGCGGATGCGGCCGTTCAAGTCTTCCTGACGCGCGATGGCCGCCAGCGCTTCGCCAGCGGCTTGGTCGTTGACCTCTTCCTTCAGCACGCGCGCCGACACCTTTTCGAGTTCGTCGTAGATGCCCTCTAGCGAGTCAGCCGAATACTCGGCGTCAGCGTCGTAGAGCTTCAGCAGGACGTCCTTGGCGTCTTCGATCAACGCGGGGATGCGGCGCGCGCGCATGCGCAGCAGCCGGAACACCGGCAGGTCTTCGGCGTGGATCGAGAACAGCACGTTGTTGTGCAGGATGAAGGCCACACGCACGTTGCGCGAGCCGCGTTCCTCGTCGTCGATCAGAAAGTCGGTGCGGATGTGGAGCTCGCCGCTGTCTTCTTCGTAGAAGCGGGCGGATTCCTCGAGGTCGTCGTCGACGATGTCATCGGGGATCGAAAGGGCGAACCGGCCGGCCAGCCACCCCTTTTCCTCAGGAGTAGGTGCCTCGAGATCGACCCAGACCGGCTGGACATGCGCCAGGGCTTCGGCGCTTTCGATTTCTTCTTGAAACAGCCGGCCGCTGGCCAGCGTGAACACGTTCAACATGGGAGCTCCAACAACGTCGCGGCATGCGCGCCGTGACCCGGCCTAGCGGCGAACTACAGGGGTAGGGTGGGAAGATGTACCGCCTCACCCCAGGCCTTCGAGCCTGCTGACGCAGGCCCTGCGGTTGGAGTGGACGGTCACCGAGGGTGACTGCTGTCCAAGTGACACTCCGCTGACAAAAACCGAAAAATTATGTCATTCGGCGCTGCAATGCAGCAAGCCGAAGAGACACATGATGGGGAGCTTGTAGCACTAGCTCCCCGCGCTATCGGAGGCTGGGCGCTGGTGCATCGCCTCGCGGATTGTGAACCGATTTCCGGGCGCCCGGGGCCTTTTCCATATGGGGCGGTCCGATCCGCTGTCATCGCCTTGTCATGCCTGCAGCCAAGGCGCAAACTGGTTCTGCGAGGAGTGCTCCGCACGTGGGCGTGGCACTCCTGCATCGAAGGACTTTGCCGTAACCCCTCTCGAAAGGAGGTCTTATGAATCTGACGATCAGTGGACACCACCTTGAAGTGACGCCGGCTCTGCGCGAGTACGTGCTAACAAAGCTGGACCGGGTGACCCGTCATTTCGACCAGGTGGTGGACATCAACGTGCTACTCACCGTCGAGAAGCAGAAGGAGAAGGAACGCCGCCAGAAAGCCGAGGTGAATTTGCACGTCAAAGGTCGTGACATCTTTGTCGAACAATCCCACGAGGACCTCTACGCCGCGATCGATCAGCTCATGGACAAGCTGGATCGCCAAGTTTGCCGCCACAAGGACCGGCTGCACGATCACCACCATGATTCGCCCAAGCGCAACGGCGCCAGCGAGGTGTCGTGATCGCGGGCTTGCCACCCAAGTCACGGTGCAAAGCGGCCCCAGAAGGGCCGCTTTTTGCTTTTGCCACTCCGGGTCCATGGCATCCGGCACAGCTTGTTGCGATGCAGCAGGATGTGCACAATTGTTCGACTGGCGTTGGATCTACGCTTCTACTCCGGGGAGCGATTCCTATAATCGCCGCTTCACTTGGAAGTGCGTCCGCCAAGGTCTCGCCCGGCCGAAACCGACGCTGTGAGCTAATGAACCGTCTTGCCGCCATCCTGCCTGTCGCCAATGTGCTGGTGGATGTGGATGCCACCAGCAAAAAGCGCGCGTTCGAGCACGCCGGGCTGATGTTCGAGAACCAGCACGCAATCGCGCGTGCCACGGTCACAGACAACCTGTTCGCCCGTGAGCGCTTGGGCTCCACCGGTCTGGGCCATGGCGTGGCCATTCCGCACGGCCGCATCAAGGGCCTGAAGAACCCCTTGGCCGCTGTGTTGCGTGTCCAGGCTGCCATCCCGTTCGACGCACCCGACGACGAACCTGTTTCCCTGCTGATCTTTCTGCTGGTGCCTGAAGCCGCCACGCAGCGCCACCTCGAAATCCTCTCCGAGATCGCCGAACTGCTGAGCGACCGCGAACTGCGCGAGCGCCTGAAGACCGAGCCCGAAGCGGCAAAGGTCCACGAGTTGATCTCGAACTGGGAGCCGCTCAAGTCGGTGGCCTGAACGTGTTGTCGGTCACACCTCCCCAAGGGGAGGTGGGCCTTGCCCTGGGGGCGCCCGGCGCGGCGGTCCGTGGCGACTGATACAAAGGCGTCTCATGAAGCCCACCGTCATCAGCGCCGAGGCGCTTTTCGAGGCCCACCGCGATTCCCTCAAGTGGGAGTGGATTTCGGGCCATGCCCACCCGGAGCGCCGCTTCGACGAAGTGGCCGTTCGCGACGCGCAATCGGCTGCCGACCTGGTCGGCTACCTCAACTACATCCACCCATATCGGGTGCAGATCGTGGGCCGCCGCGAGGTGCGCTACCTCTCGGACGCCAACGCGGAAGACCAGGAACGGCGTATCTCGCGCATCGTCACGCTGGAGCCGCCCGTGATCGTGGTGGCCGACGGGCAGACACCGCCCGAAAAGCTGGTCGCGATCTGCGGCCGAGCCGAGATTCCGCTGTTCGTCACGCAGGAGTCGGCCGGCCATGTGATCGACGTGATGCGCAGCCACCTGGCCCAGCACTTCGCCGAGCGGCTCACGCGCCATGGCGTGTTCATGGACATCCTTGGCGTGGGTGTGCTGCTCACAGGCGAGTCGGGCCTGGGCAAAAGCGAACTCGGGTTGGAACTCATCTCACGCGGCCATGGCCTGGTGGCCGACGATGCGGTGGACCTCTACCGCGTGTCGCAAACGTCCATCGAAGGGCGTTGCCCGCCGCTGCTGATCAACCTGCTCGAAGTGCGTGGCATCGGCCTGTTGGACATCAAGGCCATCTTCGGCGAGACGGCGGTGCGGCGGAAGATGCGCCTGCGCCTGATCGTGCACCTCGTGCGCAAGGAAACGATGGAGCGCGAGTTCGAGCGGCTGCCCTACGAGCCGCTGTATGAAGAAGTGCTGGGCGTGAAGGTGCGCAAGGCGGTCATCGCCGTGGACGCCGGCCGCAACCTGGCCGTGCTGGTGGAGGCCGCCGTGCGCAACACCGTGCTGCAGCTGCGCGGCATCGACACCTACAAGGAATTCATCGAGCGCCACCGCAAGGCGATGGAGCAAGGCGAGAAATGAAGGCACCCCGACCGGAGGGGGGCCTTGCATGGGAGCGGCCCGGCGCAGCGGCCCAGGATCGTGACCTCCACGATCACCCCAGGCGTTCGCTACGCTTTCCCCTTGCAGCCCTCGCGCCGGCACACCACGTACAGAGCGAGCGAGTGGTCCTGCAGGTCGTAACCGCGTTCTTTCGCGATCTCTTGCTGGCGGCGTTCGATTTCGGGGTCGTAGAACTCCTCGACGCGGCCGCAGACCACGCACACGAGGTGGTCGTGGTGTTTGCCTTCGTTGAGCTCGAAGACGGCCTTGCCGGACTCGAAGTGGTTGCGTGACAGGATGCCGGCCTGCTCGAACTGCATCAGCACGCGGTAGACGGTGGCGAGGCCAATGTCGGAGCCTTCGTTCAGCAGCGTCTTGAACACGTCTTCAGCCGTGAGGTGCCGCACGCTGGAGCGCTGGAAGACTTCCAGGATCTTGATGCGTGGCAGCGTGGCTTTCAGGCCGCTGCTCTTGAGGTCTTCAGCGTTTGACATGGAACTTACCCAGGGATGCCATCGGCAATGGGCGGGGTGGGCCCCGCTAGAATCTTTGCATCATATCGAGTTGGGCTGCCGCTGCGGCTCAAACCTCCGCTCATGACGCACTCTTTCCTGCGGCCTGTGCTGGGCGCGCTGATTCCGCTTGCACTGGCGGCATGCAGCTCGCTGCAGTCTTCCGACAACTTCCTCGGTCTCATCACGCCCTACCGGGTGGAGGTGGTGCAAGGCAACGTGGTTACCAAGGAGCAGGCCGCGCTCATCAAGCCCGGCATGAGCCGTTCCCAGGTGCGCGACATGCTGGGTTCGCCGTTGCTCACCGACATCTTCCACGCCGATCGCTGGGACTACGTGTTCACGATCCGGCGCCAGGGCGCCGAGCCGCAGCAGCGCAATGTGATGGTGCTGTTCCAGGACGACAAGGTGAGCAAGTTCGAGGCGGGTGACCTGCCCTCCGAGCGCGACTTCATCAATTCCATCGACGTGGCCAAGAGCGGCCGTGCGCCAGTGCTTGAGCTGACCGAGGAGCAGATCAAGGCGCTGCCGGTGCCGCCCAAGCCCGACGCCACGCTGGCCGACGCCGCGCCGCAGGGGCCGGCACGCAGCTACCCGCCGCTGGAGCCCACCAAGTGAGTCGACAGCCTTTGCGTATCGCGGTGGCCGGTGCGTCCGGCCGCATGGGCCACATGCTCATCGAGGCCGTCGCCACCGCGGCTGACTGCCAACTGGCCGGCGCGCTGGACATCGCCGGCAGCCCCGCACTCGGGCAGGACGCTGCAGCCTTCCTCGGCAAGGCCAGCGGCGTGGCCATCACGAGCGACCTGCGTGCCGGGCTCAAGGATTCACAGTTCCTCATCGACTTCACTCGCCCCGAAGGCACGCTGGCGCACCTGGCGGTGTGCCGCGAGCTGGGGGTGAAAGTCGTCATCGGCACCACCGGTTTTTCCGACGAGCAGAAGGCGCAGATCGCTGACGCGGCGAAGGACACCGCCATCATGATGGCGCCCAACATGAGCGTGGGCGTCAACGTCGTGCTGAAGCTGCTGCAACAGGCTGCCAAGGCGCTCAGCGAGGGCTATGACATCGAGATCATCGAGGCGCACCACCGCCACAAGGTCGATGCGCCCAGCGGCACTGCGCTGAAGATGGGCGAGGTGGTGGCCGAGGCTCTGGGCCGCGATCTGAAGAGCTGTGCTGTCTACGGCCGCGAAGGCGTGACCGGCGAGCGGGATCCATCCACCATCGGCTTCGCCACCATCCGGGGCGGCGACGTGGTGGGCGACCACACCGTGCTGTTCGCCGGCATCGGCGAGCGCATCGAGATCTCGCACAAGGCGTCGAGCCGCGCCACTTTCGCGCAGGGCAGCCTGCGCGCGGTGCGTTTCCTGGCTGGCCAGTCCACGGGGCTGTTCGGCATGGACGACGTGCTGGGGTTGGCGTGACACGGGTAGCCGCGCCGAGCCGCCCGCAGCAAGGCCCGGCCTCTTCGGAGGCGCGATCACCCTGCTCGGCGAGCGGGGTGTCGCAATGACGGGCCTGGCGAAGTTCTGGTCTCAGGGCGACGCCACCACGCAAGCGGTGGCGTTGCTGCTGCTGGCCATGTCGGTGAGTGCCTGGGTGGTGATCTTCTGGAAGGGCTGGCTGCTGCGCCGCGCACGGCGTGACATCGCCCGCGCGGTGCCTGCCTTCTGGGCTGCGCCCGATCTCGACACTGGCCGCACCCAGCTGGTGGCCTTCGACCGTGAGCGAATCGTCGCGCCGCTGCTGGAGGCCGCCACGCACACGGCACCCCCGAGCACGCTCGAAGCCTCGGGCCAGCTGGCCTCGCAGCTCACGCGCCGGCTGCGTGATGCGCTGCATGCCGTGCTGCATCACCTGCAGTTCGGCCAGGTGCTGCTGGCTTCCATCGGCTCGACGGCGCCCTTCATCGGCCTGTTCGGCACGGTGTGGGGCATCTACCACGCGCTGGTGGGCATCTCGGCTTCGGGAGGCATCTCCATCGACAAGGTTTCCGGCCCGGTGGGCGAAGCGCTCATCATGACTGCCGCGGGCCTCGCCGTCGCGATTCCAGCGGTGCTGGCCTACAACCTCTTCGGCAAATGGGTCGGCGCTTGCGAGGCCGAGCTCGAAGGCTTTGCGCACGACCTGCGCGAAATGGTGCTCGACACGCACGGTGCCGCGCCGCGCGCCGAGTAAGGCTGCACCATGGCTTTCGGCCGCCTCGAACGCACCACCGGCCCGCAGCCGATGAGCGACATCAACATGACGCCGCTGATCGACGTGATGCTGGTGCTGCTGGTGATCTTCATGATCACCGCGCCGTTGATGACCTCGAGCCTGAAGCTTGACCTGCCGAAAAGCGATGCGGCACAGGCCGGCGATGCCACGCCCGAATTCCTGGCCGTGGCGCTGACGCCCGATGGTGCGCTCCACCTCGGTGACGAAAAGCTCGAGGCCGACGTTTTCGACGCCCGAGTGGCCGAAGCGGCAAAACGCACGCCCGACACCGAAGTGCAGCTGCGTGCCGACCGGAGCGTGCCGTACGGCCGCGTGGCCGAGTTGATCGGCCGCCTGCAGAAGGCGGGGCTCAACCGCATCGCCTTCGTCGCCGAACCTGCGCCGCAAGCCCGCTGAATACGCGGCCTGCGCAGGGTCGCTTCCTATAATCGGCCGATCCCTTGAGGCGGCGCTTTCCTGCGCCCGGCCCACCCGCATGAGCACTTCAAACACCCATTACGACCATCGCACCGTCGAAGCGCAAGCCCAGGCGCACTGGCAGGCCAAGGACGCCTACCGTGTGGTCGAAGACGCGAGCAAGCCCAAGTTCTATGCCTGCTCGATGCTGCCCTACCCCAGCGGCAAGCTGCACATGGGGCATGTGCGCAACTACACCATCAACGACATGTTGACCCGGCAGCTGCGCATGAAGGGCTACAACGTGCTCATGCCCATGGGCTGGGACGCCTTCGGCCTGCCGGCCGAGAACGCGGCGATGAAGAACAAGGTGCCGCCGGCGAAGTGGACCTACGAAAACATCGCCTACATGAAGAAGCAGATGCTGGCGATGGGCCTGGCCATCGACTGGAGCCGCGAGGTCGCCACCTGCTCGCCCGACTACTACCACTGGAACCAGTGGCTGTTCCTGCGCATGCTCGAAGCGGGCATCGCCGAGCGCCGCACCCAGGTGGTGAATTGGGACCCGGTGGACCAGACCGTGCTCGCCAACGAGCAGGTGATCGACGGGCGCGGCTGGCGCTCGGGCGCGGTGGTCGAAAAGCGCGAGATCCCGGGCTACTACCTCAACATCACCAAGTACGCCGATGAGCTGCTCGACCACGTGCAGCACAAGCTGCCGGGCTGGCCCGAGCGCGTGCGGCTGATGCAGGAAAACTGGATCGGCAAGAGCGAAGGCGTGCGCTTTGCGTTCACGCACGACATCAAGGGCGCTGACGGCAAGCTCATCCAGGACGGCAGGCTCTACGTCTTCACCACGCGGGCCGACACCATCATGGGCGTGAGCTTCTGCGCGGTGGCACCCGAGCATCCGCTGGCTGCCCATGCGGCGCAGGGCAACCCGACGATCGCAGCATTCATCGAGGCCTGCAAGCAGGGTGGCACCACCGAGGCCGAACTCGCCACCAAGGAAAAGGAAGGCCTGCCCACAGGCCTCTTCGTGACGCACCCGCTCACCGACGAGCAGGTCGAGGTGTGGGTCGGCAACTACGTGCTCATGAGCTACGGCGACGGTGCCGTGATGGGCGTGCCCGCGCACGACGAGCGCGACTTCGCGTTCGCGAAGAAGTACCACCTGCCCATCCTGCAGGTCGTCACGGTGGACGGCGAGCACTACACCACCGACCACTGGCAGGAGTGGTACGGCGACAAGCAGCGCGGCGTGACCATCAACTCCGGCAACTACAGCGGCCTTTCGTACCCGGTCGCCGTCGATGCCATTGCTTCCGCGCTGGCGCACAAAGGCCTGGGCGAGAAGAAGACCACGTGGCGCCTGCGTGACTGGGGCATCAGTCGCCAGCGCTACTGGGGCACGCCAATCCCCATCATCCACTGCGACGACTGCGGTTCCGTGCCGGTGCCTGAAAAGGACCTGCCGGTCGTGCTGCCCGAAGACCTGATTCCGGACGGCTCGGGCAACCCGCTGAACAAGTGCGAAAGCTTCCTGAAGGTCGATTGCCCCAAGTGCGGCAAGCCCGCGCAGCGCGAGACCGACACGATGGACACCTTCGTCGACTCGTCGTGGTACTTCATGCGCTACTGCGACGCGCGAAACGACCGCGCGATGGTGGGCGCCGGCACGCAGTACTGGATGCCGATGGACCAATACATCGGCGGCATCGAACACGCCATCCTGCACCTGCTGTATGCGCGCTTCTGGACCAAGGTGATGCGTGACCTCGGCCTCGTGAAGGTGGACGAGCCCTTCACGCGCCTGCTCACGCAAGGCATGGTGCTGAAGGACGCCTTCTTCCACAAGCCCGAAGGCGGCGGCAAGCACTACTACTGGGAACACGAGGTCGAAGTTCTCAAGAACGAGCAGGGCCAGGTCACCGGTGCTCGGCTGAAGGCCGACGGCACGCCGCTCGAGCACGAGATGACCACGATGTCGAAGTCGAAGAACAACGGCGTCGACCCGCAGGACCTGATCGACCGCTACGGGGCCGACACGGCGCGCCTGTTCGTGATGTTCGCCTCGCCGCCGGAGCAGACGCTCGAGTGGAGCGATTCGGGCGTCGATGGCGCGCACCGCTTCCTGCGCCGCGTGTGGGTCTTCGGGCAGAAGCACACAGAGGCCATCAAGTCCGCGCAGGACGTGGGCGCGGGCCTGAACGCCGAGGCCAAGGCACTGCGTTTCGAAGTGCACACTGTGCTCAAGCAGGTGAGCTACGACTACGAGCGCATGCAGTACAACACCGTGGTCTCCGGTGCGATGAAGCTGCTCAACGCGCTCGAAGGCTACAAGGGCGACGACAGCGCCGGCTCGAACGCCGCGCTGCGTGAGGCCTATTCGGTGCTGCTGCGCGTGCTCTACCCGGCCTGCCCGCACATCACGCATGGGTTGTGGGAACAGCTCGGCTACGCGGCGCGCCTGGGTGACCTGCTCGATGCGCACTGGCCGCAGGTGGACGAAGCCGCGCTCGTGCAAGACGAACTGGAGTTGATGCTGCAGGTCAACGGCAAGCTGCGCGGCGCCATCAAGGTGCCGGCCTCTGCCGACAAGGCGACCATCGAAGCGGTGGCGCTCGCCTCGCCCGACTTCGCGAAGTTCAGCGAGGGCAAGCCGGCCAAGAAGGTGATCGTGGTGCCGGGGCGGCTGGTCAACGTGGTGGTTTGACCTTCAGGCCATGCAACGACGTTCACTGCTCGGCCTCGCGCCGTTGACGCTGCTTGCGGCCTGTGGCTTCGAGCTTCGCCGCCCGCCCGAGCTGCAGCTCAAGAGGGTGATGCTCAAAGGCTTCGAAAAGCGTTCAGCACTGGCTGAAGAGCTGCGTCGCAACTTGCAGGCCGGCGGCACGCAGGTCGTCGAGACCACGCCCCAGTCCGAGGCCGTGCTCGAAGCCATGAGCGATGCGCGCGAGCAGACCATCGCTGCGCAGACCTCTGCCGGCCAGGTGCGCGAACTGACGCTGAAGCTGCGCTTCAAGTTTCGCCTGACTTCGCCTTCTGGCCGCGAGCTCATCGGCCCCACCGAGCTGCTGCTCAGCCGCGACATGAGCTACAGCGAAACCACTGCGCTGGCCAAGGAGCAGGAAGCCGAGATGCTGTACCGCTCGATGCAAAGCGACGTGGTGGCCCAGGTGATGCGTCGCCTGGCGGCCGTGAAGCCCTGAGAAGCTCGATGCAGCTGCGTGCCGAACAACTCGCCGCCCACCTGAAGCAGGGGCTGCGCCCGATCTACACGCTCTACGGCGACGAGCCCTTGCTCGCGCAGGAGGCGGCCGATGCGATCCGCGCCGCGGCGCGCGTGGCAGGCCACACCGAGCGCCAGGTGCACACGGTGGCCGGCGCGCACTTCGACTGGAGCAGCCTGCTGGGCGCCTCGCAGGCGATGAGCCTGTTTGCCGACAAGCAGATCATCGAGATCCGCATTCCCTCGGGCAAGCCGGGCAAAGACGGCTCCGAAGCCATCCAGCGATATTGCGAGAGCCTGAGCGACGACATCGTCACGCTCGTCACCTTGCCGCGGCTCGACCGCACGCAGCTCGGCAGCGCCTGGTTCACCGCGCTCGACGGTGCCGGCGTCACGATCAAGCTCGATGCGATCGAACGCCGCGCGCTGCCGCAATGGATCGCGCAGCGCCTGGCCGTGCAGGGCCAGCGCGTGTGCGAAGGCGAAGAGGGCCAGCGCACGCTGGCGTTTTTTGCCGACCGCGTGGAAGGCAACCTGCTCGCAGCGCACCAGGAGATCACCAAGCTCGGCCTGCTGTACCCGCAGGGCGAACTGGGCTTCGACGAGGTCGAGGCCGCCGTGCTGAACGTGGCGCGCTACGACGTCTTCAAGCTCAGCGAAGCGGTATTGGCCGGCCAGGTGCCGCGCGTGCTGCGCATGCTCGACGGCCTGCAGGCCGAGGGCGAAGCGCCAGTGCTGGTGCACTGGACGCTGGCCGAGGACATTCGCGCATTGAAGCGCGTGAAAGACGCCGTGCAGGCCGGCAAGCCGCTGCCGATGGCGCTGCGCGAAAACCGTGTGTGGGGCGTGAAGGAGCGGCTGTTCGAACGCGTGGTGCCGTTGCTGGGTGAATCGGCGCTGGCGCACCTGGTCGATGCCGCACAGGTGTGCGACGGGCTCGTCAAGGGCCTCAGGCACCCGGCCTGGCCGGTCGACCCATGGGAAGGCTTGAAGCGCCTGGCCTTGATGCTGGCGGAGCAGGCGGCGGCCAACACCGGTTCTGCGGGTTCGCGCGGCAGCGGGCTCAAGCTCGTGCTGGGCAGCTGAGCGCATTCACATTCATTCACTCACGGGCGCGTTCACTCGGCGCCGAGTTCCAAGCCCAAGCGTTCGCGCAACAGCCGCTTGCCCGCCGGCGTGAGCCGCAAGGCGCGGCTGTCGAGCTCACGCTGCAGCCAGCGGCGCGCCAGCAGCAGATCGAGCAGTGCGGCCCCCAGTGCGCCGCCCAGGTGCGCGCGGCGTTCGCTCCAGTCGAGGCAGGCGCAGGCGCAGGCAAGGCGTCGGCGCGTGCGCGACAGACCGGCCATGTCCAGCCCCAGGCCTTCCAGCGCGGCGGTGCCGGCTGACGTGATCTCGTAGTCGGCTTCGTCGCGCTCGCCGCGCAACCAGCGCAGGCTCAGCAGGCGGTCGTGCAGCGCCACCCCCAGCTCACCGGCCACGTGGTCGTAGCAGCTGCGTGCGTGGCGCAGCGCCTGTGGCGTGTTGGGCGTGAAGCTCGCCGCACGCGGCACGCCCGCCACCTGCAGCAGCGATTCGAGCGCCTGCGCCACCGCGGGCCCGGCCAGTTGGGCATACCGGTGCTTACCCTGGCGCACCACGTTGACGAGGCCGCTGGTCTCGAGCCGCGCGATGTGGGCGCTGGCGGTGGAGGCTGCGATGTCGGCCGCCGTGGCCAGCTCGGTGGCGGTGCGTGCGCGGCCGTCGAGCAGCGTGCACAGCATGCGTGCGCGGGCCGGTTCGGCCACTGCCGCGGCCAGCTGCGCGAGACGGAGGTCGGGGTCGGTCATCGCGGCATTCTGGGCCACACTTCGGTGTCGGCCGAAGTGTCTTGTTGCCCGGTGGCGCATGCTTTGCGGCATGAACACACCTCACATGCCGCCTCGCCACGCGATCGACGCCGTGGTGCACCCTGACCCCTACCCCTGGTACCGCGAGCGAGCCGCGCGCCAGCCGCTGGCTTTCGATGCCGAACTGGGCCTGTGGGTGGCGGCCAGCGCCGAAGCCGTGCGCGCGGTGCTGGGCCACCCGGCGGCGTGCGTGCGGCCGCCGCAGGAGCCGGTGCCTGCGCCGCTGGCGGGCTCCGCGCTGGGCACGATGTTCGGTCGCTGGGTGCGCATGGCCGATGGTGCCTCGCATGCGGCATCGAAGCCGGTGCTGCGCCAAGCGCTGGAGGTTTGGCCAGCACCGCAGTGGGCGCCGCCTGCTGATGCGTGCCATCGGGCCGCTGCAGACCCGGCTGCGCTCGATGCCTTCGTGCTCGCCTGGCCCGTGCAGGCAATGGCGCAAGCCCTGGGGCTCACGCCTGCCGAGGCGGTGGCGCAGGAAGTGCGCACCGCGGTGGCAGCCCTGTCGCCGCGGGCTGAGGCTGGCCAACGCGAGCGTGGCGATGTGGCAGCCCAGGCGCTGCTGCAACGCTGGCGCGACGCGCCGGTCACGCCGCTGGCCACCCTGCTGGCCGATGCCGCGCGCGAGGCCGGCATCAATGTCGAGGTGCTTTCGGCCAACGCGCTCAGCCTGCTGGTGCAGACGCAGGACGCCACCGCCGGCCTCGTCGCCAACACGCTGTACCGGCTCGCATGCGATGCCGGCCTCTGCGGTGCCGTGCAGCAAGGCCGCGTGCCGTTGCCAGCCCTGCTCGACGAGGTGCTGCGCTTCGATGCGCCGGTGCAGAACACGCGCCGCTGGTTCGCAGAAGACACCCAGCTGCTGGGGCACACGCTGCGTGCCGGCGATGCCGTGCTGGTGCTGCTGGCCGCGGCCAACCACGATGCCGCCGTGAACCCATCGCCTGAACTTTTCGACTGGCAGCGTACTGCGCCGGTGTCGTTCGTCTTCGGCCTGGGCAGCCATGCCTGCCCGGGCGCCACGGTGGCACGCGGCCTGGCGGCTGCAGCAGTGCAGGGCCTGTTGACGGCCGGCCTCGACCCGCAGGCGCTCGGCCCGGCACAGCACTGGCACCCATTGCCCAACGCGCGAATTGCGCGTTTCTCGCGCTTCTCGCAGCCCGCACCACCGAAGGAGCACACATGATCGCCGTCATCTTCGAAGTCCGCCCCACCGCCGAAGGCCGCGACGCCTACTTCAACTGGGCCGCCCGGCTGCGCGACGAGCTGCAGCGCATCGACGGCTTCATCTCCGTGGAGCGTTTCGAAAGCCTCACCGAACCGGGCAAGCTGCTGTCGCTGTCGTTCTGGCGTGACGAAGCTGCGGTGCAGCAGTGGCGCAATCTGGCCCTGCACCGCCAGGCGCAAGGCGCGGGCCGCGGCGGCCTGTTCGCCGACTACCGCCTGCGCGTGGCCGAAGTGCGGCGCGACTACGGGCTGCACGAACGTGAGCAGGCGCCCACCGACAGCCGCTCCGTGCACGAGGCTCCCTAAGGCAACGCCACCAACGTGGCGCTGGTCACGCACGCCATGCTTCACCCCGCCCTGAAATTGCCGAAAACGCGGCAATGCGCCACGCGCTGCCTCACCCGCAGCCGCGGCGGCGCCAATACAGTGACCGAGCCTCGCGGTGGGGTGAGCGATGAACAACGGCAACAAGAACAGCAGGGGCGGCCAGGCGATCTCGGGTCCGCTCGGCCCGGGCGCGCTGGCGCAGCGGCTGCAGTTCCGCATCGTCGCGCTGTTCCTGGGTTTGCTGCTGCTGGTGCAGCTGGTGGGCTTCGTGCTCATCGGCCGCGGCATCGAGCGCAATGCGCATGCGTCGATCCGGCAGGAGCTGGCCGGCGGTGAGCGCGTACTGCTGCGCATGCTGGCGCAAAACGCCACGGGCCTCGTGGATGCGGCCCGCCTGCTGGCCACCGACCCGGCCTTCGTCGCCGCGGTGGCCAGCGACCAGCGCGACGCGTTGAATGCAGCGCTGGCGCGCCAAGGCCGGAGCATCGGCTCGAAAGTGGTGGTGGCATTCATCGACCAGCAGCACGAGCTGCGTGCCAGTACCGGTGACGCGGCTGCACCGGTCGCACAGGTGCTGCGCACTCGCGACGCTGCAACCACAGCGACAGGCGTGCCCCTCAAACCCGTCGACACGCACCTGAGCCTGGTGGACGGCAAGCCCTACCAGCTGGTGTCGGTGCCGGTGAGCGCCCCGCAGCCGGCCGGGTGGGTGGCCGTGGCGATGCCGCTCCAGGCCGAGCAACTGCGCGAAATGCGCGAGCTCTCCCGGCTCGACGTGGCCGTGCTCACACGCACGGTGGACGGTACCTTCGCCAGCCGCTGGCAGTTGGCGCAGCACGGCCTCGACGCAGCGCTCGGCGCCACGCTGCAAGGCCAATTGGCCGCCGACACGGCGCCGGCCTGGCCTGCGGGCGGAGCGCTCGCGCAGCCGCTGTCATTGGGGCAAGACGAATTCGACGGCCGCGTGGTCGTGCTGGCCGACAACGGCACGCAGCAGGTCAGCGCGCTGCTGCTGCGCTCGGTGGGCGAGGTGGTGGCGCCGTACCGGCGCCTGCAGTGGGCGCTGCTGGCCCTCACGCTGGCCGGCGTGGTGCTGTTCACGCTGGGCAGCGTGCTCACGGCACGCCGCATCACCACGCCGCTGTCGGCGCTCGCCCGCTCGGCACGGCGCCTCGGCAAGGGCGACTACGAGGGTGCGGTCGACGTGAGGTCGCCCGGTGAGATCGGCGAACTCGGCAAGGCCTTCGAGCAGATGCGCGTGGCCATGCGCGAACGCGAAGGCGAGATCCGCCAGCTGGCCTTTCGCGACACGCTGACCCACCTGCCCAACCGCGAACAGTTCCGCGCCGACCTGCGCGAAGCCATCGTGCGGGCCAACCGCCACGGCATTCCTTGCTCGGTGCTGCTCCTCGACCTCGACCGCTTCAAGCGTGTGAACGACGTGCTGGGCCACCGCTTCGGCGACCGCCTGCTGTGCCAGGTGGCGCTGCGCCTGGCCGAGGCGGCGCAGCGCGGCCCCGACGTGGTGGCGCGGCTGGGCGGCGACGAGTTCGCGGTACTGCTGAACGAGGCCGACGCCAAGTCGGCGTTGCGCGTGGCCGAGCGCGTGCTGCGCGTGTTCGAAACGCCGCTCAAGCTCGACGACCACACCGTGGACCTCGGCGCCGGCATCGGCATCGCGAGCTGCCCGTCGCACGGCATCGAGGCCGACCTGCTGATGAGCCGTGCCGAGATCGCGATGCACGTGGCCAAGTCGCGCCAGGCCGGCGTGGTGGTGTACGAGCCGTCGCTCGATGCCACCAGCGACGAATCGCTGTCGCTGTTGTCGCAGCTGCGGCAGGCGGTAGAACGCGACCAGCTGCGCCTCTTCCTGCAGCCCAAGGTGGCCCTGCAAAGCGGCGAGGTGGTGGGCGCCGAGGCGCTGGTGCGCTGGCAGCATCCCACACGGGGCATGGTGGCGCCGCTGTCGTTCATTCCGTTTGCCGAGCGCACGGGATTCATCCGCGTGCTGACCGGCTGGATGATCGAGCACGGCGCCGCCGCATTGCAGGCGCTGAATGCCGATGGCCGCAAGCTCAAGCTGTCGATCAACCTCTCCACGCGCGACCTGCTCGACCAGGACCTGCCGCCCAAGCTCGAGCACACACTGCGCCAGCACAAGGTGGACCCCTCCATGCTGTGCCTGGAGATCACCGAAAGCGCCATCATGGACGACCCGCAACGTGCGCTCGCCACGCTGGGGCGGCTGCACGGCATGGGACTCAAGCTCTCGATCGACGACTTCGGCACCGGCTACTCGTCGCTCGCCTACCTGAAGCGCCTGCCGGTGGACGAGCTGAAGATCGACAAGAGCTTCGTGCTCAGCATGGAGCGCGATCTCGACGACGCCAAGATCGTGCGCTCCACCATCGACCTGGCGCACAACCTGGGCCTGTCGGTGGTGGCCGAAGGCGTTGAAAGCGCCAAGACCTGGACGCTGCTCGAAGGCCTGCGTTGCGACGAGGCGCAGGGCTTCTTCATCGCGCAACCCATGCCGCACGAGCAGCTGCACACCTGGGTGCAGCGCTGGATCGCGCCCAGGCGCGAGCGGCTCGATACGGAGTTCGCGGCGCTGGTGTAAGGCACCCAGGCCCGGTCTATTCCTTGCGCCAGCACGGGCATGCCGCGCTGGCGCATTGTTGCGGCCATGCCGAAGAAGACTGCCGCCGCTCCTGCGCCACCGGCTGCCACGGGCCGCCATGGCGCCTTGCGCCTGCCCGGCGTGGTGATCGCGAGCTATGCCGTCGAGTTGCGCGACGAGCAGGACAAGCTGCTCGGCGACCGGGCGAGCCAGCGCGCCTTTCGCAAGTTGCTGGACAAATGGCGCAAGCGCTTCTCTCGCAGCGGCTGCGACGTGCTGGGCGACACGCCCACGCGCAGGCTGAGCAAGAAGGAGATCGACGCGCTGCTGCAAGCGGGCGACCCCGAGGGCGCTGCCGTCGTGCGCGTGGCCGCAGAGGAATTCGCGCGCAAGCTGGCGTCGGTGGCGCATGAATTCCTGCAGCTGCACAGCTGGCGCGGCGTGCAGCGCATCGTGGTGGGCGGCGGCTTCTCGCGCAGCCAGGTCGGCCTTCTGGCCATGCGCCGCGCCGATGCGTTGTTGCGCCAGCAGGGCCATGCGGTGCAGCTGCGCAGGCTGCACCACGAGCCCGACGACGGCGGCCTCGTCGGGGCGCTGTTCCTGGCGCCGCGCCGGGTCTTCGCCGGCAATGCGGCGATGCTGGCCATCGACATCGGCGGCACCAACGTGCGCTGCGGCATCGTCGAGCCGCGGCTGCACCTCGCGCCCGGCTTCGCGAAGGCGCGCGTGGTGCGGCGCGAGAAATGGCGGCATGCGGACGACGTGTCGCGCCGCGGCGAGCTCATCGACGGCATCGTGGCCACGATGCAGCGGTTGATGGACCACGCCGAGCGCCGCGGCATCGAACTCGTGCCCTACGTCGGCGTGGCCTGCCCGGGGCATGTGCTGGCCGACGGCTGCATCGAACGCGGTGCGCAGAATCTGCCCGGCGATTGGGAGCGCAGCGACTTCAACCTGCCGGCGCTGCTGGCCGGCAGGCTGCCGCGCATCCGCGGCCGCAAGCCCCGCGTACTGATGCACAACGACGCGGTCGTGCAGGGCCTGAGCGAATGGCCCTGCACGCAGGACGTGAGGCGCTGGGCCGTGCTCACCATCGGCACCGGGCTCGGCAACGCGAGCTACGCCAACCGCAGCATCCGCCGTGTCGGCCCGGCCCCGCTCACAGCGTCCGCAGGAACGCCACCAGGTCCTGCTTCTCCTGGTCGTTGAGCTTCACGCCCAGCACGAGGTTGAAGAACTCCACCGTGTCCTCCAGCGTCATCAGCCGGTCGTCGTGCAGGTAGGGCGGCGAGTCCTTGATGCCGCGCAGCGGGAAGGTCTTGATGGGCCCGTCCTGCATCGCCTTGCGGCCGTTGAACGCGATGCCCTGTTCGTAGAAGCGCTCGGTGCGCAGGTTGTGCATCAGGTTGTCGGTGTAGTAAGGCGGTGCGTGGCAGGTCGAGCACTGGCCCTTGCCGTTGAAGACCTTTTCGCCGCGCAGCTCGGCGGGCGTGGCCTTGGCGGGGTCGAGCTTGCCCAGCACGTCGAGCTTGGGGGCGGGCGGGAAGTCCAGCAGCGCCTGGAACTCGGCCATGAAGTGCACCTGGCTGCCGCGCTCGAGGATGTTCACGCCCTTCTTGGTGGCCAGTGTCGGGTCGCCGTCGAAGTAGGCGGCGCGCTGCTCGAACTCGGTGAAGTCCTCCACCGTCTTCAACGCGCGTTGCGAGCCGAACAGGCGCTGCACGTTCACGCCGCGCAGCGTGGGCGTGTCGATGCGGTGGCGCAGCTCGTCGGGCCGGATGTCGCCCACCGTGTGCGTGGCGGCGTTGGTGTGCCCGTTGGCGTGGCAGTCGAAGCAGGCCACGCCCAGGTGCGGCCGCAGGCTGCGCCGGTCGTCGGTGGCGTTGAACTGCTGCTGCGGGAAGGGCGTGACCAGAAGGCGCAGGCCCTCGAGCTGCTTCGGATTGAGGATGTCCTTGAACAGCGCGTGGAAGTTGTCGATGGTGACGAGCTGGCCCTTCGACACGTCGCCCAGGTCGGGCCGCGTGGTCAGGAAGATCGGCGCGGGGAACTCGGGCAGCAGGTGCTGCGGCAGGTCGAAGTCGAGGTCGAAGCGGGTCAGGTCGCGTGCGATCTGGCGCTTGGTCTCGTCGATCAGCGGTTGCGGAAAGATCATGCCGCCGGCTTCATGGTGCGGGTGCGGCAGCGGCAGGAAGCCCTGCGGCCACAGCTTGCGGCGCTTGATCTCGTCGGGCGACAGCGCCGCCAGCTGCTGCCACGTCGCGCCCTGCGGCAGCTTCACGCGCACGCCCTGTTGCACCGGCTTGCCGCGGCTCATCGTCACGCTAGGCGCGGGGCGGTCGGAAAGGTCGTAGCGTTGTGTCAGCAGGTCCTGCTGGCGCTTGGCGAATTGCGGCTTTTCGCGTTGCAGCCGCTTCACGAGGCTGTCGAAGTCTTCCTGCGGTTGTTGCTGTGCGGGCGCAGGCACGGGCAGCGCACCGGCGGCCAGCAGCGCGGCGGCGACGAACGCGGGCAGCGGCCTGCCTCCACGCGCTCGGGTGGTGCTTCTCATGGGGGGCACTCCTTCCTTTGTGCCGCGGCCTTCTGTTGTGTTGACCGCAGCAGTGCTCGAGGTTGAAGGAACCCGTGCCTTGCGGCACCTCCGCCGCCGCGCAAGTTACTCCCGTTGGCTGGCCGGCAGCGGTTGTGATTGCCTATGGCAGCGATTGCCTCTCACCGCAGGCCGCGCCGCGCGGTGGTGTTTCCGCAGGGCTTGTGGGACCAGGCGCGGCCACGGTGGTGGCATCAGCGCGAAGGCGATTGACGACCCGCCGCCGCAGCGGCCGAGCCGGCCGGCGCGTTGAGACAAACGAAACAAACGCACTGTGCCGACGAAGCCGCGTTGAAACACCCGCAGCTCACAGTGACAGCCTGCCCGTCAAGGCGATCGGCTCGAAGGAGGCTTGTCATGATGTCCATGGTTTTGGTGAAAGTTGCCGGTATCAGGAACCGGCTTTTGCAACAGCAGCAAGGCATGCCGGTGCGCGAGGCTGGCGCTGACCGGCCTGCCGACGCTTCGGACTTCGCCTGGCGATTGCAGGAACAGGAGCGGCAGTCCGCCGAAGAGGCGCTGTACCGCATCAGCGGGCTGGGTTGGTCGGTGCGATGACGGGCTGGGGCCGCACGCCCTCAGCCGCGAAGAACCTGCGCGACGCGCGCCTGCAGCACCGGCAGCAGTTCTTCTTCGAACCAAGGGTTGCGTCTGAGCCAGCCGTTGTTCAACGGGCTGGGATGCGGCATGGGCACGACCGCCGGCCAATGGCCGCGCCAGTTGCGCACCGCTGCGGTGAGGCCGCTGCGTTCCTGTGGGAGGTGGTAGGCGGCAGCGTACTGACCGATGACCAGCGTGAGCTCCAGCCGCTTGAGCGCCTGCAACAGCGGTACGCGCCAGCGCGGCGCGCATTCAGGCCGCGGCGGCAGGTCGCCGGAGCTTCCCTTGCCGGGGTAGCACAAGCCCATGGGCACGATGGCGAAGAGCTTCGGGTCGTAGAACTGCTCGCGCGTCACGCCCAGCCAGTTGCGTAGGCGTTCGCCGCTCGCGTCGTTGAACGGAACGCCGGTCTCATGCACCTTGCGGCCGGGTGCCTGCGCCGCAACAAGAATGCGCGCCGCCGGGTGCAGCTGCAGCACCGGCCGCGGGCCCATGGGCAGCGAGCCGGCGCAGAGCGTGCAGGCGCGAACCTCCGACAGCAGCGAGGTGACCGAAGGCATGGATGAGATGCGAGCCTTGTGAGAGGCCAGGCTTACAGGTCGCGTGAATAGACGATGAAGCCGTGGTGCTTCGCCACCTTGTCGTACAGCAGCCGCCCGGCGGCATTGGTCTCGTGCGTTTGCCAGTAGACCCGTGACGCACCCGCTGCCTTGGCTTCCTCGCACACGGCCTCGATGAGCGCACGCCCGATGCCCTGGCCGCGAAGCGCAGGCGGGGTGAACAGGTCGCTGAGGTAGCACACGGGTTCCACCCGCGTCATGCTGCGGTGGAACAGGTAGTGCGCCAGGCCGACCACGGTGCCTTCGTGTTCCGCCACCAGCGCGAACATCGGCTCGGCCGGGTCGAAGAAACGCTGCCACGTGACCTGCGTCACGTGTTCGGGAAGCGCCGTGTCGCCATGGCGGCCATAGAACTCGTTGTAGCCGTCCCAGAGCGGGCGCCATGCGGGGTAGTCTTCGCGGGCGAGCGGTCGGATGGTGTGTGCGGGCATGGCGTTGGTTGAGGTCCGTGGGCAGAGGGGTGTCGGCCGATTCTCCCAACGCTCCGAGGTCACTTCACGGACGGTGAACCGGGGTGTTGTGGCTGCCATGGCGTCACAGGCTCTCCGGAAGAGCGGGCCGCAGGAATGACGGAAAACACGAGGTAGTCACGCGGCACGCCGCCAACCATGCGGAAGTTGCGAGCCGTGCCTTCGAGATGGAAACCGGCTTTCTGCAGGACGCGTTGCGAAGCCGTGTTGGACTCCAGCGTCGTTGCCTGAATGCGGACCCAACGCCTTTGCGAGAAGCCCCACCCCACGGCCGCGATGCACAACGAGGTGGCCAGGCCGCGCCCCCAAAAGCTGGGGCGCACGCCATAGGTGATCTCGGCGGAGCGGTTGAGCGCTGAAATGGAGTGGAAGCCGACGGAGGCGACGAGGAGGTTGGTGACGCACTCGCGCACGACGAACTGCACCGGCGCGGAGGGCTCAGGCGAGTTGCACCGCTCGATGAGCGCAAGAAGGTCCGCTGGCGATTGCACCGACGAGCTCGTGTGGCGCTTGAACTCCGGCAGCGCCTCGAACTCGCACCATTCGCTGGCGTCGCCCGCCTAGGCCGGCGCCAGGACGAACCCGGGCAGCTGTGGGCCGCCGATCATTCGCGCCTGCGGCGAGAAGCTCATCCTCCGGCCCTCAGCTTCGCGACGATGTCGTGATACGCGGTGACCACCAGCGCCTCGAGCGCCTGCTCGTCGACGGGAACACCGGGCCTCAGCTTCACGTGCCGCATGTACTTGCCCGTGCCTTCCAGCAAGCCCGCCGGGTCCGCCAGCAATGCACCCTGGAAGAACCCGACGTTGACGTGCGCCCGGAAGGCGTTGACGTAAGCGAACGCGGCATCGTCGACACATGCCGTGGGACAGCCGTCGTGCATGAGCTCCCGGACGCCGGGGCCACACCGGCGCATCAAGGTGAACCACGTACGGGCCGTCGAGCCCAGTTCGCTGGGTTGAGCATCGAACCACCGGTCGATGGCCGGCGCTCGTTCGACGGCTCCGGAAAACTTCAGAAGGGCTGGCATGGCAGGCGTGCTTCGTTCAAATGGGGTCATCCAAACCGCTGCAGGTGCGGGCAAGGCTGATCGCATGTAGGGCTTACGCGTCACCTTCGCCGGAGGTCGGGTCGTTCTTGCTGGCACCCCGCAGGTTCAACAAGAACAGGCCCAGCTGCAAGATGATGAGCGCGTACGCCCCGTCATGCCAACCCCAGACCGACCACAGGACGTTGCTGACGATGAAGCACCAGAAGCCCCAACGCCGCTTGAGCTTGCCTTGAGAAGCTACCAGCCAGGCGGCCACCAGCGTCGCCAGCATCGCCGGCCACTGCAAAGCACTGAAGAACGGTTCCATCGCAACGGATCGCAGCAGGCCCTTTTGGCCGGGCAGCGGCAATAAACGCGCCGTCGCCGTGCGGGCCGATGAACCGGCCAGAAACGAAAGCGCCGCCAGGTTTTGAGGCCATGGCGGCGCATGCTGTCCAGCGTTGGCGCAACGCAGCAGCTTGGGTTCGCTAGGCCCGCTTGATGAGGCGCACGATGAAGAGCAGCACCACCGCGCCAACCGTCGCGACCACGATGCTGCCGATGATGCCGCCACCGAGCGAAACACCAAAGGTGCTGAAGAGGAAGCCCCCGATGAAGGCTCCGACAACGCCGACGACGAGGTCACCGACGAGGCCGAAACCTCCACCCTTGACCAAGGTGCCGGCCAGCCAACCCGCGACAAGACCGACGATCAGAAACCACAAGAGTCCCAAAGCATTTCTCCAGATGACAGCCACGACGGCTGGTGCGGGGAAATCGTAGCAGTGGGGGCGACCGATACCTTGGCGAATGGATGACGAAGAGAGGCCGGGCGCGTTGCGTGCACCCTCACTGCTGAGCCAATTGCAGCAGGGCTGTGACCAGCCGCTCCACGTCGTCTGCCGTGTGCGCTGCCGACAGCGAAATCCGCAGCCGTGCCGTGCCTGCCGGCACCGTGGGTGGGCGGATCGCCGGCACCCACAGGCCTCGCTCGCGCAGCCGGGCCATCAGGTCCAGCGCGGCCTGGTTGTCGCCCACGATCAGGGGCTGCACCGGCGTGGCCGAATCGAGCAGCTGCCATGGCAGGCCGGCGAGGCCTTCGCGCAGCTGTGCGATCAGCGCTTGCAGGTGGCTGCGACGCCAGTCGTCGCGTTCGATCGCCTGCAGCGAGGTGCGCAGCGTTTCGGCCACGAGTGCGGGCGCGGCGGTGGCGAAGATGTAGCTGCGCGTGCGTTGCAGCAGCCATTCGATGAGCTGCGGCTCGCCGGCCACGAAGGCGCCGTGCACGCCTGCGGCCTTGCCGAGGGTGGCCATGTACAGCAGCCTCGGCGAGCGCAGGCCGAAGTGCGTAGCGGTGCCGCGGCCTTGCGGGCCCAGCACGCCGAAACCGTGGGCGTCGTCGATCATCAGCAGTGCGTCGTGTCGCTCGCAGAGCTCGAGGATCTGCGGCAGCGGTGCGATCGCGCCATCCATGCTGAACACCGCGTCGGTGATCACCAGCTTGCGCCTTGCGGTGCTGGCCGCCAGCTGCGCGGCCAGTGCCTGTACATCACCGTGCGGGTAGGCATGGATCTCGGCACGCGACAGCCGCGCGCCGTCAATGAGGCAGGCGTGGTTCAACGTGTCGGAGAACACCGCGTCGCCGCGGCCCACGAGGGCGGGCACCACGCCGGCGTTGGTGGAGTAGCCGGCATAGAAGTACAAGGCCCGCGGCAGTTGCACGAAGCGGGCGAGCTCGTGCTCCAGCGCTTCGTGCGCGGCGCTGTGGCCGCTCACCAGCGGCGAGGCACCGGAGCCCACGCCCCAGCGCGCGGCGGCTTCGCGGGCGGCGGCGATCAGTTCGGGGTGTTGTGCCAGGCCCAGGTAGTCGTTGCTGCAGAACGCCAGCAAGGGCTGCCCCCCGATCACGACGTGCGGGCCGTCGGCCGACTCGACGACGCGGCGCACGCGCGTGAGCTGCTGCGCGGCGATCGCTTCGAGTTCGCTGCTGAAGTCCCATGCACTCATCGAAGCTCACCCTTTGCTGCTGCCGTGTCTTCAGGCAGATGAATCGAAACGTCCTGTGCACGCGGGTCGGCCATCCACGGCACGTCGGCAAGCAGGGGGGCCGCGAGCCGGGCACGCAGCGTGTCGATGTTGTCGGCCGCCGAAGCCATGTGTGGGTCGATGCGGTTGGCCACCCAGCCCGCGAGCCGCAGCCCGCGCGAGACGATGGCTTCCTGTGTGAGCAGCGCATGGTTCAGGCAGCCCAGCCGCAGGCCCACCACCAGCACCACCGGCAGGCCGAGGCGCTGCGCGAGGTCGGCGCTGGTGTGCGTGTCGTTCAGCGGCACGCAAAACCCGCCCGCGCCTTCGACCACCACCGCTTCGGCCTGCGTCGCGAGCTGGCGGTAGCGTTGGGCGATCACGTCGAGGTCGATGCGCTGGCCCGCCAGCCGCGCGGCGATGTGAGGCGACACGGGCTCGGCAAAGATGTACGGGTTGTCGAGCTCGGCGCTCACGGTCACGTTGCTAGCGGCGCGCAGCGCGCTCACGTCTTCGTTGGCGAGCAGGCCTGTGGCCGTGGCGTCGGCGCCGGCTGCCACCGGTTTCATGCCGACCGCGCGGCCATGGCGGGCACGCAGGGCATGCAGCAGCGCGCAGCTCACGAGCGTCTTGCCCACGCCGGTGTCGGTGCCGGTGATGAAGTAATGGGTCATGGGTTGTGGAGCGTGTGTTCGAGTGCGGCGAGCGCACCCCGTGCGAGCTGCTCGAGGGCTTCGTCGTCCATCACGTACGGCGGCATGAAGTACAGCGTGCGGCCGATGGGGCGCAACAGCAGGCCGTGCTGCAGCGCGGCTGCATGGTAGCGGCGTGCGAACGTCGGGTCCTGCGTGGCGATGTCCCAGGCCCAGATCATGCCGAGCTGACGCGCCTGTTCAACGGCGCCGTGGTGGTGAAGCGGCTGCAGCAGTTCGTTCAAACGCTGCGCGGTGGTACGGTTCGTCGCCAACACGTCGCTTGCTTCAAACAGCTCCAGCGTGGCCAGTGCCGCGCGGCAGGCCAGCGGGTTGCCGGTGTACGAGTGCGAATGCAGGAAGCCGCGCGCGGTGTCGTCGCTGTAGAAGGCGTCGTACACGCCATCGGTCGTCAACACGGCCGACAACGGCAGCGTGCCGCCGGTGAGCCCTTTGGAGAGGCACACGAAGTCCGGCGTGATGCCGGCCTGCTGGTAGGCGAACAGGCTGCCCGTGCGGCCAAAGCCCACGGCGATCTCGTCGGCCACCAGGTGCACTTCGTAGCGGCTGCACAGCGCGCGCGCCAGCCGCAGGTATTCGGCATCGTGCATCGCCATGCCGGCGGCGCACTGCACCAGCGGCTCGACGATGAGTGCAGCGGTTTCGTGGTGATGCGCTTGCAGCCAGGCTTCCAGCGCGGCGGCGCAGGTGCGCGCATGGTCGGCCGAGCTCGTGCCGGCGGGGGCCAGCCGCGCATCGGGGCTCGGCACCGTGGCGCTCAGGCGCACCAGCGGCGCATAGGCTTCACGAAAGATCGCGATGTCGGTCACCGACAGCGCCCCCACCGTTTCGCCGTGGTAGCCGTGTTCCAGGCCGACGAAGCGGCTCTTCTGCGGCCGGCCCGTGTTGCGCCAGTAATGCGCGCTCATCTTCAGCGCGATCTCGGTGGCCGAGGCGCCGTCGCTGCCGTAGAAGGCGTGGCCCAGGCCGGTGAGCGCGCCCAGCCGTTCAGACAGCTCGACCACCGGCTCGTGCGTGCAGCCGGCCAGCATCACGTGGTCCAGCGTGTCGAGCTGCCGTTTCAGTGCGGCCTTGATGTGCGGGTGCTGGTGGCCGAAGAGGTTGACCCACCAGGAGCTGATGGCGTCGAGGTAGCGCCGGCCTTCGGTGTCGTACAGCCACACGCCTTCGGCGCGGGCCACGGCCAGCAGCGGCTGGGTTTCGTAGGCCTTCATCTGGCTGCAGGGGTGCCAGACGGCGCGAAGGCTGCGTTCGAGCAGTGAGGGGGCAGGGTTCATGGGCATGCGGGTCACCAGCCCGTTCACTCAAGGCCTCGAAGCCTGCACAGGTCGCTGCGGGGGCTTCGATACCTCAGCCCGAACGGGCGTCGTTGTTGCGGTTCATCACGGAAGACATTCAGCGCCGCGACAGCGTGGGCTTCGCGAGCGCCGGTGCGGTGCGCGCCGGCAGGCTGCGGCCCAGCACGATGGCGGCCTGCAGCGCGGCGATGGCCGCTTCGGGCTGCGCCGCGCCAGTGATCGCACTCACCACCGCCACGCCGGCCGCGCCGCAGCGTGCTGCTTCCTGCGTGCGCTGCTCGTCCATGCCGCCGATCGCGACCACCGGCGTAGCGGGCTGCAGCAGCGCGCACCAATAGGCCAGATTGTCGTCGCCCTGCGGCGTCCACGGCATGCGCTTGAGCTGGGTCGCATGGATGGGCCCGCAGGCGATGTAGCTGGGCTTGAGCGCCCACGCGCGGCACACCTCCCAGTACGAATGGGTGCTGATGCCCAACCGCACGCCCGCGGCACGAAGGGCGTCGAGATCGGCCGTGGCCAGGTCTTCCTGCCCGAGGTGCACGCCATAGGCCCCGTGTTCGATGGCGAGCGCCCAGTGGTCGTTGATGAAGAGCTGGGCCTCGGCGGCGCGCGCGGCCTGCACGCCGCGGCGGATCTCGTCGGCCAGGCGTGGATGACCCACGTCCTTGATGCGCAGCTGCACCGTGCGCGCGCCGGCGGCAAGCACGCGTTCGAGCCAGTCGGCGTTGTCGACGATGGCATAGAGGCCGAGGTGGTGCGGCCGCGTGAGCGGCGCGAAAGGCTGCGCTGCGGCGGTGCTGCTCCAGCACGGCAGGTTTTCGAGCGCCGACGCGAAGCCGGCCGCCGGCCGCACCGGCCCTGCGCCACGCCCGGCGGCGTAACCCTGGCGCAGCGCCGCGGCGGTGCTCATCTTGGCCACAACCAGCGCATCGGCTTCGACGAACCCTAGTGCCAGTGCCGCGGCGGCCGACGACGCGAACACGCAGCCGGTGCCGTGGTGGTGCGGGGTGTCGATGCGCGGCAGTTCGAGCCAGCCGGTGGCCTGCGGCGTGTGGGCGAAGTCGCGCGCGGTGGTGCCGGCCTCGTCGCCGCCGGTGACCACCGCGGCGCCAGCGCCTGCCTCGACGAGCGCACGTGCGGCTTGCGCGGCGTCCATGCGCCTGCCCAGCAGCGCTTCGGCCTCGCGGCCGTTCGGCGTGATCAACGTGGCGCGTGGCAGCAGTTCCTGTCGATAGGCCCGCAGCACTTCGTCACTTGCGAAGCTGGCGCCGGTGGTGGCACGCAGCACCGGGTCCACCACCAGTGCGAGGTCGGGTTGCGCGGCGCGCAGGCGGTCGACCCATTGCGCCACCACCCGCACGTTGTCGGCGCTGCCCAGCAGGCCGGTCTTGATGGCCGCTGGCGGCATGTCTCCAGCCAGCGCGGCGAGCTGGGCTTCGAGCATCGATGGCGACACGGCCTCGATGCGTTCGACGGCCGTCGAGCTCTGTGCGGTCACCGTGGCCACCGCGGTGCAGCCGTGCACGTCGAAGGCTTCGAAGGCTTTGAGGTCGGCCTGAAGGCCGGCGCCGCCACCGCTGTCGGAGCCCGCAATGCTCCACACAAGTGGGCGGCGCGCGTCCGGCTTCGCTGGTCCGTCGGGGGCGCCGAAGGCGCTACGGGGTGGGTTCATATGGTGAAGGGCCTCCCGCCCACCGGCGTCGATGCGACCGCCATGTCCTGCGCGGCGATCAACCCCGCCTCGTGGCCCAGCCGCCCGCTTTCGATGGCCGCTGCAAACGCACGTGCCATGCGCACCGGGTCACCCGCATGTGCCACGGCCGAATTGAGCAGCACCGCATCGAAGCCCAGCTCCATGGCCAGTGCCGCGTGCGAAGGTGCGCCGATGCCGGCATCGACGACGAGCGTCACGCTCGGCAGCCGCGCACGCAGCGTGCGCAGCGCCCATGGGTTGAGCAGCCCCTGCCCCGAGCCGATGGGCGCGCCCCACGGCATGAGGATGCGACAGCCCGCGTCGAGCAGGCGCTGGCAGCTCACGAGGTCGTCGGTGCAGTACGGAAAGACCTCGAAGCCGTCTTTCACCAGTTGCGCGGCGGCGTCCACCAGCTCGAACGGGTCGGGCTGCAGCGTGTGCTCGTCGCCCACCACTTCGAGCTTGATCCAGTGCGTGCCCAGCAGCTCGCGCGCCATGTGTGCCAGCGTCACGGCCTCGCGCGCGCTGCGGCAGCCGGCGGTGTTGGGCAGCAGGTGCGCACCGCTGGCCTTGATGATCTCGATGAAGCCGTTGTCGCCGCTGCCGCCTGCCAGCTGGCGCTTGAGGCCCAGCGTGACGACCTCGCTGCCCGAGGCGGCGATGGCATCGCGCAGCACGGCGGGCGAAGGGTAGCCCGCCGTGCCGAGCAGGAAGCGGCTGTTCAGCGGCCGGTCGGCCAGCACGAATGCAGTCATGGCCTCAACCTCCCACGATGGGTGCGAAGCAGGAGATGGCGTCGCCTGCCTTGAGCTTGTGGTTCGCGCGCGCCGTGCGCGGCACGAATTCGCCATTCACCGCGGTGGCCACGCCGTCGATCTGCTGGCCCAGGCGCCTGAGCAGTGCCTCGAGCGTGGTGTCTGCGCGCACGTCGTGCGGCGTGCCGTTCACGGTGACGGTGAAGGTGGTGCCTTGCGGTGTGATGGTTGCGAGCGTCATGCTGCCTCCTTCCATGGTGTGCCGTTGTCGTGGTCGATGAGCCCGGCCGCCTGCAGCGCCTCTTCCACCAGCGCGGGCGCCAGCAGCCAGCCGTGGCGGAACAGGCCGTTGATGCGCGTGAGGCCGGCTTGCGTTTCGATGACCGGCAGGTTGTCGGGCAAGGCCGGGCGCAGGTTCACCTCGGTGTGCACCACGCGGCCTTCGGCCAGCTCGGGCAGCACGCTGTGCGCGGCCGACAGCAGGTTGAGCAGCGTGCGCACCGAGATCGGCGAGCGGTCCTCGGACTCGATCTCGCTCGCACCCACCACCACGATGTCGCCCGGCCGTGGCACGAGGTAGACGCGCAGGCGCGGGTGCAGCAGGCGCACGGGGCGGTGCAGCACGAGGCCGGGCGCGTGCACCCACAGGATCTCGCCGCGCACGCCCCGCAGCGGCAGGTCCGGGCGTGCACCCAGGCCGCGCACGTCGAAGACCCAGTCGAAGTGGTGCTCGCGGTCGAGCGTGTGCGGCGCCACCTGCTGCACGGCGTGCCCCCAGCGCCACGACACGCCGCCCAGTCGCGTGGCGGCGTCGGCCAGTGCCTGCATGGCCTGCACCGTGTGGATCTGCGCTTCTTGCGGCAGCAGCCATGCGGCGGCGGGGCCGTGGATGCCGGGCTCGAGTTCTCGCAGCTGCGCAAGCGACAGGCGTTGTGGTGGCTCGGTGGTGCTGCCATGCGACTGCGCGTTGCTGAATATGTCGAGCACGCGTTGGGCGGCGCCGAGGTCTGTGTTGTGCGCGACGAGCAGGCTGCCTTGGCGGCGGAAGTCGACGGGGTGGGGCAGCTGCGGAACGATTTGCGCCCACAGGGCGATGGAGCGTAGGCCGCGTTGGGCGGTTTGCGCGTTGGCGCACTCCAGCTCGGCGACGGGGCTCAGCATGCCGGCGGCTGTCCAGCCGGTGGCGCTGCGGGTTTCGGCGGTGGGGGCTGGGTCGAAGAGGGTGACTTGGTGGCCTTTGCTGGCGAGTGTCCAGGCGAGCAGGCGGCCTAGTAGGCCGGCGCCGGCTATGCCGATGTTGATGGGGGGCATGTTTGGTTGCTTTTGTGTTGGTGTGTTTTGTCGAGGAGGCAGCGCGCCGGGGTGGACTCCCGGCGCGCTGTCACCTCGACAAGATGAGCCTCCAAGAAAGCAAAGAACAAAGAAGAACCTCAATCAAGAGCCTGCAGCGGGATGTAGATCTCTCCCCCACCCCGCTTGAACTCCTCAGACTTCTCCGCCATCCCCTTCGCAGCAAACTCCCGCACCTCCTGCGTGATCTTCATGGAACAGAACTTGGGCCCACACATCGAGCAGAAATGCGCCACCTTCGCCGAGTCCTTGGGCAAGGTCTCATCGTGGAAGTCCTTCGCCGTCTCCGGATCCAGAGACAGGTTGAACTGATCCAGCCACCGAAACTCGAACCGCGCCTTCGACAACGCATCGTCATGCGCCCGCGCCCCCGGGTGCCCCTTCGCCACGTCTGCCGCATGAGCCGCGATCTTGTAGGCGATGAGCCCCTGCTTCACGTCATCGCGATCCGGCAGCCCCAGGTGCTCCTTCGGCGTCACGTAGCACAGCATCGCCGTGCCGAACCAGCCGATCATCGCGGCGCCGATGGCTGAGGCGATGTGGTCGTAGCCCGGCGCGATGTCGATGGTCAGGGGCCCCAGCGTGTAGAACGGCGCCTCGTGGCAGTGCTTCAGCTGCTCTTCCATGTTGGCCTGGATCATGTGCATCGGCACGTGGCCCGGGCCTTCGATCATGGTCTGCACGTCGTGCTTCCAGGCGATCTGCGTGAGCTCGCCCAGCGTGCGCAGCTCGGCGAACTGGGCCTCGTCGTTCGCATCGGCCCCCGAGCCGGGGCGCAGGCCGTCGCCGAGAGAGAAGCTCACGTCGTAGGCCTTCATGATTTCGCAGATCTCTTCGAAGTGCGTGTACAGGAAGCTCTCCTGGTGGTGCGAGATGCACCACTTGGCCATGATGGAGCCGCCACGCGAGACGATGCCGGTGCGGCGCTTGGCGGTGAGGTGGATGAACGGCAGGCGCACGCCGGCGTGGATGGTGAAGTAGTCCACCCCCTGCTCGGCCTGCTCGATGAGCGTGTCGCGGTAAATGGCCCAGGTGAGGTCTTCGGCCACGCCGCCCACCTTTTCGAGCGCCTGGTAGATCGGCACGGTGCCGATGGGCACCGGCGAGTTGCGGATGATCCAGTCGCGCGTGGTGTGGATGTTCTTGCCGGTGGAAAGATCCATCACGTTGTCGGCACCCCAGCGAATGGCCCACACCAGCTTCTCCACCTCTTCCTCGATGCTCGAGGTCACCGCCGAGTTGCCGATGTTGGCGTTGACCTTCACGCGGAAGTTGCGGCCGATGGCCATCGGCTCCACTTCGGGGTGGTTGATGTTGGCCGGGATGATGGCGCGGCCGCGCGCCACTTCGTCGCGCACGAACTCGGGCGTGATGATTTCCGGAATGCGCGCACCCATTGCGTTGCCCTTCAGGCGCGCTTCGCGTTCGGCATCGGCCAGGTACTCGCGCATCCACTCACGCTTGCCGTTCTCGCGGATGGCCACGTATTCCATCTCGGGCGTCACGATGCCGCGGCGGGCGTAGTGCATCTGCGTGACGTTGCCGGTGTGGCTGCCGCCGGCCCAGGCGCGGCGCGGCGTGCGCTGCAACGCGGCGGCCTCGCGGCGCAGGGTGTCGATGCGCTCGGCTTCACGCGCTTCATGCTTGGCGCCGTCGTCCAGCGCCTGCCGCGCACGGCCTTCGTAGAGCTCGGTGTCCCCGCGCGCTTCGATCCACGCGCCGCGCACGCTGGCCAGGCCTCTGCGCACGTCGATGTCGGCCATGGGGTCGGTGTAGGGGCCGGAGGTGTCGTACAGCGACACGACCTCGCCGTTGGAGAGGGCCACGTCGCGCATGGGCACGCGCAGGCCGGGGTGGACCTGGCCGGGAGCATGGACCTTGGTGGAGGCGGGGAAGGGCTCGCGCGTGAGCGGCAGCGAGTCGAACAGCGGGAGGGTTTCGGGGGCGTTCATCGGGGTGGCTCCTTTCCGTTGCAGCAACAGGTGGTGCTCCGGAAAGCCCCCGGCCCCGCGTGCCCTTTTGAGGCACCCCCGGCGCATGAGGGGCGCCGGGGCGGGATGGGTGTTCAGCTCTTCTTCCGCCGGTATTAACCGGATCAAGTTCTCGGGTTCGGCTTCGCCGTCTCAGCACAAGGTGCACCCCGGAGCAGGCGCCAAGTGTATGGCGGTGTGCTGCGCGATGCCAAGCCCGGTTGTGTAAACGGCGCGCCGCGCCCGGGTCAGCCGCCCTTGGCTTCGGGCGGTGCGGGCAGCTCCGGCATGGGCGTGCCGGGCGGCAGCACCTGGCGCACGTCTTCCGGGATCTCGCGTTGCCGGGCGCGGATGAAGTCGTAGCGGTCCAGCGTCATCTGGTCTGCCGCCACGTCGTCGCGCATCACGAGCGGGCGCAGGAACACGACGAGATTGGTCTTCTTGCGCGAGCGGCTCATGGTGCGGAACAGCGGCCCCACCAGCGGCAACTTGGCGAGCCCGACGATCTCGGAGGCTTCGCCGCTGTAGCGGTCTTCGATGAGCCCGCCCAGCACGATGATCTTGCCGTCACCCACCACCACCGTCGATTCGATGGAGCGCTTGTTGGTGGTGGGCCCGGCGTTGGTGGTGCCCGGCGAGGTGCTCGACGACACCGATGACGACTCCTGGAAGATCGTCATGCGGATGGTGCCGTTCTCGCCGATCTGCGGGCGGATGCGCAGCGTGATGCCCACGTCCTTGCGCTCGATGGTCTGGAAGGGGCTGGCCGAGCTGCTGCTCGTCGTGTAGCTGCCGGTCACGAACGGCACGTTCTGGCCCACGACGATCTTGGCTTCTTCGTTGTCGAGCGTCACCACGTTGGCGGTGGAGAGGATGTTGGTGCCCGCCATCGATTCCAGCGCCTGCGCCACCGTGCCCAGCGTGAGGTCGGTGCTGCTGCTGATGTTGAAGATCTGCTTCCACTGCAGGCCCACGTCGAGCGCCTTGCTGGCTTCCACCTCCACCACCAGCGACTCCACGTACAGCTGCGCGCGCCGCGAATCGAGCAGGTCCACCACCGAACGCAGCTCGCGGAACAGCGGCTCCGGTGCGGTGACGATGAGCGAGTTGGTCGATGGGTCGGCCTGGATGTAGCCGCCGATCGACGGTTGTGCCGAAGCGGTGACCGGGTTGGTGGCCTGTGGCGAGGCAGACGACGAGCTCGAACTGCCGTTGTTGCCGGTGCTGCCGGCGCCGCTGGTGGCCGACGTGGGAGCGATGCCTGCGATCACCGTGCTGCCACCACCTGCGCTGCTGGCGCGGCTGGCTTCGGGCGCGAACGCCGCGCGCAGCACCGCGGCCAGCCGCGTCGCTTCGAGGTTCTTCAGGTAGATCACGTGCACGTTGCTGCCGCCCGCGCCGCTGGCGCCGGGCCGGTCGAGCCGCGCCGTCAACGCGCGAATGGCGGCCAGCCGCGCCGGGTTGGGGGCGCGCACCAGCAGGGCGTTGGCGCGCGTGTCGGCCACGATCGAAGCCGACGTGGCGCTGCCCGTTGCCGCAGCGGTTGCCGGGGCCGAACCGCCCTGCGCCGCGGGCGATGCGCTGGAGCCGTCCGTCAGGCGCTGCACCAGCGGCGCGAGGTCCGCCGCCACCGCGTGCTGCAGGGGGATCACCTCGACGTCCGTGGCGCTGGGCGTGTCGAGTGCGCTGATCAAGGTGGCCAGCCGCGCCAGGTTGCTGGCGTAGTCGGTGATCACCAGCGTGTTGTTGCCGGCGTTGACGTTGATCGTGTTGTTGGCGCTGATGAGCGGGCGCAGCACCGGCACGAGGTTGTTGGCGTTTTCATGCACGAGGCGAAACACCTGCGTGACCACCTGGTCGCGCTCGCCCGGGCGAGCAGGTGCGGCCTCCGTGGCGGTCACGCCAGTCTGCAGCTTGGCGTCCGCCTCGGGCACCACCTTCAGCAGACCGTTCGACTCCACCGCCGCGAAGCCCAGGCCGCGCAGGCCGGAGAGGAACATCGCGTAGGCCTGCTTCGGTGTGACGGCCTGGTCGGTGTAGAGCGTGAGCTTGCCCTTCACGCGAGGGTCCAGCACGATGGGGCGCCCCAGGATCACGGCCATCGCGCGGGCCACCGATTCCACGTCGGTGTCCGTGAAGTCGAGCGTGGCGCTCTTCAGCGCTGCAGTGGCGTGCGCGGTGGGCGGCAGGGCGGTTGCGGCCAGCAGTGACAGGCACAGCGCCGTGGCTGCCGTGGCAAGGGGAGCGGGGAGTCTTCGAAGCAAGGGGGCGTCCGCGAGCGAGGCATGGCTCGCGATGGTCGCCATGCCGCGTCAAGCCGGGCTGAAGAAGCGTGAGCCCAATGCAATGAAATGCAAAGCGCCTGACACATGCGCCTCGCGCCTCGGCGAGGCGGAGCGATCAGTAGCCGCGGTGGCGGTCCAACAGGTGCATCACCAGTTGGCCGGTGCGCGCGGCCAGCACGTTGGCGGCCGCGACGGCTGCGGCGCTGCGAGGGTCGGTCTGCGCGGCGGCGTGCGGCAGCACGGTCACGCGCGGGTGGCGCCACAGCGGGTGCTCCGGCGGCAGCGGCTCGGTGCGGAACACGTCGAGCACGGCATGTTGCAGCTGCCCGGCATCCAGCGCGGCCAGCAGGTCGACCTCCACCACATGCGCGCCGCGCGCCAGGTTCACCAGCGAAGCCCCGCGTTTCATGCGCGAGAAGGTCGGCGCGCTGAACAGGTCGCGCGTGCGCGCCGTGAGCGGCAGCAGGTTGACCACGATGTCGGCTTCGGCCAGCACGGTGTCGAGCGCATCGTCACCGGCATGGGTCTTCACGCCGTCGATCTGTGCGGCACGCGTGCTCCAGCCCAGCACGCGGTAGCCTTGCGCGACCAGCCGCCGTGCTGCCGTGCGGCCCATCTCGCCGAGGCCGAGCACCGCCACCGTCACTTCGCTGGCGAGCTGCTGCCCATGCGGCGACCAGCGTGCCTCGCGCTGCAAGGCCGCATAGCGGAAGAAGCCGCGGTGCAGCGACAGCACGGCCCACAGCGCGGTCTCGGCCATCGCGGCGTTCATCGCCGGGTCCACCATGCGGGCGATCGGCACGCCCTGCGGCACGCTGTCGTCGGCCAGCAGCCTGTCGACGCCGGCCCACAGCGATTGAATCAACTTCAGGCCCGGCAGCCCGCGCAACGCGCCCACCGGCGGGTTGGCCACGATGGCGATGTCGATGGCGTGCGCGGGGCCGTCCGCCGCGTCGGTGATGAAGCGCTCGCCGGGCAATGCCGCATGCAGCGCGGCGTGCCATGCGGCCCGCTCGTGGTCGTCGAAGTCGGCGGCGATCAGGATGGTCATGTGGCGCGCATGTGGCTCAGGCAGGCTGTCGCGCGAGGTCGAGCAGGCGGTCCAGGGCTTCTTCCACCGTCTGCCTGCGCACCGCCGCGCGGTCGCCGTGCAATTGCAGCCGCGCGGCTTCGGCAGCGCGGCCCTTCACGGCCGTGGCCAGCCACACGGTGCCCACCGGCTTGTCGGGCGTGCCGCCGGTGGGGCCGGCGATGCCGGTCACGGCCACCGCGAGATCGGCGCGCGAATGGGCCAGTGCGCCTTCGGCCATGGCCACGGCCACCTCCCGGCTCACCGCGCCATGGGCCTCGATCAGCGCCGCCGGCACGCCAAGCAGCTCGGTCTTGGCTGCATTGCTGTAGGTCACGAAGCCACGCTCGAACCAATCGCTCGAGCCGCTCACGCTGGTGCAGGCTGCAGCGATCAACCCGCCGGTGCAGCTTTCGGCCGCGGCAAGCATCCAGCCGCGTTGGCGCAGTGCGTCGGCCAGCGACAGCACTCCGGCTTCGAGGGGGCTCATGCCATCCAGCATTTCATGTCTCCTCGTCTCTCGAGCCTCTCAAGGCGCTCGAGGTCCTCAAAAGAGTCGTTGCCACAGGGCCATCACCAGCAACGCACACAGCGCGGCGATCAGGTCGTCGAACAGGATGCCGAAGCCCTGGCCCCAGCCGATGCCGGGGTGGCGCGAGCGCTTGAACAGGCGGTCGGCCCAGGCCACCGGGCCGGGCTTGGCAGCATCGAAGAAGCGGAACAGCACGAAGGCCGCGGCTTGCGGCAGCAGCATCTGGTGCCGCACCACGCCCCAGCCGGCATCGAGCTGCGCGCCCGAGGGCGTGACCAGCAGCAGCATGGCCCAGAACGCGAGGATCTCGTCCCACACGATCGAGCCGGGGTCGGCCACCGCCATGTGCTGCGCGGTGCGCGTGCAGGCCCACCAGCCCAGCGGCAGGCTCGCGGCCAGCAGCACGGCCCATTGCAGGTCACTCAGCATCACGTCGAGCACCACGAAGCTCAGCCAGGCCCACAGCGTGCCCACGGTGCCCGGCGCCTTGGGGCTCAGGCCACTGCCGAAACCCAATGCCAGGAGATGGGCCGGGTGCGACAGCAGGAATCGGACGGTAGGCCGGTAGACCGGCGCGGCAGGTACGGCGGAGGTCATGGCGACACCCCGTCCGCTGAATACAGCGGCCACCCCTGCGGGAGGGGGGCGGGCCTTGCCTGGGAGCGGCCCGGCGCGGCGGCCCGGGAGGTACAGGTTGACACTGGATGCCTCACGTCCTGCCCTTCATGCTCTGAAGTGGTCGAACGAGCTCCACACGTTGTCGACCGGCTGGCCCCGGCGGCTCACCAGCTGCAGGTCGCGCCGCGCGTCGATGCGGCCGATGCAGGCCACGCCGGTGCCGGCCTGCTGGCCAGCGTCGAGCACCTGCTGGTGCGCCGCGGCGGGTGCGGTGAACACGAGCTCGTAGTCGTCGCCGCCGGCCAGCGTGCACTCGCGCTGCAGCTCCAGCGGCTGCGCTGCCAGCACGGCGCTGTGGGGCACGGCATCGACATCGATCACCGCCCCCACGTTCGAGCGCCGCAGCAGGTGCGACAGGTCGCCCAGCAGCCCGTCGGACACGTCGATCGCAGCGCTGGCCACGCCGCGCAGCGCAAGGCCCAGCGCCACGCGCGGCTGCGGCAGCTCCATCGCACGACGCACCTTGTCGAAGGCCTCGCCGTCGAGGGTCACGCGGCCGCGGAACACCTCGAGTGCCAGCCGCGCATCGCCTACGCCGCCGTCGTTCGGGTAGCTCACCCACACCTCGTCGCCCGGCTGCGCACCGCTGCGCAGCAGCGCACCACCGGCCGGTGTCTCGCCGAACACGGTGATGCAGATGTTCAAGGGGCCGGCGGTGGTGTCGCCGCCCACCAGCTCACAGCCGTGCGCATCGGCCAGTGCGTGCAGTCCTCGTGAAAAGCCTTCGAGCCAGGCGGCATCCGCGCGCGGCATCGACAAGGCCAGCGTGTAGGCCACCGGCCGTGCACCGCAGGCCGCGAGATCGCTCAGGTTCACCGCCAGCGCCTTGTGTCCCAGGCGCTCAGGCGCCACGGTGGACAGGAAGTGGCGCCCTTCGACCAGCATGTCGCTCGAGATCGCGAGCTGCATGCCGGGGCGCGGTGCGAGCAATGCGCAGTCGTCACCCGGGCCCAGTGCCGCATTCGGCGTGGGGCGGCGGAAGTAGCGCTCGATCAGTTCAAATTCCCCGAGAGGGGCAACAGCATTCATGCCTGCCATTGTGGCGCGGGCGTTTTCGCCCACGGCGGCACGGCCCTGCGGCTACCATGGCGCGCCCTCGTTTCACCGCCGCCCCACATGCACCACACCTGCCGCCCAGCCGCCCTCCTGTTGGCCTGCAGCCTGCTGGCCGCCGCACCCGCCGGCGCCCAGGATGCAGACACCCTTGCCGACGAACGCGGTGGCAGCGGCAAGGCCGTGTGGTCGCTGGGTCTTGGCGTGGTGGCCATGCGCCTGCCCGACTACCGAGGCTCCGACGAAAGCCGCAACCGCGTGCTGCCGTTCCCGGCCTTCTACTACCGCGGCCCGCGCGTGCAGGCCACGCGCGAAGGCATTCGCGCCGAGCTGTTCGAAGGCAGCCGTTTCGAGCTGGACCTGAGCCTTGCCGGCAGCCTGCCGGTGCGCAGCGAAGGCAACCGCGCCCGCTCCGGCATGCCGGACCTCGACCCCACGGTGGAGTTCGGCCCGTCGCTCAATGCATGGCTGTGGCGCAGCGAAGCCGGGGACAGCGAGCTCAGCCTGCGCCTGCCGCTGCGCGCCGCGATGAACGTCGACCGCGACGGCCTGCATATGCGAGGCTGGCAGTTCGGCCCGCGGCTGCATTGGCGCACACGCTCGCTGCCGGGGCTGGAAGGCTGGCGCGTCGGCCTCTCGGGCGGGCCGCTGTGGGGTTCACGGCGCTGGCATGCCTACTTCTACGAAGTGGCGCCGGAGTTCGCGCGTACCAACCGGCCGGCCTACGCCGCGCACGGCGGCTACGCGGGCTTGCAGGCCACGTTGTCGGTCTCGCGCGGCTTCGGCCCGTGGAACGTGTTCGGCTTCGTGCGCGGTGACAGCCTGCACGGCGCCACCTTCGAAGACAGCCCGCTGGTCAGGCAGCGCAGCAACACCGCCTTCGGCTTCGGCGTGAGCCGCAGCTTCTGGGGCACGGCGCTGCAGCAGCAGTAGCGCCGCGCGCGCTTCGCTCATTTGCCGCCGCCCGCGCCGATGTTGATGAGCGGCGCGCTCTGCATGTTCGCCGGGATCACCACCGTGTGCGAGCTGCCCTTTTCGGCGAACTTCTGCAGCGCGAGGTTGGCTTCGTGCTGCAGGTATTCGCGCGTGAGGCTCTGGTTGATGATCTGGTTGGCCTTGGCGATGCCCTCGGCCTTCTTGATCTCGACCTGAGCCTCGGCCTCGGCGATCTGGATGCGCTGCTTGGTGGTCTCGAGCTGCTTCTGCGCGGCCACCGAGTCCTGGATGGCCTTTTCGATGGCCGGGTCGGTGGTGAGCGCGCGGATCACCACGCGCGAGATGTTGAACACGCCCTTGTCGTTGGTGTCGAGCTCGGCCTGCAGGGCCTTGCGCACGGCCACCGCGATCTCGTCGCGCCTGGTGTGCATCACGAGGCTGTCCACGTGCGAGGTTTCCTCGTAGACGATGTTGCGCGCCAGCCGCTGCACCAGCCCGTAGGCGGGCAGCAGCACGCCGGTGGCTTCGTCATGGACGTGCTGCGAGGCGTACTTCACGTACAGGTCGGCGATGCTGCTGGCGCTGGCGCTGTAGTAGACGGTGAGGTCGAGGTCGCGCAGCGAGAGGTTGTCGCGCGCCTTGGGCGTGAGGTCGTTCAGGTCGATGGCGATTTCCTTCGCCGAGAACTGCTGCACGCGCGAGATGCCGGGCAGCCGGAAGAACAAGCCCGGCTCGAGCTCCTGCGTGTCCACCTTGCCCAGCGTGGTGCGCACGCCGACGTTGCCGCTCTCGATGGTGCCGCAGCTGGTGAGCACCAGCAGTGCCGCCAGCGCGACGAGAACTCCTGAAACGATGCGTCCGATCATTGCCGCCCTCCTCTCCAAAGTAGGCGCGGCGGATGATAGGGCGTTCCTCCTCGGACTTGGCTAGCTCAACCCTCGCAGCAGGTTCGCCAGCTCCACCGCCGAGCGCACGTCCATCTTCTCGAACACGCGGGCGCGGTGCACTTCGACCGTGCGCACGCTGATGTTCAGCTCGTCGGCGATCAGCTTGTTGGGCCGGCCTTCGATGACCAGCCGCATCACGTCGCGCTCGCGGTCGGTGAGCTCGGAAAGGCGCTGGCGCACGGCCTCCTGCTCGCGGTGCATCAGCAGCACCTCGGCGCTGCGGGCGAGCGCCTGCTCCACGCGGTCGACCAGAGCGTTGTCCGAAAAAGGCTTTTCGAAGAAGTCGAACGCGCCGCGCTTGACCGCTGCTACCGCGGTGGGCACGTCGCCATGGCCGGTGAGGAAGATCACCGGCATCAAGTCGATCAGCTGGCGCTCGACGAGCCGCTCGAAGAACTGGATGCCGCTCATGCCCGGCATGCGTACGTCCAGCAACAGGCAGCACGGCGAAGCCGGCTTGAACACGCGCGCACCGGGAGGGCCGCTGCTGCGCGAGTCGAGCATGGTTTCGAAAGCTTCGGCCGATGCGTAGCCTTCGGACAGCAGGCGGCGCGAGCGCAGCAGCCAGGCCAGCGCGTCGCGCACGACGTCCTCGTCGTCGACGAGGTAGACCATGGGCAGGCCAAGGGACGCGGGAGTGCTCATCTCATCCTAGGGTGGTGGCGGAGCTTCGGCCACCGTGCTCGCCGTGCTGGCGGATGCCGCTTCGTCGGCGGGCGATGACATGGCCGCCGGTAGCGTAAACCGAAACTCGGTGCCCGTGACGCTGCCGTCGACCGCGGTGAGGCTCTCGAACACCAGCGCGCCGCCGTGCTGTTCGATCACCGTGCGGCACAGGCTCAGGCCCAGGCCCATGCCTTCGGACTTGGTGGTGAAGAACGGCGTGAACAGGCGCTCGGCCACTTCCTGCGGAATGCCCGGTCCGCGGTCGCGCACCGCGATGCTGACCCAGCGTGATTCATGGCCGGAGGCCGTGACCGCGCGCACCTGCAGCGTCAGCGTGCGGTGCTCGAGCGGCGTGGCGATCTCCATCGCCTGGATGGCGTTGCGCGTGAGGTTCAGCAGCACCTGCTCGACCATCGTGCGGTCGCAGGTCACCCGCGGCACGGGCTGCGGCAGGTCGAGCTCGATGCGCGTGCCGCTCTTGCGGGCCTGCAGCCGCACCAGCGGCAGCACCGCGTCGATCAAATGGTCGGCACGCAGCGATTCGCGCAGCTGCTCGCGCCGGCGCACGAAGTTGTGCACGCTCTTGATCACGCGGCCGGCCCGCTCGGCTTGTTCGGCGATGCGGCCGGTAGCCTGCCGGATCAGCGCGAGCGTTTCGTCCTGCGGGTTCTTGGGGATCAGGTTCAGCGTGCCGGTGGCATAGCTGGCAATGGCCGCCAGCGGCTGGTTCAGCTCGTGGCTGAGCAGCGAGGCCATCTCGCCCACGGTGGCCAGGCGCGCGGTGGCCTGCAGCTTTTCCTGCTGCTGGCGCGAGAGCTCTTCGGCGCGGCGCTGCGCGCGGATGTCGAGTGCGGCGCTCATCCAGCCAGTCTGCCGGCCGTCCAGGTCGACCAGGGGGGCCTCGTAGATCATCACCGGAAAGCGCTCGCCGCTGCGGTGCATGAACGTGGTCTCGAAACCTTCGCGCGGCGGTGCGTTGCCGGCCAGGCGCACACGCTGGCGGCGTGTGTATTCATCCACCATCTCGGGCGGCCAGTAGGGCGGCGTGGTGCTGCCCAGGAGCTCCCGGGCCGTAAAGCCCACCATCTCGCAGAACGCCGGGTTCACGTAGGTGATGCGGCCCTGCAGGTCGCGCGCGCGCAGGCCCGTGACGAGCGAATCTTCCATCGCGCGGCGCATCGCCAGCGCCTCGGCGAGCCGGCGCTCGGCCGCGGCCCGCTTGCGCACGTCGCGCACCAGCAGCCACACGAGGCCCGACAGCGCCAGCGACAGGCCCAGCACCAGCGCGGTGGCCAGGTTGGGAATGAGGCGCGGGCCGCCGGTGGCGCTGTCGGCGCGCAGCGCGAGCGTGAGGCCGGGCAGGTCCACCAGCCGCTCGGCCACGTAGACACCGGCGCCGCGCGGCAGGCCGGCACGCGCCAGTCGCGTGCCGTCGCCTTCGACGAACGAGATCTCGTGGGTGCGCGTGGCCTCGGGGTTGATCATCTGCTCCAGCGCCACGCCCAGCGAGATGGTCGCCACCATGGCGCCGCTGGGCACGCCGCCGCTCAGCACGGGCAGGCACACGTCGGTGACCTCCATGCCCAGGCCGCCTTGCAGCGGCACGAAATAACTGCGCGAAAACGCCGGCCCCGCCAGGCGCCGCGCGGCGGCGCACGCCACTTCGGCCTCGAGGTCGAGATCGTCGCGCGAGATCATCGAAAACAGTGGCGGGCGGTACGGCGACTCGACCGCTTCCTGGATCAAGAAGCGCGCGTCACGCCGCTCCAGGCGCATCAGCTCGCGGCGGTTGCGCAGCAGCGTGGCGGCGTCTTCGCGCCATTGCGGCAGCGACGGGTCGTTCCACAACAGGGCCTGCAGGCTCTGCAGATCGCCGGCGAGCGCCTGCCGCACGTCGGCCGCAGAGCTGGCGGCGGCGAGTTCCACCTCTTCCTGCGCGCGGGTCTGTTCGTAGTTGGCGGTGAGCCCCAGCAGCAGCACCTGCGCCACCAATAGCAGCGCCACCAGCAGCACCCACGGCCAGGACCGCCGCCAGCGGCGCCAGCGCACGGCCGGCCGCGGCTGGGCAACTTCGGCAGCGTCGGCCGGCGGCGAAGAGGGCAACAAAGGCTCGGTAGACAAGGCCATGCTCGACGGCGTGCTGCACGCCGGCAGCCAGTATTGCGGACCGCCAGACAAAACAGATACGCAATTTCGCGCATGGCTGGCTTCGGCTGCCTGCGAAACACTGCGGTGCGGCCCGCAACGGGGGCACGCTGACCGGGAGTGCAGGCCCGGCATGGCGTGATGCCGAAACGGCTGTCAACGAGCTGTCCTGGCGAGCAAGTGCCTTCCTACAATGGTCCTCCCGCTTGGCGCGGGGCGGCTCTCGCCGGAGCCAGTAAAGCGCGGCGAACAACAACCGAGACGAGACATAGCGATGCCCACCCCTGAAGAGAAACGCGCCGAGTTGCGCCGCGCAGCCCTCGAATATCACGAGTTCCCGACCCCGGGCAAGGTGGCCATCGCGCCGACCAAGCAGCTCATCAACCAGCGCGACCTCGCGCTGGCTTATTCCCCCGGCGTCGCGGCCGCCTGTGAAGAGATCGTGGCCGACCCGGCCAACGCCTTCCGCTACACCTCGCGCGGCAACCTCGTCGCGGTGGTGACCAACGGCACCGCGGTGCTGGGCCTGGGCGACATCGGCCCGCTGGCCAGCAAGCCGGTGATGGAAGGCAAGGGCGTGCTGTTCAAGAAGTTCGCCGGCATCGACGTGTTCGACATCGAGATCAACGAGAAGGACAACCTCGACAAGCTGGTGGACATCATCGCCGCGCTCGAGCCCACCTTCGGCGGCATCAACCTCGAAGACATCAAGGCGCCGGACTGCTTCTACGTCGAGCGCAAGCTGCGCGAGCGCATGAAGATCCCGGTCTTCCACGACGACCAGCACGGCACCGCCATCGTCGTGGGCTCGGCCATCATCAACGGCCTCAAGGTGGTGGGCAAGGACCTGAAGAAGGTCAAGCTCGTCACCTCCGGCGCGGGCGCGGCGGCACTTGCGTGCCTGAACCTCTTGGTCAAGCTCGGCCTGCCGCGCGAGAACATCTGGGCCACCGACCTGGCCGGCGTCGTCTACAAGGGCCGCACCGAGCTGATGGACCCGGACAAGGCATTGTTCGCGCAGGAAACGTCCATGCGCACGCTGGCCGAGGTGATCGACGGTGCCGACATCTTCCTGGGCCTGTCGGCCGCCGGCGTGCTCAAGAAGGACATGGTCGCCAAGATGGCGAAGAGCCCGCTGATCCTCGCCTTGGCCAACCCGAACCCGGAGATCACGCCGGAAGAAGTGCAGACGGTGCGCGATGACGCCATCATGGCCACCGGCCGCACCGACTACCCGAACCAGGTCAACAACGTCCTGTGTTTCCCTTACATCTTCCGCGGTGCGCTGGACTCCGGCGCCACGACCATCACCGACGAGATGGAGATTGCCGCGGTGTACGCCATCGCGGAGCTGGCGCAGGCCGAGCAGAGCGAGGTGGTGGCTGCGGCCTACGCCGGCGCCAACCTGAGCTTCGGACCCGAGTACCTGATCCCCAAGCCCTTCGATCCGCGGCTGATGATCAAGATCGCGCCTGCGGTGGCCAAGGCCGCGGCCGATTCCGGCGTGGCACTGCGCCCCATCGCGGACCTCGACGCCTATCGCGAGAAGCTGCAGACCTTCGTCTATGCCTCCGGCACGACGATGAAGCCCATCTTCGCGGTGGCCAAGCGTGCCGCCAACAAGCGCGTGGTCTATTGCGAAGGTGAAGAAGAGCGCGTGCTGCGCGCCGTGCAGGTGGTGGTTGACGAGAGCCTGGCGCGTCCGACGTTGATCGGGCGTCCGGAGGTCATTGCCCAGCGCTGCGAGCGGTTCGGCCTGCGCCTGCAGGCCGGGCGCGACTACGACGTCGTCAACACCGAGTACGACGAGCGTTACCGCGACTACTGGCAGACCTACCACCGCATGACGGCCCGCAAGGGCGTCACCGCCCAGCTCGCGAAGATCGAGATGCGCCGCCGCCTCACGCTGATCGGCGCGATGCTGCTGCACAAGGGCGAGGTCGACGGCATGCTGTGCGGCACCTGGGGCACGACCTCGATGCACCTGCAATACGTCGACCAGGTCATCGGCCGTCGCCCGGGCGTCAACACCTACGCCTGCATGAACGGGCTGATCCTGCCCGGCCGCCAGGTCATGCTGGTGGACACCCACGTCAACTACGACCCCACCGCCGAGCAGATCGCCGAGATCACGGTGATGGCGGCCGAGGAAATGAAGCGCTTTGGCCTGCGCCCGAAGGCGGCGCTGCTGTCACATTCGAACTTCGGCTCCAGCAACCAGCCATCGGCCATGAAGATGCGCGAGGCGCTGGTGCTGGTGCAACGCCAGGCGCCCTGGCTCGAAGTGGACGGCGAAATGCACGGCGATGCCGCGCTCGATGCCAGCTACCGCCACGAGCTGCTGCCTACCACCACGCTCTCCGGCGAAGCGAACCTGCTGGTGCTGCCCAACATCGACGCCGCCAACATTAGCTACAACCTGCTGAAGCAGGCAGCCGGCGGCGGCATCGCCATCGGGCCGGTGCTGCTGGGGGCCGCCAAGCCGGTGCACATCCTCACCCCGTCGGCCACGGTGCGCCGTATCGTCAACATGACGGCCCTGACGGTGGCCGATGCCAACGCGGCGCGCTGACACGAAGACGTAACAGACACGGTCTGTGTCCAAGAACGGGCGGGTTGCCACGGCAGCCCGCCCGTTTTGCTTTACAAGATGACTACCTCGCCATGAAGCGCGCGCAGAGTCGCCGCCAATGCTTCATCGGCAAGGAGGTGTGCGCACGCTTACTTTTGCCGAAAAGCCCGACGAGGTTGCCGCAAATTGTGGCAAACCCTTGAGCTTGCTGCCCCATTTCGATACCATGTCGGGCTTCAGGATTCAGGGAAAACCCCGTGCTGTTCTTTGGTCGGCCACCGTCGTGGCAGTCGCTCCGGTCATTCGGAGGACTCATCGCCCTGGCGGGAAGCTTGGCACTGGCGCCGGCAGGCGTCTCGGCCAAAGAGGCGGCCAAAGCCACTGACGCGACGGTTTCGCTGCAGACCCTGCCCCCCGAAGCACAGGCGACACACCGGCTGATCTCTGCTGGCGGCCCTTTCCCCTACGCAAAGGACGGCGGCGTGTTCGGCAACCGTGAGCGCTTGCTGCCCCGGCACCCTCGCGGCTACTACCGTGAGTACACGGTCAAGACGCCGGGGGCCAAGAATCGGGGGGCTAGGCGCATCGTCTGCGGCGGGGAGCAACCCCGAACCCCTGAAGCCTGTTACTACACCCAGGACCACTACGCGAGTTTCCTCCGCATCGCGCCCTGAGTGGTCGGAGCTTTTTTGAACCAGGAGGATCGTGACCATCATGCTGTTGCAGACAGTCCGTCCGAACATCGTCCAGGCGATCCGCGCTTTCCGCGTGGAAGACTTGGCCCAGGCCGCCCAGGACACCGGCCAACACTTCCTCTATGCCAATCTGGGCAATGCCCAGTCCAAGCAGGAGGTGATGGAGTCGATCGCCGAGGCCTTCTTGTTCCCGCAGCACTTCGGCAAGAACCTCGACGCGCTTTACGACTGCATGACCGATCTGGTCAACAAGGCCGGCAGCCAGCCGGGCTTCGTCGTCGTGCTGGAGCAGTTGCCCGACAACGCCAAGTTCGACCGCGAAGCACGCGAGCAATTGCTCGACGTGTTCCGCGACGCGGCTGACTTCTGGGCGGAGAGGCGCATACCCTTCAGGTGTTTTTATTCTTTTCAGTAGCCCGTTCCCAGGACAATGGCCAGTGGGAACGGGCGATGGAAACGGCCCAGAACGAAGAAGCGGCCCCCCCCGCAAAAGCTTCGAAAAACGCCAAGCCGCAGGCTCCGAGCTTCGGCGCCAACATGCCACTCATGAGCAGCGCGTTCGACACCGCGATGTGGCTGGCAGCCGCTTGACGGCGGTGTATCACTGAAGCAGTTCATGCCGCACAAAACGGGCGACCAGCAGGTCGCCCGTTTTGCTTTTCAGGCTGGTTTTGCGACGCCGGCCAACTCCGTGGCCAACGCAATGAACTCGGACACCGGTACCTCTTCGGCGCGGCGCTGCAGGTCGAAGCTGCCGCCGTAACCCCGCGCCTCGAGCCAGCGGCCAAGGCTGTGCCGCAGCAGCTTGCGCCGCTGCGAAAACGCGCTGGTCACCAGCTCGCCGAGCAGCGCTGGGTTGATCGCAGCGGGTGTCGGCAACGGCAGCAGGCGCACGACCGCGGAATCCACCTTCGGCGGTGGGTCGAAGGCTTCGGGCGGCACGTCCAGCAGCGACTCGATGTCGTAACGCCACTGCAGCATCACCGACAGCCGCCCATAGTCCTTGTTGCCGGGCGCCGCGGCCATGCGGTCCACCACTTCCTTCTGCAGCATGAAGTGCTGGTCGAGTACATGGTCCACGTACTTGAGCAGATGGAACAGGATGGGCGTGGAGATGTTGTACGGCAGGTTGCCCACCACGCGCAGCTTCTGGCCGGCATGTTGCGCAAGCAGGCCGAAGTCCACGGTCAGCACGTCTGCCTCGACGACGTTCAGCTCGGTGCGTTTGCGCAGTCGCGCGGCGAGGTCGCGGTCGAGCTCCACCACCGTGAGCCGGCCGGCAAGCGCGACCACCGGGTCGGTCATCGCGCCGAGGCCCGGTCCGATCTCGACCAGCACCTCGCCGAGCCGCGGGTCGATGGCGCGCACGATGGCGTCGATCACCGCACTGTCGGCCAGGAAGTGCTGGCCGAACCGCTTGCGTGCCTGGTGTTTCATGTGAGCCCGCCCGGCGCTGGCTTCGCCGGCTGCATGGTCACTGCGGCGGCTCCCGCATCTCGACGTAGGCGCGCGCACGGATGTCCCGCGCCCACTCGTTGTAGGCGTCCTCGGACTTCTGCTCGCGGATCGCATTGCGCGCGACTTCGCGCTGCTGCTTGGCGTCGAGCGTGACCGAGCGGCGGTCCATCAACTGGATCAGGTGCACGCCATAGCGCGACACCACTGGGTCGGCGATCTGCCCCGGCTGCAGCCGGTTCATGACCTCTTCGTATTCCGGCACGAACTGCCCCGGCGACACCCAGCCCAGGTCGCCGCCCTGCGCGGCGCTGCCATCGTCGGAATTCTCCCGTGCCAATTGGGGGAAGCTGGCTCCGCCTTCGATGATCTGCCTCTTGAACTCGGCCAATCGTGCGATGGCGGCCTGCTGGCTGAGCTGGGGAGACGGTCGCAGCAGGATGTGCCTGGTGCGGGTCTGCACGATGGTCAGGCCGTCGTTGGCGCGCTTTTCAACCAACTTGAGCACGTGAAAGCCCGCCCCGGAGCGCAGCACCTGCGGCACGACGTCGCCTGCGTTGAGCGAGCGCACGGCGTCGACGAAGAGGTCCGGCAAACGATCGGCCGGGCGCATGCCGAGCTGGCCGCCTTGTTCCTTCGAGCCGTTCGACAGCTCGCGCACCAGCGACTCGAACGCCTCGCCGTCCTGCGCCCGCTTGAGCGCCTGTTCGGCCTTTTCCTTGGCCTGCGTGGTCTGGGTGATACCGGCACCCTCGGGCAGCGCGATCAGGATCTGTGCGATGTTGTATTCGGCGGCGGTGGCCGCGGCTGTGCGCTGCTTGTCGAGCCAGGCGTCGATCTCGGCGTCGCTGGCCTTGATGCGCCCCTGAACCTCGCGTTCGCGGATGCGCTCGAGCATCATCTGGTCGCGCAAGGTCTGGCGAAAGCGCGTGAGGTCCATACCGTCCTTGCGCAGCCGTTCGGCCAGCTCGGACAAACTGACCTTGTTGTTGGCGGCCACGCTGGCGACGGCGCGGTCGAGATCGGCTTCGTCCACCCGCACGCCGTTTTCGCGCGCGTAGGTGAGCTGCGCTCGTTCGTCGATCAGCGCATCGACCACCTGGCGTCGCAGCTCGTCGCGCGGTGGCAGGCGCTGGCCGGCACGCGAAGCCTCCTGCTGGATGCGCGTGAGCCGCTGCTGCACCTCGGCGTTGGTGACCAGCTCGCGGTTCACGATCGCGACGATGTAGTCGGCCGTACGCGGCGAACCGCTGCCTTGCTGCTGCGCAAGCGACGGCGCCACGCTGGTGGTCACCAGGCCGGCCAGCAACAGGTGACGTGCGAAGCGGAAGCGACGGAAAACGGAGGCGATGGTGTCGATCATGGGGAGCGGAGTGGCTGCGGCGCGGGCTATCGGGCGTCGTCGCGCAACAGCTGGTAGCCGGGAATATTGTCCTTCAACACCTGCAGCGGGTTGGAACCGAGGTTCAGCCGCGACAAGCCCACCAGTTCGAGCTGGAACAACAGCCGCGTGGTGGCCTCGGCCCGGCCGGTGGACAGGCGCGAGGCGACGATGCGGCCGATCCAGCAGCCGGCGTCGTATTCAAAGCCCACCAGCGAGTCGGTGATGCGGCTGTCTTTCATGCTGTAGTTGATCCGGCCGACGCTGTACCAGGTTCCCTGGCAGCTGTTACCACTGGCAGCCGCACGCGACAGCAGCGTGGGGGCCTCGTCGCCACCGGGCGGCGGCGAGCGCAGCGGCGGACGCGACGAAGGCCCTGGCCCATAGATCGGCCACTGCCACCCGAGTTCGACCTGTTCGCTCAGGTCACGCGCGAAGCGGTAGGTGGCGCTGACCGTGCGGAACGGGCCCGGCGAATAGCGCGCACTGATGATCGAGCGCACGGCGCGGTCGATCTCGGGGCTGTATTGCACCGTGGCGTCGAAGTTCCAGTTCGGCACCAGCGAGGTCGAGCCCAGCAGCAGCACGTCGGAAAAGCGCCGCGTGAACGGCTCGCCATCGCCTGGGGTGACGCGCTGGTCGCGGAACAGGTAACGCTGCACGATGCCCAGCCGTAGTGTTTCGGCGCCGGTGGCGGCGTCGAGGAAGCGGGTGGTGATCCCGGCGGTGAGCTGGTGCGCGTCGGAAACGCGGTCAACGCCGGAAAAGGCGTTTTCGCTGTAGACGCTGGTGACGTTGAAGTCGTTGGCGGCGCTGTCGAAGTTGGGCAGGTAGTCCTGCCGCCGGAACGGCGTGTTGACGTACAGCAGCCGCGGCTCCAGCGTCTGCGTCACGTCACGGTCGAACAGGCGTGCCGGTCGCTCGAACACCCAGCCGCTGTCCAGGCTGGCCGTGGGAATCACGCGCGATGCCTGCCTGCGCCCTTCGGTGTCGGTGGCGCTCAGCCTCAGCGGCTGTTCCACCTGGTAGCTGGCCGCGTTGAGGCTGAGCTTGGGCGTCAGCGTCCAGCCCCGCTCGCCAAGCGGGCGGGCCACCGATGCCAGCAGGTGCATGCGGTCGCCGCGCTGGCGTGTCGGGTCTTCGTGCGTGAAGCGGTTGAATTCCGTCTGCCAGTTCCACTGCCAGCCGCTGGCTTCGCCGCGCTGGCGCAGGCCGATCTGCGGCTCGCGCTGGTAGGGTGGGTCGATCAGGCTGTCCGGGTCGGTGTCCTGCAGCACCTGCCAGTGCTTGACCGCCACGTAGGCCGTGGTGTCGCCGAAGTCGTGGTGCCAGTGGCGTTGCGCCTGCGCATCCGAGCCGAGCAGGCGCGGCAGCGAACTGGGCAGGCGGCCTGAAAAGTCCTTCCAGTAGTCGTCGTCGGAGACTCGCCGCCATTCCCAGGCGTAGTGCGCGTCATTGGGCAACTCGCCGCTCTGCTTCGACAGGCCCGCCCAGCGGTTGCGCCCGGTCACGCGGTCGTCGGGCAGCAGGCTCAGGTCGAGCTGGCCCTTCCAGCGCGGCTGCAGATAACGGAACTCGCTGTCCAGCCCAGCACCGCGGCGGCTGAAGACCACCGGCGTCAGCGTGGCGTCGCGGTTGGGCGCGATGTTCCAGTAGTACGGCACGCCGAACTCGAGCCCGCTCTTGCTGTCGATGCTCATGATGGGCGGCAGCCAGCCGGACTTGCGCTCTTCGGTGAGCGGAAAGCTCAGCACCGGAGCGCCGAGGATGGGCACGCCGTAGAAGCGGATCACCGCGTTTTCGGCGACGCCTTCGTTGGCTTCGAGGTCGAGCTTCACGCGGCCGGTGGTCAGCACCCAGGCGGGGGTGCCGTCGTCGTCCGCCGGGCAGCTGGTGTAGCTGGCGCCGTAGGCCACCGACCGCTGGTTGTCGAGGAAGTCGATGCGCTGGGCCTCGCCGCCCGCTTGCGTGGCCGCGAAGTAGTAGCTGGGGTTCTGGAAGTAGCCTTCGTAGCGCTGCAGCTTGAGCTGCAGCTCCGGGCCGCTGTAGACGTTGCCGTCCCTCGAGATGCGCACGTTGCCGGCGGCTTTGGCCAGGTCTTGCGGCACGACGTATTCCACGCGGTCGGCGGTGATCTTCAGGCCGCCGCGCTGGATCTTCACCTTGCCTTCGAGCACGGTTTCCAGGTCGGGGCGGCCGCTCAACTTGTCGGCTTCGAACTCGACCGGCAGTTCTCGCTCGTCCCGCGGGGCCGATGCTGCGCTGGCGGGCGGTGCCGGCGGCGTGACTTGTTGCGCCATTGCGCTGCTCGACCAGTGGGCCAACGCGGTTGCCACGGCCAATGGCAAGGCCTTGTGGAACAAGGCCGGCACGCGAAGGGCCGGCAATGGGAGCGAGCGAGCAGGCAAGTGCGCTTGGCCGCGGCTCTGCCGCGGGGGCGGTTTGTAGAATCGAACGATTATTTCATGCACCCCGCGCGTACCCGGCCGCGCGATGACGATGCCCGCCGATACCCTCGACACGATCCATTGGGCCGCCCCGGCCCGGCGCGAAGCCTTCGAACGCTGGCTCGCTTCGCTGGCCGGCCGTTACGGGCTCGACGTGGCGAGCGTGCGCCCGGCCAGTGCCGATGCGAGCTTCCGGCGCTACTTCCGTGTCGATGGCCAGCCGCATTCGTGCATCGTGATGGACGCACCGCCGTCGCACGAAGACTGCCGCCCGTTCGTGAAGGTGGCGCAGCTGCTGCGTGGTGCCGGCCTCAACGCGCCCGAAGTGCTGGCCTGGGACGAGCCCCAGGGCTTCATGCTGCTGGGCGACCTGGGCGACACGACCTACCTGTCGCAGCTCGACCCGCAACAGCCGCACGACCCCACCACGCGCGCGCTCTATCTCGACGCCACCGGCGCCCTGGCGCGCCTGCAGGGCATTGCCGCCGAAGGGCAGGTGCCGCCTTATGACCGCGAGCTGCTCCTGCGCGAGCTGATGCTGCTGCCGGACTGGTACATCGCGCGCTACCGCAACGTCGCGTTGAGCGACGATCAGAAAAACGTGTTGCAGGCGGGTTTCGAACTCATCCTCGCCAACAACCTTGCGCAACCCAAGGTGCTGGTGCATCGCGACTATCACTCGCGCAACCTGATGGTCTGCGCGCCGGTGGGTGAAGGCGGCACCAACCCCGGCGTCCTCGACTTCCAGGACGCCGTGTGGGGCCCCATCACCTACGACCTCGTCTCGCTGCTGCGCGATGCCTACATCGAGTGGGACGAGGACGTGCAGCTGGACTACGGGGCGCGCTACTGGGAACGTGCCCGCAAGGCCGGCCTGCCGGTCGATGCCGACTTCGGCAACTTCTGGCGCGACGTCGAATGGATGGGCCTGCAGCGCCACATCAAGGTGCTGGGCATCTTCTGCCGCCTGTGCTATCGCGACGGCAAGAGCGGCTACCTGAAGGACCTGCCGCTGGTGTGGCGCTACGCGCACCGCGTGTGCACGCGCTACAACGGCCTGGGGTCGCTGGCGCGGCTGCTCGAAGACATCGAAGGCACCGAGCGGCAGGCGGGCTACACGTTCTAGCGCGCGGCGGCTCGCCCGCTCCTGCGGATCAAGCCACCACGCGCACCGGCGTCGTCTCGCACCCCGCAGCTGCCAGCCACGGGTCGCTGTCCTGGCCGCCGAATACTTCCACCAGGAAGTCGATGAACACACGTGTACGCGCGGGCAGGTGCTTGCGCGTGGGCATGGCCGCGTAGATGCGGTAGTCCACCAGCGACCAGTGCGGCAGCACGCGCTCGAGCGCGCCCTCGAGCAGCGCGTCTTCCACCATGAACGACGGTAGCCCCACGATGCCCAGGCCGGCCAGCGCGGCGGCGTACAGCGTGTCGATGTGATGCGTGGTCAACGCCGCCTGCGGTTGCACCACCGCACTGTTTCCGCCACTGTGGAACAACCACTCGCGCGGCACGTTGGGGAGCACCGGCACCAGCGCCTGGTGATCACTCAGCTCGTTCGGGTGGCTCGGGCGGCCGTAGCGGTCGAGGTAGTTGGGTGCCGCGCAGGTGACCACTTCCGTGCGGGCCAGCTGGCGAGCCACGAAGTCGCCGCGTTCGAGCTCGCGCGTGATGATGATGGAGATGTCCACGCCCTCATCGGCCGTATCGACCGGCCCGCGCACCTCCAGGTCGATGGTGACCTTGGGGTAGCGCTCACGGAACGCCGGCAGATGCTTGGCCAGCTGGTGCACCGCGAAGGCCGGCGGCATCAACAGCCGCAGGTGGCCGCGCGGCTCGCGCGTCGAGGCGCCGGCCAGTGCCTCGGCTTCGTCCACCTCGGTGAGGATCTGGCGCACGCGCTCCAGATAAGCCTCTCCCACGTCGGTGAGCGCGAGGCGGCGCGTCGTGCGGTTGATGAGGCGGGCGCCCAGGTGGTCTTCGAGTTCGGCCACCAGCCGTGTCACCACGGCGGGCGCCATGTCCATGGCGCGGGCGGCCTGCGCGAAACTGCCTTCGTCGATGACGCGGGCGAACACCCGCATGGCTCGTAGCTGGTCCATGCGGAAGATTATCCGGGCCGCCGCGCCGGGGCGCTCCCAGGCAGGGCCAGCCCCTCTCGAAGGGATGGCCGGCACTGGCTGAAGGCCGTCATCCCATGGGTCGTCGCGCGGTGACCAACAGCAGCCAGGCCATCACCGCACCGCTCGCGGAACCAGCCGCATGCGCAAGCGGTGCTACCGCGATGTCCCAGCCTTGCGGATGGATCAGCGGCCCCCGCCATGGCGCCTCGCTCAACACCTTGCCGAGCAGCACCACGCCGATGACCAGCGCGAGAGCGCGCTGCGTGCGACTGCCGTGCCGCGCCAGGTGCACCGCGACCACGGCCACGCCGGCATGCAACACGCCAGACAGCCCGCCGTAGCTCGTGAGTTCGGGTTGGAGCAGCAGGGCCAAGTGGGTGAGCGGCCACGCCAGCGCCCAGGCCAGCATGGCACGCGCCGGCACCTGTGCGGCCCAGCCCAGCGCCAGCACCAGCACCGTGCCGGCCAGGTTGGCCAGCAGGTGCAGCTGGCTCAGATGCACCCAGGCCGCACTCCACCAGCGCCACGGCTCAACCAGAGCCTTTTGTGGCTGCCAATCGAGCATCGATGCGCCGCCTGCGCCCTGCCACCACACGGCCACGGCCGGCAATGCCAGCAACAGGCACAGCAGCGCCCAACGCCCCGGTGCAGCCACGGGAGCGGTGCTGCTTTGCACCGTGCCGGTGGCGTCGTTCAGCCGAACACCGTGCGCCACAGGGCCAGCACCGCGTCGCGTTGCGCTGCCAGCGCTCCGAGCTCGCTTTCGGCGATCTGCGTGGCGGCTTCGTCGAGTCGAGCACGGTGCTGTGCGCGGCGCAGCTCGCGGTAGGCATCGGCCGCCGCATAACCCACGCCGGCGGGCAGCAGGCCGGCGCTTTCGGCGCGCTGCAGCAGCGCGATGTTGCCGGCGTCGTCCTGCAGCTCGGGGTACCGCGCGCTGTGCGCGAGCACCAGGTACTGCACCGCGAATTCCACGTCCATCATGCCGCCGGCGCTGTGCTTCACGTCGAAGCAGCCTTCCTTCACGGCATGTGCCTGCCGCACGCGCTCGCGCATGGCCTGGATCTCGCCGCGCAGCGCCTGCGGATCGCGCTCGGCGGTGAGCACGGCGCGCCGCACGGCCTCGATGCGCGCAGCCATGGCCGTATCGCCGGCGCACCAGCGTGCCCGCGTGATGGCCTGGTGTTCCCAGGTCCATGCGGTGTTGCTGCCGCGCTGCTGCTGGTAGCGTTCGAAGGCTGCCAGCGACGTGACCAGCAGCCCCGAGTTGCCGTTGGGCCGCAGCGCGGTGTCGATCTCGAACAACTCGCCCGCCGCCGTGCGCAGCGTGAGCCAGGTGATCAGCTTGCGCGCGAACGCGGCATACGCCTCGGGCGCGCGCTCGTCGTCGTCGTCGAACACGAACACCACGTCGAGGTCGCTGCCGTAGCCCAGCTCCTTGCCGCCCAGCTTGCCGTAGGCGATGACGGCGAAGTTCGGCACCTCGCGGTGGCGGTTGCGCAGGTGCTGCCACGCCCAGCGGATGGTGCAGTCCAGCGTCGCATCGGCCAGTGCAGACAGGTCGTCGGCCACCTGCTCGACGGTGAGCTGGCCTTCGACGTCGCGCACCAGCGTGCGGAACATCTCGGCATGGTGGGCGCGGCGCAAGGTGTCGAGCAGCGACTCCTCGTCGGCCTGGCCGCCGCGCGTCCACGCGCCGTGGCGCTCGCCGAGATCTTTCAGGAAGGCCTCGCGCTCGAAGCGGCCGTGCATCAGGCGTGGGTCGGCCAGTTCGTCGATCACGCCTGGGTGGCGCATCAGGTAGCGCATCGGCCAGCGTGCCAGGCCCAGCAGGCGCAGCAGTCTCGTCAGCACTTCCTGCCGCTCGATCAGCAGCGCGAGGTAGCTCTCGCGCCGCAGCAGCGGCTCCACCCAGTCGATGAACCGCATCACGGCATCTTCGCGGATGTGCACGTCGTCGATCGCGCTCGACGCGCGGCCGATCAGCTTGGCCAGGCGGTGGCGCGTCTCGTCGCGCAGCATGGCCACGCGCGGTCGCGCCGCGAAGGCCTTCACGCGTTCGGCCAGCTGCGCGGGCAGGCGTTCGAGGAAGGCTTCGCTGTCGAGCTGCAGCGGCACGCCCGAGCACAGCTTGCCCTTGCAGCCGTGGCCCGGCCCGGGCGCGCGGCCATCGTGCAGCAGCGCGTCGAACTCGGTGGCGACGAACTCGCGGTAAGTGCACAGCTTGTCGAGCAGCTCGCAGGTATCGGCCGTGCACGTGAAGCCCATCGACTGCGCGATCCACGCGAGGTCACCATCGCCGGTGGGTAGCACGTGGGTCTGCTGGTCGTCGAGGAACTGGATGCGGTGCTCGACGCGTCGCAGGAACACATAGGCCTCGGCCAGCTGGGCGGCGGTGTCGGGCTTCATCACACCCACGGCGACGAGGCGCTGCAGCGCCGTCAGCGTGGGGCGGGTGCGGATCTCTGGGAAGTGCCCGCCGCGCACCACCTGCAGCAGTTGCACGGTGAACTCGATCTCGCGGATGCCGCCGCGCGAAAGCTTCACGTCGTTGGCGCGTTCGGGCCGGCCGGCGGCGCGGCGGCTCGCTTCGTCGCGGATCTTCGCGTGCAGCTGGCGCAGGCCCTCGAAGACGCCGTAGTCCAGATAGCGGCGGAACACGAAGGGCACCACCACGTCGCGCAGCTGCATGGCATTGCCGGATTCGAGCTCGGCACGCGGGGCCACCACGCGGCTCTTGAGCCATGCGAAGCGCTCCCACTCGCGGCCCTGCACGAGGAAGTACTCCTCCAGCATTGCAAGGCTCACCACCGGTGGGCCTGAGTTGCCGTTGGGTCGCAGCGCGAGGTCCACGCGGAACACGAAGCCGTCTTCGGTCACGTCGCCGATCAGCGCATACAGGCTGCGCGCCACCTGGCTGAAGTATTCGTGCGCGCTGATCACCCCGGCGCCGCTGGCGCTGCCCGCGGTCTGGCCGTCTTCTTCGTAGACGTAGACGAGGTCGATGTCGGACGACACGTTGAGCTCGCGCGCGCCGAGCTTGCCCATGCCCACCACCCAGAAGCCGATGCGCTGGCCTGTGGGCGACAGCGGCGCGCCGTGACGCGCGTCCTGCTCGGCGAAGGCGTGGGTGAGCGCGTGGTCGAGCGTGCACTCGGCGAGCACCGTCATGGTCTGCGTCACGTCGTCGAGCGATGCGTTGTGCTCCACGTCGAGCACGGCCAGGCGTTCGAGCACGAGCTGGCGTGTCACTCGCAAGGCCGCCGGCAGCGCGTGGCCGCGACGCTGCAGTTCATCGATCAGGGTGTCGATGTGTTCACGTGTCGGCACGCCCGGCGACAGCAACAAAAGTTCACCTGCGTAGCGCCGGCGTACACGCTGCACGAAGCGAGAATGGTCAGCGCGTGCCGCGCTTGCTGCGTTGTGATTCGTAGTGGCGGCCGAGGCCGCGGATGCGGTGGTTGGCGTGAAACCCATCGAACTGCTCCGGGTCTATGCTAGGGTCGCCAGCCCGGCGGCGTCTGTGCCAAAAACCACGCGGCCGGTCGTTGCCGAACCCGCAGTCCGCTGGCGTCCCATTCGTTTCATGCCATCCATCCCATCCCAAGACGCCACGGCGCCGGCAGAGCCTTGTGAACGCCGCACGCGCCGATGGACGGTGGTGCTGCGCTGGACCCTCGGTCTGCTTCTTGCCGCGTGGAGTGTGCTTCTCGCGGCGTGGCTGATCCTCCAGTGGGGGATTTTGCCCCGGATAGAAACATGGCGACCCGAGCTCGAGGCGCGCGCTTCGCAGGCGCTTGGAGTACCGGTGCGCGTGGGCCACATCAGCGTGAAGTCCGGCGGCTGGATGCCCACCATCGAACTGCGCGACGTGGTGCTGCTCGATCCGCGGGCGCGCGAGGCCTTGCGGCTGCCGCGTGTGGTGGCCGTGCTGTCGGCCCGCTCCATGCTGCACTGGCGGCCGCACTTCGAGCAGCTGCACATCGAAGGGCCGCGGCTCGAAGTGCGACGCGATGCCGACGGCCGGCTCTACGTGGCGGGCCTGCGCTTCGGCTCTCCGGTGCAAGGCGAAACGGGCGACAGCGCCGTGGCCGACTGGTTCTTCGCCCAGCCCGAGTTCGTGATCCGCGGCGGTTCGCTGTTGTGGGTCGACGAAAAGCGCGGCCTGCCGCCGATGGAGCTGCAGCAGGTGGACCTGGTGGTGCGCAACCGGCCCGGCCTCGGCCGGCGCCACCACGACGTGCGGCTCGATGCCACGCCGCCGGCTGAATGGGGCGAGCGGTTCTCGCTGCGCGGCCGTTTCACGCAGCCCTTGGTCGATCGCAGCGGCCTCGTTTCGCATGGCCAGTGGCGCACCTGGCGCGGCACCGTGTATGCCGAACTTCCGGCGGCCGACGTGCAATCGCTCAAGCGCCACGTGGACCTGCCCTTCCAGTTGACCAGCGGGCATGGCGCGCTGCGCGCCTGGGTCGAGGTGCGCAACGGAGAGCCGCGTTCGGCCATTGCCGACGTGGCGCTGCGCGAAGTCGAAGCCACGCTGGGGGCCGACCTGCAGCCGCTGCGTTTCGAGCGCATGGATGGCCGCCTGAGCGGCGAGCGGCAAGAGGGCACGACGGCGTTGGGTGCAAAAGGCCTGAGCTTCACCACCGGCGACGGCGTCGTGTGGCCGGCCGGCGACTTCAGCCTGCGCTGGCGCCACGACGACGACGGCGCCACGCTGGGCGGCGAGCTCTCGGCCCAGCGGCTGGACCTGGCCGTGCTGGCGCAGATAGCCTCCCGTGTGCCATTGGGTGAACCGTTGCGGCGCAACCTGCAGGCCCTGCAGCCCAGCGGCGTGGCCGGGCCGCTGACCGTGCGCTGGGACGGCTCGCCCGACGCGCCGCAACGCTACCGGGCACAGGCGCGTGTTGCAGCCCTGAGCCTGGCCGCGCAGCCGCTGCCACCTGAATGGGGCGGCAGCGTCACACCGGCCGATCTGCCGGCCAGCGCGCCGGTGCCCGGCCACTGGATCGGCCGACCGGGCGTGCGCAATGCAGACGTCGAGCTCACCGCCACCGAACAAGGCGGCGAAGCGCGCGTGGCGCTGGCCAATGGCGCACTCGAATTCCCCGGCGTGTTCGAAGCGCCGGTCGTGGCGCTCGACCGGCTCAGCGCCCAGTTGAACTGGCGTGTGAGCCAGCCGAAGCGCGATGCGGCGCGGCAGGTCGAGCTGCAGGTGCGCGGCCTGCGGTTCGCCAATGCTGACGCTGAAGGCGAGTTCGACGCCGTATGGAGCATGGGGGCCGGCAGCGGCCATGGGCGCGGCCAGCGCCTGCCCGGGCTGCTGGACTTGAACGGCCGGTTGACCCACGCACGCGCGGCCGCGGTGGCGCGCTACCTGCCGTTGGGCATCCCCGAGGCCACCCGCCGCTATGTGCAGCAGGCGGCGCTGGACGGCACGGCTAGCGCGGTGCAGTTCAAGGTCAAGGGCGATCTGGCGGACTTCCCGTTCGGCCAGCCGTCGCCAACGACTCCGGGCGGGCGGATGCCCGCGCCGCTGCCGGGCGAGTTCCGCATTGCGGCGCGCATCGACAATGCCCGCTTCGCCTACATCCCGGGCCGGCCGGACGAAGCGCCCGGCGGCGAACACGGCGCCTGGCCGGTGTTCACGCAGCTCAAGGGCGAGCTCATCTTCGACCGCCACGCGATGGAGATCCGCAACGCCTCCGCACGCCTGGGCGACGTGGGCAGCGGCGGCTTCGAGCTCTACAAGGTCAACGGCGGCATCAAGCACCTCGGGCACGACTCGACGCTCTCGCTCAGCGGGCAGGGGCGCGGTCCGCTGGCCGACGCGCTGCGCTACGTGCAGAGCACGCCGATCTCGCGCTGGCTGCACGGTGCGCTCGACAGCGCCACCGGCACCGGCCTCACCGAGCTGCAACTGGCGCTCGACATACCGCTTTCGCGCAGCCGCGACGCCACCGTGTCCGGCCGTGTGCAACTGGCCAACAACGACGTGCGCCTGCGCTCCGACACACCGCTGCTGGCAGCGGCGCGCGCTCGCATCGACTTTTCGCAGGAGAGCTTCTCGATCAATGGCGGCGCGGCCCGCGTGCTGGGCGGTGACCTGCAGTTCGAAGGCGGCCAGCGGCCGGGCGGCGCGGTGCGGCTGTCGGGCCAGGGCACGGTGTCGGCTGAAGGGCTTCGCCGAGCCACCGAGCTGGGCCCGCTGGCCCGCCTGGCCACGCAGATGAGCGGGCAGACCAGCTACCGGCTGAACATCGCCTTCCCGCAGGGCCGCCCGCAGGTGGACCTCAGCAGCTCGCTGGTGGGCCTGGCGCTCGACCTGCCGGCGCCGCTGCGCAAGCCGGCCGAGCAGGCGCTGCCGCTCGAGCTGCACGCCGCGCCGCTGGCCGAAGCGCAAGGCCCCGCGCGAGACCAGCTGCGTTTCGACCTCGGCAACGTCGTGCATGCGCACTATCTGCGCGACCTTTCCGGCAACGCGCCGGCTGTGGTGCGCGGCGGCCTGGGCATCGGCGAAGCGGCACCGTCGCCGGCGGCCGGGGTGTCGGCCGCAGTGCAGCTTTCCAGTCTCGATCTCGACGCCTGGCGCGGCGTGCTCGACCGCCTGCAGGACAACACTGCGCAGGCTGCCGGCAGTGCCGGTGAAACCCGGCCGCAGAGCGCCTACCTGCCGGCGCAAGTCGCGCTGCGCACGCAAGACCTCAAGGCCAACGGGCGGCGGCTCACGCGCGTGGTGGCTGGCCTGTCCGAACACGATGGCCTGTGGCGTGCCACGGTGGAAGCCGACCAGCTGAGCGGTTATGTCGAATACGCCCCGCCCGGTCGGCTGGGCGGCGAGGCGGGGCGCGTGTATGCACGGCTGGCGCGGCTGTCGCTGCCGCGCAGCGAAGTCGAAGCAGTGGAGTCCCTGCTCGACAACTCGCCCGCCAACCTGCCGGCACTGGACATCGTGGTCGACGACTTCGAGCTGCGCGGCAAGCGGCTCGGTCGCGTCGAAGTCGAGGCGGCCAACCGGGCCGTCGGCGGCACCGAAGGCGCGCGGGAATGGCGCCTCACCAAGCTCAACCTCGTCGTGCCGGAAGCACGGCTCACCGCCAGCGGCCAATGGGGCGGGGCCGTGGAGGCGGCGCGCGGCGGGTCGCCACGCCGCCGCGCGGTGATGGACTTCAAGCTCGATCTGGCCGACAGCGGCGCCTTCCTCACGCGGCTGCAGCTGCCCGGCACGCTGCGCGGCGGCAAGGGCCGGCTGACGGGCCAGGTGTCGTGGCTGGGCTCGCCGCTGTCGCCCGACTACGCCAGCTTGGCGGGCAACGTGCACCTCGCCATCGACGAAGGCCAGTTCCTCAAGGCCGACGCCGGTGCGGCCAAGCTGCTGTCGGTGCTGAGCCTGCAGTCGCTGCCGCGGCGCCTGCTGCTGGACTTCCGCGACGTGTTCCAGGAAGGCTTCAGCTTCGACAACGTCTCGGCCGACGTCGGCATCGCAGCCGGCGTGGCCACCACCAACAACCTGCGCATGCGTGGCGTGCAGGCCGTGGTGCTGATGGAAGGCCAGGCCGACATCGGCCGCGAGACCCAGGACCTGCGCGTGTGGGTGGTGCCCGAGATCAACGCCGGTGCCGCGTCGCTGGCCTATGCGGTCATCAACCCGGCCATCGGGCTGGGTACCTTCCTCGGCCAGATGTTCCTGCGCCGCCCGCTCATCGAGGCGGGCACGCGCGAATTCAAGGTCACCGGCTCGTGGGCCGACCCCAAGGTCGAACGCGTCGAACGCAAGTTGGGGGACGCGGTACCGGCCATGGAGCCGCCGCTCGCGGCCTCGTCCCCGTCACGCTGAAATTGAAGGCCATGCCAAGCAGCAAGCAGGAGTGCAAGCCATGAAGGTCGCCGCCGTGCAGATGGTCGCCACCCCCAGGGTGGATGACAACCTCGACACCGCCCGCAGGCTCATTGCGCAGGCTGCCAGCCAGGGCGCCGAGCTCTTGGCACTGCCCGAGTACTTCTGCCTCATGGGCCACAAGGACCGCGACAAGCTCGGCGTGGCCGAAGCCGACGGCGAGGGCACCATCCAGCAGATGCTGGCGGCCACAGCGCGCGAGCATGGCGTCTGGCTCATCGGCGGCACCTTGCCCCTGCGCCTGGACGGCGAGGTGCACGACAGCACCGCGGCCGACTGCCGGGCGCTCAACACCACGCTCGTCTACGCGCCCGACGGCACGCGCGCCGCCCGCTACGACAAGGTGCACCTGTTCCGCTTCGACGACGGCGAACGCTGCTACGACGAAGCCGCCACCCTGAGGGCCGGCCACGAACCGCGGGCCTTCGAGGCCACCGCACGCGACGGCGAAGGCTACCGAGCCGGCCTCTCGGTCTGCTACGACCTGCGCTTCCCCGAGCTGTACCGCGCGCTGATGCGCCCCGACCCGTGCGACCTCATCGTCGTGCCCGCGGCCTTCACCTACCCCACGGGCCAGGCCCACTGGGAACTGCTGCTGCGCGCCCGCGCGGTAGAAAACCAGTGCTACGTGCTGGCCCCCGCACAAGGCGGCCGCCACGAAAACGGCCGCCGCACCTGGGGCCATTCAATGCTGGTGGACCCGTGGGGCGAGGTGCTGGCCGTGCAGGCCGAAGGAGAGGGCGTCATTTGCGGCGAGATAACACGCAAGCGCATCACGCAAGTCCGCAGCCAACTCCCCGCCCTCACACACAGGGTTCTCTAAAGCAACGGCGGCCCCTCACCAGGAGGCGCAAGGCCAAGAGGCCGAGCGCCGATCCGCACGGACCCCAAGGATCCGGCTCCGCCGGTCCAACGGGGTGCCTTGCAGGCCGCGCCGGTCCTTGCGGCCCGGCTCTTCGCCAGGCACGAAAGGTCCACTGGACCTTTCGTGTCCGGGCTCAGCCCCCTTGAGGGGGCGCGCGAAGCGCGTAGGGGGTGGGCCTACCTCCAGCCAAACATCATCTGCCGCGCCAGGCGGGATTTCACGGGCCCCAGGCGTTGCAGTGCCGCCAGGCCCAGCCCGCGTGCGGTGGACAAGCCCGGCAGCTGCCATGTGAAGCTGCGTGCCAGGAAGTCGGTGGCGGCGATCAGTGCCCAGCGGTCCGGCGCGCGCTGCCATTCCACCTGGCGCAGTGCCGCATCCACCGAGCTCGCGCGGCGTAGCGCGTCCACCAGTTCGTGCGCATCGCGCAGCCCCAGGTTCAGCCCCTGGCCGGCCACCGGGTGCAGCGTCTGTGCCGCGTTGCCGATGCGCACGGTGCGTCCCTGCACCAGCGTGCGCTCGGCGTTGAGCCCGAGCGGAAAGGCCTTCAATGCCGACACGCCGGTGAGCCGGCCCACCTTTTCTTCGAACAGGTGGTTGAGCACGGCCACGCGCTGCGTGTCGCCCAGGTCTCGCACCGCGTCGTCGTCGCTCTCCACGCACCACACCAGCGCGGCGCGGTGTTCGCCTTCCCTGCGCGGCAACGGCAGCAATGCCGCCGGCCCCTGCGTGGTAAAGCGTTCATAAGCGCAGCCACCATGCGGCGCGGCCAGCGTCACGTGGCCGACCCAGGCGGTCTGGTGGTAGTCGTGGCTCAGGGCCTTGCGCACCTGGTCGGTGAAGACGCCGCCCTCGGCAACGACCACCAGATCGAAGCGCTCGGCGATGCCGGCATCCACCTCCACGCCATCGGCCAGCGGCTTGAGCGCCGACACGCGGGCGCCGAAGCGGCTGCGCAGGCGCTGCGGCTCGCGCCCGGCCGCAGCGAACCAGGCCGCCTGCAGCGGCGCCACGATGGCGCCATAGCTGGCCACCGCACCCAGCTGCGGCACCGCCTCGTCGATGGCACGGATCAGCACTTCGGGCTCGGGCGCCAGTCCCATCAACGCGGGCTGCTGCTGCGACACGTGCACGGAGGTGATCGCTTCGCTGGCCGGGGCAATGGCCGGCCACACGCCGAGCCGTTCGAATTCCTGCACGCTGCCCAGCGACAGCGCCAGCGTGCGAGGGTCGCCGGAAACGTCCTGTTCGGGGGGGCGGGCGTCAAACAGCGTGATCTGCACAGCCGGCAAGGTGCGGGCCGCATGCAGCGCCAGTGCCAGGCCCACCGGCCCAGCGCCCACCACCGCTAGCTGAAGGTTCTTGATCATGCTCATGGGTTCGGCTGCCTCAGGGTAAGCGCTACCCCTTGGATGTGGGTTCCCATCGGAACGCTCCCCCTAGTTATGGGGGAAGAGGCTCTTACAAGCTGTCACGCCCGCTGGCACATTGGCCTGGGTGATTTTGCCCCGATGAGAGAGAAAGGAGGTGCTATGAAACCAAGGAGCATGGTGGCCGCGCTGGCTCTTGCTGCCGCGGGACCCGCCATGGCAACGATCTGCTCGTACGACTCGACGCTTGAAACGTTGAGCTCGGTCGATACCGAGTTTGGCGCCGCGTGTCTCGGCTCAGGTTCGTTTACCCACTACTACACCTTTTCGCTCGCCTCGCTGAGTGGCGTGAACGGCAGGGCGGACGAGTGGGACCTGCGATTCCTGGGCATCAGCACGGCGCTGTATTCGATCGGCCTGAGCGGAGGCAGCCTCGGCAGTGCGTGGCTGACCGATTCGTCGCCCCTGAACGGCTTTACCTTCGGCAACCTGGGTGCGGGCAGCTACAGCTTGCGCGTGACCGGGGCCGTGGATGGCTGGTCAGGCGGCTACGACGGCACGATCCGCGCGGTGTCCACCGTGGCGTCCGCGGTGCCGGAGCCCGAGACCTACGCGATGCTGGCCCTGGGCCTGGCAGGCGTGGGCTGGGTGACCCGTCGCCGCAAGTCGGTCTGAGCCGACGCAGCAGGGTTCAGCCCTGCCCCTGCGGAAGCGGACGGACGGTCCGCTTCCGCTTCTCGATTGATGTGGCGGATTTGTCGCTCCCTCCACTTTTCGCGTAACGCGATGGTCGTATCGACACGGACCCGGCGGTATCGTCGCTCGCAACACCGCTTTCTTGCGGTGTCGTCGACTCCCTACAGCCATCAGCCATCCGGTGGTCCAGATGCCCCAGACTTCCCTTCACCGATGCCTTGGTGCGCCTGTCGCTGTGCTGACCCTTCTGCTGGCGCTCGCAGCCTGCAACAAGGAGGGTGCCAAGCCCGATTCGCAGGTCGCGGTGCGAGTCAACGAGCAGGAGATCTCGGTGCATCAGGTTGAAGCCGTGCTCGCGCGCCAGGCAGCGGCGCCTGCTGGGCAGGGCGATGCCCAGGTGGCTCGCACGGTGGAGGTGCTCGTCGAACAGGAGCTGGCCGCGCAGGCGGCGCGCGAGGCCGGGCTCGACCGCGACCCGCGTGTCGTGCAGCTGCTGGAAGTGGCGCGCCGCGATGTGCTCGCCCGTGCCTACCAGGACAGCCTGGCCGACCGCGCCGTGCAGCCCGGCACCGACGAGATCGATCGCTACTACGACAGCCAGCCGGCGCTGTTTGCGCAGCGGCGCATCTACACCGTGCAGGAAATCGGCGTGGTCGCCAATGCACAGCAGGTGGCGGCATTGGGCGACATGCTGGCGCAGACACCGGGTGGTGCGGCTGCGCGCGAGCTGATACGAGCGGCCGGCTTGCTGCACGAACGCCGCCAGCTCACGTTGCGTGCCGAAGAAGTGCCGCTGTCCGTGCTCAATTCGCTGGCCGGGCTGCGTGAGGGCCAGTCGCTGGTGTTGCCGAACGACCGCGGTGCGCGCGTGATCACGCTGTTGAGTGCCGAAGCGGCCCCAGTGGATCGCAAGGCGGCCGAGCCTGCGATCCGGCAGCACCTGCTGCTCGCCCGCAAGCGGGAGGAGGTGCACAAGGGCATGAAGAGCCTGCGCACGGTCGCCAAGCTGGAATACAAGGGCCGCTTTGCACCGCCGGCCGCTGCCTCGGCACCGGAGCGCCCGGCGTCCGCCAACTGAGGCCGCCCTTCCTTGCTGCCGCAGCGATGAGCGCTCTGCCCGGCCACACCCCCTCCGTCGTCGCCCCGGGCGTTCCGGGCAGCAGCCTGTCCGCATCGGCCGACCGGGTGGTGCTGGCTTTCCTGCTGGCAGGCATCGCGCTGCTGTACGGGCCCACGTATTGGGACTTTCTGCAGGGTGTGCACTCAGCCGACAGCCAGGGGCACGAGCCGCTGGTGGTGGGCGTATCGGCCTGGCTGGTGTGGCGCCAGCGCGAGGCGTTGGCGCGCCTGCCGGGCAGCGCAGCAGCACCGCGCACTGCCGCAGCCTTGCTGGTGATCGGGCTGCTCTTCTACGTGTTCGGCCGCACGCAGCACTTCCTGCGGCTGGAGCTGGCGTCGCAGGTGTTCGTCATGGGTGCCGTGCTGCTGGCGTTCAAGGGCTGGGCGGCCCTGCGCCTCACGTGGTTCGCGTTCTTCTTCCTGATGTTCGCGGTGCCGCTGCCTTACACCGCGGTGGTGGCGCTGACGGCGCCGATGAAGGCGGCGGTGTCGGCCGTCGCCTCGACGTTGATGTTCTGGGCCGGCTATCCCGTGGGGCGGTCCGGCGTGGTCATCACCATCGGCCAGTACCAGCTGCTCGTGGCCGAAGCCTGCGCAGGGCTGCACACCATGTTCACGCTCGAGGCACTGGGCCTGCTCTACATGAAACTCATGGACTACCGTGCCTGGCAGCGCAGCGCGGCCCTCGCGTTACTCGTCGTGCCGGTTTCGTTCTGCGCCAACGTCGTGCGGGTCATCACGCTCACGCTCGTGACCTACTACTTCGGCGACGAAGTCGGGCAGGGTTTTGTGCACGGCTTCGCCGGCTTGCTGCTGTTTGCCGTCGCGCTGATGCTGATCTTCGGCGTCGACCGGCTGCTGGGCCTGGTGCTGCCGCGAAGGTGGCTCCAATGAACCCCGCACGCCGCAAGGCGCTGGTGATGGCTGGCGGCATGACCTGCGCTGCTGCGTTGGCACATGTGTTGAAGCCGCGCAGCGTGACCTCGGGCCTGCGCCTGGAACAGCTGTTCCCGGCCAGCATTGGTGGCTGGCAGATCGACAGGCGGTCCGACGTGTTCGTGCGCCCGTCGGGCGACCGAGGCCGTGTCTACGGTGTCTACGACCAGGTGCTCGAGCGCGTCTATGTCCGGCCGGACGGCGCGCGCATCATGCTGTCGGTTGCCTACGGCAACGCACAGTCCACGGGCTTGCAGATGCACCGGCCGGAAATCTGCTATGCCGGCGGCGGCTTTCAGGTCCGGGGCATGCACCAGGCCACATTGCAGTCAGCCGGCCGCTTCCTGCCCGTCACGCGTTTGCATGCCGCCAAGCCGGGCCGCTCCGAGCCCATCACCTACTGGACGGTGCTGGGTGGCGAGGTCGTGAAGGACGCGTCCGGCTTCCGCTGGCGCCGGCTGTCGTCGAGCCTGCGCGGGCAATTGCTCGACGGCATGCTGGTGCGCATATCGAGCATCGATGCCGACCCTGCGAGGGCCTATGCGATGCACGAGCACTTCGCGCAGGCCCTGCTGGCGGCCATCGAGCCTGGCAGCCAGGTGCATGTGGCAGGCCCCTTGCCACCGGTCTGAGAAGCCGCTTGCGTTCCCACTTGTGGGGGGTAGGCCGCCCGGGGGGCTGCCCTATCATCGCGCTCGCCATTTCGTCGGAAAAAGGAGCACGCCATGGCCCTGATGGATTTCATCAAGAAGCAGTTCATCGACATCCTCGAATGGGTCGAAGAAGGCGACGGCACGCTGGCCTGGCGCTTCCCCGTGGCCGACCGCGAAATCCAGTACGGCGGCTCGCTCACCGTGCGCGAGTCGCAGATGGCGGTGTTCGTCAACGAAGGCAAGGTGGCCGACGTCTTCGGCCCCGGCCGCTACACCCTCACCACGCAGACGCTGCCGGTGCTCACCTACCTGCAGAACTGGGACAAGCTCTTCAAGTCGCCGTTCAAGAGCGACGTGTACTTCTTCAGCACGCGCCAGCAGGTCGACCAGCGCTGGGGCACCACGCAGCCGGTCACCATCCGCGACAAGGACTTCGGTGCCGTGCGGCTGCGCGCCTTCGGCAACTACAGCTACCGCATCGCCGACCCCAAGCTCTTCCACACCGAGATTTCCGGCACGCGCGACCGCTACATCGTGGCCGACCTCGACGGCCAGTTGCGCGCGCTGATGCTGCAACACATCTCCGACGCGGTGGCTTCCAGCGGCATTCCGTTCCTCGACCTCGCGGCCAACCAGGTGGAGTTCGCCGAGCAGCTGAAGAACGTCACCGCACCGGCCTTCGAGAAGCTGGGCCTGAAGCTCGAGGGCGTGACGGTGCAGAACGTCTCGCTGCCCGAAGAGCTGCAGAAGATCCTCGACCAGAAGATCGGCATGGGCATGGTCGGCGGCGACATGGGCAAGTTCATGCAGTACCAGACGGCGCAGGCCATCCCGAAGTTCGCCGAAGGTGCGGCAGCGGGCGGTGGCGGCAGCGGCATCGCCGGCGACGCGATGGGCCTGGGCGCCGGCGTGGCGCTCGGCCAGGTGCTGGCGCAGAACCTCGCGCAGGGCCTGCAAGGCGGCAACGCCGTGCCGCCGGCGCAAGCCGTTCCTGCGGCGCCCGCCGGCGTGAAGCCCGAAGACGTGATGGCCACGCTCGAAAAGCTGGGCGACCTGAAGGCCAAGGGCATCCTCACGCAGGAAGAGTTCGACGCGAAGAAGGCCGAGCTGCTGAAGAAGCTGGTTTGAGCGGTACAGCCGCCATGGGCCTGCTGCGAACGAACGAGCGGGCCCGCACACAACACGAAGCGAACGCTGGGGGAGCAACACGATGCAAGGCAGCCGCTGCTGCAGCCTGACGCATGGCGACTGACGCGCCGGTGCCCGGCCAGCGCGCCTACCGCGCCGCCTGCCCGAACTGCGGTGCTCCGGTCGAGTTCCGCTCGGCCGCCTCGCCCATGGCGGTGTGCAGCTTCTGCCGCAGCACGCTGCTGCGCGACGGCGAGGCGCTCAAGCGCATCGGCACCAGCGCCGAGCTGTTCGACGACCACAGCCCGCTGCAGCTGGGCGTGGGCGGCAAGTACCAGGGCGCCGCGTTCACGCTGGTGGGCCGGCTGCAGATGCGCTATGCCGGCGGCACGTGGAACGAATGGCATGCCGTCTTCGACAGCGGCAAGAGCGGCTGGCTGAGCGAAGACAACGGGCAATACGTCTTCAGCTTCGAAGCGCCCGCGCCGGGCCTGCTGCCGGCGGCCGAAACGCTGCGCCCCGGCACGCAGCAGATGGTCGGCAACCAGGGCTGGTCCGTCGCCTCGGTGAGCGCCGTGAAGGTGGGCGCTGCTGAAGGCGAGCTGCCCTTCGTACCGGAGCTGGTGCGCGGCTACGTGGTGGCCGACCTGCGCAACACGCAAGGCGAAGTCGCCACCATCGACTACAGCGACACGCCGCCGCGCTGGTACGTGGGCCGCGGCCTGCGACTCGAAGAGCTGGCCGCCAGCGGGCTCAAGGCCGAATCGGCACGCGAACTCAAGGGCCGCAGCCTCGAATGCCCGAACTGCGGCGCCTCGCTCGAAGTGAAGCTCGGCACCACGCAGTCCATCACCTGCAGCCAGTGCCACGCGGTGATCGACGTGTCGCAGGGCGTGGGGGCCGAGCTTTCGCACTACACGCAGCGCAACAGCGGCGAAAGCGGGCTCGAACCGCAAATCCCCCTGGGCGCCACCGGCATGCTGACGCTGGGCGGATCGAAGGCGGTGCCCTGGCAGGTGGTGGGTTATGTGGAGCGCTGCGAGATCCCCGAGGACCCGGACGACGAGCAGGCGTTCTGGCGCGAGTACCTGCTATACCACCGCACCGAAGGCTTCGCCTTCCTGGTGGACACCGAAGAGGGCTGGAGCTGGACGCGGCCCATCACCGGCGTGCCCAAGGTGCTGGGTGCCGACCGCGTGGTGCTCGAGGGCGAGACCTATCGCAAGAAGTACAGCTACAACGCCAAGATCACCTGGGTGCTGGGCGAGTTCTACTGGCACCTCGAGCGTGAGCAGCACACCTTCAACACCGACTACGAAGGCACAGGCGGCGGGCCCCAGAAGCAGCTCAACCGCGAACAGGCGGGCGACGAAGTCACCTGGTCGGCCGGCGCGGTGATCGCGGCCGACACGGTGTTCAAGGCCTTTCGCCTGGCGCCCGAAACGGCAGGTGCACTGCAGCGCGATGCGGCGCCGGTATCGGCCAACAAGTCGAGCGCGCTGGCCTACATCTTCCTGGGCATGCTGATCCTGCTGGTGCTGGTGGCCGCGGCGCGCTGCGGCAGCGACGATTGCGACGACGTGCGCCGCAACTTCGGCGAATACAGCAACGAGTACCAGCAGTGCAAGCGCTCGGGCGGCGGCGGTGGCAGCGGGCGCGGCGGCTCGTGGGGCGGCTTCAGCAGCGGAGGCGGCGGCCACAAGTAGTGGCCCGCACCAGGTTCACCATTCACACATACGGCAACGAAAGGCACACCATGATGGGACTCGAATGGCTCAGGCCCGCAGCGTTTTTCGGCTCGCTGATCTACGCGCTGATCGGCGTGGTCATCTTCTGGGTGAGCTTCATCATCATCGACAAGCTCACGCCCTACGACCTGTGGGCCGAGATCTGCGAGAAGAAGAACCTCGCGCTGGCCATCGTGGTGGCGGCCATGTGCCTGGGCATCTCGGTCATCGTGGCGGCCGCCATCCACGGGTAGCGGTATTTCAGCTTTCGGCCCAGGGATCGTAGGTTCCGACGTTCCAGACATGACCCTCGAGATCGCGGCAAGTGAAGCCGCGTTCGCCGTAGTCTTCGTCCTGGATCTCGCGCAGGATCGCACCGCCGGCCTCCTTCACGCGGGCATACACGGCGTCGGCATCGGGCACCACCAGGTAGGGCGACTGCGTCTCGCGCCCGCCCACCTCGCCGGGCTGGGCGGTGAGCCGGCCGAATTCGGTGTCGTGGCTGGCTGAGCCCAGCATCACCATGCCGCGCCCGCCCAGGCTGAGCTGCGCATGCGCGACGGTGTTGCCCTCGCCCGGCACGACGAGGTGCCTGTCGAAGCCGAACACACGGCACAACCATTCGATGGCCGCCGGGGCGTCGCGGTAGCGCAGGCAGGGGATGACGGCATATTGGCCCGAGCTTGCATTCATGTCGTTCCTCCTGGGCAGGGTGTTTGCAAGAATCCCGCAGGACTGCCGCCGATGTTGGCAGCTTTCGTTCCCCACGCAATGACAGAACCCACCGCCGCCGAGGTTGCTGCCGCTCGAAGCATCGAGCCAGCCTCGCCGTGCCTGCAGTGCGGGGCGTGCTGCAGTGCGTTCCGCGTGTCCTTCTACTGGGCGGAAGCGGCCGAGCTGCCGCAGCGGTACGTCGAGCAGGTGAACCCCTGGTATGCCTGCATGGTCGGCACCAACAACGCAGCGCCGCGGTGCGCGGCGCTCGAAGGCGAGATCGGCGGTGCCGTGGGCTTGCCGCGTCTACGAGTCGCGGCCGCCGGCCTGCCGTGAGGTGCAGCCTGGTGACGAGCGGTGCAACAAGGCGAGGGCGCGGCATGGGCTTGCGCCGTTGAATCCATGACTCAAGAAGTGACCCGCCCGGACCATGCAATCGCCGCCAGTGCCCGGGCCGTGCGCCCCGCCGAAGTCGCACTGCTGGCCTCCGTCTTCGTGGTCGCTGCCTGCGGCCTCGTCTACGAGCTCGCGGCCGGGGCGCTGGCGAGCTACCTGCTCGGCGACTCGGTGCTGCAGTTCTCCACCATCATCGGCAGCTACCTCTTCGCGATGGGCGTGGGCTCGTGGCTCTCGCGCTTTCTCGAGCGCCAGCTCATCGCCCATTTCCTGCGCATCGAGCTGTTCGTCGGGCTGGTGGGCGGGTTGATGCCGGCGGCGCTGTTCGTGGCGCACAGCTATCTGCCGGTCACCGCGGGCGTGTCGTTCCGCGTGCTGCTGTATTCGATGGTGCTGCTGGTGGGCACGCTGGTGGGGCTGGAGATCCCGCTGGTCATGCGCATCCTCAAGCACCACTTCCGCGAGCGCTATGCGCTCAAGGAGCTGGTGTCGCAGGTGCTCACCTTCGACTACCTCGGTGCGCTCGCCGTGTCGGTGGCCTTTCCGCTGCTGCTGGTGCCGCAGCTGGGGCTGGTGCGCACGGGGCTCTTCTTCGGGCTGCTCAACGTTGCCGTGGCGGTGTGGGCGCTGTGGCTCTTTCGCGCGGAGCTGCGGCAGTTCGGCGCGCACGCCGCGGCCTGCGTGGCGGCGGTGCTGGCGTTGCTCATCGCATTCGCTGGCGCCGACAAGCTCACCACCTGGGCCGACGACCGGTTTTACGGCGACGCCATCGTCTTCAACGAAACCACGCCCTACCAGCGCCTCGTCGTCACCTCCAACGCCGCGGGCGTGAGGCTCTTTCTCAACGGCAACCTGCAGTTCAACTCGAAAGACGAATACCGCTACCACGAGGCGCTGGTGCACCCGGCCATGGCCGCGCACGGCGCACCGAAGCGCGTGCTGGTGCTCGGCGGCGGTGACGGCATGGCCGTGCGCGAAGTGCTGCGCTACGCGAGCGTCGAGCAGGTCACGCTGGTAGAGCTCGACCCCGCGATGACGCGGTTGTTCTCGACCCAGCCGTTGCTGGCACGGCTCAACGGCGGCGCGCTGCAATCGCCCAAGCTGCGCATCGTCAATCAAGACGCCTACACCTGGCTCGACACCCACCCCGACGAGATGTTCGACGTGATCGTGGTGGACTTTCCCGATCCCACCAACTTCTCCATCGGCAAGCTCTACACCACGTCGTTCTACGCGCTGCTCGACCGGCACCTCGCCGCCAGCGGCTATGCGGTGGTGCAGACCACCTCGCCGCTCATCGCGCGCAAGAGCTACTGGACGGTGGTGGCCACGCTCGAAGCGGTGGGCCTTTCCACGCGGCCTTACCACGCGCACGTGCCGAGCTTCGGTGAATGGGGCTTCGTGCTGGCATCGCGGCGGCCGTGGGCACAGCCGCGCGCCCTGCCCGAAGGCTTGCGCTTTCTCAGCCTCGAAGGCCTGCCGGGCTTGTTCGCCTTTCCGCCCGACATGGCCCGAGTGAGCGCCGAGCCCAACCGCCTGAGCCACCAGAACCTCGTGCACACCTTCGAAGAGGAGTGGGGCCGAGTCCACCAACCCTGATGGGCGCGATGCCGCTGAAGCGCCGCACCCTGCTTGCGTGGTCAGCCGCGGGTGCCGCAGGCCTTGCCGGCTGCCGTGCAGACCGACCGCCGCTGCAGGGCGGTTGGGTGGGGGCTTCACACGAGCGTGGGCACGCATGGCGTGACGGCCGATTGCAGCGCGGCGATGCCGGCCATGCCAGGCGTGTTGATGTCGCCATCGTCGGCGCGGGCGTTGCGGGCCTGTCGGTGGCTCGAGCGTTGCGCCGCGCGGGCGTCGAAGACCTGCGCCTCTTCGAACTCGAAGACCAGGCCGGCGGCAACAGCCGCGGCCACCAGATGGGCGGCATGCGTTGCCCTTTGGGCGCTCACTACCTGCCTACGCCCGGACCGCATGCACGGGCGGTGAGCGAATGGCTGCACGAGATCGGCATCGCGCGCCACGAGCTGGGCCGCACCGTGTATGACGAACGCCACCTGTGCCATGCCCCGCAGGAGCGGCTGTTCATCGGAGGCCCCACGCACGGGCAGTGGCAGGAAGGCCTGCTGCCGGTGCAAGGCGCATCGGCCGACACGCTCGCGCAGTACCGCCGCTTCGCGCGCGTGGTGCGCGAGCTGCAGGCCAGCCACCCTTTCCGTTTGCCCACGGCGCAGGCGCCATGGACGCCCGGTCTGGCCGCGCTCGACGCACAGCCTTTCGACCAATGGCTGCAGGCGCAAGGTTTCAGCGACACCTGGCTGCGCGGCTACCTCGACTATTGCTGCCGCGACGACTACGGCGCCGGCCTCGAGCAGGTCTCGGCCTGGGCCGGCCTGCACTACTTCGCGAGCCGCCACGGCTTCCACGCGCCGGGTGATGAAGAAGTGCCCGAGGCCGAGCGCGACGCGGTGCTCACCTGGCCCGAGGGCAATGCATGGCTCGCTGAACGCCTCGCCGCTGGCCTGGGCGAACGCCTGCAGACTGGCGCGGTGCTCACGCGCGTGTCGCCTGGCCGCGAGGCGGTGACGCTGGAGTCGTGGAACGCCGCGCAGCAGCGGCCCGAGCGCTGGCTCGCAAAACACGTCGTGATGTGCGTGCCGTTGTTCATCGCCGCACGGCTCGTCGATGCGCCGCCTTCCGCGCTGCGCGATGCTGCCGCGGCCATGCGCTACGCGCCGTGGCTGGTGAGCAACCTCCAGCTGAGCGCACCGCTGCTCGACCGCATTGGCGTACCACCCGCGTGGGACAACGTGGTCCACGGCGGCAAGACGCTCGGCTATGTAGATGCGCAGCACCAAAGCCTGCGGCCGGTGCGCGGCGCCACCGTGCTCACGCACTACTGGGCGCTCGGCGGCCGTTCGCTGGAAGAGCTCAAGGCGCAGCGGCAACGCCTGCTCGCCGAGCCATGGCAGAACTGTGCGCAGGCGGTCATCGACGAACTGGTGCCGGTGCACCCAGACCTGCCCGGGAAGCTGCAGCGCATCGACCTTATGCGCTATGGCCACGCGATGAGCGTCCCCACGCCCGGCCTGCGCAGCAGTGCGGCGCTCGCGGCGCTGGCGCAGCCACAAGGTCGGCTGCACTTCGCGCATGCCGACCTGTCGGGCTATTCGGTGTTCGAGGAGGCGTTCACGTGGGGCGTGGTGGTCGGAGCGAGGGTGGCGCGTTCTTCGACATAGGCAATGGCGGAGCGGAGGGAGTTTTCATGCACGAACCGGTGGTGAGCGCGGCTGTGGAGGCACAGGTGCCGCAGAGAGCCAGCAGCGCGGCAGAGCGCTGGCAACTCGCGGCCTGGGCGGTGGGAGGGTCCTGTGTGTATCAGTTCTTTCTGCTCGCACCTTGGGCGTTCAGCCTCGGCATGGGTGCGCTGGTGTTCAACCGTGTCGAAGTCTGGTGGCTTGCAGGTGCGGCAATGCTGTTCCTGGCTTGGCTGCATCAACCGAGCACACGCCTGAAAGGGCGCGAGCTGCGAAGCGATGAAGTGCCGCAGCTGTTTCAAACGATCGACGAGTTGCGGCAGGCGCTGCGCACCCCGCGCATCGACACCGTGCTGTTGACGGACGACTTCAATGCCAGTGCTGCCGAACTGGGGCGAGGCTTCAGCCTGCGGCCAACGAGGCGCGTGTTGCTGCTGGGGCAGCCATTGCTGTCATTGCTGGATGAGCAAGCTCTGCGCGCCGTGCTGGCTCACGAGTTGGCGCACTTTTCGCATCGGCATGGCAGGCTGGGGCATTGGGTCTATCGCACGCGCCTTGCATGGTTGCACCTGACCGACTCGAACGAGGACGATTCGTTGTTCGACCGTGCTGCAACCGGCTTCGCTCGCCGCTTTGCTCCGTGGTTCTCACAGCGCAGCTTTGCGTATTCACGCGCTTGTGAATTCGAGGCCGACCGTGCAGCTGCGGATGTGATCGGTCGTGTCGACTACGCCAGGGCTCTGCAGCGTGCAACGCTGGCAATCGCCGTCGCTCCAGCTCGCACGCAGATCGGTTTGCTGGAGATGCAGGCGGAACATGCCGAGCCGCCGCAGGACTTGACCGCGTGGCGCCAGCACTGGTATCGAACACTGCCACCTTCACCGCGCGAGCGCGAGCAACTGTGGGCTGAGCCGCCGAAAGCTGACGATACCCACCCAACGCTGCGTGAGCGTTGCCATGCGCTCGGCGTGACGCTTGATGCCAAGGCGGATGAAGCGTCAATGTCGATCACGGGCAATACCTTTTGTGCCGGCGAAGCGCTGCTGGGTCCGTCGTGGCACACGCTGGTCGGCGAGGCCGACTCGGCCTGCAGGCAGCAACTGGGTCAGTCTTGGGGCACGTGGCACGCGGTACAGGCTGTCCTGCGATCCAGACTGGCTTTTCCCGACGCTGCCAAGATGTCGCACGCCGAGCTGCTGCGTTTCGAAGCTGTGATGCAGCCATCTGGAACGAAAGCGGAAATCGCTTGGCCTGTCGCAGACGATGCTTCCACTGAAGCGAACTACCTCGTCGGGTGTTCGCTGCTGCGGCAAGGCAGCCGGCAGGGCGTCGACCTGCTGAGGCAGTGCATCAACGCTGATGCCAGCTGGGCCGCTGCTGCCCGTGCCGCCTTGCATGAGTTGGGAGAACGTCAGCTGGCAGACGACGAGCAACTGCAGAACCTTGCGTTGCTCGACCAAGCCCGCGAACGGCGCAGTCAGGTAGCGCAAGCGGCACGTGAACGCCTGCTCGACGGCCGCTTCGGGACGCCGATAGGCGCATCAACCGGGGTTGCCGTTGAAGCTCTGGCAGCGGCCCTGCGGGCTTGCCCACCTCTCGACGCAGCGTGGTGTTTTGCCGAGGAAGTCGCGCTCGATGAGCGCAGGCGCTACCCGGTGTGCGTGTTGTTGTTGCGGGTCGATCCGCGAGCGGCCGAAACGGCTGGTACCGATGAAGACCGTATCGCCGAACTGGGTGGCGAACTGCTCTCTGCACTGTGGCCTGCGAACGTCGTGCGCATGGTGCACACGGTGTTCACGACGGAAGCCATGCCTGCCTCATTCGAAGCTGCCTTGGCTGCGGCAGCCAAGGCGCGCTTGCGTTGACTTCAAGCGATCCTCTTCGCCATGAACAGGCTCAGCGGATCTTCCTTGTAGTCGCCGAACGGCCCGCGCTTTTCGTATCCGAAGCGCTTGTACAGGCCGATCGCCTCGTCCTGCAAGATGCCGGTTTCCAGCTGCAGCAGCGTGCAGCCGCGTTCGCGTGCGGCGTTCTCCAGGAAGGCCAGCAGGGCCTTGGCGACGCCCTGGCCGCGCAGCCTGGGGTGCACGTACATCCGCTTGATCTCGCCGTATTCAGCGCCCAGCACGATGGCGCCGCAGGCGCCGGCCATGCCGTCGCTGCCGCGCGCCACGGCAAACAGCACGTGCGGCTGCTTGAGCGTGGCGATGTCGACGAAGTGGTTGCTTTCGGGCGGATACAGCGAGCTCTGGTAGCGGTCGAGTTCGGTGATGAGGTCGATCACGTCGGGCTGGTCGGGCGATTCGAGGGCGATGTTCATGCGGGCAAGGAAACGAGCGCGGGGCGCACCATGATGTGATCGGTCTGTCGGTCGGAGCCGACCCAGAAGTCGGCACTGCCGGCGACGTGGAAGCCATGCTTGGCATAGAAGGCCACGGCGCGCGGATTCTCCGTCCACACGCTCAGCCACGCCGAGGCGGCGCCGAGAGTGCCGTGTGCTGCGGCCAACGTGGCCTGCATCAACTCGGTGGCAACGCCGCTGCCGTGCCAGCGGCCCTCTACATAGAAGCGCCGCAACTCCACGGGCGTGCTGCTCTCCACGCAGGGCGGTGCCGGCTGGCGGCGCAGCTGGGCATAACCAGCGAGTTCATCGTTCGCGGTCACGGCCAGCAGCGTCACGTAGTCGGGGTGTTGCAGCTCTTCGGCCTGCTGCGCTACGCCGAAGGACTTGGCGAGGTGGGCGGCCAGGTCCTGTGGATCGTTCTGCGTGCCGAAGGCCTGCTCGAAGCAGCGTGCGGCAAACGGTGCGAGCACGGCGGCGTCGGCCGGGGCCGCGCGGCGGATGGCAAAGCGGGTGATCGTCGTCATGGGGTCGGTCATGTCGAACGGTTGGTTGTCCATGCAGTTCATGCAACACGCAGGCTGGTGGTTACCACCGTGCTGGCCGCGGCCAGCAGTGCCACGCCGGCCAGGGCGTCGAGCATGCGCCGGCCGGTGGCGCCTTGCAACCACAGCCGGGCCTTCGAGGCCGCCAGGCTGTAAGCCAGCAGCACCGGGTATTCGATCACGATGGCCAGCAGGCCCAGCATCATGATGCGCAGCGGTGCGCCATCGGCCGAGCCGGCGAAGGTAGGCAGCAGCGCGCAGAAGAACACCACCGACTTCGGGTTGGTACCCTGCAGCAGAAAGCTCTGCCGGAACAGCGACCACGCCGGTGCCGACCGCGGCAGCGCTGCCGCGGTGCGAGCACTCGGCCGCGCCCATGCACCCTTGAGGCTCTTCAAGCCCAGCCACGCCAGGTAGGCCATGCCGCACCACTTGATGAGCTCGAAGAGCTGCGGCACCGCGAGGATCAACGCGCCCAACCCCAGCGCTGCCAGCAGTATGTACATCGCGTTGGCGCTCAGGATGCCGGCAATGCTGGCCTGCCCCGAGCGTGCGCCATTGACCATGCTGTGCCCCAGCACCTGCATCACCGCTGGCCCGGGCGTGATGTTGAGCAGCGTGCTGGTGGTCACGAAGGCGGCGAGCCAGGTGCCGCTGATGCCGAAGACGGTGAGGTGTGTTGTGGTGTCCATGCCCCGCATCGTGCGGGCGAAGGGCATGAATGGGATGAGTGGATGGATGAGGCAGTTGGATGGATCGCAGAGCTACATCCACCAACAAAAAGGGCCACCCCTACGAGCGGCCCCTTTCTCCTGATGGTTCGTCAACCGAACCTTGCCCAGCCTGGCTATTCCATTGGGCGGCGGCGCCGGGCCAGCCAGCCGACGATGCCCAGGCCGGCGGCCAGCAGCGCGTACGTCTGCGGCTCGGGTATCGGCGTGATGAGCGCCGCGTGGGACAGCTCTTGCGTCATGCCATTGCCGTTCACCGACACGCCGAGCATCGAATAGTCGATGCTCGTGATGCCGGCGGCACCCCCGTTGAACAGGTACATGCTGAACGAGTTGGCCCCCATCAACGAGATCGCAAAGAAGCCGGTGACCGGGTTGTCGAAGGTCAGCGTGCCGGACGTTCCGTTGGAGCTGGCCGTGAACGGACCGCTGCCGGCGTCGTCGCTCTTGCCGACGAGCACCCATGGCACGTTGCCGACGAACGCACTGAAGTCCATTTGCGCCTGCATCAGGAAGTCATCGTGCTGCTGCACGTCGTTGCCCGCCCAGGCACCCGAGCAGGCGAGTGCATCCGGCTCGAAGCCCGAAACCATGACCCCGCCGTTGTTGCAACTGAGACCCGTGGCGGTGAGAGCCGCCTGGGCCGGCAAGGCCAGTGCAGTTACCGACACTGTCGACAAGAGAGAGCGTGTTAGCCAATGCATGGCAACCTCCAAGGTTGTGGAGCCGATGTTGAGTGCCGTCGCGCTTGAGCTACCGAGACAATAGGCGCTGCCTCTGCAGAAGGGTGTTTCCTGCACCCTCTCGTCTCAGTCTTCACCTTTCGATACTGCTGCAAGCGAAGGTTGGGGTTTGAGGCTGGTGTCCCTCGTATGCGCAGATGCGTGGCGGATCGTTGCTTGGCTCGCTCATCGCGAGCGATGCACCTGACTGCGCTGGCTAGCCGCTGCGCGACACCGCCTCGGAACCGGGCGGGAAGAAGCCAGCAGCTACAGTTGCCCACAGTCAGGATCACGCAAGGCCATCCCGGCCCCGATCAAGTTCAGTCGGCAGGTGGGTCAAATCAAGGTCGGAACGGAAGGCTGCTTGTTCGCCACGAAGCGTGAAGGCTAGTACCGTTTCGGGGTTGATCGCGGAAGTCCACAAAGCCTCCCTACAACCCCGCCCGCACCTGCCCCAGCAACCACTCCCGAAACGACCGCAGCGCCGCGCTGTAGCGCACCTCGGGCTTGTGCACGAGGTAGTAGCCGCCGGGCAGGCGCACGCGTCGCTCGATCACGGTGACCAGCGTGCCACGCTCCAGCGCACGGGCCGCCACGAAGCGCGGCAGTGCGGCCACGCCGAGGCCGCGTTCGGCGGCGTCGAGCACCTGTGAATAGAGGTTGAACGACAGCGCGTGTTCGCTGCCGGAAAACACGATCTGCGCTTCGCTGGCCACCTGCTGCCAGGCTTGCGACACTTCCACGTGGTTGAGCAGTTGGCTGCGGTCGACCTTGCCGCGTGCAAATGCCTTGATGGCGGGGTGCCTGGGCGCGGCCACCACCACCAGTTCGTTGCCGCCCAGCAGCACGCTCTCTGCGTTGGGCCAGCTGCCGTCGCCCCACAGGATGGCGGCGTCCGCCTCGGTGAAGATGCCTTCGTATTCGAGGAAGTGGCGCTCGAACGTGAAGGCGATGCCGCCATGGCGCGTCTGCCAAGCCGGCAGGCGGTCGATGAGGAAGTACGACGCGAACGACGGGATCACCAGCAGCTTCAGCTCCGCCTCGCTGGCCGAACGCCTGGCCAGGGCAGCAAGGCCGTCGACGTCGGCCAGTGCCGACTGCACACGTGGCAGCAATGCCTCACCGGTGGGCGTGAGCTTGCAGCTGCGCGAGGTGCGCAGAAAGAGCTTGGCGGCCAGCAGCTTTTCGAGCTGGCCGATCGCGTGGCTCAACGCGCTTTGTGACACGCCCAGGGCCTTGGCTGCTGCAGAGAAGCTGCCGTAGCGGGCGGCGGCAGCGAAGGCGCGGAGTTGCGGCAACGAGGGCGATGCCGAACTCATTCCCTGCGCCGGTCGTGCCGCCCGTCGGCGTAGTAGTTCTTCTTCGAGATGTACATCTGCTGGTCGGCGCGGTTCACGGCGGCCTCCAGCCGGTCACCCGACCGGCAGGTGGCCGCACCCAGCGCAAACGACAGGGGCGGGCTGCCGTAGAACTGGTTGTTCAGATCCACCAGTTCGCCAATGCGCTCCATCACCTGTTCGCCGCCGCGTTCGTCGATGGCAGGCAGCAGCAGCGCGAACTCGTCACCACCGATGCGCGCCGCGCACGCGGGCTTCTCCACCGCTTTGCCCAGCACTTCGCCGGCACGGCGCAGCAGCGCGTCGCCAGCGGCATGGCCGAGCTCGTCGTTGGTGAACTTCAGGCCGTTCAGGTCGGCCACGATCACCGTCACCGGGAACGGACCCTTGCGTTCGAGCCGGTTGAGTTCGTCGACGAAGAAGGCGCGGTTGCGCAGCTTGGTGAGCACGTCGTGCTTGCCGAGGAATTCGAGGTAGGCCTCGGCCTGCTTGCGTGCGGTGATGTCGGTGAGCGACACCAGCACGAGGTCCCAGTGCTTCTCGTGCCCGGGGAATACCGAGAACTGCAGCAGCACGTGCAGCTTGTCGCCGGTGAGCGCGTAGTTCACCACTTCGCGCTGCTGGAACAGCTTGCCCTGCCACAGCTCGATCAACTGCTCGGTGAAGCTGGTGCGCATGTCGTCGCGGAACACCTGGCCGAGCGACTTGAGCAGCTCCTGGCGGTCGCGCGCGGCGAACATCTTCAGCGTCTGCTGGTTGACGTCGATCACGCGGATCTCGGCCATGCAGCGTTCCACGAACTCGGGGTGCACGTCGGTGAACGTGCGGAAGTCGCTGATGCCTTGCTCGCGCGCCTCGTCGAGCAGGCGCTTCACGGCCGAGAAATCTTCCACCCACAGCGACACCGGCGAATGCTCGAACAGCCCGCGTGCATAGAGCTCGCTCATCGACAGGCGCTGCTGCGCCTGCACGCGCTCGGTCACGTCTTCGATGGCCAGCAGCACGAGGCTCCAGTCGCTTTCATGGTCGGGCAGCACGTGCGCGTTGAGCAATATGTCGAGCCGCTTGCCGGCCAGGCTGTAGTTGACCGTCTGGCTGGCGAAGCGCGTGTGGCCGTCCCACAGCTGGGCCAGCTCTTCGACGTGCTGGTCGAACATGTCGTCGCGGAACACGCGGTCGAGGCCGGCGACGAGCGCTTCCATGCTGGCCGCGGCATAGAGCTCCAGCGTGCGCCGGTTCACGCGCAACACGCGTATGCAGCGTGAGCACTCGGCCACGCGCTGCGGGTCGGCACGCAGGAAGGCGCGCAGGTCGTTCACGCCTTCCGCGCGCCAGCGCTCGAACAGCGCTTTCAGTGCGCTGTAGTCCTCTAGCCACAGCGACACCGGCGCCAGCTCGAACATGTCGGCGAACTCGTGCTGTGCGTGTTGCGGCTCGTGGCTCATCGTGCGTCGCGCATCAGGGCTTCGATCTCGTCGGCATGCACCGGCACACCGCGCGACATGAGTTCGCAGCCCTCGGCGGTGACCACCGCGTCGTCTTCGATGCGAATGCCGATGTGCCACCAGCGCTCGTCCACGTCGTCGCCTGGCCGCACGTAAAGGCCGGGCTCGATGGTGAGCACCATGCCCGGCTGCAACAGGCGCGAAGGCTTGATGGTGCGGCGCCCGCCCAGGCCGTCGGGCTGATCGACCGGCGTCTCGGCCTGCGAGAGGTAGTCGCCCGCGTCGTGCACGTCCAGCCCCAGCCAATGGCCGGTGCCGTGCATGTAGAAACGGCGGTAGGCGGCCCGCGCGATCACGTCGTCGAGGCTGCCGTGCTTATCGGGCGACAGCAGTCCAAGGTCGAGCAGGCCCTGGCTCAGCACGCGCACCGCGGCCCAGTGGCCGTCTTGCTTGCGGGCGCCCGGGCGCGTGGCGGCGACCGCGGCTTCCTGCGCGGCCATCACCAGGTCGTAGAGCGCGCGCTGCGGCCCGCTGAAGCGCCCGTTCACGGGGAAGGTGCGGGTGATGTCGCTGGCGTAGCTGCCGTATTCGCAACCCGCGTCGATGAGGCACAGCTCGCCGTCACGCAGCTCGGTGTTGCCGGCCTCGTAGTGCAGGATGCAGGCGTTCTTGCCGGCCGCGACGATGCTGCCGTAGGCCGGCCCGCTCGCGCCGTGGCGGCGGAACTCGTGCAGCAGCTCGGCTTCGAGTTCGTATTCGCGTATGCCCGGCCGCGCGAAGCGCATGGCGCGCGCGTGTGCGGCGGCGCTGACTTGCGCGGCGAGGCGCATCAGCGCGAGTTCGTGTTCGTCCTTGAACAGCCGCATCTCGTCGATGAGGCTGTTCAGGTCGCGCTGCTGTGCCGGCATGATCCAGCCCATGCGGTCGTGCGCGCGCACGGCGTCGAGCCATTGCGTCACGCGGTTGGGCACTTCGTGCGTGCCGCCGAACGGGAACCACACGCTGGGCTGGCCGTTGAGCAGCGGCGGCAGCTCGTCGTCGAGCCGGCTCACCGGGTGGGCTTCGCCGACGCCCAGTGCGGCGGGCGCGGCTTCGGGGCCGAGGCGGTAGCCGTCCCACAGCTCGCGCTCGGCGTCGCGCGGGCGGCAGAAGACGAGCGAGCGCCCGGCGCTGGTGAGCACCAGCCAAGCTTCGGGCTCGGCGAAGCCGGTGAGGTAGTAGAAGCTGCTGTCGTGCCGATAGGGGTGGTGGTTGTCGGCATTGCGCTGGCGCTCGGGTGCGGTGGCCAGCACGGCGACGCCGCCGCCGGCGGCACGCAACGCTTCTATTACGCGCGCGCGGCGGGCGGCGTACACGGAGTGGTCCATGGGGTTAAGCCCTTCTGGTTAGGCTCTTGCAGTCTATCGCCGGCCCTGCCGGCATCGATATCAACCGTTTGCCGGAGACGAACAAATGCAATACCGCCGTCTGGGCCGCTCGGGCTTGCAGATCAGTGAACTGTCGCTGGGCTCCTGGGTGACCTACGCCAACCAGGTCGACACCACGGCCGCCCGCGAGATGATGGCCGCCGCGCTGGATGCCGGCGTCAACTTCTTCGACAACGCCGAGGCCTACGCCGGCGGGCAGAGCGAGGTGGTGATGGGCGAGGCGCTCAAGCAATTGGGCCAGCCACGCTTGAACTACGTGGTCTCGACCAAGTTCTTCTGGGGGCTGGACCGTGCCAAGCCCGGCCAGCCGCGCCTGCCCAACCGGCAGGACACGCTCAACCGCAAGTACCTCATGCAGGCCATCGACGCTTCTCTGAAGCGCCTGCAGCTCGACTTCGTGGACCTGGTGTTCTGCCACCGCCCCGACCCGTTCACGCCGCTCGAAGAAACCGTGTGGGCCATGAGCGACATCATTCGCCAGGGCAAGGCGCTGTACTGGGGCACGAGCGAATGGTCGGCCGACGAGATCCGCGCAGCCTACGAGATTGCCGAGCGCCACCACCTGCACAAGCCGGTGATGGAGCAGCCGCAGTACCACCTGTTCCACCGCAAGCGCGTCGAGCTGGAATACGCGCGGCTTTACGACGACATGGGCCTGGGCCTCACCACCTGGAGCCCTTTGGCCAGCGGCCTGCTCACCGGCAAATACCGCGGCGGCGTGCCCGAAGGCAGCCGTGGCGCGATGGAGAACATGGCCTTCCTGCGCGACAACCTGCTGAGCCCGGAGAAGAACGCCGCGGTCGAGAAGCTCGAAGCGATTGCCCGCGACCTGGGCGGCACGGTGGCGCAACTGGCCGTCGCCTGGGTCAACAACAACCCGCGCGTGAGCACGGTGATCCTCGGCGCCAGCAAGTTGAACCAGCTGCAGAGCAACCTGGGCGCGCTGGAGCTGGCGCCCAAGCTCACGCCCGAGGTGCTGGCGAAGATCGACGAGATCACGAAGCCGCTGGCGGCCTGAGGCACAAGCCGGCGCGGCTGCTGGGGCTTATGGCTCGTACGGCAGCCGCGGCACCGGTTTGCGTGAAGGGGGCGGGGTGATCGTCAGCAGCGGCGGGGTCAGCGCGCCGGTGGCGGCTTCGACGCCGAGTGCTGCTTCCTCGTCGGCCTGCTCGCGCGGCGGCGTGCCACCGTAGAACCACAAGCGGACTTCGTTCACCCAGGCATCCTTGTGGTCCATGACCGTCTCCTTGCTGCGGTGCTGCTGTCGAAGGTGCTGGGGGGCATCTTCGGGCAAGGGGCTCGCGCTGGCTGTCGGTGTGACCGGCCCATGCGTGTCAGCCTGGGCTGACACGCCGTTTCCAAACGTTCAGGGTACGAGGAAGATGTACAGCGCCAGCATCGCGAGCAGGCTCGCGGCGGTGAGCTTGAGGCTGGGGCCCAGGCGGAATTTCATGCTGAAGAAGAGCACGTAGCCCAGCAGCGAGAGTGCGAGGATGAGCACCGCGCTCACGTCGATGAGCCATTGCCAGGCGGTGCCGCTGTTCTTGCCGCGGTGGAGGTCGCCGATCAGCGAGACGAGCGTCGCGCGGTGCACGCTGATCTCGGCACTGCCGTCCTGCAGGTTGACGATCACGTCGGAACGCCCGCTCACGCCTTCGAGGCGGATGTGCGCTTCGTCGTCCAGCAGCTCGGCGCTCTTGTAGCCACCGCGCAGCGCGATGCGCCGGCCCACGCGGTGCGCCAGCGCGCGACCCGGCTCGGGTTGCGCCAGTGCCGCCTTCAACTCGCCTGCCGGCAGCACGATGCGGCTTTCCAGCGGCTTGCCCTTGGTGCCTTCGAACCATTCGGGGTGGTTGAGCAGCAGCCCCGTCACCGAAAAGAACATCAGCGTGAGGAAGGCGAAGGCCGACAGGTACGCATGCAGCATGCGGCTCTGGCGGTAGAGCCAGCTGCGGTTGCCCGAGGTGTCGCGCCAGCGGCGAGCCCACGCGGTGCGCGGGGCTGCGCTGCCGTCGGCCTCGACGGTGGCGCGTTGTTGCAGTGGCGGCGCGGCCTGGCCCATCGTCGTGTCAGCTGCCGCGGCCGTAGGTCAGGCGCACGTTGCCCATCTCTTCCTTGGCGGGCAGGCTCTTTTCGGCCGGCTTGGTGCCGAGTTCGATTTCGAAGGACTGGTAGGTGTGCGTGCCGTGCTCGCGCGAGGCTTCCACGTGCACGATGTACTTGCCCTGGCCCACGCGCTGGCCGGCATCGTCCAGCCCATCCCAGCCCAGGCTGTAGCGGCCGGGTTGACGGGTGGGCTTGGCGATGGTGTCGAGCGCCTGCATCTTGCGGCCGTAGCGGCGCCACCAGATGTAGTTGGAGTCGATCCACTTCGGGTCGGCACCCAGCACGAGCAGCGTGCGTACCAGCTGCTTGTTCTCGTCGGTGACCCAGATGGTCACGTAGGGCGCGCGGTACGACTCGCTGGCGATGCGTGGCACTTCGTAGGCAATGGAGGCCGAGAAGCCGGTGGGCCACGGCGCTTCGGTCGCGTCGTTGGCGGCGGCCAGCACGAAGCGCGGCTCGTCGCTCGCGGTGGCATGGCGGGCCCAGCGCTGCGAGGTCCACTGCCGGCCGTCGGCGGCCTGCAGCAGCGCGGCCACGCCTTCGAGCCGGTCGGCCAGGGCGAGTGCCTGCTCGGGCAGCATCACGCTGAAGGCGGTGGCCAGCGCGTCGGCATCGGCAGCGCTGGGCGCGATGACGGTGGCGCCGTGCACCGCTTCGACCGCCAGGCCTGTCTGGGGTGACAGCGTGTGCGAATACGCCTGACCCGCGATGGCGACGTCGCGCGCGCCGCGCCCGCTGGTCGCAATGGCCTGGTCGCCACGCAGCAGCACGGTGGCGGCCACCGGTGCGTTGTCGGCTGGCTGGGCGGCTTGCGCCACGCCGATGCGCCAGCCCTCGGCGCGCGGCGCGCAACCGAAGCAGCGCACGTCGCCGCCGATGTCGACCATCAGCCCGGCCAGGCCCGGCTCGGCGGCACGGGCTGCAAGCACCGCGGCATCGACGATGTAGCCCTTGGCCACGGCGTCGAGCGCGAACACCACGCCCTCGGGGCGCGTCACGCTGCGGGTTTCGTTGTCGAGCGACAGCTCGGCAGCTTGCGCCTGCTCGGCGAGCTGCTGCAGCAGCGTTGCATCGGGCAGCTGGCCGGCCTTGGCTGCGCGTTGCCATTGTTCGATCACGGTGCCGAGCCGGCCGCTGAACGCACCGCCGGTGGCGGCGCGCCAGTCTTCGGCGCTTTCGATCACCTGCCACAGCTCGGGCGACACCTTGGTGGGCGCGTGCAGGCGGTTGAGCCGGCTGAGTTCACTGTCGGCGCGCCAGCCGCTGAGCAACGCGTCCAGTCGCGCGATCTCGGCACGCACGGCCAGCATGGCGCGCCGGGCCTGGGCCGCGTCGGGCGTCACCACCACCACGTCGAGCGAGGTGCCCAGCACGTGGTCTTCATGGAAGCGGTGGCTGGCCTGTTCCGCAGGGGCGGCCTGGTGCGTGGCGGCGGCGTTCGCCGACGGCACGGCATGAGCGGGCCACGGCGCCAAGGCCCAGGCAGCTGCGATTGCGCCGGCCAGCGCGGAAAGTCGGAACAGCGGCCCGGGCGAGGTTGGCGTCATCTTGTCGTCGGCTCCAGCAAAGCGGATCATTTTGTTGCAAACAAGAATGATTATCAATAATATTCGTGCCGCTTCACAGGGCATCACAGGAACAGGCCGCTATGACCACGAACAAGACCAACACACGCCGGTGGTGGGCCGGTGCCGGGCTGCTGGCGTTGTCGCAGCTCGCAGCCGCGCACACGCCGTATCTGCTGCCGCTCACGTTCTCGGTGAGCCGGCCGTACGTGTCGCTGCAGGCCGGCATCAGCGACGAGCTGTTCTTCGTGCCCGAAGGCGCGGTGCGCACCGACTACTACGTGGTCAACCCGGCCGGCGCGCGCAGCAAGCTCGACAAGCTGACGCACCTGAAGGACTACACCAACATCGAGGCCGACACGCCCGAGGCCGGCACCTATCGTTTCGTCACCGGCGACGAAGGCGCCCGTGCCACGAAGTTCGCGAAGGTCGACGGCGTGTGGCGCATCGTGCGTGTGCCGCGGCCCCAGGCCGCGCAGCCTGCCGGCGGCGAAATGCAGATGCAGCAGGCCGCATCGGCCCGCGCGGCAGCCCCGGCTCCCGCGACGCCACCGCGGTTCATCGACGAAGCCGCGCTGCCCGCGGGCGCCGAGGTGACGGAAGTGCTGAACGTGCGCCGGCTCGAAACCTACGTGAGCAAGGGCGCGCCGAGCCGCGGCGCGTTGGCGGCCACCGGCCAGGGCCTGGAGGTGCGGCCCGTCACGCACCCGAACGAGATCTTCATCGACCAGGGCTTCACCTTCGACACGCTGCTAGACGGCGCGCCGCTGCCGGGGCTCGAATTCACCGTCTATCGCGCCGGCAACGCCTATGAAGACAAGAAGGTGTTCGCCGAGGTGAAGTCCGACGCGCGCGGCCGCGTCGCATTGAAGTTCGACAAGCCCGGCATCTACCTCATGACGGCCCGCTACCCGGCGCTCAGCAATGCACCGCTTGCGCAAAAGCCGGCTGCGCGCAGCTACGGCTACACGCTGACCTTCGAGGTGTTCCAGTAACGCCAGGGGTTTCAGGGCGCACGCGACGGCCGGCTTTGCCGGCCGTTTGTTTTGGGCCCCGTGTGTCGTGCGCATTACGTTTCTTTACCTGCCTTCAAGGGCGGCCGTGACACGAGCCCAACAGACTCGGGCCCGCAAGAAGTTCCGTTCCGTCTCTTCCCATTCATGAACCACACCACCGTTGATCCTTCGTCTCCCGGCAGCGCCCGCAAGCGTTGGCTTTCGCGCAAGCCCGTGCGCCATGCGCTGGTGCTGCTGGCCTTGGCCGCGTTGGGCGCAGGCGGCTGGTGGGGCTGGCAGAAGGCCTACGGCGGCAAGAGCGCGCGCGACCAGTACGTGCTGGCCACCGTGCAGCGCGGCGACATCGAAGACCTGGTCAGCGCCACAGGCACCGTGCAGCCGCGCGACTACGTGGACGTGGGCGCGCAGGTGTCGGGCCAGTTGAAGAAGATCCACGTGGAGGTGGGCAGCGTGGTCAACACCGGCGACCTGCTGGCCGAGATCGACGCCACCGTGCTGTCGGCCAACGTGGATGCGCGCCGCGCCTCGCTGCGCAACCTGCAGGCCACGATGAAGGACAAGGAAGCGCAGCTCGCGCTCGCGCAGCTGCAGCACCAGCGCCAGAAGAACCTGATGGCCGAGGACGCCACCACCACCGAGGCGCTGCAGCAGGCCGAAGCCACGCTGCGCTCGGCGCGTGCGCAGATCGACGCGCTGAAGGCGCAGATCGACCAAGCCGACTCGTCGCTGCGCGCCGACGAGGCCAACCTCAACTACACCAAGATCTACGCGCCGATGAGCGGCACGGTGGTTTCCATCACCGCGCGCCAGGGGCAGACGCTCAACACCAACCAGGCCGCGCCCACCATCCTGCGCATCGCCGACCTTTCGACGATGACGGTGCAGACGCAGGTCTCCGAAGCAGACGTAGGGAAGCTGCGGCAGGACATGGACGTGTACTTCACCACGCTGGGCAGCCAGGGCCGGCGCTGGAACGGCAGGCTGCGCAAGGTGGAGCCCACGCCCACGGTCACCAACAACGTGGTGCTCTACAACGCGCTGTTCGACGTGCCCAATGACAACCGCACGCTGATGACGCAGATGACCGCGCAGGTGTTCTTCGTGGCGGCCCGCGCGCAGGACACGCTGCTGATTCCCGCGTCGGCGCTGTCGAACACCGGTGGCCGTGGCGACCGCCCGCGGCGCGAACGCGGCGGCAACGGTGAACCGCGCAACGACGCCGCTTCGCCCGCGGCACCGGCTTCTGCCGTGGTGCCGGTGGTGGCTGCCGCCAGCGCCGCGGCGCCTGCACGCGCGGCCTCGCGCGAGCGCCGCGAAGGGCGTCCGCCGGCTGATGGGCAAGGCAGCGAGCGCCCGCGTGCACCGGCTGACGCCGCCAGCGGCCCGCGCCGCTTTGCGGGTGCCGATGGCGAGTTCTCCGAAGAGCGCCGCCGCGCATGGATGCAGCGCCGTGCCGAAGCCGGCGGCGCCGAAGCACCGCCGCGCCGCGCCAGTGACGCCAGCGGCGCGCGGCCGCCGCAACGTGCCGCCTCCGATGCAGCCGCCTCCAGCGGCCTGCCCACCGCCGGGCGCACGGCCTTCCGCCCACGCCGAGCCACCGCGAAGGTGATCGATGCCGACGGCCAGGTCGAAGAGCGCCAGATCGAGATCGGCGTGAGCAACCGCGTGCAGGTGCAGGTGCTTTCGGGCCTGGAAGAAGGCGACCAGGTGGTGGCTGGCGTGCGCGTGCCGGCTGCGGCGCAGAACCAGCAGCAGCGGCGCCAGCAGCAAGGCGGCGGCCTGCAGCAAGGCGCAGGTGGCGGCATGCCACCCCCGCCCGGCGGATTCGGGGGCCGCTGATGCAGCGCGACCCGGCGCCCGCGCTGGTGGCGAGCGGGGCAACGGCCGATGCCGGAGTCCCGCTCATCGAGCTGCGTGGCATCACCAAGACCTACCGCACCGGCGAGCTCGCGGTCGAGGTGCTGCACGGCATCGACCTCGCGATCCACCCCGGCGAGTTCGTCGCGATCATGGGCGCCTCGGGCTCGGGCAAGTCCACGCTGATGAACATCCTCGGCTGCCTGGACCGCCCCACCACCGGCAGCTACCGCTTCATGGGCCGCGACGTCTCGCATCTCTCGCGTGACGAGCTGGCGCAGCTGCGGCGCGAGGACTTCGGCTTCATCTTCCAGAGCTACCACCTCATTCCCACGGCCAACGCCACCGAGAACGTCGAGGTGCCGGCCATGTATTCGGGCCTGGCCACCGAAGCACGGCGCGCTCGTGCGCAGGAGCTGCTCACCGAGCTGGGCCTGGGCGAGCGGCTCGAGCACCGGCCGAACCAGCTCTCGGGCGGGCAGCAGCAGCGCGTGTCCATCGCCCGTGCGCTGATGAACGGCGGGCGCATCATCCTGGCCGACGAGCCCACCGGCGCGCTGGACAGCAAGAGCGGGGCCGACGTGATGCGCATGCTCTCGGAGCTGTCGGCGCGCGGGCACACGGTGATCCTCATCACGCATGCCCGCGAAGTGGCCCAACACGCGCACCGCCAGATCGAGATCAAGGACGGCCACATCGTTTCGGACACCGGCCGCGAGGCGCCGGTCGAGTCGCCGCTGCATCCACGCGAGAAGGCCGACTTCAAGCCGGCCTTCTCCAGCGACGGCGGCTCGCACGTGGCCGACGTGCTGGAAGCCGCACGCACCGCGCTGCGGGCCCTGCGCGCCAACATCTTCCGCTCGGTGCTCACGCTGCTGGGCATCGTGATCGGCGTGGGCTCGGTGATCGCCATGCTGGCCATCGGCGACGGTGCCAAGCAGGCGGTGATCGACCGTATCAGCGCCATGGGCACCAACCTCATGCTGGTGCGCCCCGGCGCGCCCAACCAGCGTGGCTTCAACAGCACCGCCACGCTGGTGGTGGGCGACGTCGACGCCATCGACACGCTGCCCAACGTGCTGGGCGCCATACCCGAGCAGAACAGCAGCGTCACGCTGCGCTATGGCGGCTCGGACTACAGCAGCAGCATCAACGGCACCTCGGCGAAGTTCCCGCAGGTGCGGCAGTGGCCGGTGGCGCAGGGCACCTTCTTCACCGAGGAAGACTCGGCCACCTACGCCACCGTCGCCGTGCTCGGCCAGACGGTGGCCAATGCACTGTTCCCCAATGGCGAGAGCCCGCTGGGCAGGCACATCCTCGTCAACAACATCATCTTCCAGGTGATCGGCGTGATGGCCGAACGCGGCGCCTCGCCGATGGGCAGCGACCAGGACGACGTGGTGTTCGTGCCCTATGCCACCAGCAGCCTGCGCCTTTCGGGCCAGCGCTTCCTGCGCAACGTGACGGTGGCGGTGCAGGACGTGGCCCGCATCGACGACACGCAGTCCGCGGTGGAGGCGCTGCTGCTCGAACGGCACGGCGTGGTGGACTTCCAGATCCGCAATATGGCCTCGCTGATCGAAAGCACCGAGGCGACGCAGAACACCATGACCATCCTGCTCGGCTCCATCGCGGCGATCTCGCTGCTGGTGGGCGGCATCGGGGTGATGAACATCATGCTGGTCTCGGTGACCGAGCGCACCCGCGAGATCGGCATCCGCATGGCCACCGGCGCGCGCGAGCGGAACATCATGCAGCAGTTCCTCATCGAGGCGGTGGTGGTGTCGGCGCTGGGCGGTGCCATCGGCGTGGTGGGCGGGCTCGCCGCAGCCGCGGTGATCGGCGCGTTCGGCACGCCCATCCAGTATTCGCTCGCGCCGGTGGTGCTGGCCTTCGGCTGCGCCTTCGCCACCGGCCTCGTGTTCGGCTTCCTGCCGGCGCGCAAGGCCGCGCAGCTCGACCCCGTGGTGGCCCTGAGTTCCGAATGAAGATGTCTCGCATTCCCTTTCGCTCGTCGCTCGTGCAGGCTGCGGTGCTGGCTGCGGTGTTCACATTGGCCGGCTGCGCCCACCGCGTGGAGACCGGCCCGCGGCCCGAGCTGGCCATGCCCAGCGTGTGGGCCGAGCCCGCCGGCGCGGCCGATGCGCTGCAGCTGCAGTGGTGGCAGGGCTTCGGCTCGGCCGAGCTTGCGCAGTTGATCGACGAAGCCCAGGCCGCGAGCCCTGATCTGCGCACCGCGGCCGAACGCGTGCGCCAGGCCGAGATCGCGGTGAACACGGCGGGCGCTTCGCTGTTCCCGTCGGTGGGCCTGACGGGCAGCACCGGCAAGCGGCGCAACGACGCGAGCGGCGTGCAGACCACGAGCAGCGAATCGACCAGCCTCTCGCTCGGCGTGAGCTACGAGGTCGATCTGTGGGGCCGGCTCTCGGCCGGCAGGCAAGGCGCCGAAGCATCGCTGCGTGCCAGCCGCTACGACCTCGAGACCGCGCGCCTGTCGCTCACCACCGGCGTGGCCAACGCCTACTTCCAGGTGCTGGCCACGCGCGTGCGGCTCGCCGTGGCACGCGACAACCTGGCCACCGGCGAACGCGTGCTGCGCGTGGTCGAAGCCCGGCGGCGCAACGGCGTGGCTTCAGAGCTCGACGTGAGCCGCCAGCGCTCGACCGTGCTGTCGCTGCAGGCTGCATTGCTGCCGCTGGAAGTGCAGGAGCGCCAGACGCTTTCCGCACTGGCCTTGCTGCTGGGCCGGCCGCCGCAAGGCCCGGGTGGCGAGAGCATGGCCGTGGCGGCGAATGCGCTCGATGCGCTGACGGTGCCGCAGGTGTCTCCAGGCCTGCCCGCGCAGCTGCTCACGCGCCGGCCCGACCTCGCCAGTGCCGAAGCGCAGCTCGCAGCGGCCGATGCCGACGTGGCTGCCGCGCGCGCGGCGCTGCTGCCCGGCATCACGCTTTCAGGCTCGGGCGGGCTGGCCACGGCAGCACTGCTGTCGCTGTCGAACCCGACCAGCAGCGTGGGGCTCACGGCTTCGGTGGTGCAGACGCTGTTCGACGGCGGTCGCCTGCGCGGGCAAGTGCGCTTGAGCGAGTCGCAGCGCCGCGTGCTGATCGCGACCTACCGACAGGCGGTCTACACCGCGCTGAAGGAAGTGAACGATGCGCTGGGCAATGCCGAGCGCAACCGCAGGCAGGAAGAGGTGCAGCTCGCCGTGCGCGACGAGAACCAGCGCACTTTGCGCCTGGCCGAAACGCGCTACCGCGAAGGGGCCGACGACCTGCTCAGCGTGCTCGACGCGCAGCGCAGCCTGTTCTCGGCGCAGGACTCGCTGGCGCAGTTGCGCCTGGCGCGGCTGACCTCCGCGCTCGACCTCTTCAAGGCACTGGGCGGCGGCTGGCAGCTGCCTGAAGCAGCGGCCAGCACGCAGGCCAACGCGGCCCGCTGAGGCCGCCAAGACCTACTGAGGCCCGCTCCGAACAGTCGTAGCGCGGCCGCGGCATGCGGCCCTGGCACCCCTGCTGTGGCGGCGTGCTGCGGCCGAGACCCCTTTCCGAACGTTCGTAGTTGCCGCTGTGGCGGCTTGGGCGCACCTTTGCGGGCTTTGTGGCGGTTGTGTGACGCGCAAGTTCGGCTTGCGTGGTTCTTTCGGCGCATGACCGCGTGCCTCACCCACTTCGGAGTCGCCTCATGTCCGTCGGTCTGGTCTCGAGCCCGCAAGCCCCCGTGTTTGTGCCCACCCGCCACCCCAGCCCCTCGGCCAGCCCCACTGGCGGGCCGGGCAGCGGGCCCGACGTGCAGGCACAGATCGACGCAGCGCTGCGCGCGCAGATCGAGGCCGCCAAGGAAGCGCAGCGCAAGCTCGAAGAAGCCATCCGCGCGCAGCGCACCAACCAGGACAAGTCGAAGAACCAGCAGCTCGAAGCCGACGTGGCCGCGAAGACCCAGGCCGCGGCCGACCAATGGGCGGCACTGAAGGCCGACGTCAAGCAGCGGCTCGAAGCCGCAGCCCCCCAGGGGCGCGACAAGCTGCTGGGCGAGCTGAAGGCGGCGGACAAGGACGGCGAATACCAGAAGCTGGTGGACGCCGCGGCCAAGGAGCCGCCGGACATCAAGATCGCTGCCACCAGGAATGCCGATGCGGATGCCGGCGCACGGCGCGTGGCCGGCGCTTACGCGTCGGGCGGCGATGCCGCGGCCGCCGCGCAATTGCGCAAGGAGCTCGAAACCGCCAAGACGCCCGAGCAGCGGCGCGCGCTGATGAAGGCGGCCATGCCGGTGGCCGACCAGATCTCGCAGGACCTCGGCCTGAACTCGCGACGCATGCCCGGCGACTGGACCAAGGACGGCCATGAAAACGGCGGCGCCTACAGCACCGACACGCACAACGCCAACCCCATCGACACCGCCACGGAATACGACGACACGCTGAAGAACCTGTCGGCCAGCGTGGAGTTGACGGGGGACCAGGAGGTGGCGGTGCACGTGGCGCAGAAGCTGCTGCAGGTCATGCCCGGCGGCAACCAGGGCAACTCGAACGGCAACCTGCTCGGCCTGCTGGGCGACACGCTGCCCGAGTCCGCCACGCCGGGCAGGACGCCGCTGCTCACCTCGGCCGTGGCCACCGTGCTCGTGCAGCCGGGGCAGGCCGGCCCGGCGGGCAGCGAACTGGCGCTCGACCTCGGCGAGCGCACGCGCGCCGCGAAGATGCTCGATCCCACCCTCATGCCCACCGTGGTGGTGGAAGACGACGGCACCGTGTGGAACGACGTGTCGCAGAACCCGGATCTCTTCCTCACCGAGCAGCAGCGCAGCGAGATCGAGACGCGCACCAAGGGCTGGGACCCTGCCGAGGTGAACAAGGCAAAGACCGCGCAGGCCGTGCGCAACCTGCGAGGCCAGTACCAGGGCGTGGACCTTGACGAGGTGAACGAGGGCGATCGCTTCACTTTCGTGGACCCGGACAAGCCGGCGCAGGCGCCGCTGCATGCCGACGTGACGGGGGCGCTCGACCAGTCGAAGCAGGCCCATGCCGGCGACAGCCGCTATGCACAGGATCTCGACGGCTTCGTGCTGCGGCCGGAGTTCCGCCGCCTGAGCCCGGAGCAGCAGGTGGCTGCGGTGAAGGCCTACGACCGCACCGTCACGCAAGCGGGCAACGGCGGCAAGCCGTTGTCGGGTGAGCAGGAGAAGAAGCTGCAGGACCTCATCACGTCGCCCGGCTACCACCAGGTGAACGACCGCGTGAAGGACCGCATCCTTGGCATGTTCGCCGAGTACGCAGGCACTGCGCCCGACAGGATCGACCGGCTGCAGCGGCTGGTCAATGACGCGGGCTTCACGGCGCTCGACGACGAGCGCAAGGAGTTCCAGGTGCTCGAGGGCTACCAGCACGACCCCGTGTTCGCCGCCACCGTGGACAAGCTGGTGGACCGCAAGGACCTTTCCGCGCAGGACCAGAAGATGGCGCTGGACCTCCTGCGCCAGGTGCAGCACGACCGGCAGCTCTACCGCAAGGGCGACGAAGACGAGCGCCGCCAGATCATGGACAGCGTCCATGACGCCGTGACCTCGCAGCGCTTCCGCGGCTTCAACCAGGCACAGCGCGAGGCCGCCATCAACTACCTCGTGAAGTACGGCGACGAGGAATACGCGCTTGAGAAAGGCGGCGTCGACCAAGCGCTCGACAAGGCCGCGAAGCTGAAGGAACCGGCACCGGCCACCACCGGCCCGACCCCGACACCCACGGCGACGCCCACCCCAACCACCTCGCCGACTGCATCGGCCTCACCCACCACTGGCCCGACATCACCCACGACAACCGACCCGAAAGACCCGAAGCCGCCGGTCACCACCCCCGGGCCCGACCAGGCCCGGGGCGACCTCGAGACCGCCTTGCAAGGAGCCGGCAACACCGCCGGCTCCGACGCCACCATCAACGACCCGCTGCGCCGCGTGGCCAAGGACGACCCGGCTACCTATGCCTACCTCAAGCTCACGCAGGACCACAAGGACGACAGGGCCTACCTCGATGCGCTGAAGCAGGCGCTGCCCGGGTTCCGCCGCGACCACACGCAGCGCAAGGTGAAGGAGCTGGTGGACCAAGGCAAGCACGGCGAGGCGATGAAGCTGCTGAAGACCAACATGGACGCCGCCGCCGACCCCGCCGAGCGCACGCAGCTGTGGGAAGCGGCCGGCAAGCCGGTGTTCACGAAGACCTGCTTCGAGCAGCGCGTCAACGGCATCGTCAACGACGAGGACAACATCACCAAGCGGCAGGAGCTGCTCGGCAACCTCTTCAAGGAGGTGGGCGAGAACGCACCGCCCGAGGCGGCCAACGAGCTGCTCGACGTGTTGAAGGGCCACCTCGAGAAGGGCCGCGAGAACCCGGTGACGGCAGTGCTGCTGTCAGACCTCAGCATCAAGGGCCAGGCGTATTCAGGCCTGAGCGTGCTGGTCGATGGCGGTGCGGCGCTGGGCCGCGACCGCTCGGACGAATTCGCCGGGCTGCTGTTCAAGGAGATGGAGAAGTCCGCCGGCGACCGCAGCATCGACCCCAGCCTCAACCTCACGCTGACCACCGGCAACGGCGGGCTGTTCGAAGGCATCAAGGACGCGGTGGGCAACCACGGCGCGACGCGCCTGTCGGCCGCGTTGCACGACCAGTTCAAGTCGCACAACGGCGGCAAGCCGGCCGAATGGGCCGAGCGTGCGCAGGACCACACGCGCACCTCGGTCCGCCAGGGGCTGGAAGAGCTCAAGCGGCAGAGCGGCGACGTGGTGAAGCAGTGGCAGGACGCGAACAGGACCGCGCTGCGCTTCGTGCAGGACTTCGGCTCGGTGGACCCGGAGAAGGTGCAGCAGGACGTGCAGACCAAGCTGAACTTCGGCGGGTTCGACGGCAACGACAGCCCGCTCAACCAGGCCGCCATCGTGGGTGCGCAGCAGGACCACGTCGAGAAGCTCGTCCGCGACTACCACCTGCCCGACGACGTGGCGCAGCAGCTGCGCACGCGCACCGACACCTGGATGAAGGACATGCGCGCCGAAGTCGACAAGGGCGACAGGATGTCCGACGAGAAGCTGCGCTCGCTGATCGACACCTACCGCCAGGACGTGAAGAATATCCTGGGCGACCGCGTGCCCGAAGGCGGCGACGTGATGGTGCAGCCCACCGACACGATGATCGCCAAGGTGCGCACCACGCTGCAGGCCGTGGGCACCGTGACCTCGACGCTGCGGCTCACGAAGAACTTCTACACCGTGACCGGCGAGACGGTGCTCAACACCTATGCGATGGTGGCCTTCAAGCGCGGCCTCTCGGACCCGCGGGCCTGGAACCCGGGCAGCAAGATCATCGGCAACGCGGCGCGGCTGCTCAATGCCGACAAGTCGCTGGTGAACGACACGGTGAAGTACCTGCAGACCTTCCAGCAGAAGGCGCAGGCGCTGGCCGACCCGAAGACGGGGCTGCTCTCCGAGGCCGACATCAAGCAGCTGCAGCAGGAGTTCAAGAAAGGCATGCCCGACTACGGCAGCGGCGTGGACACCTCCGACGTGAACCACCCCAAGCACATGGCGGCGCGCTTCTTCCGCTTGCTGGGAGCGGCCTGCTTCATCGGCTCGAGCATCAACAACGGCGTCAACGCGTCCAACGAGAAGGGCACCACGAGCAGCGATCTCTTCGCGCTGTTCTTCGGCGCGGGTGCCGCGACCGACCTGTACCGCGGCATCAAGGGCGTGTCGTTCAGCGACCAGGGCAAGCTGGTCGACTTCATCAAGGACCAGCCGAAGTTCGGCGCCTACCTCGAACGCACGGCCGGGCAGGGTGCGGTGGGCAACCTGGTGAAGACCTTCAAGGACGGCGGCGTGGGCAGCCTGCTCGCGGTGGCCGACATGATGTGGGCCCATGAAGACTTCGCCGGCGAGCCCATCTGGGCCAGCGACAGGTCGGCCAAGGGCGACTGGCGCGCCGGCCTGCTGACCACCGGCGTGGTGGCCGGCGACCTGATCGACCTGGGCGCGATGGCGCTGCGCACGCAGGTCGGCCGCATGGCGCTCACCGGCGCGCTGTCGCTCTTCGGTGCCGAGGCGCTGGCGGTGGGCGCGCAGGCGTGGATCCCGGTGGTGGGCTGGGTCGGGGCGGGCGTCACGGCCGTGTTCCTGGGCGCGCGCTTCGCCTACGGCGTGGCCGATGCGAAGAACCAGTTCGAATACGGCGACCAGGACAACCAGCGCTACGTCGACATGGCCCGCGCGCTGGGCTTCTCGGACCCGCAGCTCAAGCAACTGCTCAACAACAACGGCGGCGACTCGACCTGGAAGATCGACTCGTTCTTCACCGAAGGCGGCGTGAGCCCCATGCACGTGATGAACGCGCTGTTCGACCACAACGACGTGCCGCAGCAGCAGCGCCTGCAATACCTCATGTCATTGGGCGAGCACGACATCGAGAAGCTGGTCAAGCAGACGCACGGCATCCTCGACCACGACATGGGCGACGACGGGAAGATCGACGCGGGCGACTGCGAAAAGATGGAGGCCTGGATGCGCGACAACGCGCTGTGGAAGCCGGCCTATCTGGGCGCTTGAACGGCCCCTGCACGGGCGGACGCTGCAGCGCGCGTTCACAATTCTTGACACAAGTTAATGCGAATTATTATCATTGCCGGCTGTCGCATGTGGTGGCTCCCGGCCGCTGCATAGCCACCAGCCAGCCATCTGCCTCCAGTGCGTGTCGTTTCTCCGACCGGCCTGCAGAACGCCAGCCGAGACAGGAAACGCACACACCTGGAGTGAGAGATGGCCTACATCAAGAGTCGCAAACACCCTGCGGCGCAGCTGCCGCGCGTGGCCGGCTGCACCGCCGCCCTGACCGCCGTGGCGCTGGCGCTGCCGGCCGCGGCACAAACCCAGCCGCAGCCGGCAGACAAGCCGGCCGCCGAACAGGCACTGCCTGAAACCAAGGCGAAGGCCAAGACCACCAGCGAGGGCACCTACAAGGCCGACACCGTGTCGTCGCCCAAGTTCATGACGCCCTTGGTCAACACACCGCAGACCATCACGGTCATCAAGAAGGAGCTGCTGCTGGAGCAGGGCGCCACCACGCTGGCCGAGGCGCTGGGCAACACGCCCGGCATCACCTTCCAGATGGGCGAGAACGGCAACACGCAGACCGGCGACTCGATCTTCATGCGCGGCTTCGACACGCAGCAGAGCATCTTCGTCGACGGCATCCGCGACATCGGCACCTTCAGCCGCGACACCTTCAACATCGAGCAGGTCGAAGTGGTGAAGGGCCCGGCCGGCGCCGACATCGGACGCGGCTCGCCCACCGGATACGTGAACCTCGCCACCAAGCTGCCCACCCTGGACGACCTGGCCAGCGGCAGCGTCACCATCGCCAGCGGCAGCCGCAAGCGAGTGACGGCCGACGTGAACCGAACCATCCCGCTGCTGGGCGATGGCACGGCCGTGCGCATCAACTTCCAGAAGACCGACAGCGGCGCGGTCGAGCGCGACCACGTGAAGAAGGACAGCTGGGCGTTCGCCCCGTCGCTCGCACTGGGCCTGGGCACGCCGACGCGCACCTACCTGTACTACCTGCACGTCGAGCAGGACAACCGGCCCGATGGCGGCATCCCGGCGATCGGCCTGCCGGCCTACCGCAACACCGCCGTGCCGGCCGGCGCGGCGCCGGTGGATCGCAGCAACTTCTACGGCTCGCTGAGCGACTTCGATCGCGTGAAAGCCGACATGTTCACCGCGCGCATCGAGCACGACCTGAAGCCCGGCTACACGCTGCGCAACATCTCGCGCTTCGGCCGCACCGAGCAGCGGTACGTGCTGACCGGTGTGAACACGATCACGGTGCCCGACGCGAACGACCCGTCCACCTGGACGGTGTCGCGCTCCCGCCAGGGCAAGGACCAGGAAAACCAGGTCCTCACCAACCAGACCAACCTCAATGCCGAGTTCGAGACCGGGTCGTTCAAGCACATGCTGAGCACTGGCATCGAGTTCATCTACGAAAAGCAGGCCAACAACACGATGGCGGCGGTCGGCACTCAGGGTACGGCCAACCTCTACAACCCGAGCGTCAACGACGTGTTCGTGCCGGTGGCCGCCACCGGCGCCAAGACCAGCGGCAACACGGTCACCGCCGCGATCTACGCGTTCGACACGCTGAAGATCAACGAGCAGTTCCAGATCAACGGCGGCGTGCGCTTCGAGAAATACAAGACCGAAACGCTGGGCATCCCGGCCAGCAACGCGGCGGTTCAGACCGCCACGCTGCTGTCCAAGGCCGACGACCTGCTGACCTGGAAGCTCGGCGCGCTGTACAAGCCGGCACCCAACGGCAGCGTGTACGTGGCCTACGCCACGTCGCAGAAGCCGCCTGGCAGCGACAGCTTCGCGCTCAACACCGGCACCACGCTCAACATCAACAGCGCGACACTGGAGCCGTCCGAGGCCGACAGCCTCGAGATCGGCACCAAGTGGGAGCTGTTCGACAACCGCATGGCGCTGACGGCGGCGTTGTTCGATACCGAGACGCGCAACGACTCGATCGAGAACGGCAGTGCTGCCATCGGCGACGAATCGCAGATGGGCAAGAAGACGGTCAAGGGCCTGGAGCTCGGCGCCGCCGGCATGATCACCAGCGCCTGGCAGGTCAACGCCGGCTTGGCATGGATGGACACCGAAGTCGTGCAGGCGCCGTCGCAGTCGTCGACCCAGGCGGGCAACTCGCTGGCCTGGTCGCCGAAGCTCAGCTTCACGTCCTGGACCACCTACAAGCTGCCGATGGGGCTGACGGTCGGTGGCGGTGCGCGCTACGTGAAGTCGATGGTGCGCAACAGCAACCCGGTGGCCTCCGTCGCGAACCTGCCGAGCATCCCGAGCTACTGGGTGTTCGACGCCATGGCGGGCTACGAGGTCAACAAGAACCTGTCCGTGCAGTTCAACGTCAAGAACATCGCCGACAAGTTCTACATCGCGTCGCTGAACAACGGGGGGTCGCGATTCACGCTCGGCGCACCGCGCACCTTGCAACTCACGGCCAACCTCCAGTACTGACGCCACGACCGCAGTGCCTGCGGGCCTCCCGGTGCGGGAGGCCCTTTTGCCTTCAGGAGTCCGACAGATCATGATGCTGCACATCCCCCAGGTGCTGACGCGCGAGCAGGTCGATGCGATCCGTGCGCGGCTCGACGCGGCCGACTGGGTCGATGGCCGCACCACCGTGGGAGCCCAGGGCGCCCAGGTCAAGCGCAACCGGCAGCTGCCCGAACTTTCGCCGGTCGGGCTGGAGCTGGGCCGGATGATCCTGGAAGCGCTCGACAGGCACCCGCTGTACTTCTCGGCTGCGCTGCCGCTGCGCACCGTGCCGCCGCTGTTCAACCGCTACGAAGGCGGCGAACACTACGGCATGCATGTGGACGGTGCCGTGCGCTTCGTGCCCGGCACCAGCCTGCGCCTGCGCACCGACCTGTCGTGCACGCTGTTCCTGTGCGAGCCCGACGAATACGACGGCGGTGAACTCGTGGTGGCCGACACCTACGGCACCCACGAGGTCAAGCTGCCTGCGGGCGACCTGATCCTCTACCCGTCGAGCAGCCTGCACCGCGTGGAGCCGGTGACGCGCGGCGCACGCGTGTGCTCGTTCTTCTGGGTGCAGAGCCTGGTGCGCGACGACACGCAGCGTCGCCTGCTGTTCGAACTCGACACGAGCATCCAGCAGCTGCGCGCTCGGCACGGTGAAAGCCCCGAGCTGGTGGCGCTCACGGGCCACTATCACAACCTGCTGCGCATGTGGTCCGAGGTGTGAAAGCCATTGAGATGGCTGGCCGTGTGCTGGTGGGCGCGGCCGGCGTGCTGCTCGCATGGCTGGCCTTGCATGCCGCATGGCCATGGTTCGCTGCCCAGCAAGGCGAAGGCCACGGCCACCGCGTCAGCACCCGAGCGGCCGAGCCGCTCCCGGCTGACGAGATGCTGCGGCGCCTGTCCCAGCAAGGGCTTCAGGCAAACGGCATAGAAGCCATCACGCTGTGGCGGGCGCCCGGCCGGGCGGCGCAGGCGCGCACCGGCGACGGGCAGGTGCACGAGTTCGACCCCTACACCGGCGAGCTCACGTGGCATGGGCCCGTGGCTGCGCAGCAGCTGCCGGGCTGGACCACGGCGCTGTGGGTCACCTCTTCGGGCTGCGGCCTGCTCACGTTGGCCACGCTGCTGAGCCTGGCCGCGTGCATATGGCGTTGGCGCCGGCCTGGTCGCCTGCCAGCGTGGCAGCGCGCCCTGCTTGTCGCGGCCACGCTGGCTGCCACCGTGCATCTCGTCGCGGCGGCCTGCACATGGGGCTGGCCAGCGCGAGAGCAGGTCTCCGCCGCCACGAACAACGCGGCGCCGAGCGAGAACCTCGCCGAGGCCTGGCAGCACTTCGATGCCGCGGTCGCCGGGGCTTACGAACGGGTCACGCTGCAGTGGCCGGCGCGACAGGGCGAAGCGCTGCACTTCGACTACCAGGCCCGCGGCGACGCGCCCTGGCAGCCGAGCCGCATCAGCCTCACCGCAGCCGGTGATCCGCTCACGCACGAGCCCTGGCAGGCGCTGCCACTCGCGCGGCAGCTGCCTGCGCTGCTGCCGGCCCTGCACGGTGGCCAATGGCTGGGTGCACCCGGCGTGGGCTTCATGTTGCTGGCCAGCCTGTTGCTGCCGCTGCTTGCCGGCTGGCCCCGTGTGCGCGCCGTGCAGGCTGCTGCGCCTGCCGGCGAAGAGCTGCTGGTCGTCTATGCCAGCCAGAGCGGCACTGCCGAACAGATCGCGCGTCGCAGTGCGGCGGCGCTGCAGGCCGGTGGCCAGCCCGCACGCGTGGCAGACCTTGGCCACCTGCACGACGCCGGCAGACTCGCCCAGGCCGGCCGTGTGCTCTTCGTGCTGGCCACCACTGGCCAGGGCGAGGTGCCCGACCATGCGCGGCCGTTTGCGCACCGCCTGCTGCCGGGCCAGGCCGCGCTGCACGGCCTGCGCTACGGCCTGCTGTCGCTGGGCGATCGCAGCTACGAAAACTTCTGTGCCTTCGGTCGCGCAGTGGACGGCTGGCTGCAGCGCGGCGGCGCGCAGCCGCTGTTTGCGCCCATCGAGGTGGACCGTGGCGACACCACGGCGCTGCAAGCCTGGCAGCAGCAACTCGCCGCGCTGTGCGGCCCAGGCGTCGCAGCCGCCGCGCCCTGGCAGGCCCCTGAATTCGACACGTGGCGGCTGGCACGCCGCCGCTGCCTGAACCCGGGGAGCGCGGGGCCCGCGACCTTCCACCTGGAGATCGAGCCTGTCGATGCGTCGATCGCCCACTGGCAGGCCGGCGACATCGCCGAGGTGTGGTGCCCAGATGGTGACCGGGGCGAAGGCGGAGGCGCGGTGCGCGAATACTCCATCGCCAGCATCGAGGCCGACGGCGCCATCGACCTGCTGGTGCGCCAGACCCGCCACCCCGATGGCAGGCTCGGCCTGGGCTCCGGCTGGCTCACAGAGCGCCTGCAAGAAGGCGCCGAGCTGTGCCTGCGAGTACGCGGCAACGCAGGGTTCCACGCACCGGCCGACGAGGGCCGCCCCATGGTGCTCATCGGCAACGGCACCGGTCTGGCCGGCCTGCGTGCCCACCTGCGCCAACGCGCACGCAGCGGCCGCCCCACGCGCAACTGGCTGCTCTTCGGCGAGCGCAACGCCGCACACGACTTCTACTTTCGAGACGAGATCGAAGCGTGGCAGCGCGAAGGCCTGCTCACGCACGTGAACCTGGCGTTCTCACGCGACCAGTCGCCACGCGTGTACGTGCAGCACCGCCTGCAGGAACGGCGCGAGCGCCTGGCCGCATGGCTGGCCGACGGCGCCGCCGTGTACGTGTGCGGCAGCGCAGCGGGCATGGCGCCCGAAGTGGAAGCGGTGTTGCGTGACGTGGTGGGCGCGGCGCAGCTGGACGAGCTGGTGGCCGCGGGGCGGTATCGGCGGGACGTTTACTAGCCGGGTCAGCCCACCCTGCCCGGCATCTGCTGCCAGTGGTTGTCGACCAGCATGCCCCGCGGCAAAGGCTGCGCAGCGGCGTGTGTCCACACTGCGTGGGCACCCGCTACCGTCGGCTCTCCATCGCGCCCGGCTGCCAATGCATAGGCGCCTTCGTGGGCCAGCGTGTCATGTTGCGTGACGCTGCCATCTGCCCGCACACGCCACCACACCGCGCGGTCGCGGCGCGGGCAGCTCACCACGAATCCTTCGCGCCACGCGGCGATGTCACCGCCATAGCCGCCCGTGGGTTCGTTGCAGGGCGCCACCCGCAAGCCTCGTTGTGCGTGCCACACCGCCAGCACCGGCGCTGTGGCGCGTTGCTCGGGTTCGTCGTGTTCGGCCTGCATGGCGATGCCCACGCAACCGCCGGGCCCGAAGGCCATGTGGCGCAGGCTCAGGCGTTGATCGTCGACGCGCCATTGGCCGAGCACGCGGCCGCTGTTTGCATCCAGCCGCACCAGCGACGAATCCATGCGTTCGAGCTCGTGCTTGCGGCGGCCGGTCTCGGGGCGCGTGTCGATGCCGCCGTTGGCGACCCACAGGCCGCCGTCGGGGCCTGCGAGCAATTGGTGCGGGTCGCGCCCGCCGCTGGGCCAGCGTTCACGCAGCTCCAGCGTGCGCGCGTCGTGCACGCCGATGCGGCCTTCGCCGGTCTCGCGGTCGGTCTGCGTGGTGTAGAGCGTGAGGCCGTCGGGCGACAGCACCGCGTGGCCGTTGAATTGCGCTTCGGGGTCGATCCAGTGCCAGGTGAGCGCGCGGCCGTTGCGCGTGTCGAAGCGCAGCAGCCAGTCGCCGGGGCGGCGCGCCACCGCGAGTGCGGTGTTGCCGCGCGGCTCGACCAGCAGGCCGTGCGCGCGCGTGGGCACTTCGAGCGCAGCCTCGCGGCGCACGCCCTGGCTGCCGAGCACGAGCCGGCCGACGTAGTGTTGCTGCGTGTCGCTATCCCAGGCGGCCAGCCAGGCTGGCGCCGCGCTGCGGGCCCACGCCCGTGTGGGCAGCAGGGCGGTGGCCGTGGCGCCGAGCAGCCACTGCCGCCGGGTGGGATCAATCTCCGTCGGCATCCGAAAAGCCCAGCGTGACTTCCAGCGTGGGCGCTACTTCGGCCTGCATCGTGCGCTTCAGCGCATCGAGCGCGGCCACGGCTGACTTCATGGCCGCGTTGCTGGGCAGGCCTTGCGTCTTGCCGCGCCACAGCGGCTGCAGCGCGCGGTCGGCACGCTGCACGGCGCGCACCCAGGTGTCGGCCTGCGGGTTGTTGCCCCGGCCGCGCAAGTAGGCCTCGATCGACACGACACCCGGCGGCACCGCCGGTGCAGGGCCGAAGCCGTCGTTGGGCGCGGCGCCCACCGCCAGTGATTGCAGCGTGCTCCAGTGCGCGCGCCACGTCTCGGCCGTGCTGCCGCTGGCCACGCGCGGAAACTCATCGCGCTTGCCGGCGGCCAGTGGCTTGCCGAGCATGCGCCAACGCAGCTGGTCGAGCCCGCCCAGCCACTGGTTGATGACCTCGGACGCAAAAGCCGAGGCGGCTTCGCCTTCTTCCTTCCAGTCGCGCGCGGCCTCGTCGGCAAAGCGTTGCGCCAGCGTGTCAGCCTCGCGCGCCACGTCGGCAGCCAGCAGGGCGGCATAGCGGCAGGCCGGCTGCGAGCGCGCGGCCTCGCCCGGCCACAGGAGCCATTCGAGGGCGGGAAGGCCCTTGGCCGGCGCGCCGGTGGATTCGAGCGCGCGCAATTCGGTAGGCGCCGCATCGATGGCACGGCGGATCAGCTGCGGCCGCGGCGGCCAGAAGTCGATGCTGCGGGCGCTGCGCTGCTCGACGGTGGGGCCGATGGCCACGGCGTTCATCGCATCCCAGGCCGACGTGGTGCTGCGCCACTGCCGGCGCACCTCGGCCAGCCTGGCTGCATTGGGCTTGGTGCCTTCACACAGCGAGGAGACGGCCTGCCGCAGCGCGGCAGCCTCCCGCTGCAGCGCTTGCGCGCGCGATAGTTCGGCGTGTTGCAGCAAGGCCGCGGTGTAGGCCGACGCGTCGTAGTAGGGCACGGCCACGACCTGGGCTTGCAGCGCCGTTGCCGAAAGCGCCAGCGCGAAGGCGGCCATGAGGGCCCGTCGGGGCAGCGTTTTCATCACAGCGACTCCACGAAGCGGACCAGCGCCTCGCGCTCGCTCTTGCTGAGCTTGAGCACCGCGTCGCGGCTGGCGGCGGCCTCGCCGCCGTGCCACAGCACCGCTTCGAGCACGCCGCGCGCACGGCCGTCGTGCAGCAGGCGCTGGTGGCCGTTCACGTCGGGAATGAGGCCGATGCCCCACAGCGGCGGCGTTTTCCACTGGCGCCCGTTGGCCTGGAAGTCGGGGCGGCCATCGGCCAGGCCTTCGCCCATGTCGTGCAGCAGCAGGTCGGTGTAGGGCCAGATGCGCTGGCCGGCCAGCCGCTCGCTGCTGAACTCCGGCAAGGGCGGTGTGCCGGTTGTGTAGCTCGGGCGGTGGCAGGCCGCGCATTGCACGGCATGGAAGATCTGCTCGCCGCGCTGCACCACCGGGTGCTCGGGTTTGCGGCGGGCCGGCGGTGCCAGCGTGGCTTCGTAGAACACCACGTGGCCGAGCGTGGTCTCGTCGATGTTGGGCTCGCCGCCGCGCGGTGCGGCCAGGCAGTCTTTCTGCGTGGGCGTGCAGGCCTCTTGCGGGAAGCGGCTCGAGGTGATGCCGACGTCGCCGAGGAAGGCGCCCGCGGTCTGGTGCGCCAGCGTCGCGACGTTGGCCTTCCAGCCGAAGCGGCCGATCA
>CAMLLU010000008.1 GCA_946480925.1 uncultured Rivibacter sp.
CACACCGATGCGCTGGCGCTGCTGGCCGCGCAGGACGTGCAGGTCACCAGCTCCAGTGACGAGATCCGGCTCGTGGCCCAGACCGACATCACGCTCACCGCCGGCGGCGCGCAGGTCAAGCTCCACGGCGCCGACATCACGATGACCGCCCCCGGTGCGTTCATCACCAAGGGGGCCGTGCACGAGTGGTCGGGCGGTGGGAGTGGCGAGGCATCATTGCCTGTACTTCCGGCCGAAGCCACCAAAGTCCACGACGAACAGTTCCGCCTCGTCCATGCGGTTACCGGTGCGCCGCTGGTGGGGCTGGCTTACCGAATGACCTCTCCCCATGGGGTGATACGAGGTAATACGGACGAAGAGGGCCGTACCGTCCGCGCTGCCAGCGGCAGCGCGTCTCAAGACGTTCGTGTCGAGTTCTTGCCCGTTGCAGACACGGCAAGCAGCTTCGTCCCGCCCGACCTCAGCGGCTGCTGACTCACCACATGCCCCAAGAAAAACCTCTCGCCCAGGCCAGCGCGGCCACGAACACCACGCCTCAGTCGGTGGTAACCGTCAAAGGGCGCCCTGCCGTTCAGATCACATATCGCCTGTTTGCTGCCAACACCACGGCTGGCCTGAACCAGCAACCACTGCAGGATGCGAAGAAGCTGACAGGTTTTCCGTATGTTCTGGGCATGGTGGCCGGGGGCTCGCTCGAGCCCTTCGATCCCCGAATTGCGGGCCTTCCGGCACCCGTTGACATCGAAGGCTGCATGGAAGGCGGCGTGTTTCGAGAGATCAGCGCGGATGAGCGTACTCGGCGCAATGAGCTGCAGAGCAAAGCCAAAGATGCAAAGTCGCCTCAAGCTGAACGCGAGGCAGCCAAGCAAGCGCTCTCGACGGAGTACGGCAAGTTCAAGAGCGCAGCCATGCACATCGTTCGCACGCCCAGGCTGATCGAACCAGGCACCTCGGTCGGCATCTGCTTCGGCGTGGATGTGAAGAAGAAGTTTCGGCAGTACCCGCTGTGGCAAGTCACTGCCGGAGACAACGACATCGTGGTCGATGTGTTTGAAACCTACGGCCAGCATGATCTCGATGACAAGGCCACCAAGGCTCTCACCAAGGACTTGGGCACCAAACAACTACCGAAGCCCACGGACTTCTATGCAGCCAGGCTTACGGGGGCCGTCTGGATGCGCAGCACTCACCCGTTCGGTGAATCCGATGTCGATGCATTGCCAAAAGACGCCGCGACCGACACCGTAAAGGCAGCGCTCAAACGCATCTACAGCGCAGACTTCGACTCCCATGCAGGGGGCAACTTCGGCATCGACGTCTCCTCGTCCGAGGCGGCGCAACCCGACGTGAAGACCGTCCGACTGACCTGGATCGCCGCAGAGAACAACAACTGCGTCAGCAACATCAAGAGCCTGGACGTCAAGAAAGAAGTGCCGCGCCGGATCCATCCGGCCGCCTATGCCGCAGTCGCCAAGGCCGCTCACGGCTGCGGCGTCACCGAGATCCAGTTCACCAGCAGCTGGCGCCCCATGCTCGGCAGCGCACCACATCGACTGGGTCTGGGGCTCGATCTGAAATGGCTTGGCGATGGTGCCAGCAAGATCATGCTCAACCGTGTCGGGCTCGTCGACAAGCAAGGGCAGCAGCTCCAGGACAAGAACAACGATGGCGTGATCGATGATCCAAGAGGTCATCACAACATCACGGTGACGGAGCAGAAGGCGTTCAACGAGTGGAAGGACGCTGACGCTGCCCTGAGCCAAGCGCGGGCTGACAAGACGAGGGCCGATGCTGCATTGCAGGCAGCCAACAAGCAATTTGCCGAAGCGCAGAAGAAATCAATCGCGGACGCTATTGAGAAGGCTGAGCACGAAGTTCGAGAAGCACAGAAAGCTGCCAAGAGTGCGAAAACCGCAGTGGACGATGCCGAAGAAGATGAAGCATCCTCCAGGCAGGAATGGAATGGCGAACTTAACAAGAACGAACCAGCCCTAGTTGGCCGTTACCGCCGCTACGTGATGAAGGAAGACTGCATCACCCAGGTGCTCGATCCATGGTATATGGCCAAGAACAAGACCAAAGACCCTGAGCCGAACGTGCAGGCAGATGCCTTGGAACGACAGCACAACAACCACATGCACTTGTCCATCTACGATGCGGAGCTGAAGTCATGAGGCCGTTGCAAGGCTTCTTCTCGCTGGGCGCTCTATTCGTCGTGCTGGCTGGTGGCGTCGCCAGAGCCCAAGGCCCGGCAGAGAACACGATCCGATGGATCGATCGGCCATGGGAGTACCGATACCTCTTGTATACACGTACTGCCTTTTCGTGGGCCAGGGCACGCGAGAGATTTGCAGAACTCACGGCGAAGAACCCACAGAAAGCGGGCAAATTCGGGGAGCCGATCGAAGTTCACTTCAACCCTTCTTTGACATTGTCATTGCCGCCCGAGGACACAGAAGACCATTTGCAGGTGCTGCGGCTGGACATCGACAAGAACCGCACCATCCTTCAACCCAACCTCAAAGGCGACCACTTGCGTCCGAGGTTGAACTGGTTGATGGGTATCGTGCTGACACCCTCTGATGACGGCCCGAGCTATGTGGTGGATTTCGGCGAATTCTTCATGGGCGCCTACGGTGCCTCCGACACGCGCTACTCGCCGGCCATCTGCTCGCGCCTGCATAGCGACAGCAGGCCGGATGACGGCACCGGCCGCTACAAGCCCAAAGACGACCCCACCGGTCTCTACGGCTTCTTCGGCTGCCGCGAATGGGCCGCACAGCTCTACGATAACCGGCGCCCCTACATCGACGTGACGTCCTACGAAATGGTGGACGACTACGACCGCCCTGCGGTCAAGGGCAAGCTACCCAAGAAGCCCGAAACGTTCATCCGGCCCTTCGTGGGCTTCTCACGCTTCGACAGCCCGGTCAAACCCGTGATCGGCAATCACAAGGGCACGTGGTACTGCATCACCGACTGTCCGAGCGGAGACAGCCCCGGCCCCATCGCAGACATGAAAGCCTGGGCCAAACGCGGCGGTTGGCCCATGCCTGCAAAGCCCAAGAACGTCCGGGAGTTCATGGACACCCCGGTCAAGCGGGGTGAAGTTCAGGAGTGATCTACGCGTCAGGCCAAGAACAAGACCAAAGACCCTGAGCCGAATTTGCAGGCAGATGCCTTGGAACGACAGCACAACAACCACATGCACTTTCCATTTATGACGCGGAGTTGACGGCATGAAGTTCTATGGGAGCGGGGGCGCTCTATTCGCCACATGCCTACTTGCTGTCAGCGCAACGGTACACGCGCAGAAGCCAGCCGATCATGAAACACGCTGGATCGACCGCCCTTGGGAATATCGATACCTTCTGTACACGCGTGGTGCCGATTCTTGGTCTTACGCTCGCCAGCTGTTTGCGAATGCCTTGGCGCAGGGCAAGAACCCCGGAGAGTTTGGTGAACCTCTTGAAGTTCACTTTGATCCCTCACCGGTCATCCAGTTGCAAGGTGAAGACCCGGGTAATTACTTGGGCGTTCAGCGATTGGATGTCGACCAAGACCGCACCATTCAGCAGTTGAGCCTCAGAAGTGCCCACCTTCGTCCAAGGCTGACAGAACTTGGTCATATCGTCCTGACCCCCAGCGACGCGAACCCGCAATACGTGGTTCGATTCGGCTTCTTCTTCATGGGCGCCTATGGCGCTTCCGATGCCCGCTACTCGCCTGCTATCTGTTCAGGTATCCATCGGGACAGCACGCCGGCCGACGGCATCGGCCGCTACAAACCCAAAGACGATCCCACAGGTCTCGAAGGCTTCTTCGGCTGCAGAGAGTGGGCCGCGCAGCTCTACGACGACCGGCGCCCCTACATCGACGTGACGTCCTACGAAATGGTGGACGACTACGACCGCCCTGCGGTCAAGGGCAAGCTACCCAAGAAGCCCGAAACGTTCATCCGGCCCTTCGTGGGCTTCTCACGCTTCGACAGCCCGGTCAAACCCGTGATCGGCAATCACAAGGGCACGTGGTACTGCATCACCGACTGTCCGAGCGGAGACAGCCCCGGCCCCATCGCAGACATGAAAGCCTGGGCCAAACGCGGCGGTTGGCCCATGCCTGCAAAGCCCAAGAACGTCCGGGAGTTCATGGACACCCCGGTCAAGCGGGGTGAAGTTCAGGAGTGATCTACGCGTCACCACGCGGCTGAGCATGAAGTGCGTTGCTTCAATCTCAGCACTGGTTGCGCGCCCGTAGTACCCGGGCAGAGGATGACGGTCCACCCTCTGCCTGCCGCTGAGTGTGCTGTGACTTCAGGCGCGCAGCGTCTGGTTGAAGAAGTCGATCGTGCGCTGCCAGGCCAGCTTGGCGGCGGCCTCGTCGAAGCGCGGCGTGGTGTCGTTGTTGAAGCCGTGCTGCGTGCCGGGGTACTTGTGGGCTTCGTACTTCACGTTGGCGGCCTTCAGCGCCGTCTCGTAGGCGGGCCACGCGGCGTTGATGCGCTCGTCGTTCTCGGCGAAGTGGATCAACAGCCGGGCCTTGATGTTGGGCACCTTGTCGGCCGGCACCGCCATGCCGTAGAAGGGCACCGCCGCGGCGAGCCCGGGCAGCCGTGCGGCCAGCGCGTTGGCCACGCCACCGCCGTAGCAGAAGCCCACCACGCCGAGCTTGCCGTTGCCATCGGGCCGAGCCTTCAGCCACTGCGCCGCGGCCACGAAGTCTTCGCTGGTCTTGCTCTGGTCGAGCTTGCCGAACAGCTCGCGGGCCTTGTCTTCATCGCCCGGGTAGCCGCCCAGCGGGAACAGCGCATCAGGCGCGAAGGCGACGAAGTTGTCCAGCGCGATACGGCGCGTGATGTCTTCGATGTGCGGGTTGAGGCCGCGGTTTTCGTGCACCACCAGCACGGTGGGCAGCTTGCCCTTCGCGTTGGCCGGCTTCACCAGGTAGCCGCGCACCTTGCCGTAGCCCTGCGGCGACGGGATCTCCACGAACTCTGCCTTCAGGCGCGAGTCGTCGGACTTCACCTTCTGCGCCGCGGCGAACTTCGGGCTCAGGGCCTCGAGCAGCGCGGCGGCCGACACGCCGCCCACCGCGAACTTGGCAGCCCCATCGAGGAAGCCACGGCGGTCGATGCCGCCGTGCACGTATCTGTCGAACAGCCGCAGCACTTCGGGGTGGAAGTCACTGGCTTTGCTGAGGGGCTTGGGATCGTCTTGCTGCGCCATCTTGAGTCCTCCAGGTTGGGGGAGCCCTTGTACTCGACCGGCTTTGACCCTGCCAAGCGCAGGGCTCGCGACTTCACATTTCTTCGCAATCGCGGGGCGATGTGCGTGCGTCAGGCTTCGTCCGCGAGCGCCAGGCTCATGTTGCCGTCCGCCGCGGCGAGCCGGGCCTGCGCGGCTTGCGGGTCGAGGTGCTTGAGGATCGCCACGATGGCCACCTTCACCTGGTAGCGGCTGGCTTCGAGCGCGCGCTGCGCGGTGGCCTCGTCGGCACCGGTGGCACGCATGGTGAGGTGCAGCGCGCGGCGGTACAGCTTTGCGTTGGTGGGGCGCAGGTCCACCATCAGGTTGCCCCACACCTTGCCCAGCCGCACCATGATGGCGCTCGACAACGCATTGAGCGCCACCTTCTGCGCGGTGGCGGCCTTCAGCCGCGTGCTGCCGGAGATCACTTCTGCACCGGTGTTCAGCGTCACCGCCACTTCGGCGCCGCGGGTGAGCGGCGTGTCGGGGTTGTTGGCGATGCCGATGGTCAACGCGCCCGCGGCCCGCGCCGCCGTCAGTGCGCCCAGCACGTAAGGCGTGGTGCCCGAAGCCGCCAGCAGGATCACCACGTCGTCCACACCGGGCTGGTGCGCCAGCAGGTCGGCCTCGCCTTGCGCCGCGTTGTCTTCGGCGCCTTCCACCGCCTCGAACATCGCCTGCCGGCCGCCGGCCAGCACCGCCACCGCGCGCGACTTGGGCCACGAGAACGTGGGGAACAGCTCCACGCTGTCGAGCACGCCCAGCCGCCCGGAAGTGCCCGCGCCCACGTAGAGGAGCCGCCCGCCGCCGGCCACACGGGGCAAGGCGGCCATCACCGCGGCGGCGATCTCTTCGCGGGCCTCGTGCACTGCCTGCAGCGCCTCGGCCTGGTCTTCGACGAAGGCGCCGACCAGCTCCGTGACGTCGTACTGGTCGAGATTGGGGTGCCGTTCACTGGGGGCTTCGGTTTTCAGCATCGGCTGGATTCGTGTCGATCACCGTGGCTGCCCCGCAGCTTACGCCTGCCACGCCTCCCAGCGCAGCGCGGGGTAGTGGTGGATCTCGGCGTTGCCCATCATCGGCTCGACGTAGAAATCCGTCTCCGGCCAGCGCTTGACCAGGTAACGCACCGCCCGTGCGATGAAGCCGTGCGCCACCAGCAGCACCGACTCGCCGCCGTGCTCGGCCTCCAGCTGCAGCAACCCGGTCTGCACCCGTGCCACCACTTCGCAGATGGTTTCGCCGCCGGGCGGCGCGGCGCTCCATTGCTGCGCAACCTTCTGCTCGAACAGCTCCGGGTAGCGCGCCTGGGTCTCCGCGATCGTCAGGCCTTCGAACACGCCGAAATCACGCTCTCGAAACTCGGGCATCGTGAGGATCGGCAGGCCGCGTGCCTGCGACACGAGCGAAGCGGTCTGCTGCGCGCGCAGCAGCGGCGACGCCACGATGCGCGACACCTCTGCTGGCACGCGCTCGGCCAGCGACCGCGCCTGCGACCAGCCCAGCTCGTTGAGCGGCATGTCGGTGCTGCCCTGGTAGCGTAGCTGCGCGTTGAAGTCGGTTTCGCCGTGGCGGGCAAGGTAGAGATGGATAGGCGTGTTCATGACGACACCCCGCTCGCCGAATACGGCGAGCGACCTTCCGGGAGGGTTGGGCCTTGCTTGGGACGGCCCGGCGCGGCGGCCCGGGGAGTACAGGTTGGCACTGGATGTCTCATGCGGGGATTTTGGTGTGTGGCCATGACGGCCTTGAAAGCCTTCACCTAAGCTTCGCGTCCGCCCTGGCCTACAGGTGCGGCCTTCGAGACACAACGGAGAACACCCATCATGCAACTCATCGGCATGCTCGACTCGCCCTATGTGCGCCGCGTCGCGATTTCATTGCAGCTGCTCGGGCTGCCCTTCGAACACCGCTCGATCTCGGTGTTTCGCACCTTCGAGCAGTTCAAAAGCATCAACCCGGTGGTGAAGGCACCCACGCTGGTGTGCGACGACGGCACGGTGCTGATGGACTCGACGCTGATGCTCGACTACGCCGAGGCGCTTGCCGCGGCCCGAGGCGGCAGGAGCCTCATGCCGGCGGACGTGGCGCAGCGCCAGCACGCGCTGCGGGTCATCGGCCTCTCGCTGGCGGCCTGCGAAAAGATCGTGCAGTTCATCTACGAGCAGACGCTGCGCCCGGCCGAGAAGCAGCACCAGCCCTGGCTCGACCGCGTGCACGGCCAGCTGCTGTCTGCATGCGGTGCGCTCGAGGCCGAAGTGCAGCGCGTGCCGCTGGCCGCCACGAGCGCGGGCATCGACCAAGCCGGCGTGAGCTGCGCCGTGGCCTGGCACTTCATTCAGCAGATGCGGCCGCAACTCGTGCCGGCCGCCGACTACCCCGCACTGCAGGCCTATTCACTGCAGGCCGAGCAGCTGCCGGAATTCCAGGCCGCGCCGCACGGCGACGGCACGGTGGCCGCGGCGCGCTGAGCCTTCTTCGCGGCGCGGCACATGAGCTTTCCTCATGTGTTGTGCCGATAAGCTTCGTTCCGCCGCGAAGCACGGGCTCATAAGGTGGTGCTCATCGAAACCCCTTCATCGATCGAGCACCATCGCCATGAGCATCAGCGCCATCAACGTACGCAACCAGTTCCGCGGCAAGGTCCGCGAAATCATCGAAGGCCCCGTCGTTTCAGAGATCGACGTCGAAACGCCGGCCGGGCTCGTCGTCACCTCGGTCATCACCACGCGCTCCGTCAAGGAGCTCGGCCTCAAGGTGGGCAAGGACGTGATCGCCCTGGTCAAGTCCACCGAGGTGTCGATCGCCACGCTATGAGCAGCCTGCCCATCCGCGTGCTCGTCGTGCCGGGCCTGCACGGCAGCGGGCCCGATCACTGGCAGAGCTGGCTGCAGGGCCACTACCGCCACGCGGTGCGCGTGGAGCAGCAGGACTGGGCCTCGCCCGACGTGGACCGCTGGGCCGAGCGCGTTGCCGCCACGCTGCGGCGGCAGCGGCCGGCCCGCTGGGTGGCCGTGGCGCACAGCTTCGGCTGCCTGGCCCTGGCGCGTTACGTGGCACTGCAGCAGCCACGCGGTGATGCGCTACCCGTGTGCGCCGCCGTGCTGGTGGCGCCGGCCGAGCCAGACAAGTTCGGCGTCTCGGGTTCGCTGCCTTCGAGCCCGCTGCCGCTGGCCTCGGCGCTGGTGGGCAGCCGCAACGACCCCTGGATGCGGCTCGAACGGGCCCGCGAATGGGCCGGCTACTGGGGCAGCCAGTTCATCGACATGGGCCATGCCGGGCACATCAACCCCGCCTCGGGCTTCGGCCCCTGGCCGGGCGGCAAGGCGCTGGTGGAGCGGCGCATCCAGGTGCTGCAGCGCGAGCGCCGTTTCGAGCTGGCGCATCCGGCGGAGTGGTCGTTCGCGGTCTGACCTCGTACGGAAACCGCATATCCATCGCCGTTTTCATTCGTTCGCGGCAGATGGCCTGCTTCCTAGCATCTGCGGCACACCCTCATTTCCAGCCACGACAACATCATGACGACCGCTTCCCGCCTCTTGCGCCACACGCTGGCCGCCCTGGCCTTGGCCGCCGCCGCCGGTGCCACGCTCGCCAAGGACGTCTCGCTGCTCAACGTGTCCTACGACCCGACCCGCGAGCTCTACCAGGAATACAACGCCGCCTTCGCCAAGTACTGGAAGGGCAAGACCGGCGACAACGTCACCGTCAAGCAGTCGCACGGCGGCTCGGGCAAGCAGGCCCGCTCGGTGATCGACGGCATCGACTCCGACGTGGTGACGCTGGCCCTTGCCTACGACATCGACGAAGTGGCCGCCAAGGCCAGGCTGCTGCCGGCCGACTGGCAGAAGCGCCTGCCGCACAACAGCTCGCCGTACACGTCCACCTACATCTTCCTGGTGCGCAAGGGCAACCCGAAGGGCATCAAGGACTGGGGCGATCTCGTGAAGCCCGGCGTGTCGGTCGTCACCGCCAACCCCAAGACATCCGGCGGCGCGCGCTGGGGCTACCTGGCCGCCTACGGCTGGGCACTCAAGCAGCCCGGCGGCAACGAAGCGAAGGCCAAGGAATTCGTGAGCAAGCTGTTCGGCAACGTGCCGGTGCTCGACTCGGGCGCGCGCGGCTCGACGGTGACCTTTGCCGAGCGCGGCATCGGCGACGTGCTGCTGGCCTGGGAGAACGAGGCCCACCTGTCGCTCAAGGAGTTCGGCGCCGACAAGTTCGACATCGTCTACCCGCCCAGCAGCATCCTGGCCGAGCCCCCGGTAGCGGTGGTCGACAAGGTGGTCGACAAGAAAGGCACCCGCGCCGTGGCCCAGGCCTACCTCGAATACCTCTACACACCCGAAGGCCAGGAGATCGCGGCGAAGAATTTCTACCGTCCGATCGATGCCAAGGTGGCTGCCAAGTACGCCAGGCAGTTCCCGGCAGTGAAGCTGTTCACCATCGACGACACCTTTGGTGGCTGGGCCAAGGCACAGAAGACCCACTTTGCCGACGGTGGCGTGTTCGACCAGATCTATACGAAGAAGTAAGCGAGCCCCAACCACCCCCGACGCGCGCCGGTGACCCCGGCACGCGTCGGGTCTTTGCTCGCAAAACGCATAACGATCGAACAAATCAGTTGTTCGGCGTTGAATAGCGCTTGCCTACGATGCGGGGCTCATCCATTTCCGGCCGCCCGTCTGCGGGCCGAAACACCATGGTCTCCTCCTCCCGCCGCTTCCTGCTTTCCGGCCTGGCCGCTGCCGGCCTCGGCCTTGCACTCGTCGCTCCCGCGGCCCATGCGGGCCCCACGCTGCTGAACGTGAGCTACGACGTCGCGCGCGAGTTCTACAAGGACATCAACCCCGCCTTCGCGCGCCAGTGGAAGCAGCAGACCGGCGAAGACCTCACGCTCAACCAATCGCACGGCGGCTCGAGCAAGCAGGCCCGCGCGGTGCTCGACGGGCTCGAGGCCGACGTGGTGACGATGAACCAGTCGAGCGACATCGACGTGCTGGCCACGCGCGGCAAGTTGCTGCCCGAAGACTGGGCCAAGCGCCTGCCCAACAACTCCGCGCCCACCACCTCGGTCACCGTGATCCTGGTGCGCAAGGGCAACCCGAAGAAGATCGTCGACTGGGCCGACCTGGCCAAGCCCGGCGTGAGCGTCGTCATTCCCAACCCCAAGATCACCGGCAACGGCCGCTACACCTACGTGGCTGCGTGGGGCTCGGTCATCAAGGCCGGCGGCAAGCCCGAGCAGGCGCGCGAGCTGGTGAAGAAGATCTTCGCCAACGTGCCCGTGTTCGACGGCGGCGGCCGCGCGGCCACCACCACTTTTGCCCAGCGCCAGATCGGTGATGCGCTGGCCACCTTCGAGTCCGAGGTCAACCTCATCAAGGCCGAGTTCGGCGACAACTTCGACGTGGTGTATCCCAAGTCCACCATCCTGGCCGAGAACCCGGTGAGCGTGGTCGACAGGGTGGTCGACAAGAAGGGCACCCGCAAGCAGGCCGAAGCGTGGCTCAAGTTCCTGTGGACCGACGAGGCGCAGGAGATCGCCGCCAGGCACCAGCTGCGCCCGCGCTCGCCCGCCCTGCTGGCCAAGTACGCGAAGGACTTCCCCAAGGTCAACACCTTCACCATCGACGAAGTGTTCGGCGGCTGGACCAAGACCCAGAAGGAGCACTTCGACGACGGCGCGATCTACGACCAGATCCTGGCCTCCGGCAAGCGCTGATCACGACAAGGCAGGCTGGCCATGATCTTTTCAAGGGCGCTGCTGCGCAGGCACAGCGTGCTGCCGGGCTTCGACCTGGCGCTCGGCTTCACGCTGCTGTACCTGTGCCTCATCGTGCTGGTGCCGCTGTCGGCGGCCTTCCTGAAGACCGCCACGATGACGTGGCCCGCCTTCTGGGAGGCGGTGGCCTCGCCGCGCGTGGTGGCCTCCTACCGGCTCACCTTCGGCGCCTCGTTCGCGGCCGCGTTGCTCAACGCCTTCTTCGGGCTCGTCGTGGCCTGGGTGCTGGTGCGTTATGACTTCCCCGGCCGCCGGTTGATCGATGCGCTGGTGGACCTGCCGTTCGCGCTGCCCACCGCGGTGGCCGGCATCGCGCTCACCGCGCTGTATTCGGCCAACGGCTGGATCGGCCAGTACTTCGCGATGCTGGGCATCAAGGTCGCGTTCACGCCACTGGGCGTGTTCGTCGCGCTCACCTTCATCGGCCTGCCCTTCGTCGTGCGCACCCTGCAGCCGGTGCTCGAAGACCTGTCGAAAGAATTGGAAGAAGCCGCCGCCACGCTGGGCGCGAGCCGCTGGCAGACCTTCACCCGGGTGATCTTCCCCATCCTCACGCCGGCGCTGCTCACCGGCTTTGCGCTGGCCTTCGCGCGGGCACTGGGTGAATACGGCTCGGTGATCTTCATCGCCGGCAACCTGCCCATGGTGTCGGAGATCACGCCGCTGCTCATCATCACCAAGCTCGAGCAGTACGACTACGCAGGCGCCACCGCCATCGCGGTGGTCATGCTGGTGGCTTCGTTCGTCCTGCTGTTGCTGATCAATGCGCTGCAGGCGTGGACTCGCCGGCGCCAGGGTGGCGTTTAGGAATGGCCCACCCCCGTAACGCCTTCGGCGCTCCCCCTCAAGGGGGCGACCCCAGCGGACCGGCAAAGCCGGATCCGCGGCGCCCGCTGGGTTGCAGCGGCGCGCTTCAAAGCGACATCGAACGATGAGTACCACGACCTTGCCATCGCCCACAGTGGCCGCGCCACCACTGGCTCCCAGCAAGCCTGCAACCACCGAACCGGCCTGGGTGCGCCGCGCGCTCATCGCGGTGGCGCTGCTGTTCCTCACGCTGTTCCTCTTCGTGCCGCTGATCGCGGTGTTCGTCGAGGCCTTCAAGAAGGGCTGGGGCGTCTACGTCGCCGCCATCGTGGAGCCCGATGCACTGTCGGCCATCAAGCTCACGCTCATCACGGCCGCCATCGCGGTGCCGATGAACCTCGTATTCGGCGTGGCCGCAGCATGGACGATCGCGAAGTTCGACTTCCGCGGCAAGAACATCCTGCTCACGCTGATCGACCTGCCGTTCTCGGTGTCGCCTGTGATCTCGGGCCTCATCTACGTGCTGGTGTTCGGCCTGCAGGGCTGGCTGGGCGAGTGGCTGCGCGACCACGACCTCAAGATCATTTTCGCGGTGCCCGGCATCGTGCTGGCCACCGTGTTCGTCACCTTCCCGTTCGTCGCGCGCGAGCTGATCCCGCTGATGCAGGCGCAGGGGCAGGAACAGGAAGAAGCCGCCCGCGTGCTCGGCGCCTCGGGCTGGCAGATGTTCTGGCGCGTCACGCTGCCCAACATCAAGTGGGCGCTGCTGTACGGCGTGATCCTGTGCAACGCGCGGGCGATGGGCGAGTTCGGCGCGGTGTCGGTGGTGTCCGGCCACATCCGCGGCCAGACCAACACGATGCCGCTGCACATCGAGATCCTCTACAACGAGTACCAGTTCGCCGCGGCGTTTGCGGTGGCTTCGCTGCTGGCCCTGCTGGCGCTGGTGACGCTCGTGTTGAAGTTCCTCGTCGAGCGACGGGTGAACGCAGTGAAGGAATTGGCTCATGAGCATTGAAGTCCGCAACCTGAACAAGAAGTTCGGGAACACGGTTGTCTGCGACAACCTCAACCTGTCGCTGCCCAGCGGCGAACTCGTTGCGCTGCTCGGCCCTTCCGGCTCAGGCAAGACCACGCTGCTGCGCATCATTGCCGGGCTCGAAGTGCCCGACAGCGGCACCGTGCACTTCCACGGTGAAGACGCCACGCGTACCGATGTGCGCGAGCGCCAGGTGGGCTTCGTGTTCCAGCACTACGCCCTCTTCGGCCACATGAGCATCTTCGAGAACGTGGCCTTCGGCCTGCGTGTGCGGCCCAAGGCCACGCGGCCTTCGGAAGCCGAGATCAAGAAGCGCGTGATGGAGCTGCTCGAGCTCGTGCAGCTCGACTGGATCGCAGACCGCTTTCCGCACCAGCTCTCGGGCGGCCAGCGCCAGCGCATCGCGTTGGCCCGTGCGCTGGCCGTGCAGCCCAAGGTGCTGTTGCTCGACGAGCCCTTCGGCGCGCTCGACGCCAAGGTGCGCAAGGAACTGCGCCGCTGGCTGCGCCGCCTGCACGACGAGGTGCACGTGACCAGCGTGTTCGTCACGCACGACCAGGAAGAGGCCATGGAAGTGGCCGACCGCATCGTCGTGATGAACCACGGCCGCATCGAGCAGGACGGCCCGCCCGACCAGGTGTACGACCACCCGGCTTCACCCTTCGTGCTGCAGTTCCTCGGCGACGTGAACCTGTTCCATGGCCGCCTGGGCCACGCACCCGGCGGTGCTGCGGCAAGCAAGGGCGAGGTGAGCTACGTGCGCCCGCACGAGTTGCAGGTGCTGGGCCGTGCCGAAGAAGGCACGCTGCCGGTGACGCTTTCGCAAACGCTCACGGTCGGCCCGCAGACGCGCCTGGAGTTCAAGCGCGTGGACGACGGCAGCTATGTCGACGTGGAACTGCCGCGCACCGAGTACAACGCGCTGCGCGAACAGCTGGGCCTGCAGACCGGCAGCACCGTGTACTTGAAGCCGCGCAAGCTGACGCGCTTTGCGCAAGGCGCGGCGGAAGAACAGAACGATCCGGCTGCGATGATTTGAGGTGTGCAGGGAGGTGCTCTGCCGAGACCTGACGTTCGCTGGATCAGGATGCGCGTGGAGAACGACAGGTGCCGCGTCGTCTCCTGGTGGGGACGGCCCACTGCTTTACTCGCTGTCGCTGAAGTCCGGCTCCACTTCGATGCCGTCAACCGAATAGCTTCCGCGTGCAATGTCCGTGTCGACGTTCCACTCCTCTGGCCCCTTGTCGAGCTGGACCTCTGTGCAGGTCAGGAACGCCTCGACATCTACCTCTCTTGGAACCGTGCAGCTGTCGCCCCCGACTCCTACCTCGTCGCGATCGATTGAGTCCCAGACGAAGAACTCGAAGCTCACTTGCACATCTACTGTTAGATGTGCTGCCAACTCGACGATCCAGGTGTTCGGATCACCCTCAACGGGCCAAACATTCGTAGCCTCGGTCGCCAGTTCATATCCGGTGAGGTCGGTGTTATAGACCTCTGCCTCCACACGGCCGGAGCTCCAGTAGATCTCGCTCGCATCCCACTCAGCGTTGGCTAGGTGCTGCTGAAGTGCCTCTGTGACCTGGGCCCTCAATGCCGACTCTTTGTCGTTGACCGCTGCCAGGATCTTTGCCTTCAGCGCTTCCGCATGTTCGCTAGTCGCGGCAAAGAGCGCGGCGAGCTCGTCCACGGTCTTGACGGCATACAGCCGCTCGGACTGCTCCGCATAAGCCGCCCAACCCCCGTCAGCGGATGCGACGATGCCCAGCGTATTGTTTTCATCTGCATGTCGCTCGAGCAGGAGCAGGGACGTAGCGTCTGGGAATTCGGACTTCTTGTCCTGCCGCTTTCCGAACGGCGCACCATCTTCGAAATACAGCCTGAAGAGCTCGGGCGCGAGTTCTTCACCTGAGATTTTGAGAACTCCGCCGCGGCAGCGCTCGGCATATGCCTGTACTTGGCCTCGGAAGCGCGCAGCAGCAGCCTGGCCTGCTTCTAGCGCGGCAAAAGACTGATCTATGGGCGCGAGCGGGAGGTCAGCCAAGCGTTTCAGATTGTCGGAGGCCGTGGTGAACTGCTGAATGGCCTTTTGGACGGGCTGCATGCGGTGCCGGACGATCTCCTCTGAGACGACTTCGGTGAGCTGCAGCTGCATGGTGGCAGGCAACTGCTTTGGAAGCTGGTTGAGGGCACCTGCGTCAAAGTTGTAGCTCGCGGCCTGGATCAGGTCGGTGTCAATGGAGAAGAACGAAACATCGCCCTGCCAGAGCTGGGCCGCGGTGGGGAGACCTTTAGGCATGAGCTGTGGTCCTTGGAGCTGTGGTGGCAACGAGTACAAAAGGAAGGGCTGAGCTAAGCGCTCTTCCGCCGCCGGTTCGCGGGTATCTTTGTCGTCTTGGAATAGGCATCGCTGACGGCGATCTTTAGCAACTCCACCTTGTAGCCGTAGCCCCTCAGCATCTTGCGCGTGTTGTTCAGGTTCACACGTGAGAAGAACGGCAGGTGCAGGCCGTCGCTGTCATCGTCGCTGATAACGGCGTACACGACCGTGAACTCATCCGACGCTGGTCTCGCGTCGACCTTTATCAGCTCTGAGAAGGGGGCCTGCAAGGACGAGCGGACCTTGTCTCGAAAGGTCGAGTCGATCTGCATGAGCTGGCCGGAAACGAAGCCTTGGGCAAAGAGGTGGCTGAAGACGCTGGACTTGCCATAGATCTTCACATGGATCAGCTCGCGGTCGACGGATAGCAAATCGCAGACTTCTACTTGACCACGGCCGCCGCCGTGTGCGATCGGCTTCGCGTCGAGCAGCGCATAGCGGGTTGGCTCAGTTGCGGCTAGTGCTTCGTTGTAGGCACCTTCTCCGCCACCACAGTACTCCGGGAACGCCAGCGAGGAGAACGGGATGGCGGCGAACTCCATGTCTGTACGTTCGACGAATCCAGGCGCGACGTTGAACCAGCTTCCATCATTGAGGATGTACTTGCTCCCGCCCAGGTTGACCTCGGCATAGAGGCATTTGAAAACCGCCCACTGCTTGAAGACCTTCTGGTGGTCCGCGTCCGCGCAAGACACCTTCCTCGCTTTAAGCAGGTCGAGCGTGATCGGGGTGCCAAGTTTGAGCGACTTGCGGAAGCCGTCCCAGTTGATGTCGGGATGAAGCTCGTTCTTTCCGTGCGTGTACATGAAGCCCTTGACCATCGTCCAGTCGACAATCTCGGGGATGGATAGCCATAGACCTCGAAAGTCCCCGGCTCTTAGCTTGGCGTCCAGAGCCGCTTCAAGGTTCTCGCGTACCTCGGCGCTTTTGGTCATGGAAACGTTGTTGACCCACTGATACTCCTTCTCGCTCAGATCAGCTTCAAACGCCGCCCGGTATTCCTTCAGCAAGAACGGCAGGTCAGACAGGTTCATCTTGACAGACACAGATAGCGCGTCGCTTCCAGTCATCCTGCTGCCAATGCCTTTCTTTAAGGGCGAGCCGACGATGGCCTTGAGCATGTCTTGCTCGATATCCAGGCCGAACTGATCAGGGGTGGTCTCTTGGCCGGACTGAATGCGCGAATGGCTTTGGATGGCGTCGAGGGACTGGAGGTCGACACACCGAAAGGTCTTGGGATCGACAGAGTTCAGCGCACACAGCAGCCCAAAGCGCTCCTCGTGGACATCATCGCGAAGAAGGAAGCGGCCGCCTTGCCCAAACGCCAGGACGAAGGCACGGTCGTCAATCTTGATGAAGAGCGCGGCGGCCACGCCACGCGTCGCCAAGTCCAACGGGTCGACAAACTCACTGAAGAGTGCTGACCACTTCGGCGGCATGGGTGGCGTTGTCTTGACGAAGAGCTGTGCGTCGCCGTAGCCGGCAATCGGGATCTTTACCTCCCGAGTGCAATCCTCGACCTTGAGCACTTGGTTGCTCGACGAGAACGATGGCTTGATCAGGAAAACGTTTAGCTGATGAACTTTCCTCTTTTCTTTCATTTCACCTCCTCCCACACCTAGCCTTATCCTCCAAGCTGCCAAGGTTGTCCATCGAGCGTCTTACGGATCCCTGGAACCCGATTTGCTTGGCCAAAGAAGCCATCCCGGGTTCCTGCTTGAGACCGGAAAGGGAGAGCTATGCCGGCTCCAACAGAGGCCAACGACCGCTTCGAGGCCGATGACGCCGCCGTTTGCACCAGACATGGCCACTTATCTCCCCGTCCAGCTCGGACCGGGCATGCGAGCCGCCGATGCTCAAGCACCGTCAACGACGGCGATGTAGCCAATGCCGTGGGTTCAGCGTTGGGCCGCACCCGCTGCAATGCTGCAGTTCACTCGCCAGATTGAAGCGCCAGCCCTGGGCAGCGCGCCACATCACGAAGTACCCTCGGCCACTCGCTCATCCCCCAGCCGGCTGCCACCCCAACCGTTCCAGCAGCGCCATCGCTGCCGCCGGCGCCCGTTCCTTCGCGCCGCTGATCATGAAGACGAATACCTCGCGCGACTTCGCCGTTGCCTTGGCGGGTGGGTCTTCCACGCGGGGCAGCTCGGCCGGCTCCTCGCCGCCCGCCCAGGCCCTGGCGTGTCTGGCCCAATCATCGAGCGCCTTGGGGCCATAACCCGTGGGCACCTCCGACTTCGTGCGCATCAGCCGTGCATAGACGAAGTCGCCCGTCACGTCTGAAAACGACGGGTAGTCGTCGGAGTCGGTGAACACCGTGCCGACCTTGTACTTGCGTGCGAGCTTCAGGTATTGCGGCACCAGGAAGCTGTCGTTGCGCACGTCCATCACGTGGCGCAGCTTCCAGCCGTCCACCTCCTTCGGCAACAGGTTCAGGAAACCCTCGAAGTCCTCGGCCTCGAACTTCTTGGTCGGCATGAACTGCCACAACACCGGCCCGAGCTTGTGTTTCAGCTCGGCAATGCCGCTGTCGATGAAGCGTGCGATCGAGTCGCCCGCATCGGCCAGCACCTTGCGGTTGGTGGCAAAGCGCGAGGCCTTCATCGAAAACACGAAGTCGTCGGGCGTCTCGTCGCGCCACTTCGCGAAGCTCTCGCGCTTTTGCGTGCTGTAGTAGGTGCCGTTGATCTCGATCGCGCTGAGCTGGCGGCTCGCGTATTCGAGCTCCCGTTTCTGCGGCCAGCCCTTGGGGAAGAAGTTGTCGCGCCAGGGCTCGTAGGTCCAGCCGCCCACGCCCACGTGGATGTTCGATGCTTGCGCCTTCTTCGTCGTGGCCATGCGGGGCTCCCTCGGCTTCGGGTTGCAGGCCGCACATCATGCCAACTTGTTCACGCCCTTGCGTGGCAGGCGGCCGAGCGGCCTATGTCATGAACGTTTCAGCTGGATACGATCGACACCGTCGATGACAAGGCACACCCGGTGAAAACCGGGGTCGCAAAGCTTCCGGTCTAAAGCGCTTCTTCATGAGGTGCCACGACAGCGGGGTTGCCGGTGCGAAACACGCACCGATTCATCCCGAGGCAGTCACGTGCAGCCAAGTGCTGCGACATGCGCCGAGTCTTCGAGCAATGAACGTCCGCCAACCGGACTGCCCAGCCAGGAGACCTCGCCATGCTGCCTCTCACCGTTCGCCAGACCCTGCACAACGACGGCCGCTCGATCATCGTGACGGCCATCGACCCGGACCAGCGCGAATTCGTCGGCGTGGCACGCCGCCACGGCGAAGGCCGGGACCACGACTTCGTCTTCATGCAGGTGGACCGCGTGACCCTGATGGAATACGACCGCGGCCTGGTGGACTTGCGCACGCTGATGGACGAGCGCTGCTCCGGCATGGTGGTCGAAGCCACGGGCTATGGTGACCTCGACGAGGTGATGACCGGTGCCGTGGTGCACTCGGCCTTCGGTGAACTGCCGATGCCGGGGCCGGTGGTCTCGTGTGATCTGGAGTTGTGAGCCTCGCTTCAAGGCTCGGCCCACGACAACCACGCCAGTCAAGCTGACGCCGAGGATCCGGCTTTGCCGGTTCGCCAGCGTCGCTCCCTTGAGGGGGGCGCGACGTCAGGCGCTACGGGGGTGGTCTAGATCTCGAACAGCGCACCCGGCTCCTGGTTGAGCGCCTTCTCGACCACCGTTCGCGTCAGCGGTGACGCGAACGTCTCGATGAAGTCGAAGACGTAGCCGCGCAGCCAGGTGCCGCGCCGCAGGGCCAGCCGCGTCATGTTCACCGCGAACAGGTGGCGTGCGTCGATGGCGCGCAGGTGCTGGTCGCGTTCCTCGTCGTAGGCGATCGAGGCCACGATGCCCACGCCCAGCCCCAGCTCCACGTAGGTCTTGATCACGTCGGCATCCATCGCCGTCAGCACGAACTGCGGAGAGAGGCCGTGCTTGCGGAAGGCCTCGTCGATGTGCGTGCGGCCGGTGTAGCCCGCGTCGTAGGTGATGAGCGGGTAGTGCGCCAGGCGTTCGACCGACAGCGGCCCGCCGCCCAGCAGCTCGTGCCCCGGCGGCACCACCACCGAGTGCGTCCAGCGGTAGCACGGCAGCGCCACCAGCGTGTCGTACTGCGTGAGCGCCTCGGTCGCGATGCCGAGGTCGGCCTCGCCTTCGATGAGCATCTGCGCTACCTGGCGCGGCGAGCCCTGGTGCAGGTTGAGCTGCACCTTCGGATGCCGCGCGCGGAAGTCGCGCACCGCGGTGGGCAGCGCATAGCGCGCCTGCGAGTGCGTGGCGGCGATGGTGAGCTGCCCGTGGTCTTGCCGGTTGAAGTCTTCACCGGCGCGTCGCAGGTTCTCGGCCTCCAGCAGCATGCGCTCGACGATGGGCAGCACCACCTCGCCCGGCGGCGTGAGCCCCGTGAGCCGCTTGCCGGCGCGCACGAAGATGTCCACGCCCAGTTCTTCTTCGAGCTCGCGGATCTGCCGGCTCACGCCGGGCTGCGAGGTGTGCAGTGCATTGGCCACCTCTGTGAGGTTGAAGCCGCGGCGCACCGCTTCGCGCACGGAGCGCAGTTGCTGGAAGTTCATCGCCGGCCCGTGTGCGCTGTCAGGCTCGGCTTGGTGGTGCCGGCCGGCGTGAAGTCGGCGGGTCGCAAGGAAGCCACAAGCTTTCTCCTGATTCGATATGCGATCGAATCATTATGGAAAGCCGGCTTTATGCGTTGAACGACAGAATGCTTCTAACCTTAAGCGGCGGCCGCATAAACGTCGAAGCGGCAGGCTGCCGGTCCCTTCACGCCGAAGCGTCGGGGCGTGGCCTGGCCAGCGCTTCGAGATCGCCATAGGTCGTGCAGGCGCCCCCGCACAGGACCACCAGCACATGGGCCGCGGTTCGCAGTGCAGGCACCTGGCGCGCCACGGCCGCGGCGACGGCAGCTCCGCAGGCGGGCTCGACGATGAGGCGGTGTTCGCGCGCGACGTCGAGGCAGGCCTGCACTGCTTCGTCATCGGTCACGGTGGTGGCGATCACCTCGTGCTGCTTCGTCCATTCGAAGGCGCGCTCGCTCACCCGGCGTGCGCCCAGCGACGTGGCGACGCTCGTGATGGCGTCCAGCGTCACCGGTTCGCCGGCTGCCACCGCGGCGTTGAGCGAGTGCGCTCCCACGGTTTCCACCGCCACCAGCGGCACGTCCTGCCAGCCCACGGCATGCATGCCCTGCAGCGCGCCGCACATCAAGCCGCCCCCGCCCACCGACAGCACCACCGCGTCCGGCTTGGGGCCCTGCGATGCGGCTTCGGCCACCAGGGAAGCATGACCTTCCCACAGAAGCGGATCGTCGAACGGATGGATGAACGCGTCCGTGGGCTGCCGCAGCGACATGAGGTGCTCGTTGGCTTCCATCCAGCTCTTGCCATGCACCACCACCTCCGCGCCCTGGCGGCGGATCAGCGTCTTGGGCCACTCGCGCGTGGACTCCGGCACCACCACCAGCACGGGCAGGCCGAGCCGTCGTCCTGCATACGCGACCGCGAGCCCTGCATTGCCGCCCGACGACGACAGGAGCCGACGCGCCCCGCGCGCCGCGTGCACTTCGCATGCGTGCCCTACCCCGCGCAGCTTGAACGAGCCGCTGGGCTGCAACGCTTCGAGCTTCAGCCAGATGCCTTGTTGCGGGGTGCTGAAGGCATCGGACTGGACAAGAGGGGTGTGGAGATGAATCGGCATGGCGCAAGCGAATGGTGCGAATGTGCGGATGGGCTGAACGTGCTCGTCAACCGGCGATCAATTGCGCGCCACGGTATCACCACATCGCGCCGCCGGCACGTTCAGGCCGCGCCGTTGCGTCGGCCCAGGGCGAAACGTTCACGGGCGTGATCGACCTTCGCCGCGATCACGCACTCGGTGACATGGTCGTTGACCAGACCCATCGCCTGCATGAACGCGTAGACCGTGGTGGGCCCCACGAACTTCCAGCCGCGGCGCTTGAGATCCTTCGACAGCGCGATCGACTCCGGTGAGGTCGATCGCGATTGGCGTGCGGCTGCGTCGAGCGGTTCGGCTTCGTACTGCCACAGGTAGGCCGCCAACGAACCGTGTTCCTGCACCAGCTCGACGGCGCGTTGTGCGTTGTTGATGACCGCCTCGATCTTGCCTCGGTGGCGGACGATGCCTTCGTCCTGCAGCAGCCGGTTCACCTGCTGCGGCCCGTACAGCGCGACCTTTCGGAAATCGAAGCCGTCGAAGGCGCGCCGGAAGTTCTCTCTCTTGGCCAGGATGGTGCGCCAGCTCAACCCCGACTGAAAACCTTCCAACGAGATCTTCTCGAACAGGCGGGTGTCGTCGGCCACGGGATAGCCCCATTCGCGGTCGTGATACGCCTCGAACTCGGGGGCTGCAGCACACCAGCGGCAACGGGGCTTGCCGTCCGAGCCTGGAATGGTCGATGAGGTCATGCAGCCTCGCTCTCGAAGCTGCCTTCGTCGACGCCGCACTGGATCCTGTCGTCGTGAGCATCCATCCATTGGTGGGCTTGGCCGCGATGGGGCGAGGACTTCAGGAATATGAGGTGGAGCATGGAGTTCCTTTCGAGGCAGGTCGATTTCAGGTCGCCTTGCGCGACCGCGGCTTGGGTGCAGCCCGGTTCAGCAGCGCGCGCATTCCCATTCTGAAAGGCCCCACGCTCCGCGGCACCGCTGCCTCAATGGACTTTTACGTTTGCTTGAGCACTACGCCTCGGCCTTGCCATGACTTCGGCATGTGGATCGTCCAGAATGCCGCGCCATGCCTAAACCCAAGAAAGCTGCTTCACCCCTCGCCCACGTTGAAGTCCGCTCCAGCGGCATCCATGGACATGGTGTCTTTGCGGTACACGACCTGCCGCCCGGTGTGCTGGTGGGCGTGTACGCCGGAAGGCGTTATGCCGCCCATGAGGTGGACGCCGTGGGCAACGATGGCGGCCCGACATACCTGTTCGGCCTGTCCGACGGCACGGTGATCGACGGCGCCGAAGGCGGCAACGCAACGCGCTACCTCAACCATGCCTGCGAGCCGAACTGCGAAGCGGTCGAAGACTATGCAGAGAACGGCGACCTCGTCGTGACCATCTACACGCTGCGTGCGGTGCCCGCGGGGCAGGAGCTGTTTCTCGACTACGCGCTCGACATCGACCGGCAGGACGATCCGTCCGAATACCCGTGTTCCTGCGGACTGGCGAGTTGCCGCGGCACGCTGGCGGCACCGAACGAGCGCTGAAGAAAAGAAGCCTCGACCTCGTGGTGTGGAGGCCGAGGCCGCAATGCCTCATCGCTGTCATCGATCACGAGAGGCACCTGCTCAGGGAGGAAAAGCAGGGGGCGCCACCTTGCGGAGAACGCCCGCACCCAATGTAGTCCGGGCGATCACGTCGCGGGTCGCAATGTGGCCCCTCATTCCCGGGGCAGCACCACGGCGATGGTGTGAGGCACTTCCTTGTTTCAGCGCCCGCCCTGCACTTCGGCCACCATGCGGGCCAGCTCGGCAACGTCCTGCACCAGCAGGGCCTTGCCGTCCTTGCGCAGCAGCCCGCGCCGTGTGAGCGCGGAGAGCTCACGCGTGATCTGTTCACGGTTGGTGCTCACCTGCGCCGCCAAGTCCACGTGGCGAGGCGCAGGGTCGAGCCGCGCATGGTTGCCCTGCACGCCGGCATGGCGGGCAAGGCGCAGCAGCTCGGCATGCAGCCGGTTCTGCACGCCCAGCGTGCTGAGCTCGATGACGCGCTCGGAGAGCTGCCGCACCATCATGACCAGCCGCTCCATCACCCGTCGCGCGGTGACGGGCTCTTCTTCCAGCAGGCGCAGGAAGTGATCGCGCGCCAGGCCCGCCACGACGCTCGGCTCCAGCGTCACCACGTCGACCGAGCGCGGCTGGCCGTCGATGGCGGCGAGGTCGCCGAAATATTCGCCGCCGGTCAGGTCGCGGAAGGTGACCTGCCGGCCGTTGGCCGCGTGCATGGTCGCGCGCACGCGTCCGGAGATGACGAAGAAGATGCCGCCGCGGTCTGCGTCGCGGGCGAGCACGGCCTGGCCGGTGTCGAGCGTGCGCCAGGTGCATACGGTCGCCAGCGTGTCCAGCCGTTCGTCAGGAAGTCCATCGAGCAGTGGAACTCTGCGCAGCATCAGGCTCGAACGGGGTGACTCGGGCATATCAGAATTCCTTGCATGCAGATCTGGGAGAAAGAGGGAGTCTCGTTGGATGCTTCGGTGCCGGCCGCTTCAAGGCGAAGTGTGCGTGCGGCAACGGGGCTCGTGCTGTGGACCTACCTGGCCATGCACCTGTCCAACCATGCGCTCGGGCTGGCGTCCATCGGGCTGGCGGACAGCCTGCGCGTTGTACTGCATGGGCTGTGGCATTCGTGGCCGGGCACGCTGCTCTTGTATGGGGCCTTTGCGGTGCACGTGCTGCTGGCCTTTGCCGACCTGTGGGAGCGGCGCTCCTTGCGCATGCCGGCATTGGATGCCGTTCGCGTCCTGCTCGGGCTTGCTGTGCCGCTGCTGCTGGCGGCCCACCTGGCCGGCACGCGGATCGCCGCGGCGCTGTATGACGTCCAGGCGCCGTATGCGCGGGTGGTGCCGGCGCTGATCGGGCGCAGTGATGGCGGCGTGATGCAGCTGGTGCTCATGGTGGCGGCCTGGGCCCACGGCTGCATCGGCCTGCATTTCATGTTCGGCAGCCGCCTGCTGTACCGGCGATGGTTCCACCTTGGTTTCGCGGCGGCCGTGCTGCTGCCGGTGCTGGCCGCACTGGGCCTGCTGTCGATGTGGCGCGAGTTCTCGTTCACGGCGCTCCCACGCGCGCCCGGCACGAGCCCTTCACAAGCGGCGGTGGCAGACCGCCTGGTGCTGATCATCGTGCTGGTGTACCTGTCCGCTGCCATGGCGCTGGTGGCGGCAAGGAGCCTGCGCGCCCACCTCGACCGCACGCGGCGCCGGCACATCGTGCTGCGCTACCCGGCCCACACCGTGCACGTGCCGCTCGGCTGGAGCGTGCTCGAGGCGAGCCGCTCGCACGGCCTGCATCACATGTCCCTGTGCGGCGGGCGGGCGCGCTGCTCGACTTGCCGCGTGCGTGTCGATGGCCCTCCTGCACACTTCCCGGCGCCGTCGGCCGATGAACAGCGCACCCTGCAGCGCGTGCGCGCGCCTGCGGACGTGCGGCTGGCATGCCAGCTGCGGCCGCTGGGCGACGTGAGCGTCACGCCCTTGTTCCTGTCGCAGCCGCTGGCTTCCGCCGTGAACCGGCATGTGCCGTCGGACCGTGAGGTGGCCGTGCTGTTCGTCGACCTGCGAGGGTGGTCGGGCCTGGCCGAACGCCAATGGCCGCACGACCTGGTCTACGTGCTCGACCGCTACTTCGCGCTCGTGGGCGAGGCCGTGCGCAGCTGCGGCGGCGTGCCGAACCAGTTCATCGGCGACAGCGTCATGGCGATCTTCGGCCTCGACTGCGACCTGCCCATGGCCTGCCGCAAGGCCTTCGAAGCCGCGCGTCGCATCGACGAAGTCCTGCAAGCCTGGAATGCCGACTTCCGCGCGCAGTTCGGCCACGACCTGGACTTCGGCATCGGGCTGCATGCGGGGCATGCCGTGGTCACCGAAGTGGGCTATGGCCCCACCACCTCCGTCACCGCGGTGGGCGAAGTGGTCAACACCGCGAGCCGGCTGCAGGAACAGACCAAGGCGTTTGCCGCCCGCATGGTGGCCTCGCTCGATGCCTGGCGCCTGGCAGGGACGGCGGCAGAAGGTGCCGAGGCGGCGACGGTGGCGGTGCGCGGGCGTTCCAGCCCGTTGGCCGTCATGGTGCTGAAGGCGTTCTCGCGGGCCGAGGCAACGCCAGCGGCTGACGAAAGCTGAAAGACGCAAGGCGACCGCGGCTGGGCCAGCCGGTCGCCCCGAGGCTCGCAAGGAGCGTTCAACTCACTGCCGGGTGGCCAGCTGGCGTGCGCGCGCCGCACCCGCCAGGCCGATGAACGCGCCGGTGATGGCGAGGTTCTTGAGGAAGTGATTCAGCTGGTTCGAGAACTGCGCCGACTCGGCCATCCAGAAGCGGTGGCCCGTCAAGGCCGTGAGCAAGGTGAACCCGGCCATGAGGCCCGCAACCCATTGCGTCTGCCAGCCGAGCATGAGCGCCAGGCCACCGCCGATCTCGATGAAGATGATGACGGGCAGTGCGGCCTCCGGCAGCGGAACGCCCAGCTGGGTGAGGTAGCCCAGCGTTCCGCCGTACGCCAGCAGTTTGCGCACGCCCGCGACCAGGAACAGCGTGGCCATCAGAGCCCGGCAAAGGACGAGGGCGGGCTGGGTGGGTTGCTGCATCTGGGTCTCCTTCAGTGGCACAGCCTTGTGGATGGACTTCGAGCGTGCCGGCTTCACTGGGCGGAACGGGTCACGGTGCCGGCCAGCGTTTCACCGCGCTCGTTCGCGATGCGGCGCACTTCCGCCAGGTATTCGGGGCCGTTGCGCAGGCGCTGGTATTCGGCGAGCGAGCGCTCGTAGGCGGGGCTGAACGTGTCATGGGACTCGCCACCCTGGTAGGCCTGCAGCCCGGCGCGCTTCCACAGGCTGAGGTCGGCGATGACCTCGGCGCGGGTGAGCTTGCTGGTGGTGGGGGCGACGGCCGTCGAGTCCTGGGCCAGCACGGTGCCGGCGGCAGCCAGCGAGACGAGTGCGACGACGTATTTGCCGACCATGTGTTTGCCGTTCATGAGAGTCCTCTTGAGTTGACGGGCTGCAAGGGTTGCAACCACCGTGAACCCAGTGTCTCGATGGGCGGGTTGGCCGTCGGTGCGTTTTCGCACCTGTTTTTGCAAGTCGCGAAGGGGCAGCTCGGAGGCTGGAGGATCAGGCCGCCACTTCGCGGCCTTGTTCGTCGACGAAGCGCACGTCCACCTGGTGCAGGTGTTCGCGCAGCCCGGCCACGCGCCGGCGCAGCTCGCCCGGCGGCAATTGCGCGCCCTGGTGTTCGAGCCGGTGGCACTCGCGCGCCGCCTCGTTGAAGCCGTAGAGCGCAAAGCTGCCCGCCAGCCGGTGCGCAATGGCCAGGGCCTCCTGCGTGCGGCCGGCGGCAAGCGCGGTGTCCATTTCGTCCAGCGCTTCGTGGCGCGTGGTCAGGAAGCCGGGCAGCCACGGCTTCAGGTCGGCCGGCACGCGGGCCACGCGGCTGCCCTCGGGCGGCGGGGGGGCCGTCTCGCCCGCGGTCTCGCGGCCGATCTCGAAGCGGTAGCCCTGGCCGTAGACGGAGCGCACCACGTGGTGCTCGGGCAGCACCGCCGCGAGCTTCTTGCGGATGTTCTTCACGTGGCTGTCGACCGCGCGGTCGAACACGCCCGCGGGGTCGTCGTAGGCCAGCTCCAGCAGCTGCGAGCGGCTGAACACGCGGCCGGGGTACTGGATCATCACCGACAGCAGCCGGTATTCCTGCGGCGTGAGGTCCAGTTCCTGGCCGCGGCAGCTGATGCGCTGGCGCGGCGCGTCCACCTGCAGCAGGCCGCCTTCGGCGGCTGCTGTTGCTGCTGCCGGCGGCGGTGCGGCGCGCCGCAGCAGGGCCTTCACGCGCGCCACGAGTTCGGCCGGGCTGAAGGGCTTGCCCAGGTAGTCGTCGGCGCCGGCGTCGAAGCCGGCCAGGCGGTCGGACTCCTCGTCGTGCGAGGTGACCATCAGCACCGGGGTCGTGCAGAAGCGGCGCAGGCGGCGGCACACCTCCATGCCGTTGGCGCCCGGCAGCATCACGTCGAGCATCACCAGCGCGGGCGACAGCGCCCGCACCGCGGCCTCGGCGGCATCGCCGCGTGCCACGTGCTGTACCTCGAAGCCTGCGGCCTCCAGGTGGCGCCGCACCAGCTCGGCGATGGCGGCCTCGTCTTCGACGACGAGCACCAGGGGGCGGGAAGCCGGGGACATTGGCGTGGCGTGAGGGGGGAGCCCGGAGGCGGCGACTGGGAAATGTTCCAGAAGATTGTGGAGCAATGTAGGAGGGCTCCCGCCCCGCTCGGCCACTGCCCCGGCGCCGCAAACGCACACCTAGACTCGCGCCGCCCGTTACCAGATCCACACGAATCGTTCCGCCATCACGGGCAGCGGACGCCGAGGGAACCCAACATGGCCGAACTGCTTTTCTACCGTGAGCCCAAGCTGCTCGACCGCGCGGGCCACGCCGCGCTGCGCTATGGCGCGAGCAACGACTTCAGCTTCGCGCGCGAGGTGAACTCGGTGCCGCTGCTGGCGGTGGAATTCTTCGAGGCCAGCCGCACGCTGCCGGTGCTGTTCAGCGAAGACGCCAAGGGCCAGCGCGCACCGCTGGCGCTGCTGTCTCTGTCGAATTCGCACAACGCGCAGGTGGGAGCCGACGGCCGCTGGACGGCCGGCTACACGCCGGCCTTCGTGCGGCGCTACCCGTTCGCGCTGGACGGCGACAAGAACGTCTGCTTCGACGAGGCCGCGCCCCACTTCGGCGAGCAGGGCCAGCCGCTGTTCGAGGGCGAGGCTCCTTCGGCCACGCTGCAGCAGGTGATCGGCTTCCTGCGTGAGTTCGACGCCGAGCATGCGCGCACCCGCGAGTTCTGCGAGGCGCTGGCGGCCAAGGAGCTGTTCAAGCCCTTCATGCTGCAGGTCATCACCGCCGACAAGCAGACCGCCCGCCTGGGCGGCTTGAGCGTCGTCGACGAAGCCAAGCTGCAGCAGCTGGATGCCGCCACCGTGGACGAATGGTTCCGCCGTGGCTGGCTGGGGTGGATCTACGCGCACCTGCATTCGCTGGGCGCGCTCAAGCGGCTGGGCGACCAGCTCGACACGCGCGCCGCTGCCTGAGCGGTCGACGTCCGCTCCTTCGCTCCCGCTCTCTCCCCGCTCCCCGATCCGCCACCAGGATTTGCCATGTCCAAGCGCCGCGTTCCCGCCTACCGTCGTTTCCAGCGCCCCGCCCCCGTGCCCACGGTGAGCCGGCCGCTGGGCTGGCTGTTGTCGGCGGCCTCGGTGAATGTGCTGGCCGCGGGCCCCGCGCACAACGTGGACGCGGTGAGCGGCTTCACCACGGTCAGCACCACCGGCACGAACACCCAGCAGGTCGTGAACAACTACACGTCCGGCGGCGTGGCGGTGAACGTGTTCAACCACTTCGTCGTGGGTGACGGCAACACGGTGAACCTGCAGGTGCCCAACGGCGCCAAGCTGGTGAACATCGTGCGCAGCAGCCGGCCCGAGGTGTGGGGCGTGCTCAACGCCTACGAGAACAACAAGCTCGGCGGCGACGTGACCTTCGCGAGCGCCGACGGCTTCCTCGTGGGCTCCACCGGCATCGTCAACGTCGGCAAGCTGACGCTGCGCACGCCCTCGCAGACCGACATCGACAACTTCGTCAGCGGCAACAAGGCGATCGGCGACCTGACCAGCGGCACCTACAGCCTGTCGTCCAGCGGGCTGGTGACCATCCAGGGCAAGGTGAACACGCGCGACGGCGTGGTGATCCATGCCGACCAGGTGAGCGTGGCCGCGGGCGCGACGGTGATCGCCGGCGACGCCAAGTCGGCCAGCTACGTGAGCGATGCGGCGGTGAACACGGGCGATCTCAGCGCGCCCAAGACGCTGCAGCAGACCGGCGGCACGATCTCCATCGTCGCGCAGGGCAAGTCCGGCACCGCGGTCGACATCTCCGGCAGCCTGCTGGCCGACGGCGGCATCACCATCGAGGCGCCCACCATTGCGCTGAACAGCGGCTCCAAGCTCGACACCGAGCGCACCGGCGGCAGCGCCACCGGCGCCGTGACGCTCACCGCCTCCGCCGAAGAAAAGATCGGCATGGGCGAGGCGGTGGCTTCCACCTCCATCACGCTCGGCGGTTCGGTGGTGGCCACGGACTTCAGCGCCAGTGCCAGCTCGCATGCGCGCTCGTCCTACACCGAAGACATCGGCATCTGGGTCGCGACCACGAGCGTGGGCCTCTTCACCGGCCTCAACGCCAACTGGGTGGCGGCCGACGCCGACGCCACGCTCACCGTGGGCAGCACCGCCTCGCTCACCGCGAGCGGCAACCTCACGCTGGCCAGCCAGGCCCGCGCACTGGCCGAAGACCCGGCCGTCACGCTCAACGGCAACTCGCTGGTCGGCGCGGCGGTGGTGTACGGCAAGGCCACCTCCGACAGCACCACGCAGGTGACCAGCGGCGCGCAGCTCAGCGCGGGCGGCAAGCTTTCGGTGACGGCGCACAACGAGAACACGCTCAGCGCCAGCGCGCTCACGCTGGTGGCCACCAACGAGAACACCGCCGTCGTGTCGGTGGCCGTGGGCGAGGCGAGCGCGCATTCGAAGGCGCTGGTCGAAGCCGGCGCCTCCGTCAGCGCCGGCAGCGTGGCGGTGCATGCCGAGAACCAGAACTCGTTCTACGTGAACGCCACGGCCTATGGCCTGTCGGGCACCGCGCTCGGGGCCACGGTGGCCTACGGCAACCTCGCGACCAGCGCCATCGCCGACATGGGCGCCAGCGTGGGCACCGACGCCGCCAAGGTGGGCGACGTGGAAGTGCTGGCGCTGGACCGCACCACCCGGCAGCGCGTGCACAGCAGTTCCACCGTGGGCAAGAGCCTGCTGTTCCGCACCCTGGGTGCGGCACCCGTGGCCGCGCTCGGCGCGGCGCAGGGCTTCGTGAACGGCGCGGTCTCGCGCGTGGTGCCGGTGAACGCCGCCGTCGACCTGGCGCGCAATGCCGACGGCTCGCTCGACTTCCGCGTCGGCGCGGCCTTCACGCTGTCGGAATACGACCATGAGTCGGTGGCCCACCTGGGCAACAACGTGGCCGGCCAGTCGGCGCCCACGGTGGTGTCGTCCGGCAACGTGGTGGTGGGCGCGCGCACCGACGTGCGCGAGATGCGCACCAGCAGCGAAAGCAGCGTGTCGGCCCGCACCGACTCGGCCAGCGGCACGCCGTCGGACCCCGCAGTGGCCAACAGCGCCAGCGTGGCCATCAACCTCGCCATCGGCAACAGCCGTTCCACTGCCGAGGTGGGCGACCACGTGAACGTGACGGCCGCGCGCGTGGGCGTGGCGGCCGAGCAATGGCAGCCGCTGGTCAGCACCTACAACCGCTGGGACAGCTTCGGTGACTACCTCGACCACCTGACTCCCACGGCGGGCCTGGGCACCAGCCTGCTCTCCGGCTTTGCCAACGCCAGCGGCGAGGCCGAGGAAAACGCCATCGCGTTCTCCTTCAACCTGCAGGTGCAGGGCCACGACACCAAGGCCTGGGTCGGCAGCCGCGCCAAGCTCACCAGCACGGCCGCCGCCGGCGACTGGACCGCGAGCCACACGCTGAAGGACCTGGGCGACTTCGCCGACGCGAGCTACAGCTTCGGCTTCGACGGCGCGATCGGCGTGCAGGCCTACAGCCAGGCGCAGACGCTGGACATCGCCGGCAACATGGGCGCGCTGCTCATCGGTGCGGCCGTGGGCGCGGGCGAGGACGGCAGCTCGCTGGGCGCCTCGATGAGCTACGTGGGCAGCACCAGCAACACCGTGGCCGGCATCGGCAGCGGGGCCACGGTGAACGCGGGCGCCGGCGACCTGGCGGTGGACGCCACCAGCGACGATGCGCACATCGTCGTGGCGCCCACCTCGGGCATGGGCTCGGGTACCGCGTTCAACGGCATCGTCGGCGTGTTCTCGATGGACAACGAGACGCGCGCCTCGCTGCACAACAGCGCCAACGTCACCGCCTCGGCGGTGGACGTGCAGGCGCACCAGTACGCCGGCAACTGGGCCGCGGCGGGCAGCTTCGCCTACACCGACTCCAAGGCCATCGGCGTGGCCGTGGCGATCAACGACTCCGAGGCCAACACGCGTGCCCTGGTGGGCGACAACAGCGACGACGACGCGCTGGTGGCCGGCTACGGCGCGGTGAGCACCACCTACACCGGCAGTGCGCCCACGGCGGGCCTCACCACCGACTCGCTCACGGTGCATGCCACCACCGACGGCACCAGCGGCGCCATCGCCGCCGCCGGCTCGGCCACCACGCCCAAGACCGGCGAGCCGGGCTACGGCAAGCAGTTCGAGAACAAGTGGCTGGCCCTGCAGTCGAAGCTCGCCTCCAAGTTCAGCAGCGCCAGCAGTGGCAGCGGCAGCAGCTCGGTGCAGGGCGCCAGCGGCGGCGGCCAGCAGAACAGCGGCTCCGGTGACAGCGTGGCGCAGAACCCGGACGCGGGCCTCGGCATCTCGGGCAGCGTGGCCGCGTCGGTGAGCGACCTCGACACGCAGGCCCAGGTGAGCGGCGTCACCGTCACCGCGCGCACCACGCGCAGCGCCATCGACGTGCAGGCGCTCGAGAAGACGGTGCAGGTGAGCGCCGCGGGCTCGGCCGCCTTCATCATGGCCGCCAAGGACCCGGCGGCCAGCAGCACTACTGCGTTCTCGGGCGCCGTGGCCTACCAGCTGAGCGGCAACGATGCCGAAGCGCTGCTGAGCAACGTGACCGCGATGAAGGCCGGCGACGTGACCGTGCAGGCGGCGCAGGCCGGCCAGCGGCTGGGCATCGGCCTGGGCTTTTCGGTCAACACCAACAGCGCCAGCGGCAAGAACTACAGCGTGGGCGTCTCGGCCTCGGCTGCCGAGGTGGAAGACAGCGCCAGCGCGCGCATCGAGAACAGCACGCTCGACGCACAGGACGGCAGCCGCTCGCTCGACGTGCAGGCCTACAGCCGCACCGACATCGGCATCGGCGGTGGTTCGCTGTTCGGCGGCGGCAAGGGCGGCGTGGGCTTGGCCGTCACCTATGCCGAGATCGGCAACGGCGAGCGCAACGCGACCGAAGTGCTGGTCAGCAACAGCCAGCTCACCGACTTCAGCTCGGTGGACCTCACGGCGAAGAACGCGAGCCGCATCGCCTCGGGTGCGGCCAGCCTGGGCGGCGGCAACGACGCGCTGGGCTTCGCCGGCAGCTTCGTGATCAACGACGTGGGCGGCACGCACGGCGCCGCGCTGAGCGGCAGCACCGCCAGCGGCGTCGGCACGCTGAACCTCGACGTGAGCGGCCAGATCGACGGCACGCTCGACACCGTGCTCGACGCCCTGGGCACCGGCAGCGAGAACGGCACCTACGACTTCAGCGGCTCGCTGCTGTCGGACTTCGCCGCGCCGGGCAACCAGTCGGACACCGGTGCGCGCGTGCTGGGCGTGGCGGGCTTCCTGCAAGTGGGCAAGTCCAACCTGGGCCTGGCCTACACCCACAACGACCTGCACCAGACGCACGAGGCCGCGATCACCGGCTCCACCGTGAGCGCGAGCAGCGTGAAGGTGAACGCCGAGGACGAGAGCTGGGCCGTGGCCGTGTCGGCAGGCATGGGCGTGTCCACCGGCACGCTGTCGGGCGTGGGCTCGGTGGCGGTGAACGAGGTGAACAACCAGCTCACCAGCCGCATCGGCACCTGGGACGCCGGCACCGCCAGCGGCTCCATCACCGCCGGCAGCATCAGCGTCACCGCGCAGAACCGCGCGGACGTCGCTGCCGGTGCAGGCTCCATCGCCGCTTCCAAGGGCAGCTCGGGCGGCCTGGCCGTGGCGCTCAACCTGGTGGGCACCAGCGAACACGCCACCACCGCGCAGGTCGCGTGGACCGACCTCTACACCAGCGGCAACGTCGACGTCTCGGCCACCAGCGGCACGAGCGGCGACCCCAACAGCCTCACCGCCATCGGCATCGGCGTGGGGTTGGCGCAAGGCGGGCTGGCGTTCGCCGGGGCCATTGGCGTGAACAACGTGGACCAGACGGTGGATGCCGCCATCCAGGCCGTGTCCACCACGCAGGGCGGCACCACGCACCGTGCCGCCACCGTGAGCGTGACGGCCGAAGACCACAGCGGCAGCGACGCCTGGGGCTTCATGGCCGCGGGCAGCAGCAACGGCGCGGCCGGCGCGGTGGGCATCGCCACCAACCGCATCGACAGCGACGTGACGGCCGAGGTAATGGGCGGCCGCTCGAGCACGCTGTACGCGAACAGCCTGCTCATCGACGCCAGCCGCCACAACGACCTGCTCACGGTGAACGCGGGCCTGGCGGGCTCCACCGGCCTCACCGGCGCGGCCTCGATCGGCACCAACGTGACCGACGGCCACGTGCTGGCCAAGATCGGAAGCGGCGCCAAGGTGGATGCGCTCAACCACGTGAAGGTCTCAGCGCTGGCCGACACCTTCAGCGCGGTGGGCAGCGGCGCCGTGGGCGTGGGCACGGGGGCCGCGTCGGGCGCGGTGGCCGTGAGCACGGCGGTGGACTTCGGCGTGACCGAGGCGCTGGTGGACAACGCCGAAGTGAAGGCGCTGGGCCGCAGCGGCAGCGTGAACATCGGCTCCGGCGCGCTGGCCAACGGCCCCACGCTCACCGACCTGTCGACCTCGGCCGACGGCGTGGACCGCGATGCGCTGAGCCAGAACTTCGAGGACCAGACGCTGCAGGAAGGCACGCAAGGCGTCACCGGCCTGGCCGTCAACGCCACCAGCTACCAGAAGCTGCGCACCATCAACGTCGCTGGGGCAGGCGGCACCGGCGCCGCCGCGGTGGCGGTCAACGTGGCGACCAACGATTTCGAGGGTTCCACCACCGCCGCCATCCGCAACAGCACCATCAACAACGGCGTGAGCGGTGAGGCGGGTGCCGACGTGACCGTGCGCGGCAGCGACCACAGCATGGGCCTGGCCATCAGCGCCGGCCTCGCGGGCGCCAGCCAGGGCGCCGGCATCGCCGGCCTGTCGATGAACCTGCAGACGCACGACGTCGATGCGCAGATCACCGGCAGCACCGTGCGCGCCGATGCGCTGGCCATTGACGCCACCGCCACGCAGATGGCGCAGGCCGTGTCGGCCGGCGGCGCGGGCGGCGGCACCGGCGCGGGCGCCGCCTCGGTGGTGGTGACCACGCAGTACGGCGGCGTGAACGCCTGGCTCCAGGGCGGCACAACCACCGCAGGCAGCGTGGCGGTGGGCGCCGAGCGCCAGCAGGAAAGCGACGTGGCCGCAGGCGCCGCGGCCGGCGCGGGCCAGGTGGGCGTGGGCTTCGGCCTGGCGGTGAGCCGCATCGGCGGCGACACCTGGGCCACCATCGGCCGCGACCCCGACGACGACAACGCCACCACCGTGACGACGGTGAACGCCGGCGCGGTGACGGTGGACGCCGCGCGCTCCACCGTGGTCAACAGCTACGCCTTCGGCGCGGGCGTGGGCGTCGGCGCCACAGGCATCGCGGGCATGGTGAACGTGAGCGACCAGGCGGGCGACACGCGCGCAGGCATGTACGACACCACGCTGCGCGGCGCCGACGGCACCAGTGCTGCCGGCTCGCTGCGCATCTCGGCCGACGAGATCTACAGCGCCGAGCAGCATGCGGCCGGTGCGGGCGTGGGCCTGGTGGGCATCGGCGCCACCTTCAACGTGGCGCTGTCGAGCTCGTCCACCGTGGCCGAGCTGGTGGGCAGCGACGTGAAGGCCACCACGACCACCGTGGACGCCGAAGCCGACCGCGAGGCCTTCGTCACCAGCGTGGCCGGCGGTGCCGGCAAGTTCGCGGGTGCCGTGAGCCTGGGCTTCGTGAAGTTCGGTGCCGGCGACTCCGGCGGTGCCGACAGCGAGCTGGCCAACTCGGCCGCCGCGGCCGACACCACGGTGAACACCGGCTACGGCGCGCAGAACACGCAGCTGACCGCCGACGAGCAGAACAGCCTCGACAGCGCGAGCGGCGGCCTCGACGTGGCCAGCCGCGTGCAGAACACGGCGGTCTCGGCCGATGCCACCACCACCGGCGACGGCAGCACGCTGAAGGTGCCCGACGCCAGCCTGCTGGCCGCGCGCGTCTCGGGCGGCACGCTGGTGACCGACAGCCTCACGGTGCGCACCGACGGCCGCACGCACACCTACACGGTGGCGGGCGCGGTGCAGGGCTCGCTGGCGGGCTTGTCGGGCGGGCTGGGCATTTCGCGCCAGTACCTCGTCAACAGCGCCATCGTCGACGGCAACGTCACGGCCGACAGCGTGAGCGTCACCGCCACCGAGCGCGACGGCGCGGGCGGCGCGGCCGGCGAGGTCGAGGCCTTCACCGCCGGCGTGGGCGGGCTGGTGATCGGCGTGGCCTACTCCGACGTGCTGGTGCAGAACCGCGTGGTGGCCGGCGTGAGCCGCGCCATCGGCGACGACAGCAACACGCTCACCGTGAGCGCGGTGGACAGCAGCAGCGTGAAGGTGGGCGGCGACAACGAGAACAGCCCCGAGAACGTGAGCGTGGGGCTGGGCGTGATCGGCGCAACGGTCGTGCGTGCCGAGAAGGACAGCGACGTCGACGCCTGGGCCGGCAAGAACGGCTACAAGCTCGACGGCTACGACGCCATGACCGTCGGCGCCAGCGTGAGCGGCCAGGTGCGCGCCACCGGCTTCTCGGTGAGCGCGGGCGTGGTGGACGTCACCGGCGTGAGCGCCAACGCGGAAGACAACTCCAGCGCCGACGCGCAGCTGATCGGCGGCGCCGACACCGGCTCCGATGCGGTGCTGACGGTGACCGCCAGCGCGAAGCCCGAGACCTACGCACGCGCCTATGGCGTGGCGGTGGGCGCCGGTGCCGGCGTGGGCGGCTCCTTCGCCTATGCCACGGCCAACACCAGCGTGAAGGCCTCGATCGCCGACAACGCGGTGTTCAGCGGCAGCGGCTCGGTGAGCGTGAACGCCACCACCGGCGAGACCGACACGAGCAGGCAGGGCAGCTACTTCAGCGCCGACGCGCAGGCGCTGGCCGCTTCCGGCGGCCTGCTGCTGGGCCTGGTGGGCACCGAGGTGACGGCCAAGAACAGCAGCCAGACGCGGGCCGAGCTGGGCGATTACGTCACGCTGCCCACCGGCGACCTGGCCGTCACGGCCTTCGGCTATTCCGGCCAGCGCGCCGAGGGTGACGCCTACTTCGGCGGCGGCATCCTGGGCTTCGGCAAGAACACGGCCACCGCATGGTCTGCCACCTCGACGCGGGTGCTGATGGGCAAGAACCCGGTTGCCGACTTCACCCGCGAAGGCGAGTTCACGCTCACCGCGGTGGGTGCCGACCGCAACGAAGCCTTCGCCACCGGCGGGGGCGGCGGTGCGATCAGCGGCAGCGCGGCCGAAGCCGTGGTCAAGGCCGCCGATTCCGATGCGGCGCCGGCCGTGCTGGTGGAAGTGGAAGACTGGACCAGCAGCCGCAGCATCGTGGGCACCGCGGGCCTGAAGATCCTGGCCGAGCACAGCACGCAGTTCTTCACCGGCGCGGACACCACCGCGGTGTCGGTGATCGGCGCCTCGGCGGCCAACGCCACCACCACCATCGACGTCGACGCCAAGGTCAAGCTGGGCCAGTACGTCGGCTTCGATTCGCAGGCGGTCGACGTCGCGGCGGTCAATGCCATAGAGCAGATCAGCTCGCCTTCGCTTTCGGGCTGGGACGTGTCGGTCAACGCCGGTGCGGGCGGCGGCATCAACGGCTACGCGGCCGGCTCCACCATCAACATCGACAACCAGGGCGCCAGCATCTCGCTGGGCGACCGCGCCAGCCTCGACGTGTTCGCCGTCACGGCCCACGAAACGCTGGGCAACCGGCTGCGCCTGGACGCCTACAGCACGCTGTCGCTGACCGACCAGGCCCAGCTCTCCACCGGCGGCGCCATCCAGCGCGCCGATGCGGCCTCGACCATCACCGCGGTCGCGAACAACAGCATCACGCTGGGCCAGAACGTCGAGCTCGACAACGACGTCGACACCGTGCAGCTGGGAACCTACTCGGTGCAGAACGTGTGGGCCAGCGCCAACGCCAAGACCTACGGCGGCGTGGGCGGCGCCGCGGGCGAGGTGGACATCGAGTCCACCGTGAACAACACCGTGACGCTCGGCGCCAACGCGGTGCTCACGGGCTACGGCAGCATCAGCCTCTACGCCGGCCGCTCGGGCGACGGCATCACCGACAACACCGTGCTGCTCAACGCGGTGTCCGACGTCTACAACTGGACGGCCGCGCCGATCACCACCACGGTGAAGGCCGACGCGCACGCCAACGTCAACAACAACGTCAACATCGGCAGCGGCGCCTCGGTGGCCAGCGTGCGCAACATCTGGCTCGAGGCCGACGAGGGGCGCGTCTACACCACCGGCACCGGCCGCGGCCACAACCCCTACCTGGAGCTCTTCAGCTCCGAGACGAAGGCCGGCTCGGGCACCAGCACCACCAGCTCGACCGTCACCTTCGCGGGCAGCGCCACCCTCGAGGCCGGCACCCGCTACAACCAGTCGGTCACCATCAACAGCAACGGCACGGTGACCAAGGGCACCGGTACCGAAGCCACGGTCTACGACCTCGGCAACTTCAGCTCGCGCGCCAGCCTGCAGGCCTACATCGACGAGCTCACGGCCGAGAAGGCCGTCACCGACGCCTACGTGGCCACGCTGGACGCCAGCGCCCAGGCCTCCTACACCTACTCGGCGCGCTACCAGGAAGTGGAGAGCCAGCTCTCCTTCCTGGAGCCGCTGCTGTCGGAGCTCTCGGCGAGCACCTCGAACGCGGTGGTGGTGGCCAACGTCACCGCCGCGGGCGGCGACGTGCACCTCACGGCCGACACCGTGAAGGTGACCTCCGGCACGCCGATCATCACCGCGCACGGCGACCCGACGATCACCATCACCAACAACAGCGCGAAGGCGCTGATCGTCGACACGCTGACCATTCCCAACGACGCAGGCGGCCAGGTGCTGGTGAGCGGCGGCGCCTCGAACAGCCTGCCGGCGGCGCTGAAGGTGGTCGAAAGCGGCGGCGGCAGCGGCAGCCAGATCACCATCACCCACAACCCGGGCGTGGACGGCGTGGACCTCGTGGTCCAGGGCGACATCACCAACCTGGGCGGCAAGGTCACGGTGGACGTGAAGCGCGGCAGCATGCTGCAGACGGCGAGCATCTACGCCAAGCAGATGGAGCTCACCGTCGCCGACGTGTACCTGGTCAACACCTCCGGCACGGTGAGCTACGGCTTCTCGCCGCTGGCGCTGTCGGGCTACGTGACCAGCGGCCGCGGCTGGAAGCCGGCCTCCGCCGAAGAGGCGGTGATGTGGTACATCAGCGACCGCTACGAAAGCGAGATCAAGAACCGCGGCATCGCGGGCTTCAACTCATGGTGGTACGGCACCGACTACGCCAGCCGCACCGACACCATCTGGTCGCAGATCTACCTGAACTGGGGCTTCAACAACGCCGACGAGTGCAGCACCGGCTGCACCACCTTCAACTTCCCCAACAACTCGGGCGGCAGCACGCGCGGCAGCGGCGACTGGCGCTTCGACTCGGTGGTCGACTACACCGGCAAGCTGCGCCTCACCACCGACTACAACAGCATCAAGAACAGCGGCTTCCTCGGCACCGCGGTGACCAAGGACGCGCTGAACGCCTCGTTCATCGCGGTGAACGCCGGCACCATCGACATCAACGGCACCATCCGCGCGGGCAACTTCAACAACTGGTCGGTCGACATCGCCAGCAGCTTCGACAGCGCGATCGCGACCTACATCGACAAGAAGGGCCTGTCGGCCAACGACACGATCAGCATCACGCCGGGCCAGCCGCTGTACTACACCGAACGGGCCTACAGCTGCACGGGCTTCATCTGCGGCTGGAAGAACAAGACCGTCGCGCTGGACACCGGCGTTTCGCTGGCCAGCAGCGGTGACGCGGGCATCGGCCTGACCTACGACGTGGGCACCGGCAAGCTCGCGCTGGCCGACGTGAACGCCAGCGGCAACGGCACGGTCATGCTGCGCGGCAAGATCGTCTCCACCGGCGCCGACGGCAAGGTCCTCGTCGACGACGGGCTGGGCACGATCCGCGTGAACAACGCGTCGGGCAAGGAGCTGGTGGTCAACGACCTCAATGCGGGCACCCAGTCCACCGGCATCATCCGCATCACCGACACCAACTACAGCAACCGCACCGACTGGTACGTGCACACGCCCGGCGGGCTGGTGCAGCACTACGTCACCGGCAGCAGCGCCACCACCTACACCGGCGCCACGCCCACCACCGAAGGCTGGTACGAAAGCGGCAACGCCACCACCAGCTACCAGCCCAGGACGGGCCAGTGGTACAAGTGGACCGAGTCCGCCTCGGTGGTGCGCAGCTACACCGACCGTTCCAGCAACAACCTGGCGCAGGAGCTGCCTACCGGCGAGTGGAAGTGGAGCAACCAGGACTCGCCGTGGACGGTGGGCAGCGGCTCGATCGTCACCTCGTGCAGCGCCTGCACCGGCGACTACCTCACGGGCGTCTTCAACTACGGCAGCACCAACGGCTACGACGCCTTCCCGGTCGACTGGACCTACAGCGACTACTACGGCAACACCTTCGTCAACAAGGACTGGGTGTACTACGTGCCCAAGGGGCTGTCGATGTCGGTCGACTACTACGTCAAGGCCGACCACCCGGTGAAGCTGCAGTTCGTCGGCGCAGCGCAGGGCACGGTGGAGGTGGGCTCCCGGACCAACCTCACGCTCAACGGCTCGATCAGCAATTCGCAGGGCACCACGACGCTCGCCTCCACGGGCGGCGGGATCACGGCCAGCGCCGGTGCGGTGGTCAACAGCGCGGCGCTGAACATGAGCGCCGCAGGCAACCTCGGCTCGAGCAGCCAGGCCCTCACCGCGATCACCAGCCTCATCAACGCTTCCGCGGGCGGCTCGGTGAACCTGGACCTCACGGCCCAGTCGTCGAGCATCGCGCTGCAGCAGATCGCCGCCGGCACCGACGTGACGGTGGTGGCCGACAAGTCGCTGCTGCCCACCGGCAGCGGCACGCACCTCGCCGGCCGCAACGTCACGCTGACCGGCACCTTCGGCGGGCTGGGCGACGTGTCGGCCGGGCAGACGGTCAACACCGCGATCACCGGCACGCTCACCGTGGACGCGCGCGGCGACATCGCGCTGCGCCAGGCCAGCGGCGACCTCACGCTGAACACGCTCACCGCCGAAGGCGGCGACGTGAGCATCACGCTCGGCAACGGCCGCCTGCTCAACGGCATCGACAGCAGCGGCCGCAGCAGCGAAGAGACCGCCTACCTCGCGCAGGTGTGGCAGTCGCTCAACCTCACCGGTGCCGACGCCGGGCAGGAAACCGTCAAGGCCTTCGAGAACCAGGTCAGCGCGCAGTACCAGCTGTACCACCTGATCAAGCAGCGCCTGGCCGACGACAGCGACGCCGGCTTCACCATCGCCCCGGCCTACCTGGAAGCCATGCGCACGCGCGTGGCGCTGCAGCAGGGCGTGAGCGCGGCGAGCCTGGGCGACGCCGCGGTCACCGCGGCGGTGAAGGCCGAATACCAGGGCGTGCAGAGCTTCTTCAGCAGCCAGTTCGGCGCCAGCCTGCCGTTCGACACGGCGGCTGCCTTCGACAGCAGCTGGCGCTACACGCTGGATCCGGCTTCGGCGCTGTATGCCACGCTCACCTCGGGTGCCCGCTGGAAGCAGAGCCAGCTCGACGTGGCGATCAGCGAGGCCGCGCTCACGCCGGTGACCAGCGCCTACGTCAGCAGCCGCGCCGCCAACATCAGCGGCAACAACGTCACGCTGAACACGAGCGCCGGCAGCGTGGGGCAGGACGCCGCCAGCCTCTCCATCGCCATCAGCCGCAGCAACCCCTCGTTGTCCGACGACGAGAAGGCCGCGCTGGTGGGCGCCGGCCCCGGCGACCTGAGCTTCGTGACGACCGACACCCAGCTGCTGGCCACCGTGAAGCAGCAGGACCCGGTGAAGGTGAACGCCACCGGCGTGTTCCGCGCCACCTCGCGCGACGAGGTGTACGTGGAGTCCGACCAGTCCCTGGCGCTGGGCGGCGTGCAGTCCTCGCAGGGCGACGTGCGCCTGAGCGCGGGCGGCAGCATCACCAGCGCCTCGGGCAACGCCACGACCGTCAGCGCCGAGCACCTCAACATCGCGGTCTCGCAAGGCAGCATCGGCTCGGTGTCGGCACCCATCCGCCTGTCGCTCACCGAAGCGCTGCGCGTGGCCAGCGCGCCGGGCGACATCTACGTGAGCCATGCCGGCGGCGTCCTCGCACTGGGCAGCCTGGGCGCGGGCGGCACGCTCAGCGTGTCGGCCGGCGGCGCGCTGACCAACTGGGCTTCCAACGGCAGCGGCTACCACCTGCTGGCCGACAGCATCGACCTGGGCGCCTCGGGCGGCGACCTCGGTACCGCCGCACGGCCGCTGCGCCTGCGCCTCGTGGGCGGTACGCTCACGCTGGCCGGCGACGATGCGCACGTCGAAGTGGACAGCACGGGCCTGTGGGACCTGGGCAGCGTGTCGCTCAGCGGCGCGCTCGCGCTGCAGGCCAACAGCGACCTGCACCTCGCCGGCTCGCTGAACGCAACCAGCGCCAACCTCCACACCACCGGCGAGGTTTCGGCCGCGTCGGTGAACTGGAGCACCACGGGCGCCACCAGCGTGGACGGCTCGGTGCTCTCGCTGGCGAGCACGAACCTCAGCGCCTCGCAGCTCACGCTGCAGGCCACCGCGGGCGACCTCGACGCGGGCACCCTGCAGGCACATGGCGGCGACCTCACGCTGCTGGCCACCGGCGACATCGGCCTGTACGGCGCGCTGTCCACCAGCGGCCGCTGGCTGGCCGACGGCCAGTCGCTGCAGATGCAGGTGGGCAGCAGTGCCACCGTGGGCGGCGCGGCCACGCTCACCGCCATCGACGCCATGCAGATCACGGGCCTGCAGGCCAGCGGTGACGTCAGCCTCACGGCCGGCACGCTCGACGTCGCGCAGGCCCTGCAGGGCGCCGACGTGGGGGTGTCGGTGCAGCAGCAAGCCTCGCTGGCCGCAGGCGGCACCACCCAGGCCACCGGCACGCTGACGCTCGATGCGCAGCAACTCGACATGGGCACGGGCAGCGTGCTGCGCAGCGGCGGCGCGCTCACCGCCACCACCACCGGCGACCAGACGCTGGCCGTGCTCGAAGCAGGCGGTGCGCTGGCGCTGCATGCCGGTGGTGCATTGGCCTTCAACGGTGTCGTGACGGCGGGCCAGGGCATCGACCTGGTGGCGCAAGACACGCTGACCATCGCCGATGGGGTGGCGCTGCAATCGGGTGCCGATTTCACCGTGCAGGTCCAGGACCTGCAGGCCGGCACGTCGAGCCGGCTGGTGTCTGGCGCCAACCTGCAGCTCGCCACGGCAGGCGACGCCCGCGTCGCCCAGGCAGAAGCCGCCGGCAGCTTCGTGCTGCAAGCGGGCGGCGCGGCGAGCATCGGCGAGAGCGCCATGGCACAAGGCGACCTGCAACTGCAGGCCGCGCATGGCTTCACTGCCGCGGGCACGCTGCAAGGCGCCAACGTGGCGCTCGACGCGCAAGGCGTGACGCTGCAAGCCGGCACGACCGTGACCGCCTCGCAGGCGCTGACGGTCGACGCCCAACAACTGCTGATGGGGCAAGGCAGCACGCTGGCAGCCGACGGCCGCCTGGGCGTGACCACGAGCGGCAACCAGGCCCTCACGCGGCTGGCCGCCGGCGGTGACCTCGTGTTGCAGGCCGACGGGGCCGTCACGCTGGAAGACGGCGCATCGGCCCAGGGCGCGATGGACCTCCAGGCGGCGAGCTTCGACATGGCGCCGGGCAGCCGCATCGATGCCGGCCGTGGGCTGGTCATCTCCACCATGTCCGGGGCGCAGACCCTGGCCACGCTGGACGTCAGCGGCAACGTGACCCTGCAGTCGGGCCGGGGCGTGACGCTGCAGGAGTCCGTGAACGCGGGCCACACGCTGAACGTGAACGCGAGCGGTGCGTTCGTCACCGCGCCCGGCATCACCGTGCAGGCTGGCGATGCACTGCTCGTGCAGGCGCAAAGCGTGGCCGCGGGCCTCGGCAGCCGCCTGGTGTCCGGTACCGATCTGTCGATCACCAGCACCGACGACGCGACGCTGGCACAGCTCGAAGCCGGCCAGGACCTCAACGTGCAGGCCGGCACCATGGCGCGCCTCACCGAAGCCGCCAGCGCCCAGCGCGATGCCTGGCTGCAGGCCGGGACGCTGCGTGTGCAAGGCGGGCTGAACCTGCCGGGCCAGCTGCAGCTGCGTGCGGACATCGACGTGGCGCTGGCCAGCGACGTGCATGCCGGCGCCGTGACGGTCGATGCCGCCACGCTGGCGCTGTCGAACGGCGTCACCCTGCGCAGCGACGGAACGCTCGACGTGACGGCCGGCGAGGTGACCATGGGCTCCGGCAGCCGCATGCTGGCCGGAGGCGACCTCCAGCTCGGCGCGCAAGGCAATCTCGTGCTGGCACGCCTGGACGCTGCCAACGTGGCGCTGCAGGCCGGCGGTGCATTGACGCTGAACGACAACGTCACGGGCACGCAGTCCGTCGCGCTCTCCGCGGGCCAGGCGCTCACGGTGGCCGACGGCGTGCAGGTGCAGGCCGGTGATGCATTGAGCGCGCAGGCGAGCAGCCTGGCGGCTGGCGCCTCGAGCCGCCTCGTGGCAGGCGGCGACATGCAGCTCACGGCCACCGGCGACGTGCTGGTGGCGCAGCTCGGCGCGGGCGGCAGCCTCGCGCTGAATGCTGGCGGTGCGGTGCGCAGCGCGGAGGCCGTTGCCGTGCAAGGCGGTGCCGCGATCGACGCCGACAGCCTCACGGTCGATGGCGGCTGGGTGTCGCAAGGCGCGCTCACCGTGCAGGCGGACCAGGCCGTTGCGCTCAACAGCAACGTGCAGGCCGGTGGCGCAGTGGTCGATGCGGCCACGCTGCAAATGGCCACTGGCGTCACGCTGCGCAGCACCGGCGCAGTGACGGTGGATGCCGATGCGATCGCGATGGGCTCCGGCAGCAAGCTCGAGTCCGGCTCGACCATGAGCCTGACGACGCAAGGCCAGCAGACATTGGCGCAGCTCTCGGCCGGCACCGACCTCACGTTGCAGGCCGGCGGTGCGGTGGCGCTGAACGAGCAAGCCATGGCGGGTGGCGCGTTGAGGGTGACGGCCGGCGGCCCGTTGACGGTGGCTGGCGGCACGACGGTGCAGGCTGGCGATGCGCTGAGCCTGCAGACCAGCAACCTGACGGCGGGTGCATCGAGCCGCATCGTGTCGAGCGCCGACATGCAACTCACGGCCACCGGCGACATGCTGGTGGCGCAGCTCGACGCAGGTGGCAACCTCACGCTGAACGCAGGCAATGCGGTGCGCAGCACGGAAGCCGTTGCGGTGCAAGGCAGCGCGGCAGTCGAAGCCGACAGCGTCACGGTCGATGGCGGCTGGGTGTCGCAAGGCGCGCTCGACGTGCAGGCCCGCCAGGCCGTTGCCCTCAACAGCAACGTTGCGGCATCCAGCGTCGCGCTCGATGCCGCAACGCTCGACGTGGCCAGTGGCGTCGCGCTGCGCGGCGTCGGCGCGTTGTCCATGACCGGCGATGCCGTGTCCATGGGCACCGGCAGCCTGATCGAGTCAGGCGCCGACATGCGCCTTGCCACGCAAGGCCAGCAGACGCTCGCCCGGTTGAACGCGGGCGGCGACCTGGTGCTCCAGGCAGGCGGTGCGGTGGCACTGAGCGAGCAAGCCATGGCGGGGGGCGCGTTGAGTGTGACGGCCGGCGGCCCGGTGACGGTGGCTGGCGGCATCACAGTGCAGGCCGGCGATGAGCTGAGCCTGCAGGCCGGCAGCCTGACGGCGGGCGCTTCGAGCCGCATCGCATCGGGTGCCGACATGGGCCTGGCCGTCGGTGGCGATGTGCTGATGGCACGACTCGCGGCGGGCGGCTCTCTCACGCTCAACGCCGGTGGCGCAGTTCGCAGCACGGAAGGCGTGGAGGTGCAAGGCGATGCTGCCGTTGCCGCCGACAGCCTGACGGTCGATGGCAGGTGGACGTCGCAGGGCGCGCTCGACGTGCAGGCCCGTCGTTCCGTTGCGTTCAACACCAGCGTCCAGGCTGCGAACGTCACCATCGATGCGGCCACACTCGACGTGGCCAGCGGCATCACGCTGCGCAGCGTCGGCGCGTTGTCCATGACCGGCGATGCCGTGTCCATGGGCACCGGCAGCCTGATCGAGTCAGGCGCCGACATGCGCCTTGCCACGCAAGGCCAGCAGACGCTCGCCCGGTTGAACGCGGGCGGCGACCTGGTGCTCCAGGCAGGCGGTGTGGTGGCACTGAGCGAGCAAGCCACGGCGGGTGGCGCGTTGAGGGGGACGGCCGGCGGCCCGGTGACGGTGGCTGGTGGCATCACGGTGCAGGCCGGCGATGAGCTCACCCTGCAGGCGAGCAGCCTGACGGCCGGTGCCTCGAGCCGCATCGTGTCGGGTGCCGACATGCAACTCACGACCACCGGCGACGTGCTGGTCGCGCAGCTCGACGCAGGTGGCAACCTCGCATTGACCTCGGGTGGTGCAGTTCGCACTGCGGAAGCCGTCGCGGTGCAAGGCGATACCGTGATTGCGGCGGACAGCCTCGCGGTGGACGGCGGCTGGACGTCGCAAGGTGGGCTCGACGTGCGCGCCAACCAGGCGGTTGCGCTCAACAGCGACGTGCAGGCAGCCCACGTTGCGGTGGATGCCGGCACGCTCGACCTCGCGAATGGCGTTGCACTGCGCGGCAATGGCGCGGTGGCATTGAGCGCCGATGCGATTGCAATGGGCGCGGGCAGCGCGATGGAGTCGGGCTCGACCATGAGCCTGACCGCACAGGGCGACCAGGCACTGGCGCAACTCTCGGCCGGCACCGACCTCACGTTGCAGGCCGGCGGTGCCGTGGCGCTGAACGAGCAAGCCACGGCGGGTGGGGCCTTGAGCGTGACGGCCGGTGGCCCGGTGACGGTGGCTGGCGGCATCACAGTGCAGGCCGGCGATGCGCTGAGCGTGCAGGCGAACAGCCTGACCGCGGGCGCATCGAGCCGCGTCGTGTCGGGTGCCGACATGCAGCTCACGGCCGATGGTGGCGTGCTGGTTGCCCAGCTCGACGCGGGTGGCCATCTCACGTTGAACGCAGGTGGTGCAGCTCGCACTGTGGAAGCGATCGCGGTGCGCGGCGATGCCGTGGTGGCGGCCAACAGCTTCACGGTCGATGGCGGCTGGGTCTCGCAAGGCGGGCTCGAGGTGCGCGCCAACCAAGCCGTCGCGCTCAACAGCGATGTCCAGGCAGCCGACGTCGCCATCGATGCGGCCACGCTCGATCTGGCGAACGGCGTCGCGCTGCGCAGCGCGGGTTCCCTGAACGTGAACAGCGGCGCGATTGCCATGAGCACGGCCAGCGCGATGGATGCAGGCTCGACCATGAGCCTGACCACGCTGGGCGATCAGGTGCTGGCGCAGCTTTCGGCCGGTGGCGACCTGACGCTGCAGGCCGGCGGCACGGCTGCATTGAACGAGCAGGTGTCGGCGGGCGGCGCCTTGAGCGCCACCGCGGGCGGCTCGCTGACGGCCGCAGGCGGGATCACGGTGCAGGCCGGCAATGCGCTGAGCCTGCAGGCCAGCAGCCTGATGGCCGGCTCGGCGAGCCGCATCGTCTCGGGTGCTGACACGCAACTCGCGGCAACGGGCGACGTGCAGGTGGCGCAGCTGGGCGTGGGTGGCAACCTCACGTTGAACGCGGGCGGCGCGGCACGCAGTGCAGAAGCCGTCGCCGTGCAAGGCGATGCCTCGGTCACGGCCGATGGCATGACCATCGACGGCGGCTGGGTCTCGCAGGGCAACCTGTTGCTGCTGGCCACGCAGGGCGTCACGCTGAACAGCGATGTGAGCGCCGCCAACGTGGCGGTCGACGCGAGCGGCATCGAGTTGGCCAGCGGCGTCACGCTGCGCAGTGCCAATGCCCTGGTCGTGAACGGCGATACCGTCGCGATGGGCGCCGGCAGCGCCATGGATGCAGGCTCGGCCATGAGCCTCACGACGCAAGGCGACCAGACCCTGGCCCGTCTCTCGGCCGGCACCGGCCTCACGTTGCTGGCCGGCGGCGCAGTGGCGCTGAACGAGCAGGCCACGGCAGGTGGTGCGCTGAACGTGAGGGCCGGTGGCCCGCTCACGGTGGCGGCTGGCATCACGGTGCAAGCCGGCGATGTGCTCACCCTGCAGGCCGGCAGCCTGACGGCGGGCGCCTCGAGCCGCATCGCATCGGGTGCCGACATGGGCCTGGCCGTCGGCGGCGATGTGGTGGTGGCACAGCTCGCGGCGGGCGGCTCTCTCACGCTCAACGCCGGTGGCGCAGTTCGCAGCACGGAAGGCGTGAAGGTGCAAGGCGATGCTGCCGTTGCCGCCGACAGCCTCGCAGTCGATGGCGGGTGGACGTCACAGGGCGCGCTCGACGTGCAGGCCGGTCGTTCCGTCGCGTTCAACACCAGCGTCCAGGCTGCGAACGTCGCCATCGATGCGGCCACGCTGGACCTGGCCAACGGCGTCATGCTGCGCAGCGGCGGCTCGCTTTCGGTGAACGCCGGTGCCATCACCATGGCCAACGCCAGCGTGCTGAGCACGGCCGGAGACACGACGTTGGTCACCTCGGGCAGCCAGACGCTGGCAACGCTCGCGGCCGGCGGCAATGTCACGTTGCAAGCCGGTGACGCGGTGGCACTGAACGAGCAAGCCACGGCCGGTGGTGTGCTGAGCGTGACGGCTGGCGGCTCGCTGGCCGTCGCAGACGGCATCACGGTGCAGGCTGGCGATGCCATGAACGTGCAGGCCGGCAGCCTGACGGCCGGCGCTTCGAGCCGCATCGTCTCCGGCAGTGACGTGCAGCTCACGACTACCGGCGACGTGCTGGTCGCCCAGCTCGACGCAAGTGGCAACCTGTCGCTGAACGCCAGTGGTGCAGTCCGCAGTGCAGAAGCCGTTTCGGTGCAAGGCGACGCGGTGGTCGCGGCCGGCAGCCTCACCGTCGATGGTGGGTGGGTGACCCAGGGCTCGCTCAATGTGGAGGCCAACGAGACCGTCGCGCTCAACAGCGACATCCAGGCAGCCGACGTCGCCATCGATGCAGCCTCGCTGAACCTGTCGAACGGTGTCTCGCTGCACAGCGCCGGTGCGCTGGCCGTGAACGCTGATGCGGTCTCGATGGGATCGGGCAGCGTGATGGCGTCTGGCTTTGCCATGAGCCTGACCACGCAGGCCGACCAGGCATTGGCCCGGCTCTCGGCCGGTACCGACCTGACGCTGCAGGCCGGCGGTGCGATCTCGCTGAACGAGCAAGTGACGGCTGGCGGCGCGATGCACGTGACCGCCGGCGGTCCGCTCACCATGGCCGGCGGCATCACCGTGCAAGCCGGTGGTGCGATGACCATGCAGGCGGACAGCTTGGCGGCCGGTGCCTCGAGCCGTCTCGTTTCCGGTGGCGACATGCAACTCGCCGCCGCTGGTGGTGCGCTGGTCGCGCAGCTCGACGCAGGCGGCAACTTCGCGCTCACCGCAGGCAGTGCCGCTCGCAGCAGCGAGGCCGTCACGGTGCAAGGCGATGCCATCGTCGACGCCGACAGCTTCACGGTCGATGGAGGCTGGGTCTTGCAAGGGGCACTCACGGTGCGGGCGAATCGGGAGGTCGCGCTCAACCGCGATGCCCAGGCCAACAGCGTTGCAGTCGATGCGGCCACCCTGGACCTGGCCAACGGCGTGGCCCTGCGCAGCGCCGGCGCCGTGACGGTGAATGCCGATGCAATTGCAATGGGCTCCGGCAGCGTGATGGCGTCTGGCTCCGCCATGAGCCTGACCACGCAGGACGCTCAGGCCCTGGCCCGGCTCTCGGCCGGTACCGACCTGACGCTGCAGGCCGGCCGTGCGATCGCACTGAACGAACAGGCGGCGGCCGGTGGTGCGATGAACGTCACGGCCGGTGGTTCGCTGGATGTCGCGTCCGGCATCACGGTGCAAGCCGGCGATGCGCTGACCGTGCAGGCGAGCAGCGTGACGGCCGGCGCGTCGAGCCGCATCGTCTCTGGTGCCGACATGCAGCTCACGACCACCGGTGAGGTGCTGGTGGCTGAACTCGCTGCCGGCGGCAACCTCGTGTTGACCGCTGGGGGCGCCGCCCGCAGCGCCGAGGCCGTGACCGTGCAAGGCAATGCCCTGGTCGACGCTGACAGCCTTACGGTGGACGGCGGCTGGACCTCGCAGGGCACGCTGGGCGTAGTGGTCGACAAGGCGATGGCCCTGAACAGCGATGTCCAGGCGTCCCGCGTCACGGTCGACGCAACCACGCTGGCGCTGGCCAACGGCGTTGCGCTGCGCAGTGCAGACGCGCTCACGGTGAATGCAGGCGCCATCACGATGGCCGCCTCCAGCACGCTGGGCGCGGCCAGCGACATGACGCTCGTCACGTCGTCCGACCAGACGCTGGCCACGCTCACGGCCGGCAGGAACCTCCAGCTGCAAGCCGGTGGTGTGCTGACACTGAACGAGCAAGCGGTGGCTGGTGGTGCGGTGAACGCGACGGCCGGTGATGCGCTGACGATCGCCAGCGGCATCACGGTGCAAGCCGGCGACGCGCTGACCGTGCAGGCCGGCAGCCTCACGGCCGGTGCGTCGAGCCGCATCGTCTCGGGTGCCGATATGCAGCTCACAGCCACCGGCGACGCGCTGGTCGCGCAGCTCGATGCAGGCGGCAACCTGGCGCTGAACGCTGGTGGTGCGGCCCGCACCGCAGAAGCCGTGGCGGTGCAAGGCGACGCGGTGGTCGCCGCCGACAGCCTCACCGTCGATGGCGGTTGGGCTTCGCAAGGTGCGCTCGACGTGCACACCCACCAGGCGGCCGCGCTCGACAGCGATGTGCAGGCGGCTCGCGTCGCAGTGGATGCCGCGACGCTCAAGCTCGCGAACGGTGTCACGCTGCGCAGTGCAGGCGCTCTCTCGGTGAATGCGGGCATCGTCACGATGGCTGCTTCCAGCGTGCTGAACGCAGGCGGCGACATGACCTTGACCACGTCGGCCGGGCAGACGCTCGCGACGCTGCTGGCTGGCGACGATCTCGGCTTGCAAGCCGGCAGTGCGGTGGCGCTCAACGAACAGGCCACGGTCGGAGGCTCACTGAACGCGACGGCTGGTGGTGCGCTGACGATCGCCAGCGGCATCACGGTGCAGGCCGGCGATGCGCTCACCGTGCAGGCGAACAGCCTCACGGCCGGTGCCTCCAGCCGCATCGTCTCCGGTGCCGGCATGCAACTCACGGCCGATGGCGACGTGCTCGTCGCGCAACTCGGCGCGGGCGGCAGCCTCGCGCTGAACGCCGGTGGTGCGGTTCGCAGCGCAGAAGCCGTGACGGTGCAAGGCGATGCGGTCGTCGATGCCGACAGCCTCACCGTCGATGGCGGCTGGGCTTCGCAAGGCGCGCTCGGGGTGCGCACCAACCAGGCCGTCGCGCTCAACAGCGGCGTGCAGGCCGGCAACGTTGCAGTCGATGCCGCTGCGCTCGATCTCGCGGACGGCGTCACGCTGCGCAGCGACGGGACCCTCTCGGTCAACGCAGGCGCCATCACGATGGCCAACGCCAGCGTGCTGAACGCAGCCGGCGACATGGCGCTGGCCACCACTGCCGGCCAGACGCTGGCAACGCTCACGGCCGGCGGCAACCTCCAGCTGCAGGCCGGCGGCGCACTGGCCCTGCAGGCCGACGTGCAAGCCGGCGGCAACGCCACGCTGCAAAGCGCCGGCGCCACCACGCTGGCAGGCGGTCGCAGCCTCACGGCCGGCGGTGCCTTCAACGCCGAAGCGGCCGAGTGGCAGATGGGCCAGGGCAGCCGCCTGCAAGCCGAAGGCGACCTGCGCCTGCAGGCTGCCGGCGACGTGCTGCTGGCCTCGGTCACCGGCCATGGCGAGCTGCTCTCGGTGAATGCCGGCGGCATGCTGCGCGGGCGTGCCGACGCGCCGGTGCACGTCGGCTCGGACGACGCGGTCACGCGCACCGAGCTGCAGGCGGGCCTGGGCATCGGCGACCCGCTGGTGGTGGACGTGCCCTGGCTCAGCGTTGCCACGCGCAGCGGCGACATCCACCTCGTGGTCGAACGCGACGTGTATTCGCCGCTGATCAGCGCGGAGAACGGCAACGTCACGATGGCGGTGCACGGCAGCCTCAACTTCGAGCAATTGCTGGGCAACCCGAACCTGTGGATCGATGGCCGCATGTCCGGCACGCAGGTGACGATGCGCCAGGGCAGCCTTGCCTCGCGGGAGGAGCTGCAGGTGCAGCAGGTCACGCTGCTGGGCGGCGGGCCGCTCGCGGTGGCCGCGCCTCGCGTGGCGCTGGCGGTGGATGCTGCCGGTGCGCCGCAGGCCACGCTGTCGGTCACCGGCTTCGACGGTGCACGGGCCGAGAATGTCGCGTTGCAGGTCACCGGCACGCAGCGCGTGGAGATCACGCGGCTCGTCACGCACGATGCGCAGCTGGTGTTCCCGGTGGACGTGGCCTTGCGCGATGCCAGCGCCAGCGGCGAGCTCACGCTCACCACGCCGGCGGTCACGCTGAGCCTGGACAACCTGAACCCCGCGGCACGCCCGGCCGATGCGCAGTTGATCACGCCCAGCGGCAGCTTCTGGCTGCAGCTGCAGGGCAACGGGCTGTATACCGACGCCCTGGTCACGCGCTTCCAGTCGCCGGTGGCGCTGTACTTCCACCGCCCCGACGAGCAGAAGCTGGTCGCGCAGCAGGCCTTCTACCGCATGAGCACCGAACACCTGTCGCAGGAAGTGGCGGGCACCAGCTGGCGCGTGCCGATGCAGCTCAAGCCGCTGCTCGCGCAGGCCAGCCCGGCGCTCGCGCCGTTCACCGGCCTCGTGCCGGCGGTGAACTTCGAGGGCCTGCCGCCCACCGCTGCCGGCCCGCGCGAAGGCGGTCCGGTGGAAGAAGACCTGGTGATCGAGGCGCCCGCCACCGTGCATTGACGACGACTGACCATTTCTCGAAAGCTGTTGCCTTGTTGTATTCGTCCCGTCCCTGGCTGGCGCTGGCTCTCGGCGCCGCTGCCCTCGTTCCCGCGCTCTCGCGGGCCCAGACCGTGCCCACGCTGCCGCCTTCGGCCGACCCGGCCTTGCAGGAGCAGGAACGGCAGCGCCGCGAGCAGCGCCTGCAGCAGCGCGAGGCCGCACCGGCGGCACAGCGCCCTTCCGCCGCACAGGAAGCCGCGGCCGACGAAGGGCCGACCTTCGTGCTGCAGCGCGTGCGCTTCACCACCTCGCGCCACCTCAAGCGCGAGCAACTGGCCGAGCTCACGCAGCCGCTGCTGGGCAGGCCCATCCGCTGGCGCGACCTGCAAGGCCTGCTGGACCGCGTGAACCAGCTCTATCGCGAGCTGGGCATCTTCACGGCGGCGGCCACGCTGCCCGAGCAGCAGGTGCAGGACGGCACGGTGGTGGTGCAGCTGGTCGAAGGCCGGCTCGGCCAGGTGAAGGTCGAGAACAACCGCGACCTTTCCGGCGACTGGGTGCGTGGCTGGCTGCAGGGCGTGCAGCCCGGTGGCGACGTCGACGCACGGCGGCTGGAGGCCGACCTCGCGCGCTTCAACCGCATCAACGATGCGCAGCTGCAGGCCGCGCTGCGCGCAGGCGAAAGCTTCGGCGAGACCGACCTCGTGCTCGCCGTGAAGGAGCCCGAGCGCACCAGCGGCATGGTGTTCGCCGACAACTACGGCTACGAAAGCACCGGGCGCGCCGAGGCCGGCGTGGTGGTGCGCCGCCATTCGCTGCTGGCCGAGGGCGACCGCGCGGTGGGCTCGCTCACCGCGTCGGAAGGCACGCAGGCGCTGTCGCTGGCGTACTCGGCGCCTGCGGGCGCGAGTGGCTGGCGCTTCGGCGGCTCGCTGGCCGCCAACCGCACGAAGATGGTGTCGGGCGACTTCGCGGTGCTCGACGTCAAAGGCAGCGGCGAAAGCCTCGGGCTGGACGCGAGCCGCCTCGTGGTCTCGGCCGACCGGTGGTGGTGGAGCATGGCCGCCGGTATGCAGGTGTCGAACTCGGGCAACGACGTGCGCGACGTGGCGGTGAGCCGCTACCGCGTGACGAAGCTGACGGTCGGCGCCCCGCTCACCGTCACCGGCGACGGCTGGCAGTGGAGCTTCAACCCGGTGCTGGTGCAGGCGCGGGCGCAGAACCGCCTGCTGCCGGACCAGTCGATCGATGCCACGCTGTTCATCGGCGACACCAGCCTGGTGTGGCGCCACGCGCCCGCCTGGTATTCGCTGGCGCAGCTGAGCTGGCAGTGGGCCAATCGTGAGAGCCTGCCCGGGGCGCTGGCGTATTCCGTCGGCGGGCCCGCATCGGTGCGCGGCTACGACGCCGGGCAGATCAGCGGCGACAAGGGCGCCACGCTGACGGCCGAGCTGCACTACGACGGCTGGGCGCCGGCGCAGACGCGCGTGGACCTGTTCGCCTTCGTCGACGCGGCCGAGGTGCGCTCGGTCAACCCGGGCGTGCAGCCGGCGTCCGCCGGCTTCGGCGCCTCGTGGTCGGGCTGGAAGGGCGTGGGCCTGACCGTCACCGCCGGCCGCAGCCTCAACGACGTGGTGCCCGAACAGCGCGACTGGCGCGCCTATGCGCGGCTGAGCTGGGCGTTCTGAGGGTCGCCGCCGGCCGAGGGGCGGTTTCAGTCGCAGTCCACCACGGCATCTGTTGGAGTGTCTTCGCGTCAAACTGCAGGAGTCGCCACTCTGTACTCATGGTGGTTTTCAGTCTCAACTGTGGTTCGGAACGAGTAGGGGTTGTGCAAACAAAGCGTGGATGGATAGTGCTAGGCCACATGCCTCAACCCCTGCACGATGTCGATCCTCGACATCTTCCAGGCCGGCCAGGCTGCAGCCACCACACCCACCACCACGCAAGCCGCAATCTGCAGCCCCTGTGTCAGCAAGCTCACCTCGAACACCGGAAACAACGTTCCCACCGCGTTCTTGAACGCAGCGGCTATCGGCAAGGTGAGCAGCAGCCCCAGCCCACCGCCGATCAACGCGATCAGCAGGCTTTCGCCGAACAGCAGCTTCACCACGAACCCCGGTGAAAAGCCCAGCGCCTTCAGCGTGGCGTATTCCGCCAGCCGCTCGCGTGCCGTCATCGTCATCGTGTTGGCCATCACGGCCATGATGATCACCACGATGATGAAGCTCACCGCCTGGATGGCGACGAGGATGGCTTCGCTCATCGACACGAAGCTGAGCTGGAAGGCGCTTTCGGTTTCGGTCAGCGTTTCGGCCAGCGAGTTCTTGAAGAGCTCGTCCACGCGCATCGAAATGGCCGCGGCGTTTTCGGGCTGGTCGATGCCCAGCACGTAGACGCCCACGAAGTCGACGTTGCGGGCCGCCTTCACGCGGGCGCGGAAGGTTTCGGTGAGGTACTTCCAGTGGAACAGCATCTGCTGTTCGTCGGTCCTGGCCTCGGCGCCGTCGTAGATGGCGCGCAGCGTGAAGTTCCAGGTGCCGGGGTAGATGGTGCCCCTGAGCGGGATGGTGTCGCCCACTTTCCAGCCGAACTTGTCGGCGAGCTTCCTGCCCACCATGGCGCCTTGCCGGTCACGCAGGAAGGCTTCGCGCTCGGTGTCGCCGATGCGGTATTCGGGGTAGAGCGCGAGGTAGGTCGGCGCATCCACCGCGAACTGCGCGAAGAAGTTGCGCGGCTCGATGTAGATGCCGCCGAACCAGTTGGCCCACGACACGCTGCTCACGCCGTCGACCGCGCGGATGCGCTCGGCATAGTGCAGCGGCAGCGGAAAGGTGAGCGAGATCGCGCTGCGGGTGACGAGGCGCGTGCTGGAGCTCGCCTCCACGCCGGCGTACCAGGCATCGACGATGGTGCGCAGCAGGCCGAAGGCGCAGATGGCCACGATGAGGCCCACCATCGTGAGCAGCGTGCGCAGCTTGTGGCGGAAGGCGTTCTTCAGCAGCAGCTTGAAGATGAACATGGCCGCCTGCCCCTCACCCTGGCCCTCTCCCCGAAGGGGCGAGGGGACGAAAAGCTCCCTCTCCCGCGGGCGGGAGAGGGCTGGGGTGAGGGTCGGGCACCAGCACGCCTTTTTCCAGGTGCACCAGCCGCCGCGCGCGGGCCGCGGCCTTGGGATCGTGCGTGACCATCACGATGGTCTTGCCCAGCTCGGTGTGCAGCTCGTCCATCAACGCCAGCACTTCTTCGCCGGTCACGCGGTCGAGGTCGCCCGTGGGTTCGTCGGCGACGATGAGCGTGGGGTCGGTGACCAGCGCACGGGCGATCGCCACGCGTTGCTGCTGCCCGCCCGAGAGTTCGTTCGGGTAGTGGTCCATGCGGTCGAGCAGGCCCACCGCAGCCAGCGTGGCTTCGACGTGCTCGCGGCGCTTGCGGCCGGGCAAGCCGGACAGGAGCAGGGGCAGCTCGACGTTTTCATACGCAGTGAGCACCGGCATGAGGTTGTAGAACTGGAAGATGAAGCCCACGTTGGCGGCGCGCCAGTCGGCCAGCTCGCCTTCGCTCAACGTGGCGATGTCCACGCCGCCGATCTCGATGGTGCCGCTGGTGGGCTTGTCGATGCCGGCGATGAGGTTGAGCAGCGTGCTCTTGCCCGAGCCGCTGGGGCCCATCAGCGCGATGAATTCGCCGCGCTGCACGTCCAGGTCCACGTCGAGCAGCACGGGGATTTGCTGGCCGCCGCGCTGGTAGGCCTTGCGCAGCGAGCGGATGCAGATCAGGGGCTGATCCATCGCCGTGCCGCTCACTTGGCCGCCACCGCGACCTTCATGCCCGCCTGCAGCTTGTCGGCCGGCTTCAACACCAGCCGCTCGCCGGACTTGAGCGCGCCCGTCACTTCGAGCACGTCGCCCAGCTTGCGGCCGGAGGCAACCTCCACGGCTTCGAGCACCTCGTCTTCACCCTGCCTGGCCAGCCGCAGCACCACCTTCTTGCCGCCACGCTCGGCTACCGCGTCCGGGTTCACCGCCAGTACCGGCTTCTGGTCCGCGTCGGTGGCCGGCTGCGACAGGAAGGTCACCTTCGCGCTCATCTCGGGGAGGATGCGCGCGTCGAGCTTCTCGAACTGGATCTTGGTCATCACGGTGGCCTTGGCGCGGTCCACCGTGGGCACGATGCCGCCCACCTTGCCGCGAAAGCGCACCTCGGGCAGCGCATCGAGCGTGATCTCCACCGGCTGGCCGATCCTGGCCTTCGACAGGTTGCTCTCCGACACGTCGGCCTCCACTTCGAGCGTGCCCATGTCGGCCATGGTCACCACCGCGCCCTGCGAGCCGGCCGCGCTGGAAAACGGCGTGATGATGTCGCCCACGTTGGCGTTCTTCACCAGCACCACGCCGTCGAACGGCGCGCGGATCTCGGTGAAGTTCTCGTTCACGCGCTGCACGTTCACCTGCGCACGGGCCTGCGCGAGCCCGGCCTCGGCCGAAGCCACGGCGGCGCGCGCGGCGTTGGCGCGGGTGAGCGACGCGTCCACCGCTTGCGGCGAGACGAAGCCCTGTGCCTGCAGGCCTTGCGTGCGCTTGAGTTCCGCCTCGGCGTTGATCGCTTCCACGCGTGCCTGCGCGAGGGCCGCCTCGGCCTGGCGCACGCCGGCCTGCGCGGTGGCGATGGCGGCCTGCACGTCGCTGGCGTCGAGCCGTGCGATCAACTCGCCTTTTTTCACCTGCGAGCCTTCGCGCACGTTCAGTTCCAGCAGGCGGCCCGTGGCCTTGGAGGCCACTGCGGCCCGGCGCTGCGCCACCACGTAGCCTGAAGCGGTGAGCTGCGCGTATTGCATAGACGGGTAGCTGGTGAGCACCGTGGTGACGTGCACCTCGGCCTTGCGCGGCGCGAAGGCGAGGCCGGCCGCCACGATCAGCACGAGTGCCGCAACGATCCACCACTTCCAGCGGCCGCGCCGCCGCCGGGCCGGCGCCAGCGCCGTGCGGTCAATGCGCAATTGCGACAATTTCGACGACGAGGGAGTGACGGCAGCGGGCTGGTCTTCGTCGGCCATGGCGTGAGGGCAGCAGGCAGTGGGAGGCCGAGCGATTGTGCACAAGCCTCCGTCGCTGTTGCACTTTGTCATGCCTGTGTAGGAGCCTCTGAAGCATGCTTGGCCGCTTATGGAAAACAGCTTCGAACAACGCAAAGGCAGTTCAGTGGAGGCTCGCCATCACCGGCTCGGACTGGCTTGGCTCGTGGTGGGGGTGCTGGCACTGCAGGCTTGCGGTGGCGGCGGTGACGACAGCACCACCACCACTGCCTCGCCGCCGGCAAGTGGCACCACACCGACTCCCGCCCCTTCTCCCACACCGACTCCGACGCCGTCGTCATCGCCGAGCCCTTCACAGGCACCGGCCACCGCCTCCACTTGCGGCATCACCAACTTCCAGGCCGAGATGCTGCAGCGCGTGAACGCCTACCGTGCCGCCGGGGCCAGCTGTGGCTCGCGCGGCACCTTCGCGGCTGCCGCAGCGCTTACGTGGAACACCAAGCTCACCGACGCGGCCTACGGCCATTCGCGTGACATGGCCGACAACAACTACTTCTCGCACACCAGCCTCGACGGCCGCACGCTCGGCCAGCGCGTCACCGCGGCGGGCTACAGCTGGTCGGCCGTGGGCGAGAACATTGCGGGCGGGCAGAGCACGGTGCAATCCGTCGTCGATGGCTGGATGGCCAGCGACGGCCATTGCGCCAACATCATGAACGCGAGCTTCACCCAGATCGGCGTGGCCTGCGCGAGCAACACGAACAGCACCTACGTTCGCTACTGGACCATGGTGCTGGCGCGGCCCCAGTAGCGCCGCTGCCCCTGACAGCACAGCGGCGCGGCGTTCTTGCTAGTCGCTGTGCGCGATGAAACCGCCGCCCAGGCACACGTCGCCGGCATACAGCACGGCCGACTGGCCCGGCGTCACGGCCCATTGCGGCTCGCCGAAGGCCAGTTCGAAGGCGCCGTTGGCGCCTTCCTTCAGCACGCAGGCCGCGTCGGCCTGGCGGTAGCGGGTCTTGGCCGCCATCGTGCCCGCCGCGGGCGGCTCGCCGGCCACCCAGCTGGCCTCGTCGGCCTGCAGCACTTTGCTTTGCAGCCAGGGGTGGTCGTGGCCCTGTACCACGTAGAGCGTGTTGTGGGTGATGTCCTTGCGGGCCACGAACCACGGCTCGTGCTCGCCACCGCCACGCGGTGCGCCCTTTTCCTTCACGCCGCCGATGCCGATGCCCTTGCGCTGGCCCAGCGTGTAGAACGACAGGCCCACGTGCTCGCCGATCACGCGGCCGCGGTCGTTCCTGATGGGGCCCGGCTGGTTGGCGAGATAGCGGTTCAGGAACTCGCGGAACGGCCGCTCGCCGATGAAGCAGATGCCGGTGGAGTCCTTCTTCTTCGCGTTCGGCAGGCCGATCTCGTCGGCGATGCGGCGCACTTCGGTCTTGTGCAGCTCGCCCACCGGAAACAGCGTTTTCGACAGCTGCGCCTGGTTGAGCCGGTGCAGGAAGTAGCTCTGGTCCTTGCCCGGGTCCAGCCCCTTCAGCAGCTCGAAGCGGCCATTGCGTTCGCGCACGCGAGCGTAGTGGCCGGTGGCGATCTTTTCGGCGCCGAGCCGCATCGCGTGGTCCAGAAAGGCCTTGAACTTGATCTCGGCGTTGCACAGCACGTCGGGGTTGGGCGTGCGGCCGGCCTGGTATTCGCGCAGGAATTCGGCGAACACGCGGTCCTTGTACTCGGCCGCGAAGTTCACGTGCTCCATCTCGATGCCGATCACGTCGGCCACCGAGGCGGCGTCGAGGAAGTCCTGGCGCGACGAGCAGTATTCGTCGTCATCGTCGTCTTCCCAGTTCTTCATGAAGATGCCGACGACGTCGTAACCCTGTTGCTTGAGCAGCCAGGCGCTGACCGCGGAATCGACCCCGCCGCTCAAGCCCACCACCACACGTTCTTTCGTTGCCATGGGGCGCAATTTTAGGAAAGCGCCCTCGAGCGCAGTTGCCGGCTGCCGGCATGGCCCTACGCCACGGCGATCGGCAGGCGGATGGACGGATGGCCGAACCGCGACGTGAATCCAGGCGCGCTCAGCGCGTTGTCGCCCGCGGTTGGTACGGCCGAGAAGCGGTGCTCACGCATGGGGCAAGGGCAGGTGCGCCCCCCCGGCACGACATCGACGGCTTTGAGCAAGCCGGTCGTCATCCCGTCCCGCATACGAGTACGGTCTGGCGGGCATTCAGCTGTACCTCAAGTCCTTGTGAGCCAGTCGATGCCGGCGTACCAGGCTGGGAAGCGAGTCCAGTACCGGGCCATGCACGGCTTGTGCGCAAGGAAGCGGGCACTAAACTGAATGGACGCCCGTGACTCGGCGGGGCAGGGCCATGGGCTTCCACGGTGCCCCGGCAGAAGAGGAGACGGTGATGAGTTCGAACGTCGTCTTGTTCGCGTGGAACCGTGCTATCCCAGGGAGGGAGCGCTTGAGTGCCGAACACTTTGGCGAGTTCCTGCAGTACCTGGGCGAGTTGCAGAAGAAAGGCACGATCCAGGCCTTCGACCCCGTGTTTCTCGATCCGCACGGTGGCGACCTGAACGGCTTCTTCCTGCTGCGCGGCGATAGCACCAAACTCGATGGCCTGCTGGCCAGCGACGAATGGGTGCAGCACACGATCCGTGCGCTGCTGCATCTCGAAGGTTCCGGGGTCGTGCGCGGGGTTACCGGCGACCTGCTGATGCAGCGCATGAACGTGTGGACCAAACTGTTGCCCCAGTCATAGGGTCACCGTCGACCTTGGCCTCAGGAAGGAGTGGTGTGCCATGAGCGGTTCGAAACAAGAACAGATCGTCAACGTGCTCAACCGCCTGCTCGAGGCGGAGCTGGCCGGCGTGGTGCGCTACACGCACTATTCCTTCCTCGTGTTCGGCTTCGGCCGCATCCCCATCGTGAGCTGGCTGCGTGCTCAGGCCAGTGAATCGCTGCTGCACGCGCAGCAGGTGGGCGAATGGATCACCACGCTGGGTGCCTACCCGTCGCTGGCGATCGGGTCGCTGCTCGATTCACACCAGACCGACGTGGGCGTGATGCTGAGCGAGTCGCTCGAAGCCGAAGGCAACGCGCTGCGGCTGTACCGCGAGCTGCTGGCGTTGGTGGAGGGCCATTCGGTCGGGCTCGAGGAATTTGCGCGGCAGATGATCCAGGCGGAGGAGTTGCACGCCGCCGAGGTGGACAAGATGTTGCGCAAGCCGGGGCAGGTGGCGGCGTTTGCGCCGCCGCCCGGTTGATGGGTCAAATTGCCGGGCGCTTGATTTCGGGGTCGAAGACCGTCGGGTCGGTGGTGAGCAGTTCCAGCGGGTAACGCTTGCCGGCCAGGTAGTCCTCGACGCAGCGCAAGACCAGCGGGCTGCGGTGGCGGTCCACGCAGGCGCGTACTTCGTCGGCCGTGAGCCACAGGGTCCGCACGATGCCGCAGTCGAGCACCCACCCCGGCGCCGGCTCGCTGACGGCGCCGCAGAAGGCCAGGCGCAGGTAGGTCACGTCTTCGCCGGTGGCCTCGCGGCGAAAGCGCGAGAGGTACATGCCCACCAGCGCCTGCGGCTGGAACACGCAGCCCGTCTCTTCGAGCGCCTCGCGCGCCACGCCCTGCTCTGGTGACTCGCCCGGGTCCAGGTGGCCGGCGGGGTTGTTGAGCTTCAGACCCTCGGGGGTCTCTTCCTCCACCAGCAGGAAACGGCCGCCCCGCTCGATCACGGCGGCGACGGTGACGCTGGGCTTCCAACGTTCTTCGACGGTCATGCCCCGCATGGTAGCCACGCGGTTTGCCCCATGTTGCGGCCGGGATTGCATGCATGCCGGTCACAACTGATGAATGTGACCGTGGCGGGTCGTTCGGTTGCATTCTTTGTGTAAGCTCCGCGCAAGCCAGCGAACGTGCCAGAACCAGGAGGGTTTGATGCTCATCGGAGTACCGCTCGAGACAGCGGCGGGTGAAACTCGTGTTGCCGTAACACCGGAAACCGCCAAGAAACTCAAGGCCCAGGGCCATGCCGTGCGCATCCAGTCGGGTGCCGGTGTGGCGGCTGCGGTACCCGATGCGGCCTACGTCGCGGTGGGTGCCGAGATCACCGACGCCGCCGGAGCCCTGGGGGCGGACCTGGTGCTCAAGGTGCGCTCGCCCGGCGCCTCGGAGCTGGCGCAGATGAAACCGGGCGCCGCGCTCGTGGGCCTGCTCAACCCGTTCGACCGCGACGGACTCACCGCGCTCGCCAACGCCAGGCTGACCGCCTTCGCGCTCGAGGCCGCGCCGCGCACCACACGCGCGCAGAGCATGGACGTGCTGTCTTCCCAGGCCAACATCGCCGGCTACAAGGCCGTGATGATCGCGGCCGACAAGTACCAACGCCTCTTCCCGATGCTCATGACTGCGGCCGGCACCATCAAGGCTGCGCGGGTCGTGATCCTGGGCGTGGGCGTGGCCGGCCTGCAGGCCATTGCCACGGCCAAGCGGCTGGGCGCGGTGATCGAAGCCTCGGACGTGCGGCCTTCGGTGAAGGAGCAGGTCGAGTCGCTGGGCGCCAAGTTCATCGACGTGCCCTACGAGACCGCCGAGGAGAAGGAAGCGGCCGAAGGCGTGGGCGGCTATGCGCGTCCCATGCCGCAGAGCTGGCTCGACCGCCAGAAGGCCGAGGTGGCCAAGCGGGTGGCGGCCGCCGACATCGTGATCACTACCGCGCTGATCCCCGGCCGGGCCGCGCCGGTGCTGGTGACCGAAGAGATGGTCAGGAGCATGAAGCCGGGCTCGGTGATCGTCGACCTGGCCGCCCCGGCCGGCGGCAACTGCCCGCTCACCGAGGCCGGCAAGACGGTCATCAAGCATGGAGTCACCCTCGTGGGTGAAACCAACCTGCCGGCGCTGGTGGCGGCCGACTCGAGCGCGCTGTATGCGCGCAACGTGCTGGACTTCCTGAAGCTCGTGCTCGAGAAGGAGGCCGCGGCCCTGAAGATCGACCTCGAGGACGACATCGTGAAGGCCTGCCTGATGTGCCGCGACGGCCAGCTGCTGAGGGCCTAGGCGTGAATCGCATCATGCTGCGAGCGAAGCTGCACCGCGCCACCGTCACCGAGGCCGACCTGCACTACGAGGGCTCCTGCGGCATCGACGAAGACCTGCTCGAAGCCGCCGACATGCACGAGTTCGAGAAGATCGAGCTCTACAACGTCAACAACGGCGAGCGCTTCTCCACCTACATCATCAAGGCGCCGCGCGGTTCGGGCGCGATCTCGCTCAATGGCGCGGCGGCACGCAAGGCGCACGTGGGCGACCTCTTGATCATCTGCACTTATGCGCCGATGAGCGACGAAGAAGCGCGCCGCTACAAGCCCCGTGTCGTGCTGCTCGGCGAGAACAACCGCATCAGCGAAATCAAGAAGATCTAGGAGCCACCATGGACGCGATCAGTCCGACGATCATCAACCTCATCATCTTCGTGCTGGCCATCTACGTGGGCTACCACGTGGTGTGGACCGTCACGCCCGCGCTGCACACGCCGCTCATGGCCGTGACCAACGCCATCTCGGCCATCGTGATCGTGGGGGCCATGCTGGCCGCCGCGCTCACCGAAACCGGGCTGGGCAAGAGCATGGGCGTGCTGGCGGTGGCGCTGGCCTCGGTCAACATCTTCGGCGGCTTCCTCGTCACGCGGCGCATGCTCGAGATGTTCAAGAAGAAGGACAAGCCTGCCAAGGCCGAGGGGAACAAGCAATGAGCATGAACGTCGTCACGCTGCTGTATCTCATTGCCAGCATCTGCTTCATCCAGTCGCTCAAGGGCCTGTCGCACCCCACCACGTCGATCCGCGGCAACTTGTTCGGCATGGTCGGCATGACCATCGCCGTGTTCACCACCGCGGCGCTGATCGTCAAGCTCGCGCAGATGGCCGGCCAGGACGGCATGGTGGGCATGGGCTGGGTGCTGCTGGGCCTGCTGGCCGGCGGTGCCTACGGCGCCTGGCGCGCCAAGACGGTCGAGATGACCAAGATGCCCGAGCTGGTGGCCTTCTTCCACAGCATGATCGGCCTGTCGGCCGTGTTCATCGCGGTGGCGGCGGCGGTGGAGCCCTGGGCCTTCGGCATCACGGCCAAGGGCGGCGCCATTCCGGTGGGCAACCGCATCGAGCTCGCGCTCGGCGCGGCCATCGGGGCCATCACCTTCAGCGGCTCGGTCATCGCCTTCGGCAAGCTCTCCGGAAAGTACAAGTTCCGCCTGTTCCAGGGAGCGCCGGTCGTGTTCAAGGGGCAGCACCTTCTGAACCTGGCGCTGGGCATTGCGATGGTGGTGTTCATCGCCGGCTATGCCATCACCGAAGCGCGCATCGACTTCTGGGTGCTGCTGGCCACCGCCTTCGTGCTGGGCGTGCTGATCATCATCCCCATCGGCGGGGCCGACATGCCGGTGGTGGTGTCCATGCTCAACAGCTACTCGGGCTGGGCGGCCGCGGGCATCGGCTTCTCGCTCAACAACAGCATGCTGATCATCGCCGGCTCGCTGGTGGGCAGCTCGGGCGCGATCCTGAGCTACATCATGTGCAAGGCGATGAACCGCTCGTTCTTCAACGTGATCCTGGGCGGTTTCGGCGGTGATGCGGGAACCGCGGCCGGCGGCGCCAAGGAGCAGCGCCCGGTCAAGAGCGGCAGCGCAGACGACGCGGCCTTCGTGCTGGGCAATGCCGAGACCGTGATCATCGTGCCGGGCTACGGCCTGGCCGTGGCGCGCGCGCAGCATGCGGTGAAGGAGCTGGCCGAGAAGCTCACGCACAAGGGCGTGACGGTGAAGTACGCCATCCACCCCGTGGCCGGCCGCATGCCGGGCCACATGAACGTGCTGCTGGCCGAGGCCGAAGTGCCCTACGACCAGGTGTTCGAGATGGAAGACGTGAACGGCGAGTTCGGCCAGGCCGACGTGGCCATCATCCTGGGCGCCAACGACGTGGTGAACCCGGCCGCGCTGCAGAAGGGCTCGCCGATCTACGGCATGCCGATCCTCGAGGCCTACAAGGCCAAGACGGTCATCGTCAACAAGCGCTCCATGGCCGCCGGTTATGCCGGCCTCGACAACGAACTGTTCTACATGGACAAGACCATGATGGTCTTCGGCGACGCGAAGAAGGTGGTCGAGGAGATGGTCAAGGCTGTCGAATGAGCAAGGCAGGCGCGGAAGACTCGAATCTCCGTGCATACGTCACAGGCCGGCCTATGTGCCGGCCTTTTTCATGGCCGACGGCCCGCGTTCTCTAAGGATCCGCCTCTAGGCGGCGTATCGAAACACCTGATGCGGGCGCTGTCAGCCCTCGGTCAGAATCGCGCGACCCTGGGCGGCAAACGCCTGGCCTTTTTTCGTCTGACAAACACCTCTTCCAAGAAAGAAAGCCATGGAGAAGATCTGGCTCAAGCACTACCCCGCGGGTGTGCCGCAAGAAATCAACCCCGACCAGTACCCGTCGCTGGTGGCGTTGCAGGAAGAGAGCTTCAAGAAGTACGCCGCCCGCCCGGCCTTCAAGTTCATGGGCAAGTCTGTGACCTACCAGCAGGTCGACGACCTCTCGCGTGCCTTTGCGGCCTACCTGCAAAGCGTCGGCCTCGAGAAGGGCGACCGCGTGGCCATCATGATGCCCAACACGCCGCAGTACCCCATCGCCGTGGCCGGCATCCTGCGCGCCGGCTACGTGGTAGTGAACGTGAACCCGCTGTACACGCCGCGCGAGCTCGAGCACCAGCTCAAGGACTCGGGTTCCAAGGCCATCGTCATCATCGAGAACTTCGCCGCCACGCTGCAGCAGTGCATCGCCAACACGCCGGTCAAGCACGTGGTGCTGGCTGCCATGGGCGACCTGCTCGGGTTGATCAAGGGCAGCATCGTCAACTACGTGGTGCGTAACGTGAAGAAGATGGTGCCGGCCTATTCGCTGCCGGGCGCCGTGCGCTTCAACGACGCCATCAGCCGTGGCCGCAGCGCTCCTTTCCGCGCCCCCAACATCACGCGTGACGACATCGCAGTGCTGCAGTACACCGGCGGCACCACCGGCGTGAGCAAGGGCGCGGTGCTCAAGCACCGCAACCTGATCGCCAACGTGCTGCAGTCCGAGGCGTGGAACGCGCCGGCCATGAAGCACGTGCCGCCCAGCGAGCAGCCCACCACGGTCTGCGCGCTGCCGCTGTATCACATCTTCGCGTTCACGGTGAACATGATGCTGTCGATGCGCATCGGTGGCTGCAACATCCTTATCCCCAACCCTCGCGACATCCCGGCGGTGCTCAAGGAGCTGTCGCAGAACAAGTTCCACAGCTTCCCGGCGGTGAACACGCTGTTCGGCGCTTTGGCCAACCACAAGGACTTCAACACGGTGGACTGGTCCGGCCTCAAGGTTAGCTTGGGCGGCGGCATGGCCGTGACCTCCGGCACCGCGAAGCTGTGGCTCGAAAAGACCGGCTGCCCGATCTGCGAGGGCTATGGCCTTTCGGAAACCTCACCGTCGGCCAGCTGCAACCCGGTGGACAGCAAGGCCTACACCGGCACCATCGGCCTGCCGTTCCCTTCCACCGAGTTCAAGCTGCTCGACGACGAAGGCAACGAGGTGCCGATGGGCCAGGCCGGCGAGATCTGCATCAGGGGCCCGCAGGTCATGGCGGGCTACTGGCAGCGCCCCGACGAGACGGCCAAGGTCATGACGGCCGACGGATTCTTCCGCACCGGCGACGTGGGCACGGTGGACGAGCGCGGCTACTTCAAGATCGTCGACCGCAAGAAGGACATGATCCTGGTGTCGGGCTTCAACGTGTACCCGAACGAGGTCGAGGACGTGGTCTCGCAGATCGACGGCGTGCTCGAATGTGCGGCCGTCGGCGTGCCGGACGAAAAGTCCGGCGAGGCCGTGAAGCTGGTCATCGTCAAGAAGAACCCTTCGCTCACCGAGGCCGACGTGCGCGCCTTCAGCGAAGCCAACCTCACCGGCTACAAGCGGCCCAAGGTGATCGAGTTCCGCACCGAGCTGCCCAAGACGCCGGTGGGCAAGATCCTGCGGCGCGAACTGCGGGCGAAGTGACGCCCACCCCCGTAGCGCTGACGCGCTCCCCCTCAAGGGGGCGACGCCAGCGGCCTGGCTGAGCCAGTTCCGCGGCGTCCACCCTGATCGCAACAGGGCCGCATTGCGGCCCTGTTGCTCTTGTCGGATACGGGTGGCGCGTGGTTGGGGTGTAGTGAGAAACTGCAGCCCCATGACGCTTGCCATCGTTGCCGCGATGCACGAGGAACTGCGTGCGCTGCTGCCCGCGCTCGAAGCGCCGCGCGTGGCGCACCACGCCGGGCGCGAATTCCACTGTGGCCGGCTCGATGGTCACGAGGTCGTGCTGGTGCTGTCGCGCATCGGCAAGGTGGCCGCGGCCACCACGGCGGCCTTGTTGATCGAACGCTTCGACGCGCGACGGCTACTGTTCACCGGCGTGGCCGGCGGGCTGGGCCCGAAGGTCAAGGTGGGTGACGTGGTGGTGGCGCGCGAGCTGTTGCAGCACGACATGGACGCCTCGCCGCTCTTCCCGCGTTACGAAGTGCCGCTGGCCGGCCGTGCCCGCTTTCCCACCGATGCGCCCATGAGCGATGCACTGGTGGCCGCGGCGCGCGAAGGTGTGGGGCGGGTGCTCGAGCTTGCAGGGTCGTTGCACAAGCTGGCCGACTTCGGCATCACCACGCCGGCCGTGCATGAGGGCCTGGTGGTCAGCGGCGATCGCTTCGTGGCCACCGACGGTGAAAGCGAGATCCTGCGCACCAACCTGCCCGATGCCATGGCCGTCGAAATGGAAGGCGCCGCGGTGGCCCAGGTGTGCCACGACTGCGACGTGCCCTTCGCCGTGTTGCGCAGCATCTCCGACTGCGCCGACGACAGCGCCCACGTGGACTTCACCCGTTTCGTGGAGACCGTGGCGAGCCGCTACACGGCCACCATCGTGCGGCTGTGGCTGCGGGCTTGGCCCGACGGCCAGGCCCGCCTCGATGCCGACGAAGAGCTGTGACGTGATGCCGGCACCCTGGCGGTGGTTGTGGCAGGCGCTGCGCGCAGTGGGCGTTGCGCTGCTGGCGGCGCTGATCTTTCTCGAGGAATGGGGCTGGCGCCCGCTCTCCGCCGCGTTGGGTCGGCTGGCGAAGTGGCCGCCGTTCGCATGGCTCGAAGCGCGCATCCGCAATGCGCCGCCGGCAGTGGCGCTGGTGCTCTTCCTGCTGCCCACGTTGCTGCTCTTCCCGGTGAAGCTCGCGGCCCTGTGGTTCATCCACAAGGGCCATGCCGCGTTCGGGCTGGGCGTCATCGTGGCAGCCAAGGTGGTGGGCACGGCGCTGGTGGGGCGCCTGTTCATGCTCACCCAGCCGCAGTTGATGCACTACACGTGGTTCGCGCGGTCACTGGCGTGGTGGGTGGCGCTCAAGGCCCGTGTGGGCGAGGTGGTGAGTGGCTCGGCGCTGTGGCAGCAACTGCGCCGCCTGGGGCAACGCATGCGCGCCTGGTGGCGGCTGCGCATGCGTTCGTCTTCGTTGCGATGAGGCACTCTGGGGCGCTCAGGGCATGGCCGCAATGGCCTGCGCCACCGCTGCGGTGAGCCGCTTGCCGTAGGGCACGTGCAGGAACTCGTTCGGCCCGTGCGCGTTGCTCTTCGGACCCAGTACGCCGCACACCATCATCTGCGCCTTCGGGAAGCCCTTTTCGAGCATGTTCATCAGCGGGATCGTGCCGCCCTGGCCGATGAAGCCCAGCGGCGCGCCCCAGTGCCGGCGCGAGGCCGCATCGAGCGCGCTTTCGAGCCAGCCCGACAGCGTGGGCGCGTTCCAGCCGTTGGCGCCCATCGAGTCCATGCGGCCATTGGGTTCGAAGGTCACCTTGGCGTGGTACGGCGCGTTGTCTTCGAGCAGCGTCTTCAGTCGCAATGCGGCCTGGTTCGCATCCACCAGCGGTGGCAGGCGCAGGCTGAGCTTGAAGGCCGTGTAGGGCCGCAGCACGTTGCCGGCGTTGCCGATGGGCGGGAAGCCGTCAGCGCCGGTGACGCTGAGCGTGGGCCGCCACGTGCGGTTGAGCAGCGCCTCCACCGGGTCGGTGGTGGTGGGCAGCGCGCTGCCGCCATCGGCCGCGCAGGCCCACGGGAAGCGCTTCCACACCTCGTCTTTCAGGATGGCCGCGGTGGCGCGTGCCTGTTCGATGCGCTCGGCCGGGACTTCGCAATGGAAGCTCTCGGGCAGCAGGCGGCCGGTGCTGCTGTCTTCGAGCCGGTCGAGCACCTGCCGCATGATGCGGAAGCTCGACGGCACCAGCCCGCTCGCGTCGCCGGAGTGGATGCCTTCGGTGAGGATCTCCACCTTCAGCGTGCCGGTCACGTTGCCGCGCAGCGAGGTGGTGAGCCACAGCTGTTCGTAGTTGCCCGCGCCGGAGTCGAGGCAGACCACCAGCGACACCTCGCCCAGCCGCGGGCCCAGCGCTTCGATGTAGGCCGGCAGGTCGCCGGAGCCGCTTTCCTCGCAGGTTTCGATGAGGCCCACGATGCGCGGGCGCGGCACGCCTTGTTCGTCGAGCGCACGGATCGCCGCCACCGACGCATAGATCGCGTAGCCGTCGTCGGCGCCGCCGCGGCCGTAGAGCTTGTCGTCTTCGTACTTGGGCGTCCACGGGCCCAGGTCGTTGCGCCAACCGGTGAATTCGGGCTGCTTGTCGAGGTGGCCGTACATCAGCACCGTGCCGGTGGAGCCGGCCTTGGTGGCAGGCACTTCGAAAAAGATCACCGGCGTGCGCGGCTTGCCTTGGTCGTCCTGCAGGCGCACGACTTCGAGCTTGAGGCCGGCGATCTTCTGCGCCTCGACCCAGGCGGCCGCGCGGCGCACCACGTTGTCGATGTGGCCGTTGGCCACCCATTGCGGGTCGAACAGCGGGCTCTTGGCCGGGATCTCGATGTACTGCGTGAGCTCGGGAACGATCTGGCGGTCCCAGGCCGCGTCGACGAAGGTGGAAAGGCGCTGCAGATCGAGTGCAGGCAGGCGTTCGGGGGCGTTCATGACCACACCCCGCTCGCCGAGTACGGCGATCGACCCGCCGAGAGGGGCGGGCCTTGCTTGGGGCGGCCCGGCGTGGCGGCCCGGGAAGTACAGGTTGACACTGGATGTCTCATGCAGGCTCCTTCGTGGGGAGTGGCAAGGGTGGTGCGCAAACGCGTGGTTTGCGTGAGGCGAAGGGGCAGTATAGGCAGCCTCAAAAGCTCGCTGTGGCTTCTATTGGATCAACATAGATTTGAACAAATACGGCCAGTCGATAAAATAAATGTTATGCCTAGGAATCCACGGGCCCTTGCCACCATGCCGCCCGCCGCCGCCGAGGCGCTGCGCCGGCTGGGCGCCAACATCGCCATCGCACGCGTGCGCCGCAAGGAGTCGCAGCGCCTATGGGCGCAGCGGCTGGGCGTTTCGGTGCCCACGCTCATCCGCATGGAACAGGGCGATGCCAGCGTGAGCATCGGCATCTACGTCACGGCGTTGTGGCTCATGGGCCGCGTGCAGGCGCTGCCCGAGCTGGCCGACCCGGCGCAGGACCGCGGTGCGCTGGAGATGGACGTGCGCGAGGCTGTCAAACGCCGCGCGGTGCGCTCAGCGGCCTCGGCCGAGGCGCGGCTGGCGCGCAAGACGGCATCGCCCGCACCGGCCGCCAGGAAAGCGAGGCCCAAGTGAACGCGCGTGCCGAAACGGCGGCCAGGTGCAAGCCGGCCGACCAGCTGTACCTGTGGCTGCTCACCTTGCCCGAGCAGCCGGTGCTCGTCGGTGAGCTCAATATGGTGCGCACTTCGCGCGGCGTGTCGTTGCGCTACGACCCCGGCTGGATCGAGCGCGGCTTTGCGCTGAGCGAAGACCTGCCGCTGCTGACCGGCGAAGAGTTCCTGCCGCACGAGAAGGACACCGCGGCCGGCGCCGTGGACGACGCCCGGCCCGACCGCTGGGGCGAGCGCGTCATCAAGTTCCTCGACAAGCCGCCGCGCCTGTCGCTGCTCGAATACCTCTACTTCGCGGGCGGCGACCGTTTCGGTGCCTTGGGCGTTTCAATCTCGCGCGAACGCTACGAACCGCGCCGCATCGGCCCGCTGCCCAAGCTGGGCGACGCGCCGCTGCTGCACGAGCTGGTTCGCAAGGTGCTCGAGAACGAACCCATCGCCGCCGAGCACAAGCGCCTCATCACGCCCGGCGTCACCATGGGCGGCGCACGGCCCAAGGGACTGCTCACCATCGACGGCGACGAGTGGGTCGTGAAGTTCTCCGCCGGCGACGCCACCGATGTGCCGCTCATCGAACACGCCACGATGACGCTGGCGGCCCAGGCCGGCATCCGCGTGGCGACCACGCGTGCGCTGCGGCTCGTGTATGGCCACGCGGTGGCGGTGCGCCGCTTCGACCGCGACGGCGGGCGGCGGCTGCATGCACTGTCGGCCAACGTGGCGCTCAAGGCCGCCGGCGAGCCGCTCGGCTACCCCGAACTCGCGCAGCTGCTGCGCCGCCGCGGTGTGGCCGAGGGCGGCGTGAACGTCGAGCACATGCGGGAGCTGTTCCGCCGCATGGTGTTCAACATCCTGATCGACAACACCGACGACCACGAAAAGAACCACGTGCTGCTGGTCAACGACGCGCAGCAATACGAGCTGTCACCTGCCTTCGACGTGTTGCCCTCGGGCCAGGCGCTGGGCTACCAGCAGATGCGCGTGGGGGAGGACGAGGCCGACTCCACGCTCGACAACGCGCTGTCGATGAGCTCGCTGTTCGCGCTGAAGAAGGCCGAAGCGCAAGCCGAGGTCGCGCGCGTGGCCGGTGTGGTGGCGGGCTGGAAGCAGCACTTCGCGGCGCAAGGCGTCAGCGCACGCGACATCGAACTCCACGCCGAGCAGATCGACCGCGACTTCCTGCGCGACCAGCGGCGGGCGTTTTCCAAGGAGCGTTGACCGGGCCCTAGCGCGGGAACCTGGCGTCCAGCCATTCCTGCAGCCGCTGGAACACCTGGCCCTGCTCGGGCTCGTTGAAGATCTCGTGCGCCAGCGGCGCGAACTCGTGCGTGGTGACCACGCCGCGCGGTGCGTCGTTGGCGAAGGCGGCACTGCCGCGCGGCGCCACGCAGCGGTCGGCACCGGCCCACATCAGCAGCGTCGGCGTGGCCCAGGCGGCGGCGCGTGCCCGCGTAACGTCGCCGCCATCGACGATGAAGCGCACCAGCTTCGCGGTCACGCGGTCGTGCACCAACGGGTCGGCCTTGTAGGCTGCCACCACGGCCGGGTCGTGCGACACCCAGGCCGGGTCCAGCCCGTTGCCCACGGCCACGTCGGGCGCCAGGCTGCCCATCACGTTCAGCAGCAGCTTCTGCAGTGCATTCATGCCAGGGTCCAGCGCGGGTGAAGACATCACCAGCGCCTCCACCGGCCTGGCCCAGCCGGCACGCGGTGCACCCGCGGGCTGCGCCTGCTCGGCCACGAAGCGGCCCACCACCAGCCCGCCCATGCTGTGCCCCAACAGCACCAGCGGCTGGCCGGGGTGCTGGTGGCGCAGGTGGTCCACCAACGCGGCCAGGTCCCACAGCAGGTCGTCGCCCTGCACCAGGCCGCCGCGCGGGCCCGGCGAGCGGCCGTGGCCTCGCTGGTCGTAGCCCGTCACTTCCCAGCCGGCGGCGTTGAACTCGGCGGCCACGTGCGTGTAGCGGCCGATGTGTTCGCCCAGGCCGTGCACCAGTGCCACCTGCCCGCGCGGCCTGGCGTCTGCGGGCAAGGGCCAGTGACGCAGGTGCAGGTCGAGTCCGTCGCGCGTGGTGAGGCTGGTGATGCTGGTCATGGGGGCGCAGTCTAAGAGCCTGCCTGCGCAGCAGGCGCAAGGGTTGGCCCTAGACGAACGGCCCGGCGTCGCGCGGCCGCCACCCCAGGCCCACTGTGGTGCCGCCGGGCTGCGTGCCGCGCCGCGGGCGGTATTCACAGCCCACCCAGCCGGTGTAGCCCAGCGAATCGATCAGCTCGAAGAGGTAGGGGTAGTGCAGCTCACCCACGTCGGGCTCGTGGCGCTCCGGCACGCCGGCGATCTGCATGTGGCCGACGCGGCCGGTGGGCAGGTACTCGCGCAGCTTCATGGCCACGTCGCCCTCGACGATCTGGCAGTGGTAGAGGTCCATCTGCATCTGCAGCAACGGTGAGCCCACCGCCTGCACGATGGCGTGCGCGTCGGCCTGCCGGTTCAAGAAGTAGCCGGGAATGTCGCGCGGGTTGATCGGCTCGATGGTGAGCACCACCCCGCTGCCGGCCGCCTGTGCGGCAGCCCATTGCAGGTTGCCCACGAAGCAGTTGTGCGCCGCAGCACGCGACACACCTTCTCCTTCTGGCAGCACGCCCGCCATCACGTGCACCCTCGGGCAACCCAGCACGGTGGCATAGGCCAATGCCTGCTCCAGGGCGCGCCGGAACTCGCCTTCACGGCCCGGCAGGGCGGCCAGGCCGCGTTCGCCGGCCTCCCAGCTACCCGGCGGCGTGTTCATCAGCACCAGCTGCAAGCCGGCATCGCGCAGGCGGGCCGCCAGCTCCGCCTGCGCATGGGCATACGGAAACAGCATCTCCACGGCAGCAAAGCCGTCGGCGGCCGCGGCAGCGAAGCGATCGAGGAAGGCGTGCTCCGGGTAGAGCAGCGAGACGTTGGCAGCGAAGCGAGGCATGGGCGACAGGGTAGCGTTTCGGCCAGCGGCTTTCCTCGCCACCTACACGCGGGGGTTCTGTACGCCGACAGCGCTGCGAAGCCGGCGCAACCATAGTTGCGGTGTGTTCATTCCCGCGGTGCAGGCGTATCCTCGATTCGCCGCCTGGTTCAACAACGTGCAGGAGTGTTCGCCGTGTTGTCGCCATCGCCTCTCGCGTGCCGTCAGCCGCCCCACCCGCGGGGGCGCAGGCTGGCGGCCGGTGTGGCGATTGCGCTGGGAGCCGGCGGTGCACTGGCCGATCCTCGGAACGAGGCGCATACCGCGGCCGAGGCCGAGGCCTCGCAGCAACCCCTGGTGATGGAATGGGGCAGCCCGCTCGGCACCCATGCAGCGGCGCCTGCGGCCGTGGTCGAGCAGCTTGAGCCCGCACGCCGCCTGGGTGACTGGGCCATGCCACAGCAGCAACGCCAAACGGGCGGCAGCCTGCTGCTCTCGCGCTCGCGGCTGCAGGCCGAGTCGGCCCCCAACGAAGGTGCAGGCGACACGGCCAATGCATTCGACGCGCCGCAACGGGCACGCGTGGACATGGACAACATCGCCTACCGCTGGTGGTTCGCACGCGAGCGCTCGAGCGTGTCGCTCGGCCTGGGCGCGGCCACCTACCGCGTGCGCGGCGTGGATGCCGGGCCGCTGCGCGAGTTCGGCGACACGACGCTGGGCGCGCCGCTCATCAGCGTGGGGCTGCGCCATCGCATGACCGAATCGGCCTTGCTGTACCTCGACGCGGCCAGCACCCGCCGGCTCGGTGCCGACGAGATCGGCAGCGACTACTACGGCGCTCGCGCCGGTGTCGAATGGCAGGCCTCGCGCAACGCCACCTTCGCGATCGAGCAAGGCAAGGTGCGTGTGCGGCTGTACTCGACCCAGAACTCCCAGATGTCGCTGCGCGTGAAAAAGGGCGGGCCCATGCTCGTCTACCGCCGCACCTTCTGAACGCCGGAGCCGGCATTCGCACCGTGCCGTTGCAGCCAGGCCACAGCGGCGTGCTGCGCTGCGCACGCCGTTGCAACTGACAGCCACGCGTCAGCGCGCTCGCACGATGATGTGCGCCAAGCCCGAAGAGCATCGCGCCATGCGCTTGTTGCGCCGCAGCAGCGCATGCCGCAAACACATCATCAAGGAGACACCATGAACCGCCCCTTGCCGTTGCGCCGCGAGCGCGCCCCTCTGGCCTTGATGGCTTCTGCCCTGGCACTGGCCGCAGCGTTGCTGGCCGCAGAGGCCAGCGCCGCGCCCACCGCCACCAAGTTCGAGCCTGCGGCGCAGGTGCAGGGCACCAAGCTGCAGTTGAACGGCGCCGGCACGCGCTACAAGGCCGGCATCTTCAAGGTCTACGACATGGCGATGTACACGACCAGGAAGGTCAGCACGCCTGAAGAGCTGCTCGCGCTGCCTGGCCCCAAGCGGCTGGACTTCACCGCACTGCGCGAAGTACCCGGCACCGACCTGGGCCTGCTGTTCGTGAAGGGCCTGTCTGAAAACTCGCCGAAGGAACAGGTGCAGAAGCACACCGTGGCGACGACCCGCTTGATCGAGATCTTCTCCGGCCGCTCCAAGCTCAAGGTCGGTGACACCTTCGCGATGGAGTTCATGCCGGGCAAGGGCACCACCTTCTTCATCGTTGGCGAGCCGCAAGGAGGTGCCGTGGGCGACGACGAATTCTTTGAGATGGTGCTGCGCATCTGGTTTGGCAAGTCGCCCGCCGACAAGGGCTTGAAAGACGCGCTGCTCGGGATCGACCAGAACCGTTGATCACGAAAAGCAAGCGTCAGCCGGTCTTGCCGGCCTGGGCCTGCAGCTTTCTCTTCATCCCTTCTTCTGAAACTCGGCGCGCCTCGGCCACGCGCGCCTGCTCTGCACGCCGGCAGGGCCGGCACCGCACCCCGATGCTGTTGATGTTGCCCAGCGCCACCTCGTACCACCACTTCTGTTGCTTGGCCGTCCACACCTCATGGCTGCCGCAGTCGCGGCAGCTGAACTCGCGGTCCACGTAGTACAGCGGCAGCGGGCCACAGGTGTTGTTGTGGCGCGCGAGCAGGTCGTGGTCGGCTTCCACCACACCGAACGGGATGCGCGGGCGCCGCACGTGCGGGTCGAAGTTGACGAACTTCGCGGCACGCTCGCGGCGGCGCTGTTTGATCTCCTCGCGGCGTTGTTTTCCGCTTTTCATCACCGCTACCCCTTCACGCACACCACCTGCTTCAAGGTGTGCACCACCTCCACCAGGTCCTTCTGCGCCTCCATCACCGCGTCGATGTCCTTGTAGGCCGCGGGCGTCTCGTCGATCACGTCCTTGTCCTTGCGGCATTCGACGCCTTCGGTGGCGGCGCGGTGGTCGGCCAGCGTGAAGCGGCGCTTGGCTTCGCCGCGGCTCATGGTGCGGCCGGCGCCGTGCGAGCACGACTCGAAGCTTTCGGCGTTGCCCTTGCCGCGAACGATGTAGCTGCGAGCGCCCATGCTGCCGGGGATGATGCCCAGCTCGCCCTGCTTGGCGCTCACCGCGCCCTTGCGGGTCACGTAGACGTCTTCACCGAAATGGCGTTCCTGCTGCACGTAGTTGTGGTGGCAGTTCACCGCCTCGATGTGGCTCTGGAAGTTCTTGTGGATCACCGTCTTGGCGGCCTCGATCACGCGGCGCATCATCACCTCGCGGTTCAGGCGCGCGAACTTCTGCGCCCAGCCCACGGCGCGCACGTAGTCGCCGAAGTAGCGCGAGCCTTCCTCGAAGTACGCCAGGTCGCGGTCGGGCAGGTTGGCGCATGTGCGCATCGCGTCCTGCTTGGCCAGCTCGATGAACATGGTGCCGATGAAGTTGCCCACGCCGCGCGAGCCTGAGTGCAGCATGAACCACACGAACCCCTGCTCATCGAGGCACACCTCGATGAAGTGGTTGCCGGTGCCCAGCGTACCGAGGTGATTGCGGTTGTTGGTCTTCTCCAGCTTCGGGTAGTCGCGGCACAGCTCGGTGAACTCAGGCTCGAGCTGCGCCCAGGCCGTGTCGACCGCGCCGGGCACCTTGTGCCAGGCGCCCGGGTCGCGCGAGCCCGGCGCGCGGCCGTGCGGCACGGCACGTTCGATGGCGCTGCGCAGCGGGGCCAGGTTGTCGGGCAGGTCTTCGGCGGTCAGCGTGGTCTTGCACGCGATCATTCCGCAGCCGATGTCCACGCCCACCGCGGCCGGGATGATGGCCTTGAAGGTCGGGATCACCGAGCCCACGGTCGCGCCGATGCCGAAGTGCACGTCGGGCATGGCCGCGATGTGCTTGAACACGATGGGCAGGCGCGCGGCATTGGCGAGCTGGCGGCGGGCCTCGTCTTCGACGGGCACGCCGCGGGTCCACATCTTCACCGGCACGCCGCCGGGGACTTCTTGAATTTCGTAGTTGTGTTGAGTCATGACTTCACTTCCTTGTGTCTGGTGGACACGGCGGGATTCGAACCCGCATCACTGCGACGACCAGGGGCTTTGATCCACAGGCCGAGCCGGCGATTGGCAAACGCGCGCCAGTTGACACCCGTCCTCGGAGCGGCAACCTGCATCCTCAACCCTACTCGCCAGCCCACTTTCCCGTCGCAACCGGTGTTACCCGGTCCGCCTGGCACTTCAACGTTTTAGGCGGTGGCGCTCCCTTCAGTGCCTGCGTGCCCTTGTTCTTTCCTCTGTCAGCGCAGCTTCACCAGCCCGTTGAGCACCTGGTCCAGACCCCCGAACACGGAGATCTTGTCGATGCGTTCGGCCACGCGCTCCAGCGTCTCGAGTTCCTTCAGGCGCAAGGCGGTGGGGTTGTCTTCCATCACCTTGGCGGTGTTGAGCAGCGAGCGCGTCGCGGCGGTTTCCTCGCGGCGGCGGATCACGTTGGCCTCGGCCGACTTCTGCGCTTCCACCACCTGAGCCAGGATGGTCTTCATCTCGCCAGGCAACACGATGTCCTTCACGCCCACGCCGTCGAGATCCAGGCCGTAGCCGGCGAGCTTGCTGCGCACGTGCGCGGTCACCACCTCGTCGATCACGCCCTTGTTCTCGAGCAGCTCGTCGAGCGAGCGCGTCCCTACTGCGGCGCGCAGGCCGAACTGCAGCTCGCGGTACAGGTGTTCCGCCGGCTTCTGCAGCTGCGTGTAGGCCTGCCGCACGTCGGCGTAGCGCCAAGTGGCCGCGAGGTTCAGGCGCAGGCCCACCTTGTCTCGGGTCAGGATTTCCTGGCCCGAGACTTCGAGCGCCTGCACGCGCAGGTCCACCAGCTCCACCGCCACATTGCGGTTGAACTTCCAGTAGGCATAGGAGCCCGGCGCCAGCATCGCGGCCAGCTTGCCGTCCACCCACAGCACACCCGTGCCGTGTTCAGGCACCTGCACCTGCAGCACGCCGGCCAAGCCCGCCACGGCACGCTGGCGCAGCTGCGTCTGAGTGAGGCGCGACACGACGGCCTGTGGCACCTCGGCCGACTCGGCGATGTCGATCACATCCACGAGCACGTCGACCAGGCCCTTCCAGTACAGGCGGCGGGTCGCCGGCGCCAGGACTTCGGCCAGCACGCCGTTTTCGTAGCGCAGGCCCACCTGCGTTTCAGAAAGCTCCACGCGCACGAACTCGGCGTCAACGACTGCAGGTTCCTTGGCCATCAGGTAATCGGCCAGCGCGTGCGTGAACAGCGGTTGCTCCAAAGCGAAGGTCTCCACGCGCAGGCGGTCGAAGCCGCCGTGCAGCCAATGTGTGCCGGGCTGCAGCACGCGCTCGAAGTCGCCGTTGCGCAGCAGCAGGCCACGTTCGTTCTTCTTCACGGTGACGCGCTTGGGCGCCAGTTCCCTCAACATCATGTCGTTCTCCTTGTTCTTCGTTTCTTCATGCAATCGGTGCCGTTACAGCAGCGGCAGCGGGCCGCAAACGTGTCGGCTCGGGCTTGGCGATGCGCCCCGTCGGGGTTGGTCACCAAGCGCGGCCGATCGGACTTGCCGCTCGGGCCGCCGCCGCTGACGAGCCGTGGGCCTCTCTTGCCGCGGACGCGTGCATCGCACGCACTGTTGGCTCGATCGGCCGTCGGCTCGCGTCCGGCGGTGGTCTTTCGACCGTTTCTTCAAGGTGGCTTGTCAAGCCAGAGTTGGGCGGGAGTCGAACCCGCGACCCGCCTCTTCCGAGGCTGCTCTACCAAGCTGAGCTACACAACGTGGTGGATATCCGATCCGGGCGGCGCGGCATGCCGGTGTTCGACGAGGCACATGCCTCGGAACACCTGCACCGGCGGGGCGGGTGTTCGACCCCAACCCCTGACCTGTGAGCGTTCGCCTTTAGCGGTTACCTGCTTCATGTATTGCAGGGCGCGTGCCAGCAGCGGTGCGTTATGCAAGTGATTGATTTCATTTGAAAAACTGTTGTTCGCCAGCGTTGGTGTAGCAGTGAAACATAGAATTGAAACTAGTCAACTAGCTGACAAGAGATGACCAAACCCACCGTCGCCATCGGCTTCCTCGGCAGCCAGCTCGACGCCGGCCGTGGCGCGGGGCGCTGGGAGAAGTGGCGCCCTACCGTCTCGCTGGCGCAGCACACAGAACAGCCACTGCACCGGCTCGAACTGCTGCATTCGCCTCAACACGCCGACCTTGCCAAGCGCATTGCCGACGACGTGGCCGGCGTGTCGCCCGACACGCTGGTCAATCTCATCGAGATGGAGCTCGCCGACCCATGGGACTTCGGCGAGGTCTACGCCGCGCTGTACGACTGGGTGCGCAGCTACCGCTTCGACACCGAGCGAGAGCAGTATTGGGCGCACATCACCACCGGCACGCACGTCGCGCAGATCTGCCTTTTCCTGCTGGTGGAGGCGCGCTTCCTGCCCGGTGTGCTGGTGCAAAGCGCGCCGCCGAAGAAGCAGCGTGCCGGCGACCCGGGCACGCTCGCGCTCATCGACCTCGACCTCTCTCGCTACGACGGCATCGCCAAGCGCTTTCACCAGGAGCGTAGCGATGCGCTGGCCTTTCTGAAGAGCGGCATCGCCACGCGCAACGCGCGCTTCAACGCGCTCATCGAAGAGATCGAACGTGTGGCCGTGCGCTCGCGTTCACCCATGCTGCTGGTGGGCCCCACCGGCGCGGGCAAGTCCTTCCTCGCTCGCCGCATGTACGAGCTCAAGAAGGCGCGGCACCAGCTCAGCGGCCCCTTCGTCGAAGTGAACTGCGCCACGCTGCGCGGCGACGGTGCAGCCTCCACCCTCTTCGGCCACAAGAAGGGCTCGTTCACCGGCGCGGTGGCCGACCGCGCGGGTCTCTTGCGCACGGCCCACCAGGGCCTGCTGTTCCTCGACGAGATCGGCGAGCTGGGCCTCGACGAGCAGGCCATGCTGCTCAAGGCCATCGAAGAAAAGCGCTTCCTGCCGGTGGGCGCCGACCGCGACGTGGAAAGCGACTTCCAGCTCGTGGCCGGCACCAACCGCGACCTGCGGGCCGAGGTTAGTGCCGGGCGTTTTCGCGACGACCTGTTCGCGCGCATCAACCTCTGGACCTACGACCTGCCCGGCCTCGCGCAGCGGGCTGAAGACATCGAGCCCAACGTCGACCACCTGCTCGCCCTGGCCGCGCAGGAAACCGGCCGCGCGGTGCGCTTCAATGTCGAGGCCAAGGCGCGCTACCTGCGCTTCGCGCAGTCGGCCGACGCGGCGTGGAGCGGCAACTTCCGCGACCTGGGCGCTTCCGTCACGCGGCTGGCCACGCTGGCCGAAGGTGGCCGCATTTCAGAAGCCCTGGTGGCGGCCGAGATCGAGCGCCTGCGCTGGTTGTGGCGGCGCAGCGCGCCCGGCGTGTCGGCAGACAGGAGCGACGTGAACCTCGCCGCCCTGCTGGGCGCAGAAGCCCTTGAACAGCTCGACCTCTTCGACCGCCTGCAGCTCGAAGCGGTGGTGCGCGTGTGCCGCGCATCGCGCAGCCTGTCTGAAGCGGGGCGGCGCCTGTTCAACGTGACGCGCACGCAACGCAGCGTGGTCAACGACGCCGACCGCTTGCGCAAATACCTCACGAAATACGGCTTGAGCTTCGAGCACATCACGGGCGAAGACACGCTCCTGCGCTGAACCCACCGCTACCATCGCCGCCCATCACAACACCACTTGGGGAAGGGAACACGGCGATGGGACAGGCACCACAACGGCCCGACTACATCTACTCGGGCGGCAACGTGCTCATGCACTCGCCGCTGTCGCTCGGGCAGTCCGAGATGTATGGCTTCTTCGTGCGCGGAGACCGCGCCAAGCTGCAGCGCTCGGTGGACGAAACGCTCAACGCCGCGTCGGCCGGCCGCATGCACTTCAAGGTGCTCTCGCCCTTCGTGCTGCTCACCTTCACCAAGGTGGGCCATGCGCAGTCCACCCACCCCACTGATGCCGCCAAGGGCTGGGGCATCGAGACCGACATCGTGACCTGGGTGATGGTGGGCCAGGTGCTGCCGGGCCAGACCAGGATCAACCACATCTACGTGTGGCCCTGCCACATCTTCGTGGACGACACCATGGCGCTCATCAACGGGCGCGAACTCTACGGCTACCCGAAGTACGGCTGCGAATACACCATGCCGGCGCCGGGCAATGCCCCGCAGAGCTTCACGCTCGCGGCCAAGGGCTTCCAGCCCTTCAGCCCCGAAACGCAGCTGACCATGCACCCGCTGCTCGCCATTGACGCGACCGACACCTCCAGGGCCCACAAGCCGCTGCAAGGCTGGGAAAGCTTCGTCAAGCAGCTCGTCGAGCTGCTGGCCAGCGAAACCGATGCGCTCGACCTCGACGCCGCCGGCTGGGAGCAGGTGGCGCAGGCCTTCTTCAAGCCCCAGCTCGACCAGATCTTCCTGAAGCAGTTCCCCGACAGCGCGGGCGAAAAGGCCGTCTACCAGGCCATCGTGAGCGCACCCGCAGTGGTGAACAAGCTGCACAGCGTGGAGTTGCTGGGCTGGCAATACGAGCTCACGCTGCAACCCTTCGCGAGCTTCCCGCTGGCCGACACGCTGGGCCTGCAGCTCGGCGCGCAGCCGGCCATCCTGCCCTTCCACCTCACCATGGATTTCGAGGTCACGCAGGGCGAAGAGCTGGTCGACAACTCGGTGGTGGCGCCCAAGAAGATCGCCATCCTGGGCGGCGGCGTGGGCGCCATGACGGCGGCCTTCTGGCTCACCGACCAGCCCGGCTGGCGCAACCGCTACGACATCACGCTCTACCAGATGGGCTGGCGCGTGGGCGGCAAAGGCGCGAGCGGCCGCAACGCCGCCCTGGGCCAGCGCATCGAAGAGCACGGCCTGCACATCTGGTTCGGCTTCTACGACAACGCCTTCAACACCATCCAGAAGGCCTACGAGTTGCTGCAGCGCCCCAGCGGCGCACCGCTGGCCACCTGGCAAGACGCCTTCAAGCCGCAGCACTTCATCACCCTCACCGAGTTCGTGAAAGGCCAGTGGAAGACCTGGCCCATCGACACCCCCATCAAGCCCGGCACGCCCGGCCAGGGCACTGAAAGCGTGGGCCCCTGGGCCATGGCCAGCACGCTTTACGCGTGGATCAAGTCGTGGCTCGGCCAGCTGAAAGACGAAGCCGCGCTCACCGAGCCGCAGCCACTCACGCCTCCGGGCGAAGAGCATGAAGGCTGGCTGCACCAGCTGGCCCGGCACGTTGAACAGGACGTGAAGCACCTCGCCGCCGACGTGGAGCACGCGGCCGCGGCGCTGGTGCAGTTCAGCGAGGCGCTGGCCGAAGACGCCCGCGCGCACGACGCGGAACACCACGCGCTCATGCACTCCGCGTTGAAGTCGCTGCGCGGCTGGCTGCACGACTCGGTGGCCGCTGAAGACGCGAGCGACGCACTGCGCCGCCTCTACATCGTGATCGACCTCGCCTGCACCGCGCTGATCGGCATGTTCGAAGACGGCGTGTTCACGCAGGGCTTCGACGTCATCAACGACATCGACTTCTACGCCTGGCTCACCAAGCACGGCGCCAACGAAAAGCTCACCGTGCATTCGGCCCCGGTGCGCGGTTTCTACGACCTGGTGTTCGCCTACGAGAACGGCGACTTCGAGCGCCCCAACATCGAAGCCGGCACCATGCTGCGCGGCATGTTGCGCGTGGCCGTGGCCTACCACGGCGGCATCATGTGGGAGATGCAGTCCGGCATGGGCGACACCGTGTTCACGCCGCTGTACCAGGTGCTCAAGTCGCGCGGCGTCAACTTCAGGTTCTTCCACAAGGTCGAAGAGCTCGTGCCCGCGGCAGACGGCCGCAACGTGGTCGAGCAGATCCGCCTCACGCGGCAGGTGGGCGTGACGCGCGGTGCCGACCACTACGACCCGCTGGTCGACGTGAAAGGCCTGGCCTGCTGGCCCAGCGAGCCGCAGTACGGGCAGATCGTGCCCGAGCAGGTCGCGCTGCTGCAGCAGCACGACGTGAACCTCGAGTCGAACTGGAGCAACTGGCCCGAGCTCTACCAGCAGCACTTCGGCTGCCCGCTGCCCACGCAGATGCTGCAGCGCGGCGTGGACTTCGACCTCGTGATCTTCGGCATCTCGGCCGACGGCGTGAAAGACCTCTGCCCTCAGCTCGTGGCCCGCAGCCCCGCGCTGCAAGCCATGGGCGAGAAGGTCAAGACCGTGGCCACGCAGGCCTACCAGGTGTGGCTCGACTGCGACCTCGAAGCCATGGGCTGGAAGAGCTTCGGTGCCAACCACCAGGAGCCCGTGCTCAGCGCCTTCACCGAACCCTTCGACACCTGGGCGCCGATGGACCAGCTGCTGCAACGCGAAGCCTGGCCGCCCGCGCAGACGCAGCCGAAAAACGTCTCGTACTTCTGCAGCGCCCTGCCCGTCTCGGGCTACCCGCCGTACAGCGATCACGGCTTCCCGGCGCGCTGCGCGGCCGCGGTCAAGCAGTCGGCCATCACCCAGCTCGACACGCAGATCGGCGCGCTGTGGCCCGGCGTCGCCCACCGCGGCGGCTTCCAGTGGGGCTGCCTCGTCGACCCCGGACAAGGCAACGGCGAGCAGCGCTTCGACCGCCAGTACTGGCGCGCCAACGTCGACCCGTCAGAGCGTTACGTGCTGTCGGTGGTGGGCAGCAGCGCGTACCGGCTGGCGACGGACGGCTCGGGCTTTGCGAACCTCTACCTGACCGGCGACTGGATCAGGACCGGGCTGAACGCGGGTTGCGTGGAGGCAGCGGTGATGGCGGGCATGCAGACCTCGCGGGCGATCTGTGGGTGGCCGAGGGCGGTTCGGGGGGAGGGGGATCTTTGAGTGGGCTGTCGCGCGCGGAGAGCGGTCTTCCGTGGGAAGAGGTAATTGATATGTGGAGCCCTCAACTTCTGGTCACCAAATGTGTAACTCTTTGTGTTCTGCAGAGGGCCGCCATGCCCCCTTCAACCCCGGATATCGGTGATACGTGCGATACCAGTGATAACTGCGATACACCGATAACCGCATTTCACAGAAAAATTCTTGCAATACAACAGGTTAGCGACGATCGTGCACGCAAAGTGTGCAACTCACACACTGAGTTGTTGAAGATTCACGCCATCTAAGTCATCTGTCGTGTCTGCATATGCTGACTTCTGAGTGACTGGAACGTATCTAAATCGTTGATCTGCCGGAAGGGGACTCCGAGAATTGGCGCCGTAACAAGCTCCCGCGACACCAATGGCGACGATCCAACCCCCACCCATGCCGGCTCAACCATTGGCTGCGCCGACGGCTTCAGTAGCCTCCGTGACACCCGCCCCGAAGCTCGTCTTCGGTGCATTGCCGGTCCCCACGGGCAAGCAGCAATCGAACAAGCACCAGAAAGCGAAGCAAACCGCGATCGAGATCCGGAAACTTCACTGGCCGGAGGTCAAGGATGACGACCTCTGGCTACTGTCGGATCGCAAACGCGGCGGCTTCGCGCAAGTGCCGCGCCCCTTGTCGCTGGTGATGAACATCATCAACGACATCACAAAGCGTAAGTACGCAAAGGCCGTTCCCGCCGGAAAGACTTTCTTGGTCTTATGGCTGCATCACTATGGTGAGGGGCTCGTCAAGATCGACAGCGAAGCCGACGCTGCATACGAGGCGGGCTACGGAGGCGAGCGCAACATCTCCACTTTCCGCGCTCACATGAAGATCCTGCAGGAGATCGGCTTCATCGATTTCCGCGCTGGCACCAAGGGGCCGATGCAGTACGTGCTGATGCGCAACCCCTATGCCGTAGTAAAGAGACTCCACGGCGAAAAACTGGTGTCTGATCAGCAGTTCGCGGCGCTGATTGAACGCACCAACGCCATCGGCTCGGGTGATGAGTTGAAGGGGTAGGCCATGCAGCGCGTTGTCATTGAGGACTTCTACCGCGAACTGGATGCCACAGATGAGGGCTACGTTCGGAAGAAGCTCGCGACCGGTGGGTACGCTGGTTGGAAGGCGAAGCACGCGAAGCATTGGCTGGAGGAGCGCGCAACGAAGCGAGCAGAGCAGCGCGAGGCGGGGATCGTTCGATGGACCAAGTTCGGGGCGCTGGCCACTCTCGCTAGTGTGGTCATGACGATCGTACTGTTCTGGCTGCGCTAAACGGAGAGTTCCGCACTGAGGCAAGCGGCAGCATGAGCCACGCAGGGCGGTCCACCCCCTGCCGCCGTGCGCGACGTGGAGCGCTACTGTGTGCAGCCGGCGCGGGCCTTCTACACATGCTGGGAGCCGCGCACTTGGACGCAGGCACGCGCCAAGGCGCAGGCAGTGCAGGACAAGCGCGCCGACATGCGCGACTTCAACGATGCGGGGCTGCTTAGGCGTGGCATGTCGCTCGATCTGCTGACGCGAGTGATCGACCGTTGGGCGCGCGAGGCGGGCAAGCCCGCATAGCGAGTCGTAGCAGTGCGGGTGAATGCCCGCCGTCCCCCACCCACCGCCGACAAATCGCCGCAATGTCCCGCGGCGTGCGGCAGCACCCGCCGATCAGCCTTGCTCCGGCATCGGCCCAATGCATCGCTGCCTCGGCCAGCGACGCACCGCCTTCTGCCCCGGCTCTTGAGGTCCGGGGCGGCAGGGACATGCGTGTCGCGGGCAAGCTCAGCTGCGCTCAAAGCAGCCCGAGTTCGGCCGCCTTCAGGGTCGCCGCTGCCCGGCTGCTGCATGCCAGCTTCTCGAACACATGCTCGAGATGCGTGCGCACGGTCGCCGGGCTGATGCCGAGCCGTTGCGCCGCTTCCTTGTTGCTGGCGCCACGGGCGATCGCGCGCAGCACGTCGAGTTCGCGGGGCGACAGCAGCGTCGGTGTCGCCCGCTGGCGCGGTGCCCGCGCGCCCAGCAGCGCCTCGACCAGGTCGCGCCCATAACGTCCAGCCTGCGCTTCGTCACGCAAGGTGCGCGCCGCGTCGGCTTCGTCGAGCGCAGGTCGCCACGGCCGCGCCGAACGCAGGGCGACCCAGCTCGCCGCCGCGGCCAGCAGCCGTGCCTCGGCGCTCTGCGGTGCCAGGCCGCGGAAGTGCCCCGAGCCGTCGTCACGCTCGAACACCCATGAGGCGAGTTCGGCCTCGGCAGACAGGCCCTCGAGTTCGCGTGCCGCGCGAGCGGTCCAGTAGGCAGCCAGCCGCACCTGCTCGTGTTCGGTGCGCGTCAGGGGCGCCTGCTTGTTCCACAGTGCGTTGGGCAGCGCGGCCCGCCCCATGCCGTGCAGCAGCGCGGCCGCAATGGTTCGGCGCACGGCTTGCGGATCGAGGCCCAGGCGGGGTCCCGCAGCCTCGACGGCCGACGCCACGGCGCGCGAATGCCCGGTGAGCCACGGCAGCTTGAGGTCGATCACGTCGGCGAGCAGGGTGAGCGGCACTGCCGCGTCGGGCGCCTGCGCCGCGACGTCCTCTTCGGCCTCGTCGATCTCGGCGAGCCAGCCGCGTGCATATGCGTGCAGCGCTTCAACCAGCACGCGTGGGTGCCGCTCGCCGGCGGCGGGCACGGCGCCGGCGCCATGCAGCCGCGCAGCGATCTCGAACTCGCCGCAGAGCGTGACGATGGCGACGAGCTCGGTCGCAGCACCGCCGCCTTCGAGGTCGTAGCCGTCGAACACATGGCGCAATGCCTGCTCGACCGCAGCCGGCGGCCCGAGCCGCTGCGCGATGTCGCCAGCGACCTCGCAGTGGATCTGCGCGACGCCGGCGAAGGCTGCGAGGCGCTCGCGCTGTACCGGGTCGGCGAGGGCCGCTGCCTGCAGTTGCGCCAGGAGCGCCGGCTCGGCAAGCATCTTCGCGCGGCCGGCAACGTCGTCGCCCAGCAGCGCCGCAACCTCGCCCGCGTTGGCGGTGCAGCCCGACCACCGCAGCAGGGCGACGCTGCTGGCGTCGGCCGCGAGCTCGGCGCGCCCGAGCGCCTGCGCGAGCCGCCTCGCCAGCGCAGCGACGCGGCGCGAGTGATTGCAGGGCTGCCCCATGCTGAGATCACCCACGAAGGCGAGCGCGTGCATCGCGTCGTGGACGCGCACCGTTGTGCCTTCGGCGACGGGGTTGGTGGTCAAGATGGGGTCGAAGTCGGCCGCAGTCGCGGCAATGTGCCGCGCACTGGCGACGGTGGCAAGCGCTGGTCGGTGGGCGATCGGATATTCGACCGATGGTGCGCGGCCCGGCCGAGGCTCACCATGGCGCCATCGCCACTCGATCGGATCCCGCCATGCCCGCCAGCCTCAGCACACTCGGCATCGTCCACACCACGATCAGCATCGCGCCGGTGCTGCTCGGTGGCTACGCGCTCGCCACGCGCGGCGCCATCTCGCCCGACGACCGACTCGGCCGCACCTACATCGCGGCGATGCTCGCGTCGATCGTGACCTCGTTCGGCCTCTCGAGCACCGGCGGCGTTGGCCCCGGCCATGTGCTGGGCGTCATCGCCGCCCTGCTGATGGGCTTTGCCATTCGCCCGCCGGCCCTGCTGGGCCGCGCCGTGCCGTATCTGCGCACGCTGGCCATGTCGGCCAGCTACCTGATCCTGCTGATCCCCGGCACGGTCGAGACGCTCACGCGCCTGCCGGGCGGCGCGCCGATCGCGACCCGAGGCCCCGAGTCGCCCGAGGTCAAGGCCGCGCTCGGCCTGTTCTTCCTGCTGTTCCTCGTCGGCAGTGCCTGGCAGGTGCTGTGCATCCGCCGGGCGCGCGGCTGAGCGGGCTTCTGGAACCTTTCCTAGCGCGAAGGGTTCTGGCCCCCCGTCCACCTCCGGCAAATCGCCGCAATGTCCTGCGGCGTCGTCCGGCAGCAGCCGCCGATCAGCCTCGCGCCCGCATCGGCCCAATGCATCGCGGCCTCGGCCAGCGCCGCGCCGCCGTCGTGCGCGGTGCCGTGCCACACCTTGCGCACGGCGTCGTAGTGCTCGCCGGCATTGGGGTACACGACGATGGGCTTCTTCGTGCGGGCCCGCGCAATGGCCACCAACGACTCCACGTGCTGCGGCGCCGTGCAGTTGATGCCGACGGCTCCCACCTGCGCAAAGCCGTCGAGCGCCGCCACGCAGTCGGCGAATGGCTCGCCCTGGCTGTCGTGCGCGCCGTCACGGCATGAAAAGCTGATCCACGCTTCGCTGCCCGGCACTTCCTGCAGCAGCCGCGCGAGCGCGCGGGCTTCAGCCAGGCAGGGCACGGTTTCGCAGGCCAGCAGGTCGGCGCCGGTGTTCGCCAGCAGTTGCAGGCGCGGGCGGTGGAAGTCCATCAGCGCGGCTTCGTCGAGGCCGTAGTTCCCGCGGTATTCGGAGCCGTCGGCCAGCATCGCGCCGTAGGGGCCGATGCTGGCGGCCACCAGGGGCTTCGCACGGCCGGCGTGCGCCGGGTCGTGCTCGGCTTCGCGCCAGAACGCATCGCGCGCCTCGCAGGCCAGCGAGACGGCCAGGCGCATGAGCCCTGCGGCTTCGTCATGGCCGATGCCGCGCTTGGCGAAGCCCTCGAAGGTGGCCTGGTAGGTGGCCGTGGTGGCCACGTCGGCGCCGGCGCGAAAGTAGTCGAGGTGCACTTCGCGAATGAGCTCCGGCCGCTCGATCAGCAGCCGGGCCGACCACAGCGGGTCGTCGATGTCGGCGCCGCGCCGTGCCAGCTCGGTGCCCAGGGCGCCGTCAAGCACGAGGTGGCCGTGGCGCGCCAGCCAGTCGGCGATGACGCCTTGCGGGGCGGGGCTGTCAGCGGAACGTGCCATTGGTCAGCGGGCCTCTTCGGTGCCGAAGTAGCGGGCGTGGATGCGAGCGTAGCTGCCGTCGGCACGCACGGCGGCAAGACCCTTGTCGAGCAAGGCCAGCAGCTCGGCGTTGCCCTTGCGCACCACCATGCCGTAGCGCTCGGTCGGGAAGTCGGGGTCGCTCACGGTCTTGAAGCGTGCGCCGTTGTTGGCCACGTAGTGCGCGATGAGTCCGTTGTCGGCCACCACGGCATCGACGCCGCCGCTTTCCAGCTCCTTCAGTGCCAGTGGAATGGACTCGAAGCGGCGGATCTTCGGGTGCGTCTTGCCGAAGGTCCTGGAGACGACCTCGTCGCCGGTGGTGCCGGTCTGCACGGCCACGCGCAGCTTGGCCAGGTCGGCCAGCTTCGCGACCTTCGAATCCTTCGGCACCGCGATGAGCTGGCTTGCATCGAAGTAGGGTTGCGAGAAGTCCATGGTCTGGCGGCGCTCGTCGGTGATGGTGATGGCGTGCATCAGCATGTCGCGGTCGCCCTGGGCCAGTGCATTGAACATGCCTTCCCATGGCGTGGCGACGAACTTCACCTGGAAGCCGGCACGCTCGGCGATGGCAGTGAGCAGCTCCACTTCGAAGCCGACGATCTCGCCCTTGTCGTTCTGCCATTCGAAGGGCGGGTACACCGGGTCGGTGCCGACGACGTAGGTGTGCGGGGCGGCCGCCGGTGCCGGCTCGGCGGGCGCGGCGGCAGGTGCGGGCGGCTCGGGCTTGCTGCAGGCGATGATGGAGAGCGTGGCCAGGACGGCGGCACCGCCCAGGACGAGGCGGCGCGACAGCTTGTGAAGATGCATGACGAGGATGGCGATGGATGAAAGGACGGACGTGATGCGCGTCGGGGCAGGGAGCGGGGATGCTTGCATGGCCGCGTGCGGCGAGGCTGCGCATCAGGTGGCCCGCGTGCCCGATCGCCCGCGCGGCGGTGCGGTTGGGTGCTGCGAATCGGCAGGCGGTGGCGCGGAGGTGCGAGCATGAGACATCCAGTGTCAACCTGGACGTCCCGGGCTGCCGCGCCGGGCCGCCCCAAGCAAGGCCCGCCCCTCGCGGAGGGGCGATCGCCGTACTCGGCGAGCGGGGTGTCGTCATGACCGATACCAAACTGGCGCTCGACGACTTCGACCGGGCGATCCTCGCCATCGTGCAGCGCGACTGCCAACGCAAGGCCGAGGCCATCGCAGCCGACGTGGGCCTGTCGGCCTCGGCGGTGCAGCGCCGGCTGAAGCGGCTGCGGACGGCCGGCGTCATCCGCGCTGAGGTGGCCGTGCTCGACCGGCGCGCCGGCAGCCATGGCGTCACGCTGCTGGCGGGCCTGGAGATCGAGCGCGACAACTACGCGGTGCTGGCGGCCTTTCGGCGATGGGCCGACCGGCACGATGCGGTGCAGCAGGTGTACTACGTGACCGGTGAGGTGGACCTGGTGCTGGTGGTGACCGCGCGCGACATGGCCCACTACGACGCGCTGTGCGCGCGCCTCATGGCCGACATCCCGCAGATCCGCCGCATCAACACGCAGGTGGTGATCGACGTGCTGAAGCTGGGGCTGGACGTGCCGCTGCAGCGTGGCGGCGAGTGAGATTCGGCAAAGCCGAATACCTTCACCACAGAGGCGCAGAGGGCACAGAGATTCGCGGAGGGAAAAGAGGTCTTCTCTGCGGTCCTCCGCGTCCTCTGCGCCTCCGCGGTGAATGAATTGAACGTGCGCGCTTAAGCCGCCGCAACTCCCGCGCTGCGCAGCTGCTTGCGCCGCGTCTTGTTCTGGTACATCGCCTGGTCGGCCTGGTGCACCAGCTCCTGCACGGCCGCTTCGTCAGACCAGTGCGCGATGCCGTAGCTGATGCCAACCTCTTCGAAGCCTTCGGCCTGCAGCTGGGCTTCCAGCTGCGCGAGCCCGCGCTGCAGCTGTGCTTCGAGCCGGCGCGGCGCCAGGATGGCGAACTCGTCGCCGCCGATGCGGTAGCAGCTGGCCGCTTCACCGGCCACGCTGCGCAGCCCCACGGCCACGGCCTTCAGGAACTCGTCGCCGCGGCCATGGCCATGGCGGTCGTTGATCTGCTTCAGGCCGTCGAGGTCGATCACCAGCAACAGCAGCGGCACAGCCGCCTCGGCATTGGCCGTGGCGGTGAGGCTCGTGTCCATGCCGCCTTCGGCCGGCCGGCGCGTGCGCTGCTTGAGTGCCAGGTCGAAGGCGTAGCGGTTGGCGATGCCGGTCATCGCGTCGGTGTGGGCCACATGCAGTGCCTCGCGCACCTGGGCCGCGTAGCTGTCGCGTTCGACGTTGAGCAGGCGAATGCGATCGGCCAGCGCAAAGGCCTGCAGCAGCCCTTCGATGGCACTGCCCAGCAGCGTGACCAGCTCGGCGTTGTCGATGAGGTCAGGCACCAGGTCGAGGTTGGCCGGCAGGATGATGAGTGCCGGGATCAACAGCGCCACGAAGGCCAGCACGAAAAAGCGAGCCGGCCGGTAGCCGCCCAGCCATGAACGCACACCGCTGGTGAGCGTCATCACCAGCCACACGCTGATGAGCAGCGTGGCTGCTGCGTGCGCCCACGACAGCGCAAACACCGCCAGCGGCGCCATCAGCAGCGACACCGCGATGAGCCCGCGGTGCAGCCGGTACATCGTGGGCAGGCGCTTGCGCAGCTCGAGGAATTCGATGCAGAACATCGAGCTGGCCGCTGGCAGCAGGAAGAACGGCAGGTAGTGCACGCGCAGCTCGTGCCAGCCCAGCAGCTCGGCCGGCAGCTGGAACACCATGGCCCACGCTGCCGTGCCCAGCAGCAGCTGCACGCAATACCAGAGGTAGGCGCCTTCGCGCGCCAGCACGTAGAGGAAGAGGTTGAACAGCCCCAGCACCAGCATCGCGCCCAGCGAGCCGAGGATCACGGTGTTTTCGAACAGCACCTTGTGCTGGTAGGCCGATTCAGTGAGCACCTCGAAGCGCGGCACCGAGGCGTAGTAGCGGCTGTCGAAGCGCAGCAGCATGTCGTAGGTGACGCCGGGCTGGAGCGTCACGCCTTTGCCGTAGTGCAGTGCGTATTCGCGCCTGGTGGTGTAGCCGCTGCGCACGCGTTGCACGCTGCCGTCGCTGCCCCACAGGCGTGCATCCACGTGCTCGAGAAGCGTGTTGTTGGGGTCGAGCACCCACTGCGTCATGGCGCTGTCGTGCCGCACCCGTGCAAACAGCCAGTAGCCGCCGCCCAGCAGGTTCACGTGGGTCGCCGGCTTGCGGTCTGCCAGCCAGAGCTCGATGTGCTGCGCTTGTTCAGGAAAGCTGTCGCCCCTGTTCGCCGGGTACAGCGCCCCGAGTGCCAGCAGGTCGACCGCTGCCTCGGGAGAGGCTTGCACCACCGCCGGGGCCGCCAGCAGCGGGCTGCAGAAGCCCACGCACCACAGCAGCGCCGTGGCGGCGCAACCGCGCCTCAAGCGAACCAGCATGCCGCACAGCGCGTAGAAGAGGGCCATCACGTGGGCGAGCGACGGGGTGGAAGGGGCGGCGCATTGTTGCGCAAAACACTTGCTGCAACACTCTTGTGCCCCGCAACAAACAGGCCATTGCCTCACGCGAACGGCAGCTGTGCGTGACGTTGTTCACGCACGGCAAGCACGGGTGCCGTGGCCTCAACCCCGCTCGAACTTGAACACCGCCGTGCTGCCCAGCAGGTTGGGCCAGCGGCGCTTCACGCGGCCGTCGTGGATGCCGAAGGACTCGATGATGCGCAGGTCGTTCTTGCGTGCCAGCACCTCGAAGTCGGCATACGTGCCCACACGGATGTTGGGCGTGTCGTACCACTCGTAGGGCAGCTTCTTGGTCACCGGCATGCGGCCCGAGGCCACGCGCAGGCGGTTGGGCCAGTGCGCGAAGTTGGGGAAGCTCACGATGCCGATGCGGCCCACGCGCGCCGTCTCGCGCAGCATGGCTTCGGTGTTGCGCAGGTTCTGCAGCGTGTCCAGCTGCAGCACCACGTCGAAGCTGTCGTCCTCGAAGATGCCCAAGCCCTCTTCGAGGTTGCGCTGGATCACGTTGAGCCCGCGCTGCACGGCGGCCAGCAGCTTGTCGTCGTCGAGCTCGATGCCGTAGCCGCTGCAGCCGCGCGTGTCTCGCAATAGCGCCAGCAACGCGCCGTTGCCGCAGCCGAGGTCGAGCACGCGCGAGCCGGGGGGCACCAGCTCGGCGACGAGTTCGAGGTCGCGTCGTTCGCTCATGATGTGGACCGAATGCATTCACCGCAGAGGTGTGGAGAGCGCGGAAAAAACGCAGAGGAATTCAATCTGCCCTGCGAACCTCTGCGTCCTCTGCGCCTGCGCGGTGAAGGTTTTTTGAAAGTCATACCGCAAACCTCGCCGCAGCCGACACGCCGCGTTCGTCGTTCTCGCGCGCGACGCGCTCGAAGTAGGCCCGCACCACGTTGTGATAGCGCGGGTCGTCGAGCAGGAAGGCATCGTGCCCGTGCGGCGCGTCGATCTCGGCATAGCTCACGTCGCGCTTGTTGTCGAGAAGCGCCTTCACGATCTCGCGCGAGCGCAGCGGCGAGAAGCGCCAGTCGGTCGTGAAGCTCACCACCAGGAACTTCGCCGCCGCGCGGGCCAGTGCCTTGGTGAGGTCGCCGCCGTGGGCCCGCGCGGGGTCGAAGTAGTCGAGCGCGCGGGTGATGAGCAGGTAGGTGTTGGCGTCGAAGTACTCGCTGAACTTGTCGCCCTGGTAGCGCAGGTAGCTTTCGATCTGGAACTCGATGTTCTGCGTGCTGTAGCCGAACTCGGCCGCGCGCAGCTCGCGCCCGAACTTTTCCTCCATCGAGTCGTCGGACAGGTAGGTGATGTGGCCGATCATGCGCGCCACGCGCAGGCCGCGCTTGGGCACCACGCCGTGGGCGTAGAAGTGGCCGTCGTGGAAGTCGGGGTCGGTGACGATGGCGCGGCGGGCCACCTCGTTGAAGGCGATGTTCTGTGCCGAGAGGTTGGGGGCGCTGGCAACGACGACCGCATGGCGCACGCGCTCGGGGTGTTGCAGCGTCCAGCTCAGGGCCTGCATGCCGCCCAGGCTGCCGCCGATCACCGCCGCCAGTTGGGTGATGCCCAGCGTGTCCAGCAGCCGTGCCTGCGCGTTGACCCAGTCTTCCACCGTGACGACAGGGAAGTCCGCGCCATAGGGCCTGCCGGTGGCGGGGTTGGTCTGCATGGGCCCTGTGGAGCCGAAGCACGAGCCGGGGTTGTTGACGCCGATGACGAAGAAGCGGTCGGTGTCCAGCGGTTTGCCCGGGCCGACCAGGTTGTCCCACCAGCCTTCGCTCCTGTCCTTGCCCTCGTAAAGGCCGGCCACGTGGTGCGAGGCGTTGAGCGCGTGGCACACCAGCACCGCGTTGCTCTTGTCGGCGTTGAGCGTGCCGTAGGTCTCGTAGACCAGCGAGTAGTCGGTGAGCTGCGCGCCGCTTTGCAGCGACAGCGGCTGCGCGAAGTGCGCAGACTGCGGCGTCACGATGCCGACCGAGGATCCTGGGACAGGACTCATATTGCTTGGGGCCAGAAAACGAAAAACCCGGCTGCACACAAAGGTGACCGGGTTCTTTCCGCGCCCCCTTTAGCTGTACTTGTTGAGCGCCCGCAAGCCGGAACAAATCGGCGCTGCGCGGCAGTATAACGACGGCCTTGACGACCGCAGGCCCGCCCCAGGCGCAGCGCTGCGCAACGGCCCGAACGGAAACCCCACAAGGAGGAAGCGCCATGAGCGATTGGTTCGAAGGTTTCGACGCGCAGCGCTACGAGGTCAACGGCGTGGAGATATTTGCCCGCACGGGCGGGCGGCCCGATAGCGCGCCGCTGCTGCTGTTGCACGGCTACCCGCAGACGCATGCGATCTGGCACCGCGTGGCACGGCAGCTCGCGGCGCACTACCGCCTGGTGTTGCCGGACCTGCGCGGCTATGGCCGTTCGTCCAAGCCGCAGGGTGCGGCCGACCATGCCAACTACAGCAAGCGCGCGATGGCGGCCGACATGGTGGCGCTGATGCAGGAGCTGGGGCACGAGCGGTTCTTCGTGGCAGGGCACGATCGCGGCGGGCGTGTGGCGCACCGGTTGGCGCTGGACCACCCCGAGGCGCTCGAGAAGCTCTGTGTCATCGACATCGTGCCCACGCTCACGATGTACGAGCGCACGAACATGGCCTTTGCGACCTACTACTACCACTGGTTCTATCTGATCCAGCCGGCGCCGCTGCCGGAGCGGCAGATCGGTGCGGCGCCGCGGTTCTATCTGGACTGGACGCTGTCGGGCTGGGGCTCGAGGGGGCTGGATTACATCGAGCCCGAGGCGTTGCGGGACTATGCCGAGGGGTTCTGCAATGCGCAGGGGATTCACGCAGCCTGCGAGGACTACCGGGCTGCGGCGGGCATCGACCTTGAGCACGACCGGGCCAGTCGTGAAGCGGGGGAGCGGGTGCGGTGCCCGCTGCACGTGTTGTGGGGCGAGCGGGGAGTGGTGAATGCGCTGTTTGCGCCGTTGGATGACTGGCGGGAGGCCTGTTCAGGGGAGGTGACTGGCGCTGTGATGCCGGCGGGGCACTTCATTCCTGAGGAGTTGCCTCGGGAGACGGCGGAGGCGTTGTGGGCTTTCTTCGGCTAGGTGCGTTGTCGAGGGCTTGGCCCCGGGGGGCGCGTCAGCGCTGCGTGTTCCGCGCCGGGGCCACCGACTCGCGGGCCATGAGCAGTGGCTCGAACTGCTGCGACACCGGTAGTGTCTTGTCGTAGCAGGCGTTGAGCAGGAAGCGGCAGGCGTTGAGCGCCATGTCGGCGATGGGGATGAGCACGCTGCTGAGCCGTGGCGACAGGAAGGCCGCAAACTCGGCGTCGTCGTAGCCCATCACCGACCAATCGCCGGGTACCGAGATGCCGGCCTGGTGCAGGCGGCTCATGGCGCCCATCGCCATCTGGTCGTTGGCGCAGAAGAGGCCCGTCACTGCATCGATGCCCGGGCGCGCCAGCAGGCTCTCGGCGGCGTCCCAGCCCGATTGGCCGGTGAAGTCGCCCGCTTCGACCAGCACCGTGTCCTGCGCCACGCCGGCTTGCGCGAGCTGGTCGAAAAAGCCTTGCAGCCGCAGGCGGTTGTCGCCGGCCGTGGCGGGGCCCGAGATCACCGCGAACCGGCGATGGCCCTGCTGCAGCAAGGCCTGCGCGGCGAGCCGGCCGGCCGCGCGGTGGTCTACCGTGAAGCACTGGTTCTTCATGCCCTTCACGTCGCGGTTCACCACGGCCACGCGCGGGTGCTGCTCACGCAGTGCCAGGAAGTCGGCATCGCGCAGCGCATTGGTGGTGATGATGAGGCCGTCGCATTCACGCTCGATCAGGAAGCGCGCGCCGTCGAGCGCCTGTTGGCGCGGGTCTTCATGGCCGCAGCCGTTGGCGGCGACCATGTGGCGGTCGTGGAGGCGCAGCTCATTGTCTATGGCGTGCAGCAGCGGCCCGTAGAAAGGGCCGGCGAAGGTCGGCACGAACACGCCGATGGTGCCGGTGGAGCGCAGCGAGAGCGCCCGCGCGATCGCGCTGGGGCGAAAGCTCAGCTGCTGTGCCGCGGCCTCCACGCGTGCGGCAGCCTCCGGCGAAAACGAACCCTTGCCGCTGAGCACCCGCGAAGCGGTGCCCACGCCCACGCCGGCCAACCGTGCCACGTCCTTGATCGTTGCCATGCGCCTCGTGCCCTTGCTCTCGTACTGCCGGGCACGATGATAGAAGGCGCGGCTACAGGCGCTGCTGCGTTCCCGGGTCGAACAGGCTGGCGCGCGCGAGGTCGAGCGTCACGCCCACCGTGGCGCCGAGTGCGGGCTCCTGGGCTGCCGTCACGTCGGCGGCGATGCGGTGGCCGTGCAGGTCGAGCCACACGACGAAGTGCGAGCCCATCGGCTCGACCAGGGTGACCTGGGCTTGCAACCCGGCCTCCTGCGGCGCGTGCAGTGCCACGTGCTCGGGCCGCACGCCGAGCACTGCGAGCCTTTCGTCGGCCGGCGCAACGGTGGCGGGCAGCGTGAGCGACAACGCGCCCGCACTGAAGCCGCCGCCGGCCAGTTGCCCTTCGATGAAGTTCATGCTGGGTGAACCCAGAAAGCCGGCCACGAACATGTTGGCCGGCTGCGCATATACCTCGGCCGGCGTGCCGATCTGCTGGATGCGACCGCCGCGCATCACGGCCACGCGGCTGGCCAGCGTCATGGCTTCCACCTGGTCGTGGGTCACGTAGATCATCGTGGCGCCCAGCTCGCGGTGCAGCTGCTTGAGCTCGCGGCGCAGCTCGGTGCGCAGCTGCGCGTCGAGGTTGGACAGCGGCTCGTCGAACAGGAACACCTGGGCCTCGCGCACCAGCGCACGGCCGATGGCCACGCGCTGGCGTTGCCCGCCTGACAGCTGCGCGGGCTTGCGCGTGAGCAGCGCATCGAGCTGCAGCAGCTTCGAGGCGCGCTGCACGCGCCGTTCGATCTCGGCCTTGGGTGTGCCGGCCACGCGCAGGCCGAACGACATGTTGCGCTCCACGTTCATCGTGGGGTAGAGCGCATACGACTGGAACACCATGCCGATGGAGCGATCCTTCGGATCGGCCCAGGTCACGTCGCGCCCGCCGATGGAGATGCTGCCGGCTTCCACGTCGAGCAGCCCGGCGATGGAGTGCAGCAGCGTGGACTTGCCGCAGCCCGAAGGCCCGAGCAGCACCAGGAACTCGCCTTCGTGTACCGAAAGGTCGAGCTGTTCGAGGATGGACGCGGGGCCCATCTTCACGTGGAGGTTGTGGATGGCGACTGCGGACACGTCAGTTCTCTGTCGGAGGCTCAGGATGGTCGGGCGGCGGTTTGCGTGTGATCGGCCGAATACCTTCACCGCAGAGACGCGGAGGGCGCGGAGATCCGCAGAGGAATTCAATGTGCTCTCTGCGTTCCTCCGCGTCCTCTGCGCCTCCGCGGTGAATGACTTGAGGTGTCATATCAGCCTTTCACCGCACCGGCCGCGATGCCGCGCACGAACCAGCGGCCGGAGACGAGGTAGATGAACAGCGGCACCAGCGAGGTAAGCAGCGTGGCTGCCATGTTGACGTTGTAGAGCCGCTCGCCGGTGGTGGTGTTGATGACGTTGTTGAGCTGCACCGTCATCGGCAGGTGCTCGCGGCCCGCGAACACCAGGCCCAGCAGGAAGTCGTTCCAGATGTTGGTGGCCTGCATGATGACGGCGACCATGAGGATGGGCGTGGACATCGGCAGCATCAGCTGGAAGAAGATGCGCCAGAAGCCGCCGCCGTCGATGCGTGCGGCCTTGAAGAGCTCTTCGGGCACCGACGCGTAGTAGTTGCGGAACAGCAGCGTCATGATGGGCATGCCGAAGATGGTGTGGATCAGCACGATGCCCGGCAGCGTGCCGAAGATGCTCATCGCCGCGAAGGCGCGCACCAGCGGGAACATCATCACCTGGTAGGGCACGAACGCGCCCAGCAGCAGCACGCTGAACAGCATGTTGGCGAAGCGCGGCTTCCAGAACGCGAGCGCATAGCCGTTGACCGCGCCCACGAGGATGGACAGCACCGTGCTCGGCACGACGATGGCCACCGAGTTCCAGAAGCCGCCGCGGATGCCTTCGCATTGCAGCCCGGTGCAGGCCGAAAGCCACGCATGCGCCCAGGGCTCCAGCGTCACCTTCACCGGCAGCGCGAACAGGTTGCCCAGGCGGATCTCCTCCATCGGCTTGAAGGAGGTGACGAGCATCACGTACAGCGGCATCAGGAAGAACGCCGCCGATACGAGCAGGAAGGCGTAGAGCCCCAGGCGGGCCGGCCGCCAGCGTGACCGGCGGCGTGCTGGAGCGGCCGCGGTCGGCACCCGGCGTTGCATCACGGCGCTCATCTCTGACCTGCGCGTGCCGCGCGCTGCCTTGCATACCACCACGGCGTCACCAGCGCGAGCACGGTGAGCAGCAGCACGGTGGAGGCGGCCGATGCGAGCCCGATGTTGGCGCGGCCGAACAGATGGTCGATGATGAACTTGGCCGGCACCTCGCTCGCGAGCCCGGGGCCGCCCTGCGTCATGGCCACCACCACGTCGAACACCTTCACCACGCTCACGGACAGCAGCACCAGCGCGGTGGCGAACGAAGGCCACAGCATCGGCAGCACCACGCTCAGGTAGAAGCGCCACTTCGGAATGCCGTCGATGTGCGCGGCGCGCCACAGGCTGTCGTCGATGCCGCGCAGGCCCGCCAGCAGCAGCGCCATCACGAGGCCGGAGGCCTGCCACACGGCGGCCAGCACGATGGCGTACATCACCGCGTCCTGGCGCACGATCCAGTCGAAGGTGAAGCCCTCGAAGCCGAGCCCGCGCATGGTGGCTTGCAGGCCGAGCTCGGGGTTGAGCATCCATTGCCACACGAGGCCGGTGGCCACGAAGCTCATCGCATAGGGATAGAGGAACACCGTGCGCAGCAGGCCTTCACCCTTGACCTGCTGGTCGATGAACACCGCGAGCAGAAAACCCACCACCAGGCAGGCGGCGATGAACAGCACGCCGAACAGCGCCATGTTCTGCAGCGAGAGGATCCAGCGCTCGGTGCCGAACAGGCGCTCGTACTGCGCGAGGCCGACGAAGTCGGACAGCGGTAGCGTGCGCGAACCGCTGAATGAAATGCGCACCGACCACGCGACCGTGCCCAGGTAGGCCAGGATCACCGTGGCCGCCATCGGCAGCAGTGCCGCGTGGGCGGCCAGGTGGCGGGGTCTTTTCATGAATACCGCTGCTGCGGGAAAAAAAGCTTGAATTCATTCACCGCAGAGGCGCAGAGGGCGCGGAGATCCGCGGAGAAGAAGTCGACAACTCTGCGGTCCCCTGCGTCCTCTGCGCCTCTGCGGTGAAGGATTTCAACTGCCTTTCACCGCGGAAGCAAAGGCCTTGGCTGCCTCGTCGGTCGGCTGGTTGGTGTTCCAGAACTTGGTGATGATGTCCTGCAGCACGCCGTTCACATCGGGTGAGACCAGCATCTCGGGGTTGGGCAGGTGGCGCGAGGCGTCTTTCATGACCTGCAGGCCGGTCTGCGCGCAGACGTCCATGGCCTTGGCATCGACGTCGGTGCGGATGGGGATCGAGCCCTTCTTGTTGTTGAAGGCCACCTGCGTGGCGGGCGACGTGAAGGTGGTAGCCAGCAGGTGCTGGGCCTTGATCTGGTTGGCGTCGCTGGTCTTGGGGAACACGAACACGTCGCCCGCGATGATGTACGGCGACTTCGGCCCGAAGCCCGGGAAGCAGCCGTATTCCTTGCCGGCCGTCTGGTTGGCCGTCTGGAACTCGCCCTTGGCCCAGTCGCCCATGATCTGCACGCCGGCCTTGCCCGAGATGAGCATGGCCGTGGCGTCGTTCCAGTTGCGGCCGGCCGAGCCCGGGTCCACGTAGTTCTTCAGGCGCTTGAACGAAGCCAGCACGTTCTTGAACGCATCGCTCTGCACCGCCTTGGCGTCGCGGTCGCGGTAGACCTTGAGGTAAAGGTCGCTGCCACCCACGTGGGCCAGCAGCGCGTCGAAGGTGAGCTTCTCCTGCCAGGGCTGGCCGCCGAGCGCGAGCGGCACGAGGCCGGCGGCCTTGAGCTTGTCGAGCGCGGCGAAGAATTCCTGCGGGGTCTTGGGTTCGTCCTTGACGCCCGCCTTCGCAAAGGCGGCCTTCGAGTACCAGAACCACGCCGGCATGTGGATGTTGACGGGCACCGCGTAGTAGTGGCCCTTGACCTTGATGGCGTTGAGGATGGGCGCGGGCAGCAGCTTGTCCCAGTTGTTCTGCCTGGCTACCTCGTCCACGTTGTTGAGCAGCCCGCCGTCGATCACGTCGTGGAACTGCTTGGAGGTGTTGAACTGCGCCGCCGTCGAAGGCGTGCCGCCCACGATGCGGTTGATGGCCTGCGCGCGAGCGGCTTCACCGCCTGCGACCGCGCTGTCCACCCAGGTGCCGCCGGCCTTCTTGTAGGCCTCGGCCAGCTCTTTCACCGCGGCCGATTCGCCGCCGGAAGTCCACCAGTGGATCACCTCGGCGCGCAGTTGCGCGTGGGCCGTGCCCGCGGCAGCGAACGCCAGTGCGATGCCGGCGGCCAGCGTGTGCAGTTTGCTGTTCATGGTCCGTCTCCTCTTGGTTGTGCTCACGTCACGCCTGGGTCACGCCTTTTGCGTGCGGCGTGCAAAGAACTCTTTCAGCGCCAGCGCGCTGTCCTTGGGGGTGCGCTGCTGCGTCGTGTAGTCCACGTGCACGACGCCGAAGCGCTTCTCGTAGCCGAAGGCCCACTCGAAGTTGTCGAGCAGCGACCACACGAAGTAGCCGCGCACGTCCACGCCCTGGCGCATGGCCTCGTCCACCGCAGAGAAGTGCCGCGTGAGGTAGCGCATGCGCTGCTCGTCGTGCACGCGGCCGTCTTGCACGCGGTCGTCGCTGGCCATGCCGTTCTCGGTGATGTAGATGGGCGGCAGCTCCGCATAGCGCTGCTTGAATTCGACCAGCAGGTCGCGCAGGCCCTCGGGGCAGACCTCCCAGCCCATCTGCGTGCGTTCCACGCCGGGCAACGGCGCATCGGCGTATCCGTGCGCGCCGTCGCTCTTCACCACCTGGCGGAAGTAGTAGTTGATGCCCAGGTAGTCCAGCGGCGTGCGGATGTGCTGCATGTCGCCGTCGCGCACCGGGGCTTCGGCCTGCGGCCATAGCTCGCGCAACGCGTCGGGGTAGCGGCCTTGCAGCACAGCGTCGAGCACCCAGTGGTTCGCATGCGCGCGGGCCAGTTGCGCCGCGTGCTGGTCGGCTGCGCCATCGCTGGCCGGCGCGACTGCGTTCACGTTGGCCACGAGGCCCACCGGTGCGCGGTCGACGCTGCGCAGCGCCTGGCAGGCGAGCCCGTGGCCCAGCAGCAGGTGGTGCATCGCTTCGACCGCGTAGCGCGCGTCGGTGAGCCCGGGTGCATGGCGGCCTTCGCCGTGGCCGAGCCAGGCCGAACACCACGGCTCGTTCAGCGTGGTCCATGCGCTCACGCGGCCGGCCAGCTCGCGGCCGATGCGCTCGGCATAGTCGGCAAAGCGCTGCGCGGTGTCGCGGTTGAGCCAGCCACCGCGGTCTTGCAGGTGCTGCGGCAGGTCCCAGTGGTAGAGCGTCACGAAGGCCTGCTGGCCTTGCTGCTGCAGCCGGTCGAGCAGGCGCTTGTAGAAGTCCACGCCCTTGGGGTTGAGCCGGCCGTCGATGTCGATGACGCGCGGCCACGCGATCGACAGGCGGTAGGCGTCGAAGCCGATGTGTTTCAGCAGCGCGAGGTCCGACTCCCAGCGGTGGTAGTGGTCGCAGGCCACCGCGCCGCTGTCGCCGTTGGCCACGCGGCCCGGCGTGGCGCTGTAGATGTCCCAGATGGACGGCAGGCGACCGTCTTCAGTAGCGGCGCCTTCGATCTGGTACGAAGCGGTGGCGGCACCGAACAGGAAGTCGCGGCGCCACATGGCAGAGCCCTCGGGTGGGGTGATGAGCGACGGCGCGGAAGGCAAGGCGTTTGCAGTCAAGTCTTAACCCCCAATTAACATGGAACCGATTCCGGCGGGCGATTGAAGCAGCCTTCCGGCCGTGCTGCATTGGGTCTTACCCGCGAAAGCTACGGTTTGCTACAGCTCGCCAGCATGAGCAAGCACCAAGCCTTCTTTAATGGGTGGTTAACCTAATGGAAAGGCTTTGATAAGAACTCCTAGAGTCCGGCTCCTTGGTGTGGAATCGTTTCCATGTCGGGCCCATGACTCGAGGAGACAGCATGAAGAACCTGTTCAAGCTACAGGCCGGCGCGCTCTCGCTGGCGCTTGCGGCTGCGCTCGCTGCCTGCGGCGGCAGCGACGACGACGATCCATCACCCGCGCCGCCGCCAGCGTCGGGCCTGAGCGACTGGCCCAGGATTACCAGCGCCATCGCGCCCGACGCGGCGCAGGAGGCGCAGATCGACACCATCGTGGCCGGCATGACGCTGGCGCAGAAGGTGGGCCAGATGACGCAGCCCAACATCACGGCCATCACGCCGGCCGAGGTGACGCAGTACTACATCGGCTCGGTGTTGAACGGCGGCGGCGCCTGGCCCAACAACGACAAGCGCGCGACCGCGGCCGACTGGCTGGCGCTTGCCGATGCCTACTGGGCGGCGTCGATGGACACCGACATGGCGGTGAAGATCCCGGTGATCTGGGGCACCGACGCCGTGCACGGCCACAACAACGTCTACGGCGCCACGCTCTTCCCGCACAACATCGGCCTGGGCGCTGCCAACGACCCCGAGCTGATCGAGCACATCGGCGCCGCGGTGGCGAAGCAGGTGGTGGCCACCGGCATCGACTGGACCTTCGCCCCTACGCTGGCCGTGGTGCGCGACGACCGCTGGGGCCGCACCTACGAAGGCTTCTCGGAAGACCCGGCCATCGTGAGCGCCTACGGCGGGCGCTACACCACCGGGCTGCAGGGCCGCTTCGCTGCCTCGGGCCGGCCCACCGTGGTGGCTACCGCCAAGCACTACATGGGTGACGGCGGCACCGACCAGGGCAAGGACCAGGGCGAGAACAAGGCCAGCCTCACCGAGATGATCAACGTCCACGGTGCGGGCTACTACACCTCGCTCGCCGCCGGCGCGCAGACGGTGATGGCCTCGTTCAACAGCTGGACCTTTCAGGGCACCGCGCCCGACGGCACGGCGCTGAACTTCGCCAACGCCAAGATGCACGGCAACAAGTACCTGCTGACCGACGTGCTGAAGGTGAAGATGGGCTTCGACGGGCTGGTGGTGTCCGACTGGGACGGCATCGGCCAGGTGAAGTACACCGACGCGCAAGGCGTCGAGCGCCAGTGCACCAACTCGTCGTGCCCGGTGGCCATCAATGCCGGCATCGACCTCGTGATGGTGCCCAACGACTGGAAGGCCTTCATCGCCAACACCATCGCCTCGGTCGAGGCAGGCGAGATCCCGATGGCGCGCATCGACGATGCGGTGAAACGCATCCTGCGCGTGAAGCTGCGCTCGGGGCTCATGAAGGTCGAGAACGGCCAGACCGTTTCGGTGAAGCCCTCGCTGCGCGCAGGTGCGGGCGACGCGACGGCATTGCAGCATCGCGACCTCGCGCGCGAGGCCGTGCGCAAGTCGCTGGTGCTCTTGAAGAACGGCAACAGCGTGCTGCCGCTGGCGCGCGGCGAGAAGATCCTCGTGGTGGGCAAGAACGCCGACAACCTGCAGAACCAGACCGGCGGCTGGTCGCTCACCTGGCAGGGCACGAGCAACACCAACGCCGACTTCCCGAACGCCGACTCGGTGCTGGCCGGCATACGCGAAGCGGCGGGTGAGGCCAACGTCGTGTACTCGGCCACCGGCAGCGGCGTGGACGCGAGCACCTTCAAGGCCGTGATCGCGGTGATCGGCGAGACGCCCTATGCCGAAGGCGTGGGCGACATCGGCAAGGCCGGCACGCTGGAGCATGCCAAGCGCTACCCCGAAGACCTGGCCGTGCTCGACGCGGTGACGGGCAAGGGCGTGCCGGTGGTGACGGTGCTGCTCGCGGGCCGGCCGGTGTGGGTCAACAAGGAACTCAACCGCAGCGATGCCTTCGTCGCGGCCTGGCTGCCCGGCACCGAAGGCAAGGGCGTTGCCGACGTGCTGTTCCGCAAGGCCGACGCCTCGGTGAACTTCGACTTCACCGGCAAGCTCTCGTTCTCGTGGCCCAAGACGGCCTGCCAGGTGCCGCTGAACAAGGGCGACACCAACTACGACCCGCTGTTCGCCTACGGCTACGGCCTCTCGTACGCGAGCGGCGGCAGCGTGCCGGCGCTCGACGAAACCACGCCCAACCTCGGCTGCGGCCAGACCACGCCCAACGGCCCGGCGGCCACCGAAGACCTCATCGTCTTCCGCCAGGTCGAAAGCTCGCTGCACAAGCTCTACATCGGTTCGCCGCCCAACTGGTCGCTGCCGGTGGGCTCGGACCTCAACAACGCCGTGGTCACGAGCGACGGCAACGTGAAGGTCGAGACTGCCCAGCTCAACGTGCAGCAGGACGCGAAGAAGGTCACGTGGATGTCGACGGGCCAGTTCATGGCGCAGTCTATCGGCGTGAAGACCGACTACTCCGGCTACCTCACCGCCGAGGCCGCGCTGGTGTTCGACGTGTCGGTGAACCAGGCACCGCAGGGCAACGTGAAGATGCGCGTCGACTGCACCTATCCGTGCAACGGCGAGCTCGACGCGACCACCGTGCTCAAGGGCCTGCCGCAGGACACCAGGCGCACGCTGAAGATCCCGCTGGCCTGCTTCTTCGCCAAGGGCACGGACTTCACGGGGGTCGACGTCCCCTTCCTCGTCTACACCGACAAGCCCTTCACCGCCACGTTCGCCGACATCCGCTGGCAGATCAACGCCGCCAAGGACGCCGACGCCCTGGCTTGCGATGCGCTGGTGCCGCCGCCTCCGCCGGTGATCGACCCGCTGCCGGGCCCGAGCGCCACGCTGTTCGGCACGGACGGCAGCTTCCTCGCCGGCTTCTCGCTGGGCACGTGGTCGAGCAACGGCACGCACGTGGTGGCCGACGCGACCACCACGCCGGGCGTGATGGACCTGCAGTTCCTGGCCGACGGCGGCAACGGCATCACCACCATCGGTGGTGGCGGGCCGATCAACCTGGCCAACTACGCGGTGAGTGGCAAGCTGAGCTTCGAAGTGAAGGTGCTCAGCTGGGGCACCAACACCGCGGGCCTGGCCATCAAGATGGAAAGCCCGGGCGACGGCTGCCGCAACCTCGACTACATCGTGCCGCAGTCGGCCGTGCCGGCCGACGGGCAGTTCCACACGCTGGTGCTCAACGTCGCCGACGTGGCGGCGCAGAAGAACAACGAGTGCTTCAGCCTGGAGAACATCTCGGTGCCCTTCGGCATCTTCCCGGTGTGGGACAACCAGCAGGGCGTGCACCTGCAGGTGCGCAACGTGGTGATGTCGATCCCTTGACCGGCGAGTACGGAGTACGTCGGCCGTTCCCCTAGGGGAAGGCGGGCCCTGCTTGAGAGCGGCCCGGCACGACGGCCCGCGGGTGAGCCACAGGGGCACCGCGGCTCGCCGACGGGCGACTCCCGCTAGCATGGGCGCTTCCTGACCGGTGGAGCGCGCCCATGCCACTTTGGCTGCTGAAGCTCAACGAGCACTTTCCCATCCGTTATGCCGCGTGGCTGCTGTGCGCCATCGGCTTCCTGCTCAGCGCATTCGTCTGGGTGGCCATCGGTGACGGCGCGTTCTGGACGGTGTTGTTCGGCGCACTGGTCATCACCGGTTTTCGCGACATCCGGCAGACGCAGCGTTCGGTGCTGCGCAACTATCCCGTCATCGGCCACCTGCGCTTCCTGCTGGAGTTCATCCGCCCCGAGATGCGGCAGTACTTCATCGAGGGCGACAACGAGGCGGCGCCCTTCTCGCGCACGCAGCGCTCGCTGGTCTACCAGCGGGCCAAAGGCGACGCCGACAAGCGGCCCTTCGGCACGCAGATGGACGTGGGCGCCCACGGCTACGAATGGATCAACCACTCGATCGCGCCCACCACGATCGACTCGCACGACTTTCGCATCACCATCGGCGAAACGCGCGCCCAGCCCTACAGCGCGAGCATCTACAACATCTCGGCCATGAGCTTCGGCTCGCTGTCGGCCAACGCCATCCGCGCACTCAACGCCGGCGCGAAGCAGGGCCGCTTCGCGCACGACACCGGCGAGGGCAGCATCTCGCGCTACCACCGCGAAAACGGTGGCGACCTCATCTGGGAGATCGGCTCGGGCTACTTCGGCTGCCGCAACGATGACGGCAGCTTCAGCGCGGAGCGCTTCGTCGAAAACGCGCGCGACCCGCAGGTCAAGATGATCGAGCTGAAGATCAGCCAGGGCGCCAAGCCCGGCCACGGCGGCGTGCTGCCGGGCGCCAAGGTCACGCTCGAGATCGCCGCGGCGCGCGGCGTGCCGCCGTGGGTCGATTGCATCTCGCCATCGCGCCACAGCGCCTTCGACACGCCCATCGAGATGATGCGGTTCATCGAGCGGCTGCGGGAGTTGTCAGGCGGCAAGCCCACCGGCTTCAAGCTCGCGATCGGCCACCCGTGGGAATGGTTCGCCATGGTGAAGGCCATGCTTGCCACCGGCATCACGCCGGACTTCATCGTCGTCGACGGCGCCGAAGGCGGCACCGGTGCCGCGCCGCTCGAATTCATCGACCACGTGGGCGCGCCGCTGCAGGAAGGGCTGCTGCTGGTGCACAACACGCTGGTGGGCGTGAACCTGCGCGACCGCATCCGCATCGGCTGCGCCGGCAAGGTGGTGAGTGCCTTCGACATCGTGCGGCTCATGGCGCTGGGTGCCGACTGGTGCAACTCGGCGCGCGCCTTCATGTTCGCGCTGGGCTGCATCCAGGCGCAGAGCTGCCATACCGGCCACTGCCCCACGGGCGTCACCACGCAGGATGCGCTGCGCCAGCGCGCACTGGTGGTGCCCACCAAGGCCGAGCGGGTCCATCGCTTCCATGAGCAGACGCTCGAAGCGCTGAAGGAGCTGGTGCAGGCCGCGGGCCTGAAGCACCCCGGCGAGATCACCGCCGCGCACATCGTGCGGCGCACCGCCGACCACGAGGTGAAGCTGCTGTCGAACCTGCTGCCCTTCGTGAAGCCCGGGGAGCTGCTGGCGGCCGACCGCGGCGACGCCGACTGGCCGCACAACGTATACCGCCTGTACTGGCCGATGGCGCGGGCCGAAAGCTTTGCGGTGGCCGGTGCGATGGCCGCCGCCCCGGCCGCGCTGGCGGCAGTGCCCGTGCCCGGATAAGCGGGCACGCGCGCCTTCGCCCCTCACTCGTGGGGTGGCCGTCACGGGGCCCGGTCCGCAGAATCGCCGCGACCTGACCCACCATCCGGCCCCCAAAGATGGCCTCACAAGACGTGCTCACCGTCTACCTCGTCGAAGACGACCCTCTCGTATCACGGCACGTCCAGGACGCGCTCAACGCCGCCGAAGGCATCCGCTGCGTCGGCCATGCAGACCGGTTGGCCACCGCGCGCAGCCAGCTGCCGGAATGCCGGCCCGACGTGCTGCTTTCGGACCTCGGCCTGCCCGACGGCGACGGCACCGAGCTCATCGGCGAGCTCGACCATCACCACCACGAGCGCCGGGCCATCGGCGGCTCGGACTGGCACCCGCACATCCTGGTGTTTTCGGTGTTCGGCGACGAGTCGCGCGTCATCAACGCCATCGAGTCCGGCGCCGACGGCTACTTCCTCAAGGGCTGCACGTCGGACGAGCTGGTCCGCGCGGTGCAGCAGGCCGCGCGCGGTGAATCGCCCATTTCGCCGGCCATTGCGCGCTACGTGCTCAAGCGCTTCCGCGACCCGGCCTTCGTCGAGTCCGGCTTCGGCGAGCTCGACGCCGGCGCGGGCGGCCACGTGAGCCTGAGCGAGCGCGAAACCGCGGTGCTCAAGCTGGTGGCACAGGGCTACGTGACCGAAGAGATCGGCGAGCGCCTGCGCGTGTCGGCCAACGAGGTCTCCACCCATATCCGCGACATCTACCAGAAGCTGCAGGTGGGCAAGCGCGCGCTGGTGGCGCAGCAACAGCAGCAGCGCCCGTTCCTCGGCCGCTGAGCTTTGCGCGTGATGCAGCCGTCGTACGAGGCTGACGAGCCGCCGCGCCGCCGCTGGTCGGGCAAGGCGATCGCACATGCGGCGCTGCTCTGGCTGGTGGCCCTGGCACTGGCGGCCTGGATGCTGATGCCGCAGCCCATCGCGGTGACGTCGGCAATGCAGATCCGCAGCGCGATGCTGCAGGCCGAAGGCCAGCCCGTACCGCAGCCGGTGAAGCTGCCCGATGCGTGGGAATCCAGTGCGCCGGCGCGCAGCGGCACGGTCGTCTACACGCTCGCCCTGCCCGACACCGCGCTGCACAGCAGGCAGGGCGCCGTGTTCATCCGCCGCGCGGGCAACGTCTTCAGCCTCGCGCTCAACGGCCAACCCATCGTGGACTTCGGTCGTGTGCAAAGCCCGTTGCCCGACTACAGCCGCGAGCCGGTGCTGGTGCTGCTGCCGCGCTCGCTGGTCGTACCCACGGGCAATGAACTGCGCGTCGAAGTGACGGGTGAAGCCGGTCGTGAACCGGGCCTGTCCGAGGTGTGGGTCGGCCCCCAGCATGAGATCGAGCCGCTGTACCAGGTGGCGATGACCGCGCAGGTGCGCAGTGCGTGGTTCGTCACGTCGGCCGCGGCCGCGATGGGCGTGCTCGCGCTGCTGCTCGCATGGCGCACGCGCCAGTTGCCCTACGCCTGGTTCGGCGTCGCCAGCCTGCTGTGGGCCTGGCGCGTGACGGCCCTGTTCAACAGCGAGGCCGGCCCGTGGCATGCGTTGCGGCACTGGAGCTTCCAGGTCTCGTACATCGGCTTCGTGGTGCTGATGGCGCTGTACGCGCTGGCGATGGTGGGCCGCGAGGGGCCGCGCGTGCGGCGTGCGCTGCTGCTGTGGGTGCTGGTGGCCGTGGCACTCTCCACGCTGGGCCTGGCGGGCGGCTGGTCATGGCTGCGTTCGGTGGTGCTGCTGGGCATGCTGGTGCTGGCGGCCTGGTTGTTCGCACGGCTGGTGGAGGCCGCGGTGCGCGACCGCACCACGCCCGCACTGCTGCTCACGGCCTGCGCGGCGATCTGCGTGGTCGTGGGCGCGCGCGACTTCTACGTCTTTCGAGTGCAATACGACTACGGCGCCTACACCTGGGCGCGTTACACCATCGTGCTGCTGATGGGCGCGCTGGCCTGGATGCTGGTGAACGACTTCGCGCGCTCGGCCACGCGGCTGCGCGAGCTCAACCGCAGCCTGCGCGACCGCATCGCGGCCAAGGAGCACGAACTCGCGGTGGCGTTCGAAAGCTCGCGCCAGCGCGAACGCGAACAGGCCACGCTGGCCGAGCGCGACCGCATCCTGCGTGAGATGCACGACGGCCTGGGCGGGCGGCTCGTGGCTGCGCTGGCGCTCACGCAACGCGCCGGGCAGCTGGAGCCGGCCGAAGCGCTGCGCGAGCTCAAGCTCGCGCTCGACGACTGCCTCACCGAGCTGCGCCTGGCGCTCGATTCGCTCGAGACCGAAGCGCAGCCGGTGGTCGAAGCGCTGGCCGAACTGCGCTTCCGTGTCGAGCCGTCATTGCGCGCGGCCGGCATTCGCGTGGTGTGGCAGGTGGACGAGGCGGTGAGCGACGTCACGCTGGCAGCGGCCGACACGCTGCACGTGCTGCGCATCGTGCGCGAGGCCTTCACCAACGTGATCAAGCACGCCCGGGCCAACACCGTGTGGCTGCGGCTCGAACGTGATGAGGAAGGCGCGGCAGCCGGCGCACACCTGCCGTACCTGCAACTGAGCGTGGTGGACAACGGCGCCCTGCCGGCCGACGACGCGCAAACGCGCGAGCCGATCGCGGCCCCGAGCGGCGGGCGTGGCCTGGCCAACATCCGGCGCCGGGCCGAAAGCCTGAAGGCCAGGCTTCAGGTCGGCCCGCAGGAACAGGGTTGGGGCGTCAGCGTGTGGATTCCGCTGAAGGATTGACCGCGCCTCAGGCCGCTGCAGGCGGTACCGTCTCGATGAAGCTCTGGCGCTGCACCAGCTTGTCGTACAGCTTCGCGAGGTTGGGGTGTTCGCCGCGCCAGTCGATGTGCGGGAAGCGGAAGTCGAGGTAGCCCAAGGCGCAGCCCACCGCCACGTCGGCCAGCGTGTAGTGGCCGCCGGCCGCCCAGGCGTGGTCGCCCAGGCCCTTGCCCATGGCCTTCACGCAGGCATGTACCTTGTCCATCTGGCGCGTCACCCAGGCGGGTGAACGCTGCAGCTCGGTGCGGCCGCCCCAGGTCTGCTCCAGTCGCGCGAGGATCGCCGCGTCCATCAGCCCGTCGGCCAGCGCTTCCCAGGTGCGCACTTCGACGCGTTCACGGCCCGACGGCGGGATCAGCTTGCCCACCGGCGACAGCGTGTCGACGTACTCGACGATCACGCGCGAATCGAAGATGGCCTCGCCGCCTTCCATCACGAGGCAGGGCACCTTGCCGAGCGGGTTGGCCTCCGTGATGCTGCTGCTGGGCGACCACACGTCTTCGAGCTCGAGCTGGTAGTCCAGCTTCTTCTCGGCCAGCACGATACGGACCTTGCGCACATAAGGGCTGGTGAGCGAACCGATGAGTTTCATGTCGAGAGCAAAGGAGAGCGTGGTGCGATTCATTCTAGGGTCTGTTGCCCGGTGAGCCGCCCCTCCGAAGCCTGTGGACGGGCCGCTACAGTCTCCCTATTCCGGGGGGAGCACCTCCGTGGCGCACGCGTGCAAGATCGCGCCTCACCATGAAGAACATGCCTTCCAACAGCGCCTACCCTGCCAGCGCTGGCGCCAATTCGAGCTTCCCGCTGTCGCAGGGCTCGCGTCACGGAGCCGACAGCGACGTTGGCGGCATCGTGGTCGACAGCTCCGACGTGGTCGGCATGGTGAGCTCCATCGGCGTGTCGGCCGAACCCACCACGTCGCCCGCGCCGCTGTTCGGCCGCGTGCGCGTGGCGCAGCAGGCGCATCACCTGCCGGTCGAATTCGGCGGCACCGGTGGCGAGTACTTCCGCATCTGGATCGTCAACCTGCTGCTCACGCTGGTGACGCTGGGCTTCTATTACCCATGGGCCAAGGTGCGCAAGCTGCGCTGGTTCTACGGCCACACGCAGGTGGCCGGCCATGCGTTCGACTTCCACGGCGAGCCGTGGAAGATGCTGCGCGGCACGACGCTCGCGGGCGTGCTGGTGCTGGCCTACAGCGCGGCCGGTGAATTCTCGGCCTTCGCCGGCCTGGTGGCGGCGGTCATCGTCGCTTCGCTGTGGCCGCTGCTGCTGCGCAGCGCCTTGCAGTTCCGTCTCGCCAACACCAGCTGGTGCGGCATGCGCTTCAGCTTCTCCGGCTCGGTGCGCGAGGCCTATGGCGCGGTGGCGCCGCCGCTGCTGCTGTTCCTGCTGCCCACCACGCTGGCGGCCTTTCACGAAGCCGAACTCGGCCTGGCCCCTGCCACGCTGCAGGCGCTGGACGCGGTGATCGTCGTCGCCTCGCTGCTGATGCTGCTGGGCCTGCCCTATTTCCTGTGGCGCCTCAAGCGCTACCAGCACAGCCATTACCGGCTCGGGCAGCTGCGCACCGAATGGAAGGGCGACCTGCGCGCCGTCTATGCACTGTGCCTGCGCACCTTCGGCATCGTGTTGCTGCCCATCGTGCTGATCGGTGGCGGCATGGCGGGCATCTTCGCGGGGGGCTCGCTGGGCGTCGGCGTGCTGCTGATGCCGCTGATGTTCGCGCTGGTGATCGCGGGCATGGTCGTCGTCTACGTCGTCGCGCCGGCCTACTTCACGGTGCGCATGCAGAACCTGGCCTGGACCAAGACGGGCAACCGTTACATGCGCCTGCGCAGCCAGCTGGCGCTTGGGCCCTACGTCAAGCTGCAGCTGGTGAACTGGCTGCTGGTGATGTTCTCGATGGGCCTCTACTGGCCCTGGGCCGTGGTCAACACGCGCCGCATGCGCCTGGCGGCCATCACCGTGGTGTCGCGCGTCGAACCCGAGGAGCTGGCGATGGCCGTGCGGCCCAAGCCGGGTGACGCGGTGGCCGACATGGGCGAAGACCTGTTCGGGCTGGACTTCGGCTGGTGAACACCGCAACGGCAGCGCCCACGTCGCAGATCGAGGCCGACTACTTCGACGGCCGGCATGCCCGTGCGCACCGCGTGCGGGCGCATGTGAGCGGAAGCCAGCTTTACCTGCGCGGCAGCGGCATCGCCATTGCAGTGCCGCTCGCGCAGGTGCAGTGGCCGCCTCGCGGCCAGCGTGGCGCGCGGCTGGCGCACTTTGCCAACGGTGCCTCGCTGCAATGTGCCGATGGCGCCGCCTGGGACGCCTGGGCCGAGGCCTCCGGGCTCAAGGCCTCTGCCGTGTCGCGTGCCGAAAGCAGCTGGCGCTGGGTGCTTGGCGCGGTGGCGGTGCTGGTGCTGCTGGTGGGTGGCATGTACGTGTGGGGTTTGCCGTTGCTGTCGCGCGGGGTGGTGGCGCTGGTGCCTCACTCGGTGGACGAGAAGATCGGCGAGGTGGCGCTGGAGTCGCTGCCCGACGAGTGGCTCGTGCCGACCCAGTTGCCGATGGACCAGCAACAGCGCCTGCGCGCGGCGTTCGATCGCGCGGTGCAGTCGGCCTTTGCGCCGGGCGAAGCGCCGGCCTACACGCTGCGCTTCCACAAGAGCAGGCTCGGGCCCAATGCCTTTGCGCTGCCGGGCGGCCACATCGTGATGACCGACGAGCTGGTCACGCTGGTGGAAGGGCGCGAAGACGCCATCGTCGGTGTGCTGGCGCACGAGCTGGGGCACGTGCGGCACCGGCACGGCATGCGGGCGCTGGTGCAGGTCACCGTGCTGAGCGCGGTGTCCAGCCTCGCCTTCGGCGACTTCAGCGGCCTGTTCGCCGGCTTGCCGGTGCTGCTGGGCCATGCCGGCTATTCGCGCGATGCCGAGCGCGAGGCCGACGGTGAATCCATCCGCATCATGTTAGAAGCCGGTCTCTCGCCCGAGGCGATGGTGGTGTTCTTCGAGAAGATCGGCACCTGGGCCGATGAAAAGGCCGCCGGCAAGGGCGGGTCCAAGGGCGAGAAAAAAGGCGAACCCGGAAAGCCGCGCGAGGAATCGGCACTGGGCATTGCGTTCTCGAGCCACCCGGCCGATGCCGAGCGCATTGCGCGCTTTCGCGAGGCGGCTCGGCGTTTGCCCGCGATCTCGAACACGCCGGTGCCGCCGGTGACGATGAGCCTCCCGTCCGGCGTGAACAGCTGGTTCTCGGCATCGGGAATGGTGGCGATGCTGTCCCTGTCGAGGCAGCCAGCGAGCGCCGGCAGCAGCAGGCAAGCCGCGGCGGCGCACAGCGACGAGCACAAGCGCTTCATCCTTCAATCCTTCCCTCTCCGGTGTGGTGTGATGGCCTGCGCAATCTAGGCAGCTCGGCACCCGTGCGCCAAGGGGTTTGCGAGCAATACGGCCCCGCGTGCGCCCCACCGGGCACCAGACAGCGCCGTCTGGTCGCTCGAGCCCGCCCAGCGGGGCCAAACGGGGCGCCGCCTACAATTCGGGGCTCGTTTTCCGCCTGCCTGCCGCGCCGTCGCGCGCCCCTGCCATGACTGCCTCCCTCTCTGCCCTCACCGCCCTGTCGCCGCTCGACGGCCGCTATGCCGCCAAGGTGGCCGCGCTGCGCCCGCTGCTGTCGGAGTTCGGCCTCATGCACCGCCGCGTGCAGGTCGAGATCGAGTGGTTCATCGCGCTGTCCGACGCCGGGCTGCCCGAGTTCGCGCCGTTGAGCGAAGCGAGCCGCCAGCAGCTGCGTGCCCTGGTCAGCGGTTTCGGTGAGGCCGACGCCCAGGCCATCAAGGACATCGAAAAGACCACCAACCACGACGTGAAGGCGGTCGAGTACTGGATCAAGTCCAAGTTCGAAGGCCAGCCCGAGCTGCAGAAGGCGAGCGAGTTCGTGCACTTTGCCTGCACTTCGGAAGACATCAACAACACCAGCCACGGCCTCATGCTCAAGGCCGCGCGCGAGCAGGTGCTGCTGCCGGCCATCGATGGCCTCGTCGACACGCTGGCCGGCATGGCGGCCGGGCTGGCGGCGCTGCCCATGCTCAGCCGCACGCATGGCCAGACGGCCAGCCCCACCACCGTGGGCAAGGAGATCGCCAACGTCGTGGCCCGCCTGCGCAACGCACGTGCACGCATCGCCGACGTGAAGCTTTTGGCCAAGATGAACGGCGCGGTGGGCAACTACAACGCGCACCTCGCGGCCTACCCCGATGTCAACTGGGAAGCCTTCAGCCTGCGCGTGGTCGAGCAGCAACTGGGCCTCACCTTCAACCCCTACACCATCCAGATCGAGCCGCACGACTACATGGCCGAGCTGTTCGACGCGGTGACGCGCACGAACACCATCCTGATCGACTGGTCGCGCGACGTGTGGGGCTACATCAGCCTGGGCTACTTCAAGCAGCGCACCAAGGCCGGCGAGATCGGTAGCTCGACCATGCCGCACAAGGTCAACCCGATCGACTTCGAGAACGCCGAGGGCAACCTGGGCCTGGCCAACGCGCTGCTCGCGCACCTTTCGCAAAAGCTGCCCATCAGCCGCTGGCAGCGTGACCTCACCGATTCGACCGTGCTGCGCAACATGGGCGTGGCCCTGGGCTATGCCGTGCTGGCCTACGACTCGCTGGCCCGCGGCCTGGGCAAGCTCGAAGTGAACGAGGCCGCGCTCGCCGCCGACCTCGACGCCGCCTGGGAAGTGCTGGCCGAGCCCATCCAGACCGTGATGCGCCGCTACGCGTTGCCCAACCCGTATGAGCGCCTGAAGGAGCTCACGCGCGGCAAGGCGATCACGCGCGAAGCGATCGCCGCCTTCATCGAGACGCTGGAGCTGCCCGAGGCCGAAAAGGCCCGCCTGCGCGAGATGACGCCGGGCAACTACATCGGCCGCGCGGCCGAGCTGGCGCGGCGCATCCGCTGAAGTCATCGCTGCCAGCGCCGCCATGACGACTGCCGCGACGACCGGGGTGATCCGAGAGTTCTGGCGGCTCATGGCCAGCAACGATTTCACGTCGGTCGGCACGGTGCTGGCCGACGACTTCGTGCTCGAGTGGCCGCAGTCGGGCGAACGCATCCGCGGGCGCGACAACTTCGCTGCGATGAACAGCGAATACCCGGCACACGGGCCGTGGCGTTTCGCCGTCAACGATCTGTTCGGCGAGGGCTCGCGTGCCGTTTCGGACGTGAGCGTGACCGACGGCGTGCAGCAAGGCCGAGCGCTGTCGTTCTTCACGGTGCAAGACGGGCGCATCACGCGCATCGTGGAGTTCTGGCCCGAGCCTTTCGAGGCGCCGGCCCACCGCAGCCACCTGGTCGAGCGCATCACGTGAGGCCGATGTTCTGCTTGCGCGCCTTCGTCGCCGCATGGGCGCTGGGCTTGCTGGCCGCCTCGCCGGCCGGGGCGCATCACGGCGTTTCGCTGGCCGCTCAGTACGAACAGGCGCGCAGCACGGCCGAAAAGGCCGGACTCCACCGCTTCGTGCTGGCGAGCGCCGCGATGGATGCGTCGTCCACGGCCTTCGTCGGCGACGTGAAGCTGGTCGAGCAGGTGTTCCGCTCACAGGTGCCGCAGATGGCCACCTTGCACCTCGCCAACGGACTGCGACGGCAAGCCGGCCCCGAGGTGACGGCGCGTTCGCTGCGCCAGATGCTCGCGCAAGCCGGCACGCTGGTGTCCGGCGACGCGGCGCCGGGGTCGCTGGCCGTGGTGCTGCTCACCTCGCACGGCCACGTCGGCTACCTGTCGGCGGCGCGCTCCCGCAGCGACAACAGCAGCGTGCACGTGAGCGAGCTGCGCGAATGGCTGGCCCCGCTGGGCGACACGACACCCACGCTGCTCATCATCTCGGCCTGCTATTCAGGCTCGCTGATACCGCTGCTGGAGCAGCCCAACCGCATCATCATCACCGCCGCGTCGGAGCGCACCTCGTCGTTCGGCTGCGAGCCGGAGAGCCGCAACACCTACTTCATCGACGAGCTCTTCAGCGGTGACTTCGACGCCTCGTTGAACATCGAGCAGTGGTTCGCGCGCGGCGCGCAACGCGTGGCAGAACGCGAGAAGACGATGCAGCTCACGCCGCCGTCGAACCCGCAGCTGTGGGTGGGCGACAAGGTCAAGGCGCTGGCGCGCAAGCCGTGGAGCGAGGTGCTGGCACCGGTCAAGGCGCAGCCCGGCCGCTGAAAGGCCAGTCCGCGTACCCGGCTTCCTACAATCGCGCCCATGAGCTTCATCACCCGCCTAGCCCAAGCCTCCCATCTCAACGATTCGCTGCTGTGCGTGGGGCTGGACCCAGAACCGGGCAAGTTCCCCGGCGCGTGGAAGGGCGATGCGGGCCGCATCTACGACTTCTGCGCGCGCATCGTCGACGCCACGAAGGACCTGGTGCTGGCCTTCAAGCCGCAGATCGCCTACTTCGCCGCGCACCGCGCCGAAGACCAGCTCGAGCAGCTGATGGCGCACATGCGCCGCGTGGCGCCCGACGTGCCGGTGATCCTCGACGCCAAGCGCGGCGACATCGGCTCCACCGCCGAGCAATACGCCAAGGAAGCCTTCGAGCGCTACCAGGCCGACGCGGTGACGCTGTCGCCGTTCATGGGCTTCGACTCCGTCGAGCCCTACCTGCGCTACCCGGGCAAGGGCGCCATCCTGCTGTGCCGCACGTCGAATGCGGGCGGCAGCGACCTGCAGAACCAGCGCCTGCACGACGTGGACGGCCAGCCCCGCGTGTACGAACACATTGCACGCCTGGCGCAGACCCAGTGGAACACCAACGGCCAGCTGGGCCTCGTGGTGGGCGCCACCTTCCCCGAAGAGATTGCGCGTGTGCGTGAACTGGCACCCGACCTGCCGCTGCTCATTCCTGGCGTGGGCGCTCAAGGTGGTGATGCAGAGGCCACGGTGCGTGCCGGCTGGCGCGGCCGTGAAGGCAGCACGTCGGGCCTCATCGCCGTGAACTCCTCGCGTGCCGTGCTGTATGCAAGCCATGGTGACGACTTCGCCGAAGCCGCACGCGAGGCAGCGCGTCGCACGCGCGAGGTGTTGAACGTCGCACGTGGTGTGAAGTAGCACCGCCGCGCTGCGGGTATTGCTGGGGGCGGGCCGCGAAGGGCGGCCGATACACTGGGTCCGCCTCGAGCCTCAGCCACCCACATGCCGCTGTTGCGCTTCTTGCAGTTTTCCGCGCCGCGCTACGTCATTCCGCCGCGCGTCGTGCGCGCCTTTTTCCTGCTGAGCTCAGCCCTCACGGGCTTCGCTGCACTGCTGATCCTGTGGGGCTTCCATCGGCACGGCGTCGCTTCCAGCATGCCGGCGGCCGCGCCGGTGGCGTTGCTGGCGGTGGCCCTTCTGTGGGCCGGTCGGCGGCACGTCCCGCAGCATCGGCAGGGCGCGGTCTTCATGGTGGCGCTGTCTGCGGGCGCCATGACGCTGGCCGCAATGGCCGTGATCGCCGGCACGGGCCTGCAGATGGCGGTACTGGGCATGTTCGCGCTGCTGGTGGCGTTGGCCGGCCTGCTGGTCGGCCTGTCGCAGGCGTTGATGCTCGCGCTGTGTTGCTCGGCGCTGGTGCTCGCGCTGGCGGTGTGGGGGCCGCAGCCGGCAGTGCCGGGAATCTCGGGCATCGTGTGGTTGCGCGCCTCGTGGCACCTGTTCATGATCGCCTGCGGCGCGGCCACCGCGTTCGTGGTCGACGCCGTGGTCAAGAGCAGCGCGGCGCAGGTGCAGTCGCACGAGTTGCGTTACAGCAACCTGTTCGAGCGCTCGCCGCTCGCAGTGGTGATCCATCGCAATGGCCGTGTGCTGATGGCCAACGACGCGGCGTCGCGCCTGCTCGGCTATGCCCAGGCGCCGGAGCTGGCCGGCCAGCTGCTGCAAACCCACTACGACCCGGCCGACCATGAAAGGATGGGTCAGCGCCTCGCACGTGCGATGAGTCTGCCGCCGGGCGGCACCATCGAGCCGGCGGACTTCAAGCTCACGCGCTGCGACGGCAGCACCGTCTACGTCACCGTGGCCAGCTCGCGCGTGGAGCTCGACGACGGCCCGGCGTGTGAATCGATCTACCTCGACGTGAGCGAGCTGCGCCACAGCGAGCGCGCGCTGTTGCAGTCCGGCGCGATGTTGTCGCGGCTGTTCACCGCCAGCCCCGACGTCATTGCCATCACCGTGCTGGCCACCGGCCGCTACCTGCTGGTGAACCCGATGTTCGAGCGCGTGAGCGGCTACAGCGCGGCCGAGGTGCTCAACCGCACGCCGCTGGAGATGGGACTGCTCACGCCGCCCGAGCGCGAGCGCCTCGTGTCCGCGCTGAAGACCGGCAACGGCCTGGTGCAGGACCTGCCCACCACCTACCGCGACCGCTCCGGCCGCGAGCTCGCGGTCAGCGTGTCGGCCGCGGTGTTCGACCTCGACGGCCTGCCGTGCATGGTGACGATCTCGCGCGACGTGACCGAGCGCGAGGCCGAACGCAGCGAGCACGAGGCCATCCTGGCGAATGCCTCGGTGGGCATCGCCTTCACGCGCAACCGCAAGTTCCGCCGCGTGAACCGCCGCTTCGAAGAGATGATGGGCTGGCCGGTGGGCAGCCTGGCGGGCCAGCCGGTGTCGGCGCTGTGGAGCGGCCCGGAAGAACACGCCGACGTCGTGGCACGTTCGATCTCGCTGCTCGCCGAAGGCCGCCCGCTCGACGGCGAATGGCACATGCACCGCCGCGACGGCAGCCGCTTCTGGTGCCGCGTGCGGGCGCAAAGCGTGGGGCTGGACAACGGCCGCCGCGGCGGCACGATCTGGATCCTCGAAGACATCACCGAACGCCGCCGCGTGGACCGCGAGCTGGCCAGCGCACGCGATGCCGCCGAGGCCGCGAGCCGTGCCAAGAGCGCCTTCCTGGCCAACATGAGCCACGAGATCCGCACGCCGCTGCACGGTCTGATGGGCCTGGCCGAACTGGCGCGCAACCCCGACCTGCCGGAGGCGCGGCGCACCGAATACCTGGCGCGGCTGGTGGACAGCGCCCGTGCGTTGTCGGCGGTCATCAACGACATCCTCGACCTCTCGAAGATCGAAGCCGGCCGCCTGGACCTGGAGCACCAGCCCTTCGACCTGAAGGCCCTGTGCGCGGCGGTGACCTATGCGCAGGAGGCCGTGGCGCAGCAGCGCGGGCTGGCGCTCACGCTCGAGCTCGATGCGGCCTTGCCCGAGCGCGTGCTGGGCGATGCCGTGCGGCTGCGGCAGATCCTCGACAACTTCCTGAGCAACGCGCTCAAGTTCACTGCGCACGGCAGCGTGTCGGTGCAGGTGGTGCCGGCCGCGGGGGAGCGCGTGCGCTTCACGGTGCGCGACACCGGCCCCGGCATCGACGCCGGCACGCACGCGCGGCTGTTCCAGCCTTTCGTGCAGGCCGACGAATCGGTGACGCGGCGCTACGGCGGCACTGGCCTGGGCCTGGCCATCTCCCGGGAGCTGGCCAGGCTGATGGGCGGCGAGGTCGGCGTGGTCAGCACGCTGGGTGACGGCAGCGAGTTCTGGGTGGAACTGCCGCTGCCTGCGGCGACGGCGGCCGACGCGCTGGCCGCCCCGGCCACGGCGGAAGCTGCCAATGGCATGGGTGGCGACCAGGCGCTGGCCGGTGCACGCGTGCTGGTGGTCGAAGACAACCCGGTCAACATGCTGATCGCCGAGTCGATGCTGCGGCAATGGGGCGTGGAGGTGCTGCAGGCCGGCGACGGCTACGAGGCCATCGACGTCGTGAACCGCGAATGCAGCCAGCCCGATGCACGCGGGCTCGACCTGGTGCTGATGGACGTGCACATGCCGCGCCTGTCGGGCGACGAAACCACCGTGCGCCTGCGCGAACGCTGGGACATGCAGGCCCTGCCCATCGTGGCGCTCACCGCCGCGGCGCTGGTGGCCGAGCAGCAGCATGCTCTGGCGGTGGGCATGAACGACTTCGTCACCAAGCCGGTCGAGTCGCAGCGCCTGAAAGACGTGGTGCTGCGCTGGGTGAAGCAGCGCCGCCACGTGGCCTCATCGGCGGCGTCAGCTCAGTAGCGCTTTCACGAGGTCGGGGCTGCGGTCGCTGCTGCCGGCCGTCGGGTCGAGCTTCAGCGTGGCTTCCACGCGGTCGAGGTGCTCGATCATGTGCTTCACTGCTGCCTCGACATTGCCCTTGCGGCACACCTGCAGGAAGTCGGCGTGTTCGTGCGTGGAGCAGGTGGCGTCGTTGCTGCTCTGGTAGAGCATGGCGATGAGCGAGCTGCGCGCCACCAGCTCGCGCACCATTTCTGCCAGCACGCGGTTGCCGCAGGCCTCGGCCAGCAGCACGTGGAAGTCGCCGAGCAGGCGCTCGCGTGCTGGCGTGGCGGCCGCGGTGGCATGCGAGCCGAGGGCATTGCGTTCGAAGCGCACGTGCTGCTCGAGCTCGCGGTAGTCGGCCGGTTTCGCGCGCGCCATGAACAGGCGCACCACTTCAGCTTCGAGCACGCGGCGCACGGCGAAGAGCTGGCGCGCTTCTTCGACGCTGGGCTTGCTGACGTAGGCCCCCTTGTCGGGAACCATCTCGATGAGCTTGTCGCGCCACAGCACGAGCAGGGCGGCGCGGATCTTGGTGCGGCTGACCGCGTAGACGCGGCCGAGGGCTTCCTCGCGCAGGCGGGTGCCGGGGGGGAGGCGCTTGTCGACGATGGCGGCGGCGATGTCGGTGGCGATGGTTTCTACCGTGGGGCCGCGGTCGGGGGCTTCCGTGTCGTCGTCGGATGAAGGCTGGGGTGGGGCGGCTGGCTTGCGCGGCATGCCTGGGATTCTATGGAGCGGTCTTTGTCGTTGTGCTTTTGCCGGGGTGTCTTGTCGATGCCATGGTTGGTTGGGGGCCGTCCCGGCAGGTGTCTTCGTGACAGACGCGAAGCACGGTGCCGGGTCGCCGTGCTTCGCTCGGTGCGATGCGGCTTCGGGTGGTTGCGGTGCGAGTCCATGGGCTCCTTTAACTTTGGCTCGATGAGGTCCTGCATCGGGCTCCACGCAGCAACCCCCAGGCTCACCATGCCGATCTCCCGGACGTCCCACGCCATTGAGCCAGTCAGCTGGCCCATCGAAGGTGTGGAAGACGCACCGTCGTGGTCCGCGGCAGCCATGCAGGCGCCGTTGACCACGGGGCCTGTTTGACGTTCTCGAAAGAGCAGTATGAAAAGAGTCGTTGGTTTCAATCCCGTCCAGGCTTCCGCCTTCACGTCGGAAATGGAGTTGCTGGCCACCCAGTTTTCTCAAGGAGGGCGGATTTCCCAACCCTCGGTGCCGGGGGCGCAGGAGCCCGGCCAGTTCAGCATCCGCCCCCGGAAGAGCCGGCTCGGTGATGAGCTGGCTCTTCCGGCCCGGGACGCCAAGCCGGCCAAGGCTGCGGATTTCGACTGCTATGCCCACCGGACGGACGGACGGAACCTGCGCGCCATTCGCGAGGAGGGGCTCATCGCCGGCAAGTCCCGTGGCATGGGAGATCCGCTGACCGGCAAGCCCGTGCCGGACGCGATCTTCGTGGCGACGGGCCGGGGCGCGCTGCTGGACACGGCGCAGAGCACCGTCGGCGTGGTGTCGGCCAAGGCACCGGAGCCCGACCCCAACTACAAGGCCGATCGGCGGACCGGCGAAAACCCCTCCGGCGTGTTCCATTTGGACGCCATTGCGCCGCTGCGGGCAGCGGATGCCAGCGACCTCCACCTGGCCAATACGCCTTACTCGTTCACCCTGCCGATGACGCCGCGCACCGTGGAGGGTGCCGGCCGCTTCGTGCGGCAGATGACCGGTGAGGCCCTGCCAGACGCTGACGCGGCGAAGATGATCGAGGACAAGTTCAAGTCGAAGTTTCCGTTGGACTACCGCGCTTCCACGGAGCGTGTCGGGAGCATCCGCAAGGCCGCCCAGCGGGCGCCGGAGTTGCCGCCGAAGCGCGTGCGTTCGGACGACAACATGTTCCAGCTTGACCTTTGAGCATATTGGAACGACTTGCCATATCGTCGCGAGGAGGCGGACTTAAGCCACCTGCTTCAACCCCCCATCCTGCAATGCGAAGCCCTGCAGCACGCCGCTGTAGGGCTTTGCAGGCGGCGCTGCCAGCGACCCACGTTTGGCCGTCTTGAGACCCAGACTCACCAGCGAGTCGACCAACTGCACCGCTGCCGCCACCCCATCGATGACCGGCACCCCGATCTCATGCGAGATCGCCTCGCACAAATCCGTCATGCCAGCACAGCCGAGCACGATCACATCGGCGCCGTCCTCGTCCAGCGCACGCCGGCACTCGTCGGTGATCAACGCACGGGCATTCGAGCCGGGCCGCTCCAGCTCCAGCACGGGCAGCTCGCAAGCCCGCACGTTCGCGCAGAAACGCTTCATGCCGTAGGCCTCGGCCAGGTGCCACGCGATTCCGGTGGTGCGCCCCAGCGTCGTGACCACGCTGAAGCGGCTGCCGATGAAGCTCGCAATGTGCATGGCGGCTTCGGCGATGCCCACCACCGGCCCACGCGCCAACTCGCGTGCCGCCAGCAACCCCGGGTCGCCGAAGCAGGCGATCACGTAGCCATCGACACCCTCACGCTCGCCCCGCGCCACTTCCTGCAGCAAGCCGGGCACGGCCAGCGCCTCGTCGTAGTGACTTTCAATGGAAGCCGGCCCCATGCCGGGGCTCACCGCCACGATCTCGGTGCCGGCCCGCGCGACGGCACGCGCGCTCGCGGCCATCTTCTCGGTCATGCTCCACGTGGTGTTGGGGTTGATGATCTTGATCTTCACGGGCGTGCTTTCCTTGCTCAGCGCTTGCGGTTCAGCAGCGCATGGAACACGAATCCCAGCCCCATGCCGATGAACCACGCATAGTTCGCCGCGGGCCGCCAGGCCGGGATGAACACGCACAGCATCGGCATGGCTGCAGACGGCACCAGCGCCGCGATGGCGAGCTTGTTGTAGCCGTTGCTGTACCAGTACTCGCCCTTGGGGCTCATCGAGTACAGGTCGTCGACCTTCACGCGCTGGTTGCGCACGAGGTAGTAGTCGGCAATGAGGATGCCGAACAGCGGGCCGATGAAGGCGCCCAGCACGTCGAGCGTGTAATGGATCACCTCGGGGTTGTTGTAGAGGTTCCAGGGTGTGATGAACACCGAGCCCACCGCGGCGATCATGCCGCCGGTGCGCCAGCTGATGCGCTGCGGTGCGACGTTCGAGAAGTCGAAGGCAGGTGACACGAAGTTGGCGACGATGTTGATGCCGATGGTGGCCACCATGAAGGTCAGCGCGCCCAGCACGACGGCGGTGGTGCTGTCGATCTTGCTCACGGTGTGCACCGGGTCGGTGATGAGCTCGCCGAACACCGGCAGCGTGGCGGCAGTGGTGATGACGGTGAGCAGCGAGAAGAACAGGAAGTTGACCGGCAAGCCCCAGAAGTTGCCCTTCTTCACTGCGTCGAAGCTCTTCGAGTAGCGTGAGAAGTCGCCGAAGTTCAGCATCGGGCCGCTGAAGTAGCTCACCACCAGTGCGATGGCACTCATCATCACCGGCAGCGCATCCCAGCCCTGGAACTTGACGCCGCCCAGGTTCATGTTGATGTTGCTCCAGCCGGCCTTCCACACCAGCCAGCCGCACAAGAGGCCCATCACCACGTACACCGCGGGGCCGGCCCAGTCGATGAAGCGGCGGATCGATTCCATGCCGTGCCAGAACACGAAGGCCTGCAGCACCCACATCACCATGAAGGCGACCCAGCCCAGGGTGGACAGGCCGGCGAAGCCGTGCTGGGCCACGTCGGCATACGGCGCCCACTGCGGGAAGAAGTGCAGCGCCACCACCATGAAGGCGGCCGAGGCGAGGTAGGTCTGGATGCCGTACCAGGCCACCGCGATGAGCCCGCGGATCACGGCCGGGATGTTGGCCCCCAGCACGCCGAACGAAGCACGGCAGATCACCGGATAGGGCGTGCCCGTCACCTGGCTGGGCTTGGCCACCAGGTTGCAGAAGAACTGCACGATGCAGATGCCCACCAGCAGCGCCACCAGCACCTGCCAGCTCGACAGGCCCAGCGCGAACAGGCTGCCGGCGGTGATGTAGCCGCCCACGCTGTGCACGTCGGACATCCAGAACGCAAAGATGTTGTACTGACCCCAGGTCTGCCTCTTCAGCGGCGCCAGGTCCTCGTTGGTGAGCCGGTCGTGGTAGCCGGGCTTGATCAAGGCGTTGCTCTCGTGAGCGGGGTGCGCCGGGGTGGGCTGGGCGCTTGCCGCGCTGTCGGCCAGGGCTGTGGTGTTCATTGCAATCCTCGCAGCTTGGGGCGGTTCGGTCCCGGGAGGTTTGTCTCCTCCACCCGGGCCGGTCGGCGACGGTTGTGTGCCGTTCGTGCCCATAGTTTGTATACAAAACATGTGTGCATTCAAGCCGAAAGTGGCCTGCGGGGCTAGGGGTTTGCGAGCGCTATGAAAAAGCCGCCGTGATTGGCGGCCGGTTTCGCGAGTGGCGGCGGCGCCGCCGTCAGAGGCTCAGCGGCAGCTCGCGCAGGCGCTTGCCGGTCAGGGCGAAGAGTGCATTGGCCAGCGCGGGCGCCACGGGGGGCGTGGCCGGTTCGCCCGCACCGGTGGGCGCATGGGTGCTGGGCACGATGTGCGTCTCGATGATCGGCGTGTCCTTCAGCGCGAGCAGCGGGTAGCTCGGGAAGTTGGTCTGCTGCACCACGCTGCCGGCAATGTCGATGCGGCCGTGCAAGGCCGCGGTGAGCCCGAAGATCACGCCGCTTTCCATCTGCTGCGCCACGATGTTGGGGTTGACCACGGTGCCGCAGTCGATGGCGCACACCACGCGGTGCACGCGCGGCTGCCTTGCGCCTTCGTCGAGCGAGATCTCCAGCACCTCGGCCACGATGGAGCCGAAGCTTTCATGCAGCGCCACGCCGCGTGCACGGCCCCGCGGCAATGGCGCGTTCCAGCCGGCCTTTTCAGCGGCGAGGCGCAGCACGGCGGCATGGCGCGGCATGTCCTTCAGCAGCGAAAGGCGGAAGGCCACAGGGTCCTGCTTCGCTTCGCGTGCGAGCTCGTCGATGAAGCCTTCGCTGAAGAACGCGTTGTGCGAATGGCCCACCGAACGCCAGTAGCCGATGGGCACGCCGCTCTTCGTGGTCACATGGGCCATGCGCTGATGCGGCACGTCGTAGGGCAGGTCGAACAGGCCTTCCATCGTGGTCTTGTCCGGCATGTCCACCGGGCCCGCCAGCAGCGGCAGGCCGCGTTCGAGCCAGCGCGGCGTGATGGCGTCGCCGGCACTCGTGAAGCGCAGGCTCTGCAGCTGGCCCTGCGCGTCGAGCGTGGCCTTGAGCACGGCCACGCCGGCGGGGCGGTAGAAGTCGTGCGTCGTGTCTTCTTCTCGCGACCACACCAGCTGCACCGGGCGGCCGCCGGCCTCCTGCGCCACCGTCACGGCCTGCGCGACGAAGTCGACGTCGAGCCGGCGGCCGAAGCCGCCGCCCAGCAGCGTCACGTTCACAGTCACCGCGCTTTCAGGCACGCCGGCTGCGCGAGCCGCCAGGGCGCGCGCGAAGCCGGGCACCTGCGTGGGCGCCCACACGGTGACTCGGCCGTCCTTCACCTGCGCGGTGCAGTTGATCGGCTCCATCGCCGCGTGCGCGAGATACGGCGCGCGGTACACCGCCTCGTGCGTGCGTGCCGTGCCGGCTTCGGCGGCATTCACGTCGCCGCGCTTGTAGAAGGCGAAGCCGCCCTCGTGCTGCGCGGCTTCGCGCGCCTGCGCTTCGAGCTGCTGCAGGATCGTGGCCGAGTCGAGCGTGCCCACCGACGGCGGCGCCCATTCGATCTGCAAGGCCTCTACTGCCTGACGCGCATGCCACGTGCTGCGGCCGATCACGGCCACGCCCGCCGTGGAGCCTGCGGCCGCGGGCAGGCGCACCAGGCGCTCCACGCCCGTGCGGCGCAGCACCTCGTCTTCGTTGACGATGCGCCGCGGCGCACCGCCCAGCATCGGGCACATGCGCACGGCTGCATACAGCAGGCCTTCGGGCCGCACGTCGAGGCCGAAGACCGCCTTGCCGCTGCTCTTGGCCGGCACGTCGATGCGCGGCAGCGGTCGGCCGATCAGCCGCCAGTGTTCGCGTGCCCGCAGCTCCACGTCGCCGGCCGGCGTGGCCGAGGCCTGCTTCACCAGCTCGCCGAAATGCGCCCTCGATCCCGAGGCATGGCTCACGATGCCGCTGGTCACGTCGATCTCGTCGGCCGGCAGCTTCCAGCGCAGCGATGCGGCATTCACCAGCTGCGCGCGTGCCGTGGCCGCGGCCCAACGCATCGGCCCCCACGCATCGGCCACGCTCGAAGAGCCACCCGTCGCATTGACCCCCAGTTCGCGCGCCAGCTTGGCGACGAACCAGCGGCCGGCCTTCACGGCGTCGGTCTCGCGGCCCGGCTCGCTGTCGTGCGGGTGGAAGGGCAGGCTGCCGACGAACATCTCGACGTTGCCGTACAGCGCCTCGTACCCGGCCTGCACCAGCTGCACCTGGTCGAGCGAGACGCTCATTTCTTCGGCCGCCAGCTGTGCCAGCGCTGTGTGGATGCCCTGCCCCATTTCACTGCGCGGCATCGCGAGCATCACGGTGCCGTCGGCGGCGATCTTGATCCAGCCGTTGAGCGCCACCTCACCTTGCGAGGCGGCCAGCAGGTCGCGGCCGCCGATGCGCGAGCGTGGCGGCATCAGCCCCCAGCCCACGAGCAGCGCGCCGCCAACCGCGGCACCGCCCAGCAGCAAGTGACGGCGTTTCATGCGGGCTGCTCCACAGAAGCAAAGGCCGAAGATCCTTCAATGGATCGGTTCTTCATCTCGCTCATGCCACGGCCTTCTTCGAAGCCGGCTTCGCCAGCTCTTGCGCCGCACTGTGGATGGCGACGCGCACACGGGGGTAGGTGCCGCAGCGACACAGGTTGGTGATGGCCGTGTCGATGTCGCGGTCGCTGGGCTTGGGGTTCTTGTCGAGCAGTGCGGCGGCGGCCATCAACATGCCGCTCTGGCAATAGCCGCACTGCGGCACCTGGTGTTGCACCCAGGCGCGCTGCAGCGCCGGGCCGCAGGGCGAGCCCTTGGCGGCCGCCGTCTGCGGGTCGGCGAGCCCTTCGATGGTCTGGATGGCGCGGCCCTGCACTGCCGACAGCGGCGTCACGCAGGAGCGCACCGCTTCGCCGTCGAGCCGCACGGTGCAGGCACCGCAGGCGGCTATGCCGCAGCCGAACTTGGTGCCGGTGAGCTGCAGCACGTCGCGCAGGGCCCACAACAGGGGCATGGCCGGGTCGATGTGGGCGTCGGGCAGCTCGTGCGGCCGCCCGTTGATGGTGAGCTGCATGTGGCGTGGACTCCCTCGAAGCGAGAGCAGGCATTCTCTGCCACGGGGCTTGCCTCATCTGGGGAGAGTTCCCCAGGGGCTGTCGCACCAGGGCGACAGCTACGTTCAGTGACTGCGCCCGCGCATCGCGCCGTGATAGGCGGCAAGCAGAGCTCGCCATCCGCAATGCCCACCCATGCCAGGGGGTCGCACTCACGCGTTACCCTGCCGCGTCCAATACCTCACGAGAACCGCATGAAGCAACTGAAGATCGACTTCGTGTCCGACGTGGTGTGCCCGTGGTGCGCCATCGGGCTGAAGTCCCTTGAAACCGCGCTGGCACGGCTGGATGGGCAGGTGAGTGCCGAGCTGCACTTCCAGCCCTTCGAGCTGAACCCGCAGATGGGCCCACAGGGGCAGGACATCGTCGAGCACCTGGGCCAGAAGTACGGCATCGACGCGCAGCAGATCGAGGCCAACCAGGAAAACATCCGCCAACGCGGCGCGGCGCTCGGTTTTCGTTTCGACATGGGCAAGCGCTCGCGCACCTACAACACCTTCGACGCGCACCGCCTGTTGCACTGGGCCGAGCTGGAGGGCCGGCAACTGCCGTTGAAGCAGGCGCTGCTGGAAGCCTACTTCACGCATGGCAAGAACCCGAGCGACCACGACGTGCTGGTGCAACTTGCGACCAATGCAGGGCTCGATGCAGCCAAGGCACGCGAAGTGCTGGCCAGCGGCGCCCATGCCGACGACGTGAAGCAGCGCGAGCGCTTCTACCTCGACCACGGCATCCATTCGGTGCCCTCCGTGATCGTCAACGACAGGCATCTCATTTCCGGCGGTCAGCCGCCCGAGGTGTTCGAGCAGGCGCTGCGGCAGATCGCCGAGCAAGGCTGAAGATCGCTTGTCAGACCTCACGCACAGGGCCTGTCGGCCTTGTGCACCCGGTTTCTTGCAAGTCCCAACATCTCTTCGATCCCGTTGCGAAACCTGAGGCGAGCCGCTGCTGTCCCACAAGGACAGCGTGCGGCTTCACAGCCGAGCGCGCAGTGTTCAACGACGGAAAGGAGTTCGATGATGTTGCGTCGATATCGAATGTCGATGGTGGTGGCGGCTGCCCTGGCTGCCATGTCCGCACCGGCCGCTTATGCGGCGGCAGGGTCCGATGCTCAACGGCAGGAACAGACGGCCGTGGTGACCGCTGAACACGACACGCCGCGTACGCGTGCCGAGGTGGTGGCCGAGACGAAGGCCGCCCGGGCGATGGGTTGGTCGGCCACGTTCGATGAAGAACATGGCCGCGTCGATGCGGCTCCGCAAGGAGTGACCGGCAGCCTCACGCGCGAAGAAGTGAAGGCCGAGCTGGCACAGGCCCGCGAAGAAGGCCTGCTGGACGACAGCAGCTCGGGCCCGTCACCTGAAGTGCTGGCCCGCCGCGAAGCGAAGAACGCCGAGCAGTACGACCAGATCGTCGCTGCCAACCTCCAGGCCGAACGCGAGCAGCAGGCAACCATGGAGACCCAGCAGCAGGTCGCGGCAGCTGACACTGTGGAGGGCATGAGGTACGAGGAATACCTTGCTGCCTATGCCACGGCCGCAGGCGACCCGTACGGGTCGCCTTTGTCGAGCGACCAGGGCTCGATAGCGGTGCAAGAGCCATCGCCCGCGGGTGAGCCTGCATTGAGCAGCACCACGCAGGTCGAACCGGAACCTCTGCAGCAGTAGTTCCGCGTGTCAACGAAGGCTGAGGCTGGTGCGCACCGTGCCGGCACGATCGGCCTTCGCGACCACTTGCACCACGGTGCCGGCCGGCGCGCGCACGATCCATTCGGCGCGCGCCCGGTCGGCTGTGATCTCACGCGTCGGCAGGAACGCCTGCATAGAAGATTTCGGCGCATGCCCTTCGAGTTGCGGGCCGGTGATGCGTGGCTTGCCGCTCACGAGCGCCGCGCTTTCAGGCAGTTCCAGTTCGAACACCACACCACGTGCCTGTTGATGGGCGAGGCCGCGCTTGCTGATGTAGGCCGGCAGGTAGCCGGCATTGCCGACGTCCACCTGCAGCCGCCACTGCAGGCAGCCATTGCGTTCGCCCAGCGGCTCGGCGCGGGCAGCCAGCAGCTCCAGCTTGGGCAATGACAACGCGAGCGTCGTGAGCCACTTCGGAAAGCGCGCCGCTTCGCGCTCGCGCAAGTGGGGCGGCGGGTTGCGCCAGAAATTCATCTTGTCCCAGCCGCCCAGCTCTACCGGGCCCAGCTGCGGGTGTTCAAAGGGGTACCAGTCCACGTGGGCCTGGCCGTTGCAATGCTCGTCGCTCCACTTGAGCAGCTTGAGGTCGTCTTCCGCCGGGTGGTCGCGGTACCACTCGATCCACTTGTAGTCGGTGATGCCGGCCTCCTTGTTGGGTGACCAGATCTCCACCACCCAGAAGAACGCGCCGAGGTGCTCGTACACCCAGTCCTGCGTGCCGGTGATCACTTCCTTCGGGTGGTACTTGAAGTCGTGGAACACGCTGACGGCCGGGTAGCCGGTGAGCTGCTCGCCCAGCTTCGACAGGCGCTGGTACATCCACAAGTCTTCGGGTGCCATTGCGTCGTCGGGCTCGGTGCCCGGCGGCCGCAGGATCACGCCGCTGTGCGTGTGGAAGCTCACACCGGCGCCGATGTTCGGGTGCTTCACGATGAAGTCCACCATGGCACGCACTTCGGGTTCGCTGGCAGGGTAAGGCCCCGCACCCACCTGTTCGTGTTCCTGCCGCCATGAGCCCGGGAAGTTGCGGTTGAGGTCCAGGCCTTCCTTGTCGCGGTTCACCTGCACGGTGAGCCCGTCGTAGTTTTCGAGCCGGCCTTCGGGCATGAGGCGGCAGTACTCGCCGCCGAATTCACCCGGCTCGCGCGGCACCATCAGGCCCAAGTAGAGGGCACGTGTGTCGAGCAGGTGGGTGATCTCGCGATCTGTGCCGTAGCCGGCCAGCAGCTGGTGCAGGAAGTACAGCACCGCGGTGCTGGCCGTGAGCTCGGCCGCGTGGATGTTGCCGTCTGCCCAGCCGCGTGAACGTGAAGGCACAAAAAAACGGCGCCCGAAGGCGCCGTGAACTGAC